>CAKRLG010000001.1 GCA_934359255.1 uncultured Ruminococcus sp.
CTGTCAAGAACTTTTTTCAACTTTTTTGAAGTTGTTTTTGTTTCTCTCTTGCAGCAACTTTGATATCTTATCACATCCGATTGGCTGTTGTCAAGAACTTTTTTCATTTCTTTTTGACAGCTTTGTGATCTCTGTGAGATCTCTCAGACGCAACTCCGATAGGATACCACCGTTACCAGGATTTGTCAATAAGTTTTTTTAATTTTTCTTATAATTTATTTATTCATGTTTTTTACTATATTTCCGACACTTGATTTGTCCATGAAGTTCTGTCATTCGAAGCGCCAGTCAAACAGAATACCCTACGGATCTGGACTTTGACTCATTGCTCGCGTAAACCAAAAACAGACCAACAGGATGTTTCTCACACTTCCTGCCGGTCTGTTTCTGCTATAAATGCTACAACATTATATAGTAATTTGCTAATTGCCACATTCGATACTGATTTCGTTGAACTTTTCCAAAATCGTATCAACGTTCATATTTTTCTTTTCGTCTCCTTCCAGGTCCATCACCGCATGTCCCTGATGCATCATCAGCAGACGGTCACCGTATTCCACTGCATAACGAAGATTATGGGTAACCATAATAGTGGTCAATTGTTTCTCCCGTACAACTTTATCTGTAAGTTCCATAATCAGTTCTGCGGTCTTCGGATCCAGCGCGGCAGTATGTTCATCCAGAATCAGAAAATCAATCGGTGTCATCGTGGACATCAGAAGCGACATCGCCTGTCTTTGCCCGCCGGATAAAGAACCGACTTTTACATGAAGTTTATCTTCCAGCCCCAGATTCAGCTGGCGTAATTGTTCCTGATAAAATGGAATTCTGCTCTTGTTTGTTCCCATGCTCAAACCAAAAAATTTTCCTTTATGATCTGCCATGGACATATTTTCCAGAATGGTCATATTCGGGCAGGTGCCCATTGCCGGGTTCTGATATACCCGTCCGATCCGACGCAGGCGACGGTATTCTTTTTCTTTTGTGATATCCTGTCCTTCGATGAGTATCTTTCCGCTGTCCGGATTGATGCTTCCGCATACGATGTTCAACATAGAAGTTTTTCCGGAACCATTGCTTCCCACTACGGATACAAACTGTCCTTTTTTAATAGAAAGATTAAAATCCTCGAACAGGCACATTTCATTTACCGTACCCGGATTATAGTATTTATGAATATGTTGAAGTTCAAGCATTTTTTCCTCCTTTCTGACCCGCTGCCATGCCTTTGGCTTTCTGTTTTCTTTCCATACTGACGACAAGGATCACCAGGAACAGTACGGCAGTGATCAGTTTCATGGACTGTGGATCAAAGAAGCGGATGGCTATCGCCACACATCCTTTATAGAGAATCGAGCCGATGATAACCGCTGTTGTCGTTTTTACAAATGTCAGTTTCTTAAACAGGCTGGTTCCGATGATCACGCTGGCAAGGCCGATGACCATGGACCCGGTACCTGTTGAAATGTCGAATACTTTCTGTTCCTGTGCAAATACACAACCAGATAAAGCCACCAGTCCGTTGGAGATGGCAAGACCAAGAATCTTAACATTTCCTTTGTCTTTTGCCAGAGCAGTTACCAGATTATCGTTATCCCCTACTGCGCGCAACAGATATCCGGATTTGGTCTGCAGATAAAAATCCAGCAGGAATTTCGCGATCAGAACAACAAGTAAAATCAGAACAATCTTCATGTATCCAGGAATCGTCTCTCCGAAGATGGATTCCAGCATACTGTTTTTAAACATGGTTTCCTGAGAAAACAGGGGAACGTTATTGGTTCCCGCTATTTTCAGATTTACAGTGTACAGTGCGGTCATCATGATAATTCCGGATAACAGGTCACGGACTTTGCATTTCACATGGATCAGACCGGTGCAGATACCTGCCAGAACACCCACCAGAAATGCTATCGGTATAGTCAGATACGGATTGACCCCACGTGTGATCAGTGCCGCTGTCACAGCAGCTCCCAGAGGGAAGCTCCCGTCTACGGTCAGATCCGGAAAATCCAGAATCTTATATGTTATATAAATACCCAGAGTCAGGATGCCGTAGATCAGGCCCTGCTCCACAATCGTCATGATAAAATCCATCACTTTTTTCCTCCGCTTTTATTTAGCCTTCGGAAATCTCGGAGAATGTTTCCACTGCACGGTCATTCATGCTGTCCGGAACTGTGATTCCAAGATTTTCTGCTACTTTTTCGTTTACATACAGATTACTTTCTGTCAGCAGCTGATATTCCATATCTTCTGCTTTTGCTTCCCCTTTGAGGATCTTTGCTGCCATCTTACCGGTGTCTTTTCCAAGGCTGATATAGTCGATTCCTTCTGCTGCCAGGCATCCGATCTTCACCTGTTCGATCTCGCTTCCGAATACCGGGATACCTTTTTCGTTTGCCTGATCCAGGATTGCCGGAAGAGAACTTACTACGGTGTTATCTGTCAGATTGGTCAGGCAGTCTACTTTTGTCAGCAGATCTGCGGTTGCAAGGGAAATCTCGGAACTACTGGTGATACCTGCGGTCTCCAGGGTGAATCCATATTCATCTGCCAGCTCTTCGTACTGACTGATGCTGTATACAGAGTTTGCTTCGCTGGTGGTGTAAAGGATTCCGATGGTTTTTGCATCCGGAAGAATCTCACGGATCATCTTTAACTGTGCTTCTACCGGAAGCTGATCGCTGGTTCCCGTAACCGCTCCTACCGGCATTTTGTCATCCGTTGCAAGTTCTGCTTCTACCGGATTGGTAACTGCGGTATATACAACCGGTATCCCTTTTTCCATTGCTGCGTTGTAGGCAGCCTGGGCACTTGGTGTTGCGATCGCGCAGATCAGATCCATGTTATCTGTCACAAAGCTCTGTGCAATCTGGGATGCGGTTCCCATATCTGCATCTGCATTATTTACTTTTACGGTCAGGTTCTTGCCCTCTTCGATACCCTCTTCTTTCAGACCTTCCAGAAATCCCTCACGACAGTTATCCAGAGAACCGTGCTCTGCGAACTGGGAAATACCGATGGTATAGCTTTCTCCATCTGCAGTTTCTGCTGTTTCTGTGTTTTCCGCATCATCTGTGCTGTCTGTTGTTTCTGTTGCCGCTGTATCTGTGGTCTTTGCGTCGCTTCCTCCACAACCTGCCATAGATGCTACCATTGCTGCTCCTAAGATTACTGCCAGTACTTTCTTCTTCATAATTTCTTTCTCCTTTTCTTTTCCTTTTTACTGTTTCAAAAGCAAAAGAGATGGAATTTTTGTTTTTTATAAACAAAAACCGCCTCAAGCTAATTATTGCTTGAGACGGTAATAAAATTCTTTATTATCGCGGTACCACTCAAATTGACGAATCGTCCACTTTACACGTACTAACATACGTTCCTCATTGATAACGGGTTTGGTTCCCGGCAGTGCCTACTCTTTTTTGTAAAATCTTTATTTCGGGCTGCCCTCGAAAGTCCATTCAGCTATAAAATCCATGCGGCAATCACACCACCTGCCACTCTCTGAAATTTCTTTTAAAGCTTACTCCTCTTTCTCATCGGTTTTGCTTTTGATAGCCTTATTCTATGCTCTATTCTTTCATTTGTCAACACTTTAGTGTAAAAAAGTTTTATTTTAGTTGCCGGGCACGGAGTGAACAGTAACTTATTTTTTCACTCAACAGCCACCGGACGCATCACGGAAGACAGTTCCTGCCGGTACTGATCGGCTTTTTCCTGATTGCCCTGTTCTTTCCGTACCATCTTTGTAATTCCCGGATACTGTCCCGGGAAGCTTTCCAGCATGATACTATCTCCATAAATCAGGTAAACATCTCCGTCCGTCATATCTTCTTCTGTCAGCTTCTTTCCGTTCTCATCCGTGAGCTTATCCGGTATCGTTCCGGAGAAAATCGTGCCCGTGTCCAGATCCGCAAAATACCAGCTGTTATCATCTGCCTGAAAATACACCGCTGTCATCGGCTTTTCCCCGCATCCCACCAGACAGAACGTAACAAGTACCGCCAGCATCATGAGCCATTTTTTCATTGTCCCACCTCCTGTTTTCTGATCTTCATTGTTTCTCTTTGCTGTAATATCTATGCACCGGATTTTCTTTCAGACTCCTTTCACTCATATCTGTCACAACAAAAAAGGCAACTGTCTGATTTTCCAGTTACCCACATTCTACCATAATTCTTTCTTCTTTTGTCTCATAATCTGTGACTTTTGTCTTTCGATTTTCTTTCTTCCAGCTTTCTTTTTACAACAGCCAATATCCAGCTCTGCCTCTCTTCTTCACTCTTTAGCTTCCGAAGTTCCCTTTTTCTGCGCATCGCCTCTTTCCAGATCTCATCCCATATTTTCCGACATTCTTCGTCTGTCAGATCATAGGACGGACTGCGTAAGATTTTCAGCACCTGTCTGCAATATCTTTGATAAAGCTCATTTACTTTCCGACTGCTGAAAATCATTCTTTTTTCCCACTCATTTATTTTTATTCCCTTTCGGAACTGTTATCTTCATCATCTGTAAATTCTACTACTTCTTCGGGACTACAATCTAAAGCTTTGCAGATTTTCTCCAACGTATATAATGTCATATTTCCGTTTTTACGCAGAGTATCTAAGGTTCTGTTATCGATTCCCCGACGAAGCAGTTCGTACTGTGTAATACACTTTTCCTTCATTGTCTTCCACACGGGCGCATAGCTTATAATTGTAATCACCACCTTTACCGTACAGCGTTATTCACCATTTTTCGGTTCTCACTGTCTGTGTTCTTACAATTATATTTCTCCTGCCCGTCAATTCATATTGTGCATATTTTCACAATTGCAAAAGTAAATTATTTCTTTGCTTTTTGAGGGTTTTTTATTATCTTTTGGCTGTTTGCACTGTTTGTCTTATTATGCGTAATGGTTTATATTATAAAAAGGGTCTGCAAATCCGAACTTTCTTCTTCTTTGCAGACCCCTTTTCAGATACTTAGAATTCTACTTTTACAGCTCCCTGCGGACGGATATGCATAACATATGCAGAACCCTCTCCCAGTGCTTTGTCGATATATTTTGTAAATCCTGCCGTTTCTTCTTTTGGAAGGAATGCAGCAATAACGCCGGCAAATCCTCCTCCGTGAACGCGGCATACACCACGACCGATCTTATCCAGATACAGTTTGGTCAGAGCCAGAGCAACCGTGATGGACTGCTCATCCGGAGTTTCATTGCAGTAGCAGTTCTGCAGCCATTTCCAGGAAGAATCACCGGACTCTGTGATTTTGTTAAAGAAGGTTGCGAAATCTTTCTTTTCCAGTGCTTCTACTTCTGCATCCACACGTTTGTTTTCTTCAAAGAAGTGGAATGCACGCAAAACCGCACGGTCACCGGCAAATTCACGAATAGCTTTTACGTTCTCAATTACATCATCTTCATTGCACTGTTCCAGAACTTCTTTTCCGAAGTATTCTGCTACTTTTTTCATTTCATTTGGAACTGCAGAATACTCTGCACTCAGATCTGCATGACCTTTTCCGGTGTTGATGATAACCAGATCATGGCCCATCTCATCAAAATCGCATTTGATCTCACGGATGGCCGGATTTTCGATATCTGCGAAATCGATGGTAATCATGCCGCCAACGGCGCATGCCAGCTGATCCAGAAGACCTGAACCTTTCAGCCAGTATTTGTTTTCTGCATACTGTCCTGCTTTTGCATAAGTAACAACACCAATCTTTCCTTCGTTAAACAGGTAATCCACAATGACACATACCAGCATCTCAAAAGATGCGGAAGAGCTTACTCCTGCCCCACCGATCACATTGGAAGTTACATAAGCATCAAATCCTTCTACTTTACATCCTTTTTCCATCAGTCCTGCAAAGATACCCTTTAACAGCGGTTCGGTTCCAGTTGTTTTTTCTGTCGGAGCCAGGTTATCCAGATCGATCACCAGATGCTGGTTATATGTTTCACTGATCAGGTTTACCGTGTGGGTTCCGTTGGGTGCAGCGGCTGCCACACAGTCCAGATGTACGCTTCCTGCCAGGACTTTTCCGTGGTTATGGTCGGTATGGTTTCCGCCAATCTCTGTTCTTCCCGGTGCTGAGAAGAATTCAAAGTCTTTATCTCCGAATTCTTTGGCAAATCCATCAGCTACCAGCTGATATCTTGCTGCGTTTTCCTCTGCTCTGTTCTCCCCATACATCTGTTTTAACAGGGCAACTGCGTTCTCGCTCTTTACTGCTTCTGCTACATTTGCTGCTTTCATGCTTCTTCTCCTTTTTATTTTTCACATACTCGATATTGACTATCTGCTGATTATCATTATAATGAGAATCATATACGAACACAATAACTATATTAGCATATTTTATTAATATATTGAGGTTTTTCCATGCAATTACACTTAGATATCAACAGACAGGAATTAAAGGCACACGGAACCTGGTCGTTCCCTGTCAATGTGAGTTTTGAACAGCTCTCCCGTTACGAGAGAAAGTCCTTCCTCTGGCACTGGCATAAGGAAATTGAGCTGACAATTCTTCTACAGGGAGAGATGCAGTATCAGGTCAACGATACCGTCTATCATCTTACCGCAGGTGAGGGGATTTTCTGCAACAGCAACAGTCTGCATACCGCCTCTCCCTACCAAGATTCGGACTGTATCTATATTTCCACCACATTTCATCCACGTTTTCTTTACGGATATGAGGGCAGTGTGCTGCAAAGCAAATATCTGGATGTCATTACCAAGCATCCGGGAATCCATGGTCTTGCATTTTCTCCCTCTGTCGACTGGCAAAGAGAGATTCTCGAGGAACTCACGCAGATCTGGGAATTGTCGCAGCATCCATCTTCTGCTTACGAGATGGAACTGCAATGGCGTCTGACGCATATCTGGATGCTTCTGTGGAGTCATCTGTCTCACGAAGTCACGCAGACAGACAGCGCGGCTTCCCGGCACACTGCCCGTCTGAAAAATATCCTGATGTATATCCAGGATCATTACACAGAAAAAATCACCCTGGCAGATATCGCCGCAACTGCGAATATCTGTCAGAGTGAATGTTGTCGTTTTTTCAAGAAGCATATGAACGAATCGCTGTTTGATTATCTGCTTTCTTACCGAATCGAAAAAAGCCTGCCGCTGCTGACCGATGAACAGTTGTCCATCACAGAGGTCAGCAGCCGCTGCGGCTTTTCGAGTGCTTCTTATTATACCAAAGTTTTCCGGGAGCGTATGGGGTGTACGCCTACAGCCTATCAGTACGGACACCTGGAATCCTGAACCTGAGCACTTAAAAATCCCTGTCCGAAAATTTTGCGGCTGCATTCTTACCGGACAGGGATTTTTTATCGTTTCAGATCATTTCGGATCGTCTCTTCTACTTCTTTTGCTTCTTCTTTAATGTTATGAATATTTTCCCGGATAGCCTGTTCCTCCTCACGGATCTCCGGATGTTCTTCCAGTTCTTCTTTGACGAACATCAACAGGAATCCGATCAGAAGCAGTCCGCAGGAGATCCAGATCGTGCGCACCTTGCAGATTCGGATCAGATGACCGCCTACTGCAGCTCCCACAGCAAACATGACGATAATTCCGATATAATGACCTGCCTTATATAATTTTTCTCTGTCCTTTGTTTTTCCATATAAACACAGAGATTCCATACCGCTTCGTATATTTCCGATACACATGGTACTTGCAAATGCATATCCGTTGACTTTACGGAAGGTCTGCACCTGCATCGCACAGGCAAAAGACACCATCGCATTCGCCAGAAGGTTCAATTTTTCCGGAAGGAAACCTACCAGCAGCAACAGAATCATTTCCATCAGCAGTACCAGCTGTCTCCAGTGAATCTTCTGTACGTTTTTATATTTTTGTCGGATGCCTTCCGCCGCTACGATTCCCATGGCAAAAAACACCAGCGGAACCAGATAATGTAAGACCATCGACCAGTTTCGTTCTACAAGGTTCTGACTTAAAAGAACAATATTTCCGGTCTGTGCATTGGCAAAGACTTCTCCTCTGCAGATATAAGTGTAGGCATCCTGTAGCCCACCGGACATTGATAAAAAAGCTGCTGTCAGAAAAGATTCTGACATCTGTCTGTGTGAGTTCTGTCTCACTGATACTCCCTCATTTCTTCACAACTGTCTCTTTTACAGTTATGTTTTTCTTAACCGCTCCTCCCACAAGGATACTGAACGATCTTATTTTCCAGCGGTAAAGTATACTCTATCAAAAGCAGATTTTCAAGATTTTTCTGTTTTTCAAAAAATCTTATTTCTTCCAGCACTGATCCTCCGTCTGAATCTCTTTTCCTTCTTTTGCCGCCTCATCCATCATCAGAAACAGATAGGTATCCTGCAGAGCTTCTTCCAGCGGATATACTTCTTTTCCCGTCTCAACATATGCTTTCATGCCTTCCATCATCTGAGCAATGGCAATTTCTTCATCCGTCAGGCGAAGATCACGGTCCACATAAGGATTGTAATAAAGAATCTCTCCGTTTAACCGGAGGCTTCGCATGCCATAGCCTTCCAGGTTTGAATACTGTCCCAGTTCGTCTCTTACGATGGTTCCCTGTACCGGATATCCGTCTTCTCCAAGCCAGGCTGCCTGCTGATCATACACTTCGCCCTGATCTCCCTGAAGATTCAGATGACGGGTACGGAAATAATTGAAATATTGTTCGCAGGCAAAATCAAAGAATCCCACTTTTCCGTTCGGGAATACAAATTCTGCCCGTTTTCTGGTATCCATAATGGTTTTCTCTCCCCTGTGAAGTCCTTCTCTTCCACAGTGATAATTCACCGGAAACTCATAGGTTCTTGCAGTGATCTTACAGTTTTCCATTCCCACTCCCAGTAACCGGCGCATAATACTCATACCATGATAGTCATGAGCCTGGGAAAGTTCCAGATTGCTGACTGTTCCCAGTTTTCCGTCTTCGATCATTTTGATCAATGCCTGATAATACGGCTGGAAACAATACTGTTCTGCCACCTGTACTTTTCCGTTGTATCGTTCTTTTGCCTGATACCAGGCATTTAATTCTTCCACTGTTGTTGCCGGTGGTGTCTCACAGAATACCGGAATACCGTGCTCCATGGCTTTTTCGGCAAACGGAAGTGCAGCACCGTATTTTAACATAAAGATGACACAGTCCGGTTTGGTTTCCAGAAATGCGTCATAATCTGTGTAAACCTTTCCCGGAAAGTTCTTTTCTTCCCGTTCTTTACTGGACTCGGAATGCACATAAACCGCAGAAATTTCATAATCTGCCCCCAGTGCTTCCATTACACGCACATACATCTGCGCTCTCCAACCTGTTCCTGCTAATCCTACTTTCATTATAAAATCCTCCATATATATTTTTTTGACTGTTTTCCCCTTTTTCTATCATAACACACCATGATCACTTTGCACACCTTTTTAGTGATCAGGTACAATAACGGAAGGTACGGTCTGTCAGGATTCGCGCAAAGATCAGCCCCAGCGGCAATGACATAATAATCATAACTGCGGCTGCCAGCCAGGAGACAGCCTCATTCAGAGACATGATTCCCAGATTATAAAATGCCCGGTAAAGGTACAGCCCGGGAACCATAATAACAATGGAAGGTACAGTCAGTGAAATTCTCGGATAACCATTATTCTTCTTAATCAGAGATGCCAGGATTCCCGCCGTCAATGCTCCCGTAAATGCTGCAGCAGCTGCCGGCATACCGGTAAGATCCACCAGTCCCAGTCGAAGTGTATTGGCAACCGCTCCGATCATGGCTGCTATAGCAGCCATAGGTATGGAACTGTTAAACATGATGGAGAATCCAAAAACCCCGCAAAAACTCGCCACCAGACGAAAGATCAGCATTGCCGTTTTTCCAAGAGGCAGTTCCGTAAAATCCATCGGCTGTAATTTCAATATCATGGCCATGATCCATGCAACCATCGTAGCAACCAGTATGATGATCAGGGCATAATTCAGACGTTCCAGACCGGATCGAAGATCGAGCTTTGCAAGGTCAATTCCACTGGTAATAAATGGAAATCCCGGAATAATAAACAGCATCGAACAGATATATCCCGCCTCATGAACAGCCGAAATATGAAAAATTCTCTCAGCCAGTCCCAGACAGACTGCATAGATCAGACACGCTGCCGCAACGGATACTGCAATATTTAAGAATAATGTATAATGATGTTTGATCAGTTTTGTCCGGATCAGATTACCGATTCCAGCCGCAATAAATGCCAGAACCATCTCTGCCGGACCTCCACCCAGCAAAAATGTAAATGCGCAGCACGCAATAGCGGCTGCCAGTCCGAGTTTTGCCGGAGAATACCGTCCGTGAATCTCCTCAATCTCATCCAGCCGTCTGTGAATCTCTTCCCCTGTCAGACGGGATTCCACTTCCGGGAAACTGTCTACAAACTGTTCCATCCGGTATAATTTGGAAGTATTTACTCCTGTATTGGCAATACTTAGCGACTGGGACACGCAGTCATTTCCATCAAAACAGTTAAAGCCGATAGACATCAGACCCACATCCACGGTGCAGGTCACTCCCAGCTCTTTGGACAATTTGTTCATAGAAGTACGCACACGCCATGCTCCGGTTCCGCAGGAAAGCATGATCAGTCCTACCCTGCCGATCACAGACGCTTTCTCAATCAGATCCGCCTTGTCAATCAACACATTACTGTCCGCTCTCGCATAATCATGCCATGGAATCTCCATATGATTCTTTTCCATGATATCAACATATTCCGGTGCCGTACCGGATCCTTTATCATTTCTGACCATAAATAATCGCCTCTGCCTTCGCCACATGACGTTCCATGTTCTTCAGAAAATGGGAGTTCGGCAGAAAGATGCCGATCTCATCATACCGTTCATTGTTTTCCACCAGTGCATCCTGTCCGTAAAATACAAATGCCATCGGAAGATTCTTCTCCAGCTCTGCCATCAGATCCCACACAGCCGCATACGCCTCTGCCTCTGTCTCTTTTTTCTTCACCGTATCCGGCAGTTCCCGGATCAGTAAAACACCATAATTTCTCTCAAGGATTCTCTGCTCCACTTCCATGGTTTCTTCCCCATAGGTATGGCTGTATCGATAGGCCTGTGCAAAATACATATTTTTATCGTTCCCAAGCTTCCGGTATACTTCCCGGAAATGCTGGAATTCCTTTTCGTGGACATGTTTTGCATATTCCGGAAGAAGATTTCCGTCCTCATCTGTCATAATCACAGGATTTTTCTGTCCGTCTGCGTCAAACCGATAGGGAACCAGACATGCGTTTCGCAAAAGGTCAAACACAGTATTCTGGCAGATCACCATAAGAAACGCTGATAAGTCCCGGTTTCGATACGAAGCAAACAGCGCCCTGGAAAATTTCTCCGGCGAAAACGAGTGATCTGTCTCTTCATCATCAAGAAAATAATTATAAAATGTTTCCTGCAGTTTTTCACATGCCCATGGATCAGCTAAAATTTTCTGAAACAGGATTTCTGTTTTTTCCTCTCTGGGAAAGATTGTATGTTCTTCCATTTTTCATTCCCTCGCTTTCCTTGCTATTTTTATCCTGTGCAATTATACTATGGGTACAGTGATAAGTAAAAACTATAAACGATATGTTGACCATTTTAATTTGATATATCAGAGGTGTTTTATGAATGTTAATTACGAATACTATAAAATTTTTTATTATGTTGCCAAATATCATAACTTCACAAAAGCGGCTCATTCCCTCGGAAACAGCCAGCCAAACATCACACGTGCCATGAACAGTCTGGAACAGCAGCTGAACACTACTCTGTTTGTCCGGACAAACCGCGGTGTTCAGCTGACACCGGAAGGCGAACAGCTCTACACTCATGTGGCTTCTGCCATGACACAGCTTTTTGCCGCTGAAGAAGAGCTCTCCGACAGCGCCACTTTGACCCACGGAAGCGTCTCCATCGGTGCCAGCGAAACCGCACTGAATATTTTTCTTCTCCACAAGTTAAAAGCATTTCATACCGCCCATCCGGGAATTCGCCTGAAGATCTACAACTATTCCTCTCCTCAGGCCATAGAGTCTGTCAGAAGTGGAAAGGTGGACTTTGCCATAATCTCCACCCCTGCTCCTGTGGAACCTCCACTTCGTCAGACAGCCGTATATCCTTTTCAGGAAATCCTTGTAGGCGGTACTACTTTTTCCCATCTGGCCGGAAAGACGCTTTCTCTTCGGGAACTTGCGCAGTATCCCCTGATTTGTCTTGACCGGGAAACCATGACTTTTCAGTTTTATAACCAGCTTTTTCTCTCTCACGGTCTGGAACTTCTTCCCGATACAGAAACCGCCACAGCCGATCAGATTCTTCCTCTGGTAAAATGCGAGCTGGGGCTTGCATTCATCCCTCAGGCTATGGCACTGGAAGCACTGGAGAAAAAGGAGATCGTACAGATTCCCTTAAAAGAAATCATCCCCCCGCGTAGCATCTGTCTGATTCACGATTGTCAACATCCATTGAATTCTGCCGCCAGAGAATTGAAAAAAATAATTCTGGAGGAAGTTTCTCCTTCCTCCAGAATCTGAATCATACATTTATTTTGTTCCCAGCAGTTCCAGGATCTCTTCTCTGGAAAAACTGCCGCTTCCCATGTCCTCACCATTCAGGATCTGATCTGCCAGGGCATGTTTTTTCTCCTGTAGCTTTACGATATTTTCTTCGATCGTATCTTTCGCGATCAGTTTGTAGACATTGACTGCGTTTTTCTGCCCGATCCGATGGGCACGGTCTGTCGCCTGGTTCTGGACTGCCAGATTCCACCATGGATCGTAGTGGATCACAATATCCGCTGCCGTCAGATTCAGACCGGTTCCTCCTGCTTTCAGAGAGATCAGAAAGACAGCTGTCAGGTTATCTTCTTTATTAAACTCTTCCACCAGCTTTGCCCGCTTTTCCTTGCCGGTCGAACCGGTCAGCATATAGTACGCGGTTTCTTCTTTCTCCAGCCGGTCTGCCAGCCGGCTCAACATGGTGGTAAACTGGGAAAATACAAGGATCTTATGTCCGTTTTCCACTGCATTTCGAATCAGATCCACACACATCTCAAGTTTTGCCGACTCTCCTTTATATTCTTCAAAAAGCAATGCCGGATCACAGCAGATCTGCCGCAGTTTGGTCAGTTCGGATAAGATAACGATTTTGGAAGTATTGAATTCTTCCTCACTCTGTTTATCTAACAGCAGTTTCATCCGTTTTACATGTGCATCGTATAATTTCTGCTGTTCTCCTTCCAGACAGGTATACATATTTTCTTCCAGCTTCTCCGGAAGATCTCGCAGTACATCTTTCTTCAGTCTTCGCAGCACGAACGGCCGGATCATCTTTCGCAGCCGTTCACTGGCTTCCTCACTCTCATGCTGGACAATCTGCACTTCCAGTTCCTCCCGGAAGCGGGAATAGCTGTATAAAAATCCGGGCATCAGATAATCAAAGATACTCCACAATTCACTCAACCGGTTCTCTACCGGTGTTCCGGTGAGGGCAAACCTGGTGTCTGCCTGGATCTTTTTCACAGCTTTCGCAGCCTGAGTGCTGTGGTTTTTGATATACTGTGCTTCGTCGATGATCTGACAGCGGAAGCGGTACTTTTTATAGAAATCGATGTCTCTGCGGAGCAGATCATAGGATGTGATCAGAATCTCCTTCTCCCCTGCTTCTTCCAGAAGTGTGTGACGCTGGACGGCAGTTCCTACGATCATTTTTCCGGTCAGTTCCGGAGCAAAGCGTTCCAGTTCGCTGTTCCAGTTGTAGACCAGGGAAGCCGGGGCTACGATCAGCGCATTCCGCCGCAGCCGGTCATCTGATTTCTTCTTTTCCCGCTGCCGTCCCTCAATTTCGATATCCTGCTCTCTTTCCACCGGCTCTTTCTTACTGTTTTCCTGTATTTCGCGTTCCTGATACTCAGAAAGCAGATAGCAGATTACCTGCAACGTTTTTCCAAGTCCCATATCATCGGCGAGGATTCCGCCAAATCCATTTGCACTGAGCGTTTTTAACCACAGAAAGCCGGTCTTCTGATATTCGCGCAGGATTGGTTCAAGTTCAACCGGAATCTCAAAATCATTATCTTCTACAGTTTTCATGTTGCGAATCAGAGAACGGAAATTCTTATCCCTTACCGAAGAAATCACCGGGTTGTCCCGCAATTGCTGATCAATATACAGCGCCCGGTAGGTATCCACCGGAACACTCTCCTGCATCAGCTGCTGATCTGTCAGCTGCAGAGTTTCCTTAAGATCTGCCAGTATATCCAGACCACTGTCTTCTTTCTGAACGAAGCTTCCATCCTTCAGGCGGTAATATTTTTTTCTTTTATTATAACGTGACAGAATATCGATCAGTTCCTCTT
The DNA here is from genome assembly GCA_934359255.1 of uncultured Ruminococcus sp. Classification (GTDB taxonomy): domain Bacteria; phylum Bacillota; class Clostridia; order Lachnospirales; family Lachnospiraceae; genus Oliverpabstia. Next base: position 14,402 of record CAKRLG010000001.1, read on the forward strand.
TTGACATTTCCCCCGCTGTCATTTTCAGTTGCATCAGACCACTGTCGATCGATACTCCTACCGCAACTTTCGGTGACGGATGCACCTGCATTCCTTTCAGTGTATCCGATATATATACCTCCCCCAGCTGCTGAAATACCGGAATTCCTTCTGTCAGGAGATCATATATTTTATCCTCATCCGTGATCACCATAGCTTTCTGTCGTTCGTCATACGCTTCCCCGTACTGTTGAATCACCTCCCGTACTGCCGCCTCTTTTCCCAGATCTCGCAGTGCCACATCCGTGGTTTCATACAGACTGTATACTTTTTTATTGTACTCTACCTGCGGTCTGCAGGTGATCATATCTGTCTGTGGTGCATCCAGATATATGGAAAATTCCGGAACTGCAACTCCATACTGCTGTTCATCGAAATTCTCTTTCGTACATTCAAAGCACTGTTCCAGCGCCGGAAGAAGTTCCATACAAAACAGCGGAACATCCGTCTTTTCCACAAAAATCTTCCGTTCCGGAATCTCTGCCATGCATTCCAGGAATTCTTTTACCGGTTCCATTCTTTTCGTCGGTTCCATCATAATCTGATTACCTGTAAAAAATATATTGTATCTGTTTCCTCTTATTCCCGACAATCGATTGATACTTACTTCAATTCCATCCGTTTTTCCCAGAATCTCCAACGTTCTCTCCGGCATCTGTTCCACAATTCTCCACGGCTTCTCATCCATGTAAAACACGGATGCCAGGATCTCCTGTCCCTTCATCAGTTCCAGAAAAGTTTCCGCATCATTAGCAGACAGATCAATCTGTTTTTCCCTGGCATTCCCATAAACAGAATAATAGCTGTGATATCCTCCATACCGATATTCATTTTTCTCTGCCCACTGCACAAGAAAAGATACCAGTGGACGGGACTGCGGTATGAAAGATTCAATCGCATGAATGAACTGCAGATTTTTCCCATAAGAAACTTTCTCATGGTTTTCTATCGCTCTTGCAAAACTGAAGACATCTTTCAGCACATACATCCGGTTAATTCCAAGTTTAAAACTGACGGTGATTCCTGTGTTTTCCACAACCATATGTGGTTCCAGAAGGACTTTTCCACAGATATCCCCCTGGATCATGGGAAGACTTTTTACCAGTGCGCCTTTTTGAAGAAGTTTCTGAATACTGCCTGTTGTTTTTCTTGCCATTCCCTTTTGTATGCCTGGTATCTGCGTCAGACTTATCTTCCCCGGATGCCCTTTTGTCTCATAATAATATTTCAGAAGAACCGCCACACAGTGCTTACAGATTCCATCATATTCCCAGAAAGCCGGACAGCTGCACTCTGACTCAACAAGATCTTCCCAGACCGTATTCCACATCAGATACACATGGTATGGTGTACTGCGGCTTCCTTCCACATCCGCTTCGATAATCACATTTTCATCCGCATGAACACCTTCTGCTTCTTCTATATGGAAACGCAATACTTTTCCCCTGTTATAAATCTGTAACCCTCTGCTGTATGACTGACTGCCGGCAAGATTTCTGATCTGTTCTCTGAATGTCATCTCTCTGTTCCTTCCGCCTTTATTATTTTGCAAGTTATCTTTCTTATTTTGATAGATTTCCTTCATTTCGTGGTAATCTGCAATGATTCTTTCAATCATAATACCCTATGATTGATTGTAATACAGGCAAAGAATTCGCACAATGGATAATATTGAAATAGCACAGTAATAGTTGACATTATATATCACATATGTTATTCTGAATACAGACATATCTGGGAAACATTTCTAAGACCATTCGGTTATCTGATTCCCCATATGGAAAACAAAAAAACAGGTAAATTATTTGGTGATGCGGCACATATCATATATGTGAACTCACAGATACAAGATGAATCCGCGTTAGGAAAACTGATGTATGATTTTTACTGTACAGATGCCGGAAAAATGAATTACAAAATTCTGGCAGACCGGGTTCGGTATTTTAAAGAAGACAAGAAAGGAGTTGCGACTATGAGCAGAGTGCTGGAAGAGATGAGAAAAGAAACTGCACGGGAAACAGCGATTAAGGTTGCAAAAGGTATGCTGGAGTCTGGAAAACTGACATATGAAGAAATCGCTAAAATAGCGGAACTTACGATAGACGAGGTCAGGGCTTTGGATGAGAAGGTGACTACTTAAAAAACTGCTGTCGGAACACTTTTGTTCTGTATTCTGACAGCAGTCTGTATCATTTATGCCTGTTTTGCGTCTCGTTCTTTATCTAATTTTACATTTCTAAAGTAAAGAAGTATGTCGATCGTAATTTCAGCTATATTTAGAAAATAGAAGAACCATGCAAGATAAAACAGCCAACTGGTCTCTACGCCCATGCCGAGTTGCATGAATTTGCGAGCGATACCGAATACATAACCGATCCAGATAAAGCATTCAAAGAAAAGACTCTTACCCTTCGCAGTTCTTGAAACCCATGATTTCCGGATGGAAATCGGCCAGGACAGTCCAAAGCAAAGAATCATCACGGCTTCCATCAGGTCAGTAATCATTTCCATATCCATCGTAGTATTTCTCCATTTCTTTTCAGTTATTTATTTTTTCCCTTTTAAATATTCCGCTCTTCCCTCTTCGTACAGGTTGTTTCCTTCACTGTCGATGATGACAACCAGCGGCATATCTTCCACATACAGTTTACGCAGTGCTTCTGCTCCCAGATCTTCGTAAGCGATCAGTTCTGCTTTTTTGATACATTTTGCCAGAAGAGCGCCTGCTCCTCCGATGGCACCAAAGTATACTCCACTGTATTTTTTCATTGCGTCTACTACTTCCGGCAGACGGGCACCTTTACCGATCATTCCACGGGCACCAACAGACATCATAGTCGGTGCATAAGCATCCATACGGCCACTGGTTGTAGGTCCGGCAGACCCGATAACCTGACCTGGTTTTGCAGGTGTCGGTCCTACATAATAAATTGTAGCATCTGTGGGATCAAAAGGAATCTTCTCTCCTTTTGCCAGTGCTTCACACATTCTCTTGTGTCCTGCATCACGGGAGGTATAGATTGTACCTGTTAACAGTACCTGATCTCCTGCGTGAAGTGTTTTTGCCAGTTCCTCTGTAAGAGGCAGTGTTATCTTCTTAGCCATATTAGATCACCTCCGTTTTGTGACGGGTTACATGACAGTTGATATTGATGGCACATGGCATACCTGCGATATGGGTAGGCATGGTCTCGATATTCAGTCCGATTGCTGTTGTCTTTCCGCCAAATCCCTGTGGTCCGATACCCAGTTCATTGATTTTCTCCAGCATTTCTTTTTCCAGATCTGCATAGAACGGATCCGGGTTGGAGGAATCCAGTGGTCTCATCAGAGCTTTCTTGGCCAGAAGGGCTGCTTTATCGAAAGTTCCACCGATACCAACACCGACTACCATCGGAGGGCATGGGTTAGGACCTGCTGTTTCAACTGTCTCAATGATAAAATCTTTGATTCCCTGCAGACCGTGAGAAGGTTTGAACATACGGATCGCACTCATATTTTCGCTTCCGAATCCCTTCGGTCCTACGGTGATCTTGATATTTTCTCCCGGAACGATCTCTGTATAGATCATAGCCGGTGTATTGTCACCGGTGTTTCCACGGCGAACAGGATCTTTTACTACGGATTTTCTCAGATATCCTTTGTCATATCCGCGGCGAACCCCTTCATTGATGGCATCTGCCAGATCTCCGCCTACCATATGTACGTCCTGACCGATTTCCAGGAATACACAGGCCATACCGGTATCCTGACAGATCGGTACACATTCATTGTCTGCGATCTCAAAGTTCTCGATGATATTGTCCAGAACTCCTTTTGCAATCTCACCGTCTTCACAGGCACGGCAGTTTTTGATCGCGCATTTTACATCTTCCGGAAGATGTTCATTTGCTGCGATACAAAGCTTTTCCACTACATCTGTGATCTGCTTTACGTCTATCTCTCGCATTCCACTCCACTCCTTTTTATTCTTCTGAACCAGAGACAATAGTCTGATCGGCAAAATCTTCTATTTCTCTGAAATGTCCTGTATCGGTAACCAGACGAGAGTTTCCCCTCGTCTGGTATGCCTTCTTACCTGTCTGTTTCTTATCTTTCGTGTCTTGCATAATGTGGAAGCAGTAACGGAGAAACATGATCTGTTTCCACACCTGCTGCTTTCAGTTCCTCATCATATGCTTTTACGTGATCCAGGTTCATAGTGCCAAGTTCAACATCTTTGCATTTTGCAGCTGCTTTCTTACCTGCATTTCTACCGAATACGATAACATCCAGAAGGGAGTTACCCATCAGTCTGTTTCTTCCATGGATTCCGCCTGCAGCTTCTCCGGCAACCAGAAGGTTCGGGATTTCTTTTGTAAATCCGTCTCCTGTGATTTCCAGACCACCGTTCTGATAATGCAGTGTCGGGTAGATCAGGATCGGAACTTTTCTCATATCGATACCATAGTTCATGTACATACGGAACATAGCCGGGATTCTCTTCTCGATGGTACCTTCACCACCAAGGATCTCGATCATAGGAGTATCCAGCCATACACCTTTTGCTCCGCCCGGGACATCTACGCCACGGCCTTCTTCACACTCGCGGATAACACCGGATGCATTGACATCACGAGTCTCCAGCGGATGGATATAAGCTTCACCGTTTGCATTAACCAGCTGTGCACCAACGGAACGAACTTTTTCAGTTACCAGTGCACCAAGGATCTGTGACGGATAGATTGCTCCTGTCGGATGATACTGGATAGAATCCTGATATAACAGGGCAGCACCTGCTCTGTATCCCAGAACCAGACCATCGGCAGTTGCACCGTAATGGTTGGATGTCGGGAATCCCTGATAATGCATTCTTCCTGCACCACCGGTTGCGATAACTACTGTTTTTGCTCTTGCAACAGAGTAGTCACCTGTTTCCATGTTCAGAAGAACAGCTCCTGCAACCTGACCTTTTTCATCTTTGATCAGTTCTACTGCTGATGTAAATTCAACAACCGGGATTGCACGGTTGATTACTTCATCACGCAGAGTACGCATGATCTCTGCTCCGGAGTAGTCCTTTGCAGCATGCATTCTCTTTCTGGAAGTTCCGCCACCATGTGTTGTAACCATGGTTCCGTCTGCCTGTTTGTCGAATTCAACACCCAGCTCGTTCAGCCATTTGATCGCATCCGGAGCTTCCATAACCAGTCTTTTTACCAGTTCTGGTTTTGCAGCAAAATGTCCGCCGCCGAAGCAGTCCAGATAATGCTGTACCGGTGAGTCATTTTCTTTGTCTGCTGCCTGGATTCCGCCTTCAGCCATCATGGTGTTGGCATCACCAATACGCAGTTTTGTAACGATCATTACATTGGCACCTGCTTTGTGTGCTTCGATGGCACAGGAAGAACCTGCTCCACCACCACCGATAACAAGTACATCTACATCATAATCAACTTTTGTAAGATCTACATTGTCAGTCATCAGGCGGCTTGTGGAATGAAGCATATCAGCCAGCTCCAGAGGAGCTTTCTGACCCTTGTTCGGTCCTACCTTGATCTCAGCAAATGCGTCTGGGTTATAATCTGGATGGAATTTTTTCAAAAGAGCGTCTTTTTCGTCTGCTGTCAGACGTCTTGGCTCTGTTGCCATACGCTGTGCTCTTGTAGCCTCTACCTTTTTGATAGATTCCATCATATTTTCCGGATATGGTGCATACATATTTTACGCCCTCCTATTTCTCAATATCTCTGTTGTTGTAAAGTTCTTCCATTTCTGTGATCGGTTTCTGCATGATCTTCTCAATCAGGTCATCGTAAGCACCTTCGTGGATCTCTTCCACTCTCTTTGTCAGATGTTTTGCTTCCGGTGCGATATATTTTCCTGTGAGACGTCTTGCCAGAAGACCTACCATCGGATGAGAAATACCAGCCGGGCATCTTACAGAACAGCATCCGCAGCTTACACAGTCAAAGGATTCTTCTGCACATTTCTCCAGTTCTCCTCTCTGTGCGTATGCGATATACTGCATAACGTTCAGATCCTGGGTACATGCTTTGGTACATGCGTTACATCCGATACAGCTGTAGATTTCCGGATACAGTTCCATCATGATCTGAGCATTCGGTTTGATCTCTTCGATATCGTATGTTCTCTTATCCGTCGGGAAGAATGGGATACTTGCCACATACATACCTTCCTGAACCTGTGTCTGACAGGCCAGACAGGTTTTCAGCTCGTTGTCACCCTTGATTCTGTAGATTGTTGCGCAGGCTCCGCAGAAACCATGACGGCATCCACATCCTCTTTTCAGAGTGTAACCGGCATACTCCATAGCTGTCATAATTGTCAGTTCTGCAGGCACACTATATTTTTTACCGAAAAAATATACATTTACCATTTTTTCCATTTGTCGGTACCAGTCCTTTCTTAATACTCGTTAGGTAATTCGTCGATTTCATCAAAGCGGAATACCGGGCCGTCTTTACATACGTATTTGGAACCGATATTGCAACGTCCGCATTTACCAACACCACATTTCATACGAAGCTCCAGGGTTGTGTACACCTGTTCTTTGGTGAATCCCATTTCCTGAAGACCAGCCAGAACGAATTTGATCATGATCGGCGGTCCGCAGACCAGAGCTACTTTGTCAGTGTCGAATCCGATTTCTTTCAGATAAGTCGGAACAAATCCTACATGACCGTCCCAGCCTTCCTGTTCACGGTCGATGGTCAGATATACGTTTACGCCTTCGGCTTTCATCCACACTTCCTGGATTTCTTTCAACTGAACCAGATCGTCAGCGGAACGGGATCCGTAAAGGATATCTACAGTTCCGTAGTTCTCACGGTTATCCAGTACGTAGTTGATTACGGAACGAAGTGGTGCCAGACCGATACCACCGGCGATAAACAGCAGGTTTTTACCTTTTAATTCGGTTTCTACCGGAAAATGGTTACCGTATGGTCCACGGACTGTAATTTCATCACCTACCTGCAGGCTGTGCAGGTAATCGGTAAGTATACCACATTTTTTAATACTGAATTCCTGGTACTCTTTATTTGTCGGTGAGGAAGTAATAGAAAACATACCTTCACTTACACCCGGTGCACATACCATGGCACACTGACCCGGCATATGTTCAAATAATTTTCCTCCTTCCGGAGCGTTGACACGGAATGTTTTTACATCCGGTGTCTCCTGACGGATATCTGTGATCACACCCACCTGAGGGATCAGGGTATCCAGTGTGTAATTTTTATGACAGGTACATTCGCTCATTATTTGTCACCTCCCTGTTTTTCAAATGCTTTGATCACTTTTACAATATTTAAGGATGCCGGACATTTTTCCACGCAACGGCCACAGCCTACACAGGAGTACATACCGTTGTTATTTGCCGGATAGTATACCAGTTTGTGCATGAATCTCTGACGGAATCTCTGCAGCTGGCTGGTACGGTTATTTCCATGAGCCATCATGGTGAAATCAGAGTACATGCAGGAATCCCAGCAGCGGTATCTCTGTACACCGTGTCCGGTGTCATAATCTTTGATATCGTAACACTGGCAGGTCGGACATACGAAGGTACAGGTACCACATGCCAGACATGGTTTATACAGTTCTTCCCATACAGGGGAGTTGAACTTTTCTGTCAGTGCATCTCCGTTCCATCCTTCCAGGGACAGGTCGGAATATGGAAGTTTTTCTACGATTGCACGAATAGCAGTTTTTTCTGTTTCCAGTTTTTCCGCATCTGTGCCATCGGCTTCTGTCAGAAGGCTTTCTACTGCTTTGGTCAGTGCCTCACCTTTGTCAGTCAGGGCTTTCCAGTACAGCTCGCCGTCTACCATCCAGGTAGCTACATCTGCTGCAGGTTCTGCACAGTCGATGCCAAATACTTTACAGAAGCAGGATTCTTCCGGCTCATGACATGCCATGGCAACGATAGTTCCGTGTTCTCTTCTTGCAGCGTAGAAGCTGTCGATGGGGTCATTTAAGAATACGTTATCCAGAACTTTCACACCCTGGATATCGCAGGCTTTCATACCAAATACTACAAAGTTCTGCTCTTTCAGCGCTTCCGGCTGGATGCTCAGTTTCTTTCCATCTCTCTGTACAGTATACAGATTTTCACTCTGTGGGAAGAACGCATCTTTTGGAGATTTTACAGTTTTCAGGGTCTCCAGAGATACTTTTGCATCCGGAGTCCACGCTTTAAAATTCACCTGGCCGCTTACTTCTACCGGCAGATATAAGTCCTGGTTCTCGGCAATACTCTGGAATAATGCCGACAGATTTTCTTTTGCTATCTTATACATACATTATCCCCTTTCTGTTACGATGCTAGGTTCTGCATCGTCAAATGTGAAGTTTGTCAGCGGTCCTTTGGAATCGGTATCTTCACCGGCCTGGTATTCTCCGTACAGTTCATCGATATCCTTGATGAATTTGCGGTTGAACAGGTGAAGCGGGATACCCTGCGGACATACTCTGCTGCACTCACCACAGTCTGTACATCTTCCGGCTACATGGAAGGCACGGATAATATGGAACATTTTCTCTTCAAAAGAGTCCACGTTTGCTTTCTGGGAACTGTCAAACTTGTTGCTGTCAAATACGCATTTTCTGCAGCTGCATGCCGGACATACGTTTCTGCAGGCGTTACAACGGATACATTTGCTCAGCTCGCTCTGGAAGAAGGCAAATTTTTCTTCCGGACTCATAGCTTCAATTCTTCTTACTTCATCAAAACGATCTGCATCTTTGGTGTCCTTGGACTCACCGATGATCTCGTCATAGATCTGATGTTCTTTGCCTTTACATACATGACATCTTTCCAGCATACCGTCTTTGTAAGCACATGTCTTCTCACCGTAAATAGTCTGGATCGTCAGTGTCTCGGCATCATCTGTGATCTCAGCACCCTGAATGGACTGAATACCTTTGATTCCCTGTTTTTTGATCTTCTCGATATCCAGTTTTCCTTTGCATCCTACACCAACGATGTAGGCTTTATCTCTGTCTACTCTGTGCTCTTTGATCAGCTGGTTGAAGCTGTAAGTATCACAGGGTTTCAGACATACCATGGTCTTTCCTTCCAGTTTGGAAGCTTCGATCATATATTTGCTTAAATTGGCTCCGCAGAATCCGTTATATACGAAATCTTTCAGAGATTCTTCTGTCTCAAAGTAAGCAGGTTCCGGATTGTAAGGCAGGTCTCCGGCTTTCCAGCCAAGAACCCGGGCTACTGTTCCGTCTGCCAGCAGTTCTTTCGCACGGTTGATTAATTCCTGCATCTTATATCCTCCAATCTTACATTCTTACCAAGGGAGTGAATTTTTTCTACGAACTCGTTCATTGTTGTAGAGAATTTTACACCCTCTGCTGCTGATACCCATTCTACACGGGTACGTCCGTTTTCCACGCCGATATAATCCAGCATGGAGAACAGCAGTGTCATACGTCTTCTTGCGTAATAGTTACCGGTGCTGTAATGGCAGTCACCCGGGTGACATCCACACATGATCACGCCGTCTGCACCTTTTTCAAAAGCACGCAGGATGAACATCGGATTGACACGGCAGGAACAAGGTACACGAATGATTTTTACATCTGCCGGGTAGCTCAGACGGCTGCTTCCGGCCAGATCGGCTCCTGCATAACTGCACCAGTTACAGCAGAACGCTACAATTTTCGGTCTGAATTCTTCTTTTGCTTCTATCGACATATTGCATCTACCTCCGCTATAATCTGTCTGTTAGAGAATCCCTGCAGATCCATCGCTCCGGATGGGCAGGCTACGGTACAAGCACCACAACCCTGGCACAGTGCGCTGTTAACCTGAGCTACGCGGCGGGTCTCACGGATACCGTGGTCAAAAATTTCTTTATCTTCGTATGTGATTGCTCCGTAAGGACACACATTTGCACAGGTAGAACATCCGTTACACAGAGTTTCATCCGGTTTTGCGGTACACGGATTGGTCATCAGTTTGTCTTTTGCCAGCAGTCCGATGGCTTTTACAGCAGCTGCGCCGGCCTGTGCTACAGTCTCCGGAATATCTTTCGGTCCCTGGCATACACCGGACAGGAAGATACCGGCTGTCGGTGATTCTACCGGACGAAGTTTTGCATGAGCTTCTGTCAGGAAGTTATTGGTGTCGATACTTGCTGTCAGCATGGTTGCAATCTTACGAACATCCGGGTTCGGCTCGATGGCTGCTGCCAGAACAACCATATCTGCTTCTTTCAGGATCTGTTTGTTATCTAACAGGTCAGAACCCTGTACCAGCAGTTTTCCATCTGGCTGAGGAATCACTTTTCCTACCTGGCCTTTGATATAATTTACTCCATACTGCTCTACGGCTCTTCTGTAGAACTCATCGAAGTTCTTACCAGGAGTACGTACATCAATATAGAAGACAGTTACATTTACATCCGGATATTTATCACGGATCAGCATTGCATGTTTTGCTGTATACATACAACAGATCTTGGAGCAGTAGCTCTTTCCTCTGTCATCAGAGCAACGGCTTCCCACGCACTGGATGAACACGATTTCCTTCGGAGCTTTTCCGTCGGAGAGACGTTCCAGATGTCCGCTTGTAGGACCTGCTGCGTTCATGATACGTTCCAGTTCCAGGGATGTGATAACATCTTTGCTCTGGCTGTAAGCATATTCATCGTAGTTATCCAGTTTGATGATATCAAATCCGGTTGCAACTACGATTGCGCCGTATTTCTCTGTTACGATCTCGTCTTTCTGATCGTAGTCGATGGCACCTGCCTGACATACTTTGGAACATACACCACATTTTCCGGTTTTGAACTTGATACAGTGTTCACGGTCGATTACCGGCACATTCGGGATTGCCTGAGCAAATGGTGTATAGATCGCACTTCTGTTATTCAGACCGCGGTTGAATTCGCTTGGTGCTTTCTTGGACGGACATTTTTCCTGACATACGCCACATCCGGTACATTTGTCCATATCAACGCTTCTTGCTTTTTTACGGATGTCAACTGTAAAGTCGCCTACGAAACCGGATACTTTTTCTACTTCACTGTATGTATAAATATGAATTTTTTCGTGAGCTGCAGCTTCCACCATCTTTGGTGTCAGGATACATGCAGAACAGTCCAGTGTCGGGAAGGTTTTGTCCAGCTGGGACATTCTTCCGCCGATACTTGGCTCTTTCTCAACGATATCTACTTCATAACCTGCATCTGCAATATCCAGAGCTGTCTGGATACCTGCGATACCGCCACCGATCACCAGTGCACGTTTTGTTACAAGGCTTTCACCCGGCTGCAGCGGTGTGTTCAGGTTTACTTTTGCTACTGCTGCTCTCATGAGGATCACAGCTTTTTTAGTTGCCTCTTCCATATCTTTATGGATCCAGGAACAATGTTCACGGATGTTGGCAATTTCTACCATGTATGGGTTCAGTCCGGCTCTCTCAGCTGCTTTCCGGAATGTTGCCTCATGCATACGTGGGGAACAGGAACAGATTACCAGTCCTGTCAGCTGTTTTTCTTCGATTGCTTTTGCGATCAGGGCCTGTCCGGCTTCGGAACACATATACTGATAGTCTTCTGCATGAACAACACCCGGCTCCATAAGCGCCATCTCTGCTACTTTTTTCACGTCTACCGTTGCTGCGATATTACTTCCGCAATGACAGACAAATACTCCTATTCTCTGCACCAGGGTTACCTCCTATATCTTCTGAATGCACTGACTAACAACTGCTGCGGCAGTTCCGGATCCAGTAATTCCGGAATCTCATCCGGTGTCAGATAATTCTGACCTTTCTGGCGGACTACCAGCTGTCTTGCTGCGTCAATCAGTTTACCCGGTTTTACATCTCTCGGACAACGCTCTACACATGCAAAGCAGGAGAGACATTTCCACAGTGATTTAGAATTAACCAGTTCTTCGATGTTCTCATTGGCTACATAAGATACGAACTGATGTGGTTTGATATCCATCTCGTTAAAAGACGGGCAGGAAGCAGAACATTTACCGCATTTCATGCATTTCAGGGGATTCACACCACTGATCTCTTTGATCAGTTCTGCCTGTTTTTTCTCGGTACTCATTATTCAGCCACCTCCTTGTCGGATGTCAGTGTCTGCAGAGCCTCTTCTTTTACTCCGAGAGCTTCTGCCAGAAGTTCTGTGAAGTAATGAACCGGCAGTTTGCCGTTTCCACTCTTATTCAGGTTATACAGACACAGCGGACAGGCTGTAATCAGCATCTCGGCGCCAAAGCCGGCTGCACTGTCCATGATATTGTTGCACATGTTTTTGGACATGTCTTTTTCTTTCAGAGAGATGTATCCGCCGCAACATTCGTTCCGATATGGATATACAACAGGTTCAGCACCGATGGCACGAATGAAATCTTCGATAATGGTTGGATTTTCCGGATTATCAAATGCCATGATCTTGCCCGGACGAAGAAGCAGGCAGCCGTAATAAGCGCCAATCTTCTTTCCTGTTAACGGATTTACTACTTTTTTCTTTAATTCATCAAACCCGACACGGTCGCGGAGTACTTCCAGAAAATGGAGCACTTCAGTCTCGCCTTCATATGGCTCTGCCAGTTTCATGTAGTTGTTTGCTCTGGTACGGATATCTTCTACATTTTTCATATCATCATTGACACGTTTGATCACATGATGACAGGCAGAACAGAGAGTTACCAGATCCTGACCTTTTTCTTTGGCCTCGTTCAGAGCACGGACGGAAGAAAGTTTTGTGGCAATCTCGTCAGAACCCAGTGGATATACGCCACCGCAGCACTGCCAGTTGTCGATTTCTTCCAGTTCAAATCCCAGTGCCCTTGCAGATACTCTGGCATATGCATCCAGATCTCTTGCTTTTGTTCTCAGGGTACAACCCGGAAAATAACTGTACTTCATAGTTCCTGTATCCTTTCTTTATGTATGTTTCCTGCCTGTCGGCCACCGGTTGCAGCCAACAGACATTCGTTACTGTCTGATTAATCCAGATCGATCTGTGCGATGACTGCTTTCAGCGCATCGGCACTCTTATGTAACTGTTCGATCTCGTTTTTATTCATACGCATCGGCACTTTGCCCTGGATACCGTTCGGTCCAACCAGTGTCAGTGTGCTCAGGCATACGTCCTCAATTCCGTATTCACCATGCATCATGGAAGACACGGTTGTGATGGAATCAGAAGAAGCTGACAGAATAGAGCAGAGTTTGCATACGGAAGCAGATACTGCGTAGAAAGTAGCACCTTTTCTCTTGATGATCTGTCCGCCGGATTTCTGTACGTATTCAAGCATCGCATCTTTGTCCACTTCTTTTACTTCTTTTCCCATGCTCTTTGCGATATCGTAATATTCATCCAGGCTTACACCGGATACATAGGCGCCGGTCCACGGAATAAAGGATGTGTCTCCATGCTCACCAAATACATAGGCATGAATGTTGTTCTGTGCTACATTGAGATGTTCGGAAAGTCCGCAGCGAAGACGGGCAGAATCCAGAATGGTTCCGGATCCGATGATCTGATTTTCCGGAAGTCCGGAAATCTTGGTAAATACATAGGTCATGATATCTACCGGATTACTTACAATGATATATAAGGCATGCGGAGCCACTTTTACAATCTCCGGTGTGATAGATTTCAGGATGTTTACATTGGTCTGTGTCAGTTCGATTCTTGTCTGACCAGGTTTACGTGCGATACCGGAGGTGATAATTACGATGTCAGAGTCTTTTGCATCTTCGTATTCGCCGGCAACGATGGAGATCGGGTCTCTGAAGCAGGTTCCCTGTGCGATATCCATGACTTCGCCTTCTACTTTTTCTTTGTTAATGTCGATCAGGACGATCTCTGATGCAACATTCTGATTGGATAAGGTATACGCAATTGTGGAACCAACACTTCCGGCTCCGATAACTGTAATTTTGCTGCTCATAGTGTCTCCTTCTTCCTTTCTATTTGTCTATTTTTTAACAATTGTGGCAAAAAAATATGAAATCTTCGCTTTCTATCGATTAGCTTTTTTGGATTTTCTCATAAAAATATAAGAGTTCACACTTCTCCCTCCGCTAAGATAAGTATCAGCTCGATTCCATTTGGATATATTATAACGTATTGATAAGATTTTAACAAGTGTTTTTGCAAATTTTTATCAATTTTGTTTATGGATTCGGAAAGGAGCTGTCAGTGGAAGCTCCTTTCGGTGAGGCGTGCAGATTGCAGGAATGATTTTTCAAACACGCTCTAAAACGCATATTCATCTACCGGCAGGTTCATCAGTTTCCATTCGTTTCCTTCTTTGCAATAACTTGCGGCGAAATAGATTTCATTATCCTCTTCTTCTATTTCGTCCCAATAATTGATGTAGGTTTCTTTTCTTTGTGCTGTTCCTCGCAGGTCTATCTCGGTGCCTGTGGGGGATGCATCCAGCGCTGTGTTGATGTTACTGATGACGAGTCCTGTGATTTTTCCGGAGCCGTTGCCCTTTATCTTGTTCGTCAGATTTTCATAGTAGTTCTTAATATAATCATCTTCCAGAGCGCCGGAAAAAAATACGTCCTGTACTTCTTTAAACGGTTTTCCCTGCAGTGCGCTCTCCACAAGAAATTTAATATCTTCCCCCGCCTGTTCACCAAGTGCCTGCAGGGTTTCGTCTGTTGGCATCAGATCTATTCTTTCTTCTTCACTTCCATAAGAAGTTATGACTGTGTTTTCACAGTAAGGTTTCATTCCCTCTTCTGTTACCTGCATCTGATAATCGCCGGTAAACATATATGGAATCGTTATGCTTTTCCAGCCATCCTGCTCTGTCGCCGCACTGTCATCAACCTTCTCACCATTCAACTGTAATACGGCATTTTCCGGTATTGTATACGTAACATCGCTGACCCAGCTTTCTGTATCTGCAACCTTCCATTCGTCCCAGAAAAGATATTTTTTCTTTCCTGTTTTTGTCATCGTGATGTATTCTGCTGATTTGCTGTCTGCGCCTTTTTCTATATACTCCACACAGTACACTTTCAGATCCTGATCCTCAAGTTCGTCTTCCAGATTCTCCATATAGTCGTCATAATCATCGCTCTCTGCTCCAAATATCGAAGCAAGATCTCCCAGCTTGCTTACCGCATCACCGGTAAGTTGTTTTACGTCTGTGATATTGACAGATTTGTATTCCAACGGTTCCGCATTGTTTGCATTGGCTTCTACAAACATTTTCTTCGTCAGCAGATCGCTGTTTGGGAAATCGCAAAAGTCATATGCCTGAGACCATTCCCGATCCGCTTTGATTTCCCAGTAATCCATAGCAGCTTTTTCCGGTGAAAAACGATTGGACATAATTTTGTAGGCACCTGCGAACAGTGCCACTGCCGCTACCGCTTCAATCCCGGCAATAACTGCAAGCCTGGAAACTGGTTTTTTCATCGTCATTCCCGGATATCCCGTTTTTTTCAGATTCTGCGGTCCATTATTACCCAGATATGGCTGTCCCTGATAAGCAGGGCCACCGGGATTTCCACAATTTCCCCTGTAATCCTTTTGTCTTCCTGGATTGTTCTCCAGCCGGTTATTCGATAAATTCTGATTTTGGTTTATGTTATTTTGTCTCATCTGCATATTGGAATCCGGCATCGTTCTTCCTGCAGGCTGTATCGGTACAGCCGTTTCGTTCAGATTCTGCTCCGGCACGGAATCTTCCTTCAATCTGGTTCCACACTCCATACAAAACAGAGACTCTTCCTCATTTTTTGTTCCGCAATTCGGACAATACATTTGTTGCACCCCCTTCTTAATCCCAGTTTTTCGAATCTTCATATGCCTGAAGAGCTTCTACATTTTTCTTCTCTACCGAAGAAAATTCAGCTGCCACAACATTCATATCCGTCTCTTTTGGCATATTCCGGTACCAGTCGTACTGATTAAAATAATCCGTATTTTCCTGTTTGGAAAACTGATATCCGTGGCGTGCATAGATTTCGTTGACCGCCCGGCGGCAAAGACTTCGGGTGGTCAGTGTCACCTTCATTTCAGCCTTTGAAATAATAACGGTATCACTGTTCGGGAAGACGAATCCCGCATATGGATCTTCGTCCGTGTCGATGGTATTATCCTCAGCATCCGTTTCTGTGTCCGACGCATCTTCTGTATCCTGAATGCCACCAGCGATTGCATTTCCTCCATATGACACCGTCGCAGCAGAAGGATAATCTGCCGTCATATCCATATCATAATATTCCTGATCATTTTCCCGAAAGTCCGCAGGAAGTTCTGCTTTTACAGTTTCTCCTTTCGCCGGAGAAATCAGAACACCCGCAAGCAGCACGGCAAGCGCCGCCATATCCAAAATACCTAACATTACAACCGCAATGATAAGCCCTGTTGATTGTTTTTTCTTCTTTGTCATATTTTTACTCCTATTGTTTTATCGGCAGCGGATTGATCACTTTTCACAGTGCATCCGCTGCCGATACAGTCTGTAAGCTGTGCATCCACCGACAGCTTACAGCACATCAAAGATATCGCCCAGACTGTTGATCAGTCCACCTGCCATACTGTTCAGTGTACTTCGCACCAGCAGATATACAACCAGTCCCGCAATAATCGTGAAGCATAATTTTGCAGCAAAGTATGCATACGGTTTTTTGTCTTCATCAATATCTGCCACTGCACGATATTGCGCAAACTGAATATAGGTTACCAAAGGTGCCAGAATACCGAAAAATACCAGTGCAATTTCCGGTGCGATTCCGATCAGAATTCCTTCTATAATAATGATAAATGTGGCGAACATATCTGTAGCACCAACAACATCGATATATGCCTGAAAGCGTGCTTTTGCCCCAAACAGAGCCGTAATCACTTTCAAAAATACCGCATCGATCACATCAATACCTGCAGTCGCCAGAATCACACACAGGATACTCTTGAAATATGGAATTTTAATATTCAGGTAGGAACTGTAACCTGATACCGCTCCTCTTATCTTCAATAGTACGATCAATAAAAAGATAAGGCAAACCACCATTTTCGTTGCGATAAATTCAATGCCGACTGCCGGATTATTACTGTCTGCAATTGCTTTTACTCTGGTTACCGGTGCTTTCAGAATCGGCAGGATCTCAGAAAACATATTTTTCGTTCCGGCTACCAGCTGATCTTTCTTGTTATACAGCCATTCTGCCTCTTTGGTTCTCTGCTGATAATACTGTCCCTGATTGTTGTATGGGTTCTGCTGATTTTGGTTGTAATACTGCCCCTGCTGCTGGCTCTGATTATAGTACTGATTCTGCTGGTTTTGGTCGTAATACTGCCCCTGCTGCTGGCCCTGATTATAGTATTGGTTCTGCTGGTTTTGGTTGTAATACTGCCCCTGCTGCTGGCCCTGATTATAGTATTGGTTCTGCTGGTTTGAATCGTAATACTGCCCCTGTTGCTGGTCCTGATTATAGTATTGGTTCTGCTGGTTTGGATCGTAATACTGCCCCTGCTGCTGGCCCTGATTATAGTACTGCTTTTGCTGCTGTCCGTCAGTTCCTCCGGCCAAAGATCCATATTCCTCCGTTTGTGGCTGCTGTGCATAGATCTGCTGTGATGCTTCCCGGTTTGCCGATGTGCAGGTACAAACTTCGCCTTCCTCTAATTTTCTTCCGCACTTGGTACAAAATTTTGCCATACGCTTTCCCTCCCTGTTTCTTCTTTGCAAAATTCTTCTTTTTCTTACCTTGCATTTATTAAATTTTTATAAACTAAGAATTTAATTTTAGTATATGGACTGGCTTACTTCCTGTCAATCAAATTTGCTCTGTTAAAGGCAATTTTTCCTGTACACAGATCAAACCACAGGGAACATACCGCGCAAAAAAGTCATCTGCGCAGGCTGCTGCACAGATGACTTTTTCCATCTTTTTTTATCTTTACATAAACGATCTCCAATATCCAATCCGACGTTCATTGATTTCTTTGATCACTTCCGGTTCCACTTTGAAGTTCCGGTCAATATCCATCAGGCCATTGATCTCCTGCTGTACATCGCTGACCTGCGTATAGCAGAAGCCGCAGCAATATGGAATCTTCTTCACTGCTGTTGTGATATCATCAAAACGTCTGATGAAATCTTCTTTGGTATTTACCTTATTTCCATATCCCCATCCGGAATCATCGTTATTGAACGCAATTCCGCCGTATTCACTGATGATCATTGGCTGTCCTTTATACTCATATCCGTTTGCAAAGGCCGATTTTTCACTGCTGTGATATACTTCTGTAGTCATGATCTGATCTTTGTATTCGGTATAACGTTTGTACAAGGTATCTCCCACTTCTTCATAATCATGAAGTGTGATGATATCTGAAATAGTATGTTCCCATCCATCATTGACAATAACCGGCCGCATCATATCGAAGCTCTTCGTCAAATGGTAAACTGCTTCTGTAAAGTGCTGCTCTACTCTTCTGGTTTCCACCTTGCTTACACCCCAGGATTCATTGATCGGTGTCCAGGTAATGATACATGGATGATTGTAGTTCTGACGAACGATCTCCATCCATTCTTTGGCAAATTCTTCTACTGCATAATCCGAATACTGATAAGCAGCTGCCATCTCACTCCATACCAACATTCCTTTCACATCACACCAGTATAAGAATCTTTCATCCTCAGTTTTCTGATGTTTACGAAGACCATTGTATCCCAGTGCATGGATCTTATCGATATCCTCGATCAGTGCTTCTTCACTTGGCGCAGTCAGATGCGAATCTCTCCAGTATCCCTGATCCAGGATCAGTCTCTGGTACAACGGATGACCATTTAACAGGATGTTTGGTCCGTCAATGCGGATCTCACGCATAGCAAAATAAGAACCGATCTCATCCACAGCTTCTCCTTTATATATAACTGTAAAATCAATATCATACAGATCCGGCTGGGACGGTGTCCAAGTGCAAACGCCCCATTCCAGTCCAACACTTCCATAATAGGATACGTTCATTGTTGTTCCCACATGTTTCTGGTTTGCCATTACAGACTGTTTTGCAACCGGAACACCTTTGAAGCTTACAGATGCGGTGACAATCAGATCTTCACCCAGAACTTCCTCCGCTGCATCTACTTCATATTCCAGTTTTAATGCCGCATTCTGCAGATCCGGTGTCATCTTGACAGATGCAAGGCCGATCTTCGGTACATACTCGCTCCATACAGTCTTCCAGATACCGGTAGTCTGAATATACCAGCAGCCAAAATTTTCTTTGATCCAGCGCTGTTTTCCTCTTGGCTGCTGCGGATCATAAGAATCTTCCACTTTGACAGTCAATTCATTTTCTCCGTCATGCACCAGATTGGTAACGTCAAAAGAGCATCTTGCATAGCCGCCTCTGTGGCTTCCTGCATAGGCACCGTTTACCCATACTTTTGTAATAAAATCACTGCCCTCAAAATGCAGGATATAGCGATTGTTCTCCAGTTTTTCGCCATCTACGCTGATCGTCCGATGGTACCAGATAAAATCATGGCGGGTTTCATCCTGAATGCCGCTTAACTTTGTCTCATAGGTAAATGGAACATTGATCTTTTTATCACCTTTGAATTCCTGATACCATTTCTCTTTTTCTCCGGCATTTTCATCGTCAAAGCCAAAATCCCAGGATCCGTTCAGGTTCTCCCAGTCAGCCCGTACAAACTGTGGTCTTGGATAGTCTTTGATGTAACATTTCATTTTGCATCCTCCATTTTTATCTCATTATATAGCTTCTTTCTATCCGGCCATGATAGTTTTAACAGTTCTGCTGTTTATTTTGTCATCTCTTTCTTCCCATTCGTTTATTTTGACAGCATATCTGTTTCTTTATTCATGATTATATGCTTTTTTATCGTTTTGTCAACTGTTTTTCGATATTATTTATACATTTCTACTGTTTATTATTTTTATTTAAGCAGTATTACTGTCTTTATTTCTACTTTTCTTTCGTCTATTTTATTCCATTTGTTGGAAATTGTATTTTTGCACAATTTCCGTTTTCTCTTTTTGTGCAAAATAAAAACGGGCTTTGTCTGCCCGATGCACAGTCAAAAAGAAGAAGCAGTATCAGATCTCTGATCCGATACTGCTTCTTCTCTTAATATTCCATTGCCAGGACAATGTCCTGATCATAATCTCCGAAATGTTTTCCAAAAATATTAAAACCACCTACATATTTCGCATCCGGTTTGTTACCAATGCGAACTTTCACATAAGGTTTTTCCATCACCTTCAGCATATCAATCGTTACATCACTGACTTTTTCTCCATTAATATAGCATCCGTCTTTTCGAATCTCCCAGGTCTTCAGCAGCCCATACTGTGTACTGCCCAGTACCCACTCCGGCGGCATCAAACGGCCACGTCTTGCGCCAAAATCTCCCGGACTGGTCCACGTTCCACAATCAATCTCATTGATCCATACCGTAATATCTGATTTCCAGTCTTCCCGGAACCCAGGCGCTTCCGAACATATTTCCATAGAAAGTGACAGTCGGTCAACTTCACATCCTGAAGGAATTCCATTGGCAAATTTATATTCCACAAAACCGGAAGAACTCCATAGGATACCTGCTTTCACTCTTTCCGGAAGATAAAAAGAAAATTCTTTATCATCATTTCCAATGCTTCCATCCAGTCCGTACAGACCACAGGTGGGACTTACTTCGCAACTGCTGTATGAACCAATCGGCATCTCCGCACTGAACACTTCCTTTACATCTTTGCTCAGATTTGTCGTCTGAATAGTTAATATATCAACTTTAGAGGTGCATAATTTTGTACTGCCCCTCGTTCCAGGCTGCTCTTCCATACGAATCAATCCTGCCTGTTCCAGTATCTTCAGATGAAACGCAGTACTGGAAGCAGGAAGATTTAATTTTTTCGCTATCTCTCCAATAATCATACTGTCCCTGTCCAAAAGCTGAAGAATCTCCAGCCGCACAGGGGAAGATAACGCTTTTCCAAGATTACATATCTCTTCAATCTGGTCGATACGATATTCTTTGAATTTCGCCATAATTTCCCCGATTCCCCCATTTTTCCTTTTTATCTTCCCAGCGCCTTCGCCAGCTTCCGGATGTATTCCGGGGTGGTTCCGCAGCAGCCGCCTACGATTCCGGCGCCTACTTCTACCAGGTGTTTGGTGTGTCTTGCAAAATCATCTGCATTCATATCGTAATGAGCTTCGCCTTTGTCATCGATAAACGGCATGCCTGCGTTTGGTTTCGCGATGATCGGAACAGTTGCCACTTCTTTCATGCTGGCAACTACTGCTTCCAGCTGATCCGGACCTACGGAACAGTTCAGTCCTACAGCGGCCGCTCCCATCTCCTGTAAAGTCAGAACTGCTTCCACGGCATTACCTCCGTACATTGCGCTTCCGTCTGCTTCCAGAGAAAGGGTACAGATCATCGGAAGATCGCAGACTGCCTGTGCTGCATCCAGTGCAACTACCGTCTCATCCACGCTCAACATGGTCTCTGCAACAAACAGATCCACTCCTGCATCCACCAGGGCTTTCATCTGTTCCTGATATGCCTCATACAGTTCATTATAAGTCAGGGTTCCTCTCGGCTCCATCAGCTGTCCGGTGGTAGTGATATCTCCTGCTACCAGAGCCCGGTTGCCGATTCCATCTTTACAGATCTTTACCAGCTTTGTGTTCAGTTCGGCTACCCGATCCTGGAGGTTAAAGTTTCTCAGGCTGATCGGATTGGCTGCGAATGTCGGAGCATATACGATCTGGCTTCCGGCATCCACATAGGCACGCTGCAGTTCCTGTAAAACTGAAGGATTTTCAAGTACCCACTGTTCAGAAGATATGCCTACCGGCATACCTGCTTTTCTCAGGTTGGAACCGGTGGCTCCGTCCAGAATTACTACCCCTTTTGCTGTCAGTTCATCAAATTGCTGTCTTGTCATTGTTTTCTCCTTCCTCTGTATATCCAAAACACTATTTCAGTATTATCAGCTTTTTTATCTTCCCACGGACTTACAGAGGGAGTGTCCCATTACTGTTTCCGTTCACAGAACTCGATCCGTTCTTTATTCGGTCCTTCGATAATAAAGAAAGCCACGCCTTTTCCCCAGAATGGAAGTTCTTCAATTCCATTCGACAACACTTTATATCCCTGTTCACAGATCCAGGCATAGACCGCCTGAATATCTGTGCAGTTTAAAGCGAAGTGATTGATTGCGCCTTCAATGCCGTTGCCACCTTCGGCGTAGGTCTCGATCATCAGATTCCCCAGCTGCAAAAAAGCAACTTTTGCCTGGTTGGCAGGTACCTGATTCGTGTGCATGGTCTGAAATCCCAGACCTTCATAGAACCGGATCGTTGTTTCTATGTCTGATGTAGGAATTCCGATATGCTGGATTCCTGTTGTCCACTGTACTACACTCATCCTCTATATCCTCCGCTTTTTCTCTGACTTCCGGATACTTTCTGTCCCTGTTTTTACAGGAAACGAAGTTCCGGAAGTCGATTCTCTATAACTCTTATTTACTCAGCGCTGTCCTCTGCTGCTGTGTCTTCTGTTGTAGTGTCTTCACTGCTGTTGTCCTGTGAAAAGGTATCTTCCTGTGCGTCACCGGATTCTGTATCATCGCTGCTGTCGGCACTCTTGTATACAAAAGATACACTGTCGGTGACTGTGATCTGATCCCATACTTTATCTTTGACTTTAATCTTTTCTTCTTTTACCCAGTCTTCCAGTGTGCTGTCATACAGATCAGATTTTCTTTCTGAAATAACTGTCTTCTCTTTGTTTTCTGTCGCATCTTCGTCCAGCATCTTATCCAGACGTACCACATAATAACCGTCGTCGCCTTCGATCACACTGTCAGCAACTTCTCCGTCTTTCAGTTCCAGGGCTGCATCCTGTACAGCCTCATCCAGTGTATCATCGGTACTTCCCGCTGTGGTAAATGCCGGTGCTGTCGCACTTAAACTGTCATCTACCTCTTTTGCCAGTGCATCCATATCTGCGTTTGCCACGTCATCGGATGCTTTTACTTTATCAAGTACCTGCTGTGCCAGGTCTTTTTTCTGTGCTTTTTCTTCATCGGTCAGATCAATGGTATTACCGTCATCATCTTTTTCTGTTCCTTCTGTAGAAACTTTTACGATAGTGACTCTTGTCTGATCTTTTTCATTGGCACTGACCTCGGTATCTACATCTACAGTCATCGGATCATGCATCTTGCTGCGGATCGTTACCAGTTCCAGATACGTAACGATGTCGTCTTCAGATACTGCCAGTTTTTTCAGGATCTTTTCATCGTTATCTTTGATAAATTCCGCTGCTGCTTCTTTGATCGCTTTTTCTTCATCATCCGTAATCGTAACGTCATAATCTGCCGCATGTGCTTTCAGTACATACAACTGATTAATTGTCTTCATGACGCCATCTTTGGAGCTTTCCCCGACAGTTTTCCCGTCGTCTCCTTTCTGATCCCACACATTAGATGCAGAGCCGCTGACACCATACTGTGACATCAGCATATTATAATAACTCATGGTCTGCGCCTGCTGGTCTCTTGTCATATAGCTTGCCAGACCCAATGTTACTTTTTCATCTCCTACAGTTGCTACGGTTTTTGTTCCATCAATTGCTTTTGAGCATCCGGACAGTGTACCTGCTGCAAGAGCAGCTGCCAGAATCCCACATGCTGCGGTTTTATTTAACTTTCTCATGTTTTCCTCCGTTACCCTTTTATGTACTCTAGAGCGTATCTGAAAAAGGCTTTTCGTGAACTGCGAGTCCCAGTTTGTGGGAGATTTTATCCGAATGAGGGCGGCGTAGCGGGCTACGGCAACCGAATGAGGGTAAAATATACCGCAAAGTGGGGCTTGCAGATTGCGGAAATGATTTTTCAGACACGCTCTAAGAGTACATTTATTCACTAATAGCATTTATTATAGACTATTTCCGCCTATGGGGCAACTTTTTTCCTTTTATTTCAATCTTTTTTCACAAGTGCTCATGTCTTGTTTTCCTGTTCTCGGGAATTTGCCTGCACTTATACCAGACACTGCATGACCGTCAGTAATTCAGTCGCCTTCTCCTGCATCGGTACTGCATCCTTTGCCTTTCGGTTCCTCGGACGATACAGAAAGTACGGATTCGTTTCTACTTTAAACTGCAGTTCTTCCGGATACTGATTCAAAATCTCCGGTATCTTCGTTGTGTCAATCTTCGCCCGCTCATACATGGTAAGTTTCAGGCTGTCGTCAAGCTGCTTGACTTCGGTCAGATAGATCCGGTGAGCCATGGCTTTCAGGCTTGCCACTGCGAGGAGGTTCTGCACCATCTTCGGCGGTTCTCCAAAACGGTCCAGCAGCTCTTCCATCATATCCTCATACTCTTCCCGGTTCTCGATCGCCGCAATCCGTTTGTAAATATCCAGCTTCTGGTATTCATTCGGAATATATTTTTCCGGAATGTACGCATTGATCTGCAGGTCGATCGTCGTCTCGAAGTCTTCCTGTACTTCGATTCCTTTTGCTTCCTGTACGGCTTCGTTCAGCATCTTACAGTAGAGATCGTATCCTACTGCTTCCATGTGGCCGTGCTGTTCCGCTCCCAGAAGATTGCCCGCACCACGCAGTTCCAGATCACGCATGGCAATCTTGATCCCGCTTCCCAGTTCGGTGAATTCGCGGATCGCATGGAGACGTTTTTCCGCGATTTCTTTTAACATCTTATTTCTCCGGTACATCAGGAAAGCGTATGCGGTCCGGTTGGATCGTCCTACCCTTCCTCTCAGCTGATACAACTGAGAAAGTCCCATCTGATCCGCATCATGGATGATCATAGTATTGGCATTCGAGATATCCAGCCCCGTCTCGATGATGGTTGTAGAGACCAGAACATCGATCTCTCCGTTAATAAATCCATACATGATCTTTTCCAGTTCCCGCTCGCTCATTTGTCCGTGGGCAAATGCCACGCTCGCCTCCGGAACCAGTTTTCGGATCTGATTGGTGATCTCTTCAATGTTGTTGACACGATTGTATACATAATACACCTGACCACCGCGTGCCAGTTCCCGGCTGATCGCCTCCCGTACCATCTCATCGTTATATTCCATCACATAGGTCTGGATCGGTGTACGGTCCTGCGGGGCTTCTTCCAGAACACTCATATCCCGGATCCCGATCAGACTCATGTGGAGGGTTCGTGGAATCGGCGTCGCTGTCAGGGTCAGGACATCGATATTCTGTTTCATCTGCTTGATCTTTTCTTTATGGGTAACACCAAAACGCTGTTCCTCATCGATGATCAGCAGCCCCAGATCTTTAAACTGCACATCTTTGGACAGCACCCGGTGCGTACCGATCAGGATATCCACCAGACCTTTTTTCAGATCCTCGATCGTCTTTTTCTGCTGACTGGCGGTGCGGAACCGGCACAGAAGATCCACGCGCACCGGAAAATCCTTCATCCGCTGTACAAATGTATTGTAATGCTGCTGTGCAAGGATCGTCGTCGGAACCAGATAGACCACCTGTTTTCCTTCCTGGATCGCCTTGAATGCCACACGGATCGCAATCTCCGTCTTTCCGTAACCCACATCGCCGCAGATCAGCCGATCCATGATCTTCGGGCTTTCCATATCCTGTTTTGCCGCCTCGATCGCCTGCAGCTGATCCTCCGTCTCTTCAAACGGAAACATCTCTTCAAATTCCCGCTGCCATACCGTATCCGGTCCATAGCGGAAACCGGCTTCCTGCTGTCTGGCTGCATACAGTGCCACCAGATCTTTTGCGATATTCTTTACAGCTCCGCGGACCTTCGTCTTGGTCTTCTTCCATTCCTGTCCACCGAGTTTATTTAATTTCGGGGCTTTTGCCGCATCGGAACCGGCGTATTTTTGCAGAACATCCAGCTGGGTGGCAAGAATATACAGGTTGCTTTTCCCCGCATACTCAATCTTGATATAATCTTTCACCACACCATCCACTTCCATCTTTTCGATGCCGCGGTACACGCCCAGCCCGTGGTTTTCATGAACTACAAAATCTCCTACGGAAAGCTCTGAAAAGCTCTGGATCTGCTTTCCGCTGTACTGATTTTTTTTCCGTTTTTTCTTCTTTTCTTTGCCGAAAATATCCGTCTCCGAGATCACCACGTATTTGACCATCGGGTACTCGAAGCCACGGCTTACCCGTCCCCAGGTTACCTTGATCTGTCCCGGCTGGATCAGTTCTTCCGGATCTTCACTGTAAAAAGCCGACAGTTCCTGATCCTGCAGATCTTTTGCCAGTCTGGCCGCCCTTGTTCGCGAAGGGGATAACAACAGCATCCGGTAACCGGATTTTTTCCAACGCAACAGATCTTTTACCAGCATCTCAAAACTGTTGTTGTACGGATTGACCGATTTTACAGTCAGCTGCATCTCCATAGTGAAGTTCCACCCGGTTCCCCTCGGCTCCATCGTGGACAACGACAGCGTATGCATCTGATGAAACCGATGCAACACTTCCTGATAGTTTCGGATCACTTCCATCTGTCCGGGCAGAAGATACCCCTTTTCCAGGCGGTGAATCATACTCTCCCGGAATTCTTCTTCTGTTGTCTTTGCATGTTCTGTCAACCGGTTCGGCTCGTCGATCACAACCAGCGCGTTCTCCGGCAGATATTCCAGTAACGATTCTGTTTTCTTATAAAAATACCGGACAAAACTTTCTGCTCCGGCAATATGCTCCATCTCTTCTAACTGGTCTTTTAATTCAGCAGCAATCTGGCGGACTCTCGCTCCTTCCTCCGTCTTCATCTCGTCCCGGAACTTCTTCTGACACTTCTGCGCCTCTTTTTCAATGGCTTTGATGCCCTGTCGGATCGTCTCTTTATCCAGCACCACTTCCGTCGCAGGATAAATCGTGATCTCCTCCAGATTCTCGATCGAACGCTGGCTTTCCCCATCAAAACTGCGGATAGAATCCACCTCATCTCCCCACAGTTCGATACGCCACGGGTTATCCTCGGTCAGAGAAAATACATCCATGATTCCACCACGGATGGAAAACTGTCCCGGAACCTCTACCTGCGCCGCCCATTCATACCCGAGTTCCACCAGATGTCTTTTCATCCGATCCAGGTCAATCTCGCTGTCATTGCGGATCTTTATTACTTTTTCCTTCCACACGGCAAGCGGCACCAGGCAGTCCAGGCAGCTGTCGATCGAAGTAACGATCGTCACTTCTTCCCGCTCCAGCAGTGCGCGAAGCACCTGGATCCGTTGTCTGGTAAGAAGATTGCCATGAATATCCGCCTGATAAAAGATCAGATCCCTCGCCGGATAATACAGTACTTCCGGATCATACAGACGAAAATCCTCATAAAATGCCTTGGCTTTCAGATCATTTTCCGCAACGATCAGCCGAAAAGGAAACTCCCGGAGAAGCCCATTGGTAAAATGGGCTTTCTGGGAGTCCAGGCATCCGGAAACCTGTACGATTCCCGGTTTCTTCAGTTGTCTTATGATCGCATCAAAATCGGCCAGTTCATATAATGGTTGTACGAATGCATCCATCGTTTTCCCTTTCTAGTTAAACTGATTCATCGCCTGATCCACTTCTCCCTGTACCATCAGTTCCACAGCTCCTGCCGCGCGTTTCAGCGCATCATCCACCAGTCCCCGGTCTTCTTTGGAAAAGTGTCCCAGCACATAATCTGCCAGATCCCAGCCCTTTGGCTTTTCTCCGACTCCAACTTTGACTCTCTGGAAGTTCTGGGTGCCCAGCTGTGCGATAATATTTTTGATGCCGTTATGGCCGCCCGCACTTCCTTTTTTCCGTATCCGGATCTTTCCCGGTTCCAGACTGATATCATCATAGATCACGATCAGTTCTTCTTCCGGATCGATCTTATAATAATCTACCAGGGCTCTCACTGATTCCCCGCTCAGGTTCATGTAGGTCAGCGGTTTCGCCAGGATCACTTTCTGACCCGCGATCACTCCCTTTCCGTACATTGCCTTATGTTGTTTTCCCGAAGAGGGTACGCGATACTCATCCACCAGAAGATCAACCGCGTCAAATCCCACGTTATGGCGGGTATTTTCATACTGTTTTCCCGGATTGCCCAGGCCTACGATCAGATACATAATGATAACTCCTTCATCAGCCGAAGTATACCAGCTCCTGCTCCGGTTTTTCTGCCGCTTCAATCTCTGTTGCGTACAATACCGGACCTCTGCCATTATATACTTCCATAAATTCGTCTTTAACTTTTGCAGTTACCGTCACCCAGCTGCCGATCCGCAGTCTCTTGGCCGCCGGATTCTTACAGATATAGCCGATAAACTGGGTATCGTCCGCACAGCAGGTCATCGCCATACGTCCCGGCACGAAAAATCCTGCGTTCAGCTCACGACTTTTCAACACCTGTCCTTTAAAACGGACCGTCTTATCCACATATTTTTTCAGGTTATCCATCATATCCACATACCAGATACCGTAATCGATATCTTCGATATCAATGATGTCCGCATTCATATCATACGGCATCTCATCCTGGAAAATATCGTCGATTTCGCCCTCTTCATTTTCAAATACAACTTCTGCTCTGGAATTGACAACTTTAACGCTGCGGCGGAAGTTTGCCAGCGGATGTTCATCCTGACAGCGGTTGAAAATTACCAGATCCGCGTTTCGGATCATCTCCATGAACAAAGATTTCATATTGTTCATATAGATCTGGAAAGTGCTGGCATCCACGGTTACGATGTGCTGTACCAGATCCCAGTAACGTGGCATATCGGTCTGATAGAACTTATCTACAGACCACAGCGGATTGTACTCTACCAGAACTCTTCCCGGATGATGTTTTTTATTCAACATCTGCAGGGTATCTGCGTTAAAGTCTTCCGGGTCTTCGATGATCTCAATCACCGTATTCATTTTTTTCAGGCTTTCCTCATCGTACTCCTCTTCTCCCTCTTCGCAGAGAATCAGAAGTGTTTTGTCCGGAATCTGAAAATAACTCTGATGAATGGTAAAATCCAGAAACTGGGTTTTACCACTCTCTAAAAATCCTGTAATTAAATATACGGGAACATCTCTCTTCATCATTACTCATTCACTCCAAAAATTTCAGCAATTTTGTCTTCTGCCATCTTGGAACCGATCACACAGATCTTACCTGTGATCTGCGGAGTACCGGTGCGTACCTCATACTCTTCCGGAACCATATCAAAGTAGATCCACTGTCCGTCTTTTCCGTCCACCATACCTTTGGCACGAAGGATCACACCAAGATTTTCTGCCTCTGACAGTTTCTTCAGTGCGGCTTCGATCTCTTCCTTTGTATATTTTTTAGCAGTCTCGCGGCCCCAGCTTGTAAATACTTCATCCGCATGATGATGGTGATGTCCACATCCGCACTCGCCATCGTGGTGATGATGTTCATGATCGTGGTCATGTCCGCATCCGCACTCATCGTCATGGTCGTGATGATGATGTTCATGGTCGTGGTCATGTCCGCATCCGCACTCATCATCATGGTCGTGATGATGATGTTTGTGATCGTGGTCATGTCCGCATCCGCACTCATCATCATGGTCGTGATGATGATGTTCATGGTCGTGGTCATGTCCACATCCGCACTCATCGTCATGATCGTGATGATGCTCATGATCGTGATGTCCACCACATACCGGGCAGAACTCCTCATCTTCTTCTCTGCCCTGCTCCATAGCTTCCAGAATCTGTGCACCGTCCAGTTTTTCGATCGGAGTGGTGATGATCACTGCATCCTTGTTCACTTCGCGGATCAGAGCGACTGCTTTTGCTACTTTCTCTTCCGTAGCCTTCGGTGTATCGGTACGGCTCAGAATAATCGTTCTTGCATACTGTAACTGGTTCTCGAAGAACTCACCGAAGTTTCTCATATACATTTTGCATTTGTTTACATCTGCTACGGTTGTATAGCTGTTCAGGCTGATCTCACAGTCCACATCCACACCTTTTACCGCTTTGATGACATCAGACAGTTTGCCTACGCCTGACGGCTCGATGATGATACGATCCGGATGATACGTTGTGATCACTTCTTTCAGAGAAGTTCCGAAATCACCTACCAGAGAACAGCAGATACATCCGGAGTTCATCTCACGGATCTCGATACCGGAGTCTTTTAAGAATCCTCCGTCAATACCGATTTCTCCAAATTCATTTTCAATCAGCACTACCTGCTCACCTTTTAAAGCTTCAGAGAGCAGTTTTTTAATCAGTGTTGTTTTTCCGGCTCCTAAAAATCCTGAAATAATGTCAATCTTTGTCATGTTTTTTACCTCCTGAAAAACGCCCAAAAAGGGCTGTTTTCTCTAAAACAGCCCTGAATTTTTGTCTGCATATCCCGGACTTTCCGCAGTTCCCTGCTCTAGAAACCCACAGGATATTTTTACCGAATAGTTACTCCTCTATACTTTTATCACGTTTTGTAAAAAAAGTAAAGCCCCCTTTGCCTTTTCGGTTTTATATAACTAACCGTTTTTTCATGCAAAAAGAGCTTTTTTGGTAACTGTTCAGTACCTTCACAGTTACCTTTTTTGTATGTATTATCCGTGGATCATCAAATGAACGATCTCCCGGTCTGTCTCGAGCATACCCTCGGATGCCAGTTTACCCACACAGCGAATCGTATTTTCCACGCCTTTTTTTACGATACCGTCGCCGCCGATAAACTGCTGCCCGTTCTTATACATAAAGTAACCAAGAATTCCCGCATCTACAGAAGATGCGATCTTCGCTGCGCAGGATGCTTTCGCTCCGTCGCAGATCATACCCGATACAATGGCAAGACCGTTGACAATGGCATGTTCGCCCTCTTTCTTGCCGTCTCCGTACAGGTAGGCGATCCCGGCGCCACATCCACATCCGGCTCCCACTGCACCGCAATATGCGGAAAGTCTGCCGATTCCTTCTTTGATATGGATCGTTGCCAGATTCGAGATCACCAATGCCCGGTACATCGTCTCCTCCGATACCTGCAGTTCTTTTGCGAAAACCACGATGGGGACAGAAGCTGTGATTCCCTGGTTGCCGCTTCCGGAATTGATCACCACCGGAAGTTCACAGCCGTTCATTCTTGCATCGGAACCGGCGGCTGCCATGGCTTTGGCGCGCACCTTGACATCCTGATCGCCGTAAGTTGCCAGCAGGACTTTCCCGATATTAGCTCCGTAGTTGCCACGAATCCCTTCTTCTGCAATCGCCATATTGTAACGGATCTGGCGCTCCAGTACTTCTCTGACATCCGCAAGCTCCACTTCTTTGGCAAATGCAAAGATATTTTCTATGGTAAGTGTTGACTTATCTGCCAGCGCAGATTCTTCTTTTCCGGTAATTTCTTTTGCCAGAAGAATTTCCCCGTTTCTGGACACATGCACCAGATTCGTGTGAAAATCGGTAATCCGGACGTTCGCCGTATCTTCCCCGTGATACACAGTGATCTGAATATCAAAGATCAGATCGGAGGATGCTGCACAGACACTGCACGGTACTTCTTTTAAGAAGGTTCCCATGGCTTCGATGTCTTGTTTTTCCACATGGGAGATGACTTCCAGTTCTTTTGCCGCATCTCCCGCCACGATGCCGGCGGCGGCTGCGGCCTCGATTCCGCGTAAACCTCCGGTGTGGGGAACGACCACGCTTTTTACATTTTTAATGATGTTTCGGCTGACCGCAACCTCTACCCGCTCCGGCAGGACTCCCAGTGTCTTTCTGGCTACCGCTCCCGCGTAGGCGATGGCGATGGGTTCGGTGCATCCCATCGCCGGTATCAGTTCATCTTTCAGAATCTGGACATAGGTTTGGTAAAGTTCTTTTGAAAGCATATCTCTTCCTCACTCCTTTTATTTTTTCCAGCAGGCCACCATATGACCCGGTGTTCTCTCTTCCAGTTCCGGTTCCTGCTGTCTGCACTGCTCGGTCGCATAGGGACAACGGGTATGGAAACGACAGCCGGACGGAATATGCAGCGGACTCGGGAGATCTCCTTCGATGCCACAGTGTTCCAGACTGAGTGCCCGTTTCGGATCTGCGATCGGAATGGATGCCAGCAGCGCCTGGGTGTATGGATGACACGGATTGTCATACACTTCATCACTGTCTCCACTTTCCACAATCTTGCCAAGATACATAACACCGATCCGGTCAGAGATGTGACGCACCATGGACAGATCATGTGCCACAAACAGGTAGGTCAGACCCAGCTCCTGCTGCAGATCTTCCAGTACGTTGACCACCTGTGCCTGAATGGATACGTCCAGGGCAGAGATCGGTTCGTCACAGAGCAGGAATTCCGGGTTGACCGATAAAGCTCTTGCAATACCGATACGTTGGCGCTGTCCGCCGGAAAATTCATAAGCATATTTTTCCATATCGTCTGCTTTCATTCCAACTTTTTCAAGCAAATTTACGATCCGCTCATCCATCTCTTTTTCTGAAAGTTTTTCAAAGACAGAAATCGGTTCCGCCATGATTTCTCTCACGTTCTGATGGGGATCCAGTGCGGAATAAGGATCCTGGAAAATAATCTGCATTCTTTTGTGATAAGCAAGGAGTTCTTTGCCCTTTGTTTTTGTGATGTCGTGACCGTCATAGGTTAAGATTCCATCTGTCGGTTCATACATACGGATCAGGGTACGTCCCAGCGTGGACTTTCCACAGCCGGACTCTCCTACCAGACCGAAGGTTTCTCCTTTCTTAATAGAAAGATTCACCCGGTCCACCGCCCGCACTTCCTGTACCAGTTTTCCGAAGAAATTTTTAACCGGGAAATACTTGGACAGATTCTTCGCTTCCAGAAGATATTGTTCTTTTGTTTCCATACTTATTTTTCCTCTTCTTTCTTCTCTTTCTCATCCAATTCTTCTTTGGTGAAGATACATCTGGAGGACTGGGTATCGGAGTAGGCCCGCATGGACGGGATCTCTTTCTTACATTCCTCACAGGCAAACCGGCATCGGGTTACAAAAGGACATCCTGCCGGTGGATTGGCCAGCGACGGCGCCATACCAGGAATCGGTTCGAGACGTTCCCGGCATCCGCTCTCGCACTTCGGGATTGCATGAAGCAGCGCTCTTGTATACGGATGGGTCGGATGTTCAAAGATCTCTTCTGTGGTTCCCTCTTCCATGATCAGACCGCCATACATCACTTCGATCCGTTTTGCCAGAGAGGCAACCACACCGAGGTCATGGGTGATCAGGATGATGTTCATCTGTTCCGTTTCATTTAACTGTTTTAACAGCTGCAGAATCTGTGCCTGAATGGTTACGTCCAGCGCTGTTGTCGGCTCATCAGCAATCAGCAGCCGTGGCTGGCAGCAAAGTGCCATTGCGATCATGACACGCTGCCGCATACCACCGGAAAATTCATGCGGGTACTGATCCATCCGGCTTTCTGCGGACGGAATTCCTACTTTTCCCAGCATATCGATGGCTACTTTTCTTGCTTCTGCTTTACTCAGATTCTGATGGCGGCGAAGCACTTCGATCATATGGTATCCGATCTTTTTCAGTGGATTCAGGGCAGTCATCGGATCCTGGAAGATCATCGCCATATCTTTTCCACGCATTTTCCGTTTTTCTTTTTCGGACATGGGCAACAGATCTTTCTGCAGCAGTTCCAGATGATCTGCCTGCACCTCTGCATTTTCTCCGAGAAGACCCATGACCGATTTCATGGTTACACTTTTTCCGCTTCCGGACTCTCCTACGATGGCCAGGATATCTCCTTCATCCACATGGAGGGAGACGCCACGCACCGCCTGGATCTTCTGTTTATGACTCTCGAATGTGGTGGTCAGATTGTCTATGGTTAATACTCTGTTTTCTTTCATCTCCACTCCTCCTATTTGCCTGCGTCCATGACACGGGGATCTACATAGATACGAAGCAGGTTACCCAGTTTGTTGAACGCAAAGATGGTCAGCATGATCAAAAGACCAGGGATGATCGCCATATAAACTGCATTCTGCAGGTTACTCTGGGCACTCTGTAACAGTTTTCCCCAGGAAGACAGTGGCTCCTGAATACCGATTCCAAGGAAACTCAGAGAAGATTCTGTCATGATCGCATTGGAGATACTGGTAGTAGCAGCAATGATGATCGTCGGCAGCACCGAAGGGATCAGATGACGGATCACCATCTTAACTAACGGCACGCCGGTAAAGTCTGCATAGAGGACGTATTCCCTCTCTTTGACGGACATAACCTCCGCACGCACCAGACGGGCGATCTCCATCCAGGAGAAGAACCCGATCACGATAATAATAGACACCAGTCCCTGTTTGAAGAAAATACTGATAACCGTAACCAGAATCAGCCACGGAATCGACTGCAGAATATCAACGATCCGCATCAGGATCCCATCGATGATGCCGCCAAGATAGCCGGCAAGGATTCCAACCGTGACACCGATCGTCACACTCATCAGCATGGCAAGCACGCCGACCAGCAGGGACACACGGCCTCCATAGATGACACGGGCCAGATAATCACGGCCCACTTCATCGGTTCCGAAAATATGGGCACTGCTTGGTGCCTCCAACATATGAGCCACATCGGTTTTATTCGGTTCCAGCGGGAGTACCGGAGCCAGTAAGGATAATATCAGTATCAGTGCAAGGAAGATAATAGAAAATATTGCGATTTTGTCGTGTTTTAATGCCTCCCAGACATTTTCCAGACGTTTTTTTTGAGAATGATTCATTGCCATACGATTACCCCATCTTTCTGATACGCGGATCTGTCACGCAGTATAAAATATCGGACAGCAGGTTTCCGAGAACCACCAGGGTGGAAGACAGTACCAGAACGATCATAACGATCGGATAGTCCATACCCTGCACCGCCTTGATAAAATACGGTCCGATGCCCGGCCAGCTGAATACGGTTTCCGTGATAACTGCACCCGTTACCAGTGTCGGCAGTGCCATACCCAGTTTGGTGATAACCGGAAGCAGCACGTTTTTACAGACATGTTTGAACATGATCTCTGCTTTGGAAGCGCCAAATGCTTTCTGTACCATAACATAATCCTCAGAGTACTGTGTGATCGTGGAAGAACGCACATAACGTACATTGTCCGGAATAAACGCCAGTGTCAGTACCACATACGGCGTAATAAAATGCAACAGAAAATCAGACATGGTATTGACCCCTACGGTATGCATGCCAAGGATCGGAAGAATCCGCAGTTTATAACCGAACAGATAGATAAAAAGCATCGCAACCCAGAAGGTTGGCATGGCGATCCACAGAGAACAGATCCCGTCAATCAGTTTGTCCAGCCATTTGTTTTTATGAGAACCTGCCACCAGACCCAGCACGATGGAAATCACGTATGCCGTCAGATAAGATGGAAGCACCAGTTTGATGGTGTTCGGAATTCTCGTTGCAAGTTCGTTGTAAATATTGGTTTTTGTTACAATGGAATAGCCGAAGTTTCCGTTCAGGATTCCTTCCAGCCAGCGGATATACTGCACATAAACCGGCTGATCGTAGCCGTATTTTTCACGGATCATCTGTACCATCTCCGGAGACATCTTCGGAGTTGTCATGGCATCGATGGCATCATACGGTGCCAGATGAATCAGAGAAAAACACAGGATCGTGATCACGATGATCAGCGGGATTGCAGTAAGAATACGTTTGAAAATATACTTTGCCATACCTTTTTCTCCTTTTGTTTTTTATGTACTCTCAGGCAAAAAGGCGGAACTCTTCACCTGTTTCAGAAGAATTCCGCCCTCATTATAAATAGTGTCTAATCTTTGGTGATTACTTATTCAGCAATTTTCAGACTGGAAGTATCCTCGAAGGTATATACCGGAACAAGTCCTGCATCTTCCACACCCTGGATCCGGTTGTTTACAACCAGAATCTTGTTGTTGGAAACGAACGGGTAGAAAGCACCGGTATCCTGGATCGCTGCCTGCAGTTTTGCATAGATTTCTTTTCTTGCAGACTCATCTGTCTCAGAACGACCTTCTTCAAACAGCTGATCGATGGTATCGTATCCGCTGTAGTACATGTAGTTATAAGCACCATCATTTTCAAACAGACTTGCGAACGTATCCGGATCGATACCCATGATATATCCGCCCAGGTACATATCGTACTCGTTGTCCGGATCCTGCATCGCATTGGCGATCGCTGTGGAGTCCCCACCGGCAAGTTCTACGGTTACACCAACTTCTTTCAGCTGTTCCTGAATCAGCAGAGCCTGTGAAGACTGTGCGGTATCGCTGGAGCTATAACCAAGTTTCAGCTTCAGACCGCTGACACCGGCTTCCTCTAACATGCTCTTTGCTTTGTCTACATCCTGCTCATATTTTTCCACACCATCTTCTGTGTAGAACTGGCTGTTGGTTGGCAGGAAGGTATACGGGATGCTGTAATATTCATCGGATTCATACGCTGCATCATCCATGGCTTTTCTGTCCATGGCAAACAGCAGGGCTTTCCGGACATTTTCGTCCGTTACTCTGTTACAGTTAATCTCCAGATATCCTACACGACCTTCGGTATAAGAATAAGTTGTCAGGTTGCTTGCATCCAGATCCAGTTTTTTCACCTGCTGCGGTGTCATCTGGTAAGCATCTACTTCCCCGTTCTGCAGAGCCAGGATTGCGGTATCTGCATTCTCGATGATCTGGAATACTACATTTTTGATAGACGGTTCGCCTTTGTAGTAGTTTTCATTTGCTTCAAACTTCAGATAAGAACCTGACTGGTAATCTACCAGTTTGTACGGGCCGGTTCCTACGGAGTTCATGTTGTAATCGTTATGTTCAAAGTATGTGACATCTTTGTAGATGTGCTCCGGCATAATGAAAATCTGGCTTAACATCTCGATGGCGGTAGGTGTTACATACGGGAAGGTAAAGGATACGGTATAGTCATCCACTTTTTCTACTTTTACCGTTCCCTGATCATAAACCAGCTGAGAATATGCCCAGCCAAGATTGTCTTCCTGTTCCATAGCTTCGTATGTGAATACCACGTCGTCTGCGGTAAATGGTTCGCCGTCAGACCATTTTACATCGTCTCTCAGTTTGAATGTATATGTCAGATTATCATCAGATACGCTGTAATCTGTAGCCAGAAACCAGTTGATTCCATCGGCATTGTTCATATACAGAGGGGAGTAGATCATCTTTACAGTAGATAATCCCCAACGGTCAGATGTTGTGATAACATTGACAGTCTCTGTCGGGTCCCCGGAGATGGCATAGGTAAATGTGCTGTCACCAGAAGTCTCTGTGGTAGCTGTACTGCTGTCGGCAGTGGTTGTGTCCGCTGTGCTGTCATCTTCTGCAACCGGATCTTTTCCGCCGCAGGCTGTCAGACTTGCTGCAAGCATCGCTGTCAGAGTAAGTACAGATACAAGTTTTTTGAATCTCTTCATGTCACTCTTTCTCCTCCTTGTTTTTGCCTGATTTTTTTACAAGTATACTACACCATGTTAGCAAAGGAAGGTCGATTTGTCAATTGATTTTCTATATAAACATAGTTTTTCGATATGTTTTAGTTAATGTTTTATTACTTTTATCCGTCTCACCCTTTCTCCTGTTACCCTCACAATGCAAAAGACCCCTTCAGCAGAAACATCTGCTGAAGGGGTTCGTCACTTTCTTCTATATTTTCTCTGTGTCTGTTCATTAATTAAATGCAAACACTGCAACCTCATACGGTGCAAGTGGATATGCTACATGATACGGAAGTCCGTCACACTCACCTTTCACTGGTTTAAATACGGCGTTGTCTACGTGATGATGTCCACCATAAGCCGGATCTGCACTGCTTAAGATCAGTTTACACTGTTTTTTCTGCGGTACACCTACCCAGTAGTCTTTCCGCTCTACCGGTGTAAAGTTGCAGACAAACAGTAGATTGTTTCTCTTCGTCGGTGACCAGCGGATGAAACTATAGATGCTTCTGTCTGCATCGTCTGCATTGATCCACTGAAAACCATCATAGCCATTGGCATCCGCATACAGTGCCGGATATTTTTTATACATCATCTGCAAATCTCTTACATAATCCTGTAACTGCTGATGTCTTGCCTCACGGAGCAGATACCAGTCAAGCTCTCTCGCCTCACTCCACTCCTGAAACTGTCCGAACTCCTGTCCCATAAAAAGCAGTTTCTTACCCGGGTGACCCATCATAAAGGAATATCCGGCTTTCAGATTCTCAAATTTGTCATCGTACTCTCCGGGCATCTTGTTGATCATGGAGCATTTCAGATGGACAACTTCATCATGAGACAGGACCAGAATGTACTCCTCGCTGAAGGCATAGGTCATGGAGAAGGTCATCTTATTATGGTTGAATTTTCTGAAATACGGATCCAGTTTCATATACTCCAGGAAATCGTGCATCCATCCCATGTTCCACTTAAACGTAAATCCGAGACCGTTCTCTTTTTCCACATCTCCGGTTACTTTCGGCCATGCAGTAGACTCTTCAGCGATCATCATGGTTCCTTTGTTTCTTCCAAGAATCAGCGTATTCAGATGCTTGAAAAATTCAATAGCCTCCAGGTTCTCGTTACCGCCATATTTGTTCGCGATCCACTGTCCGTCTTTCTTTCCATAATCCAGATACAGCATGGACGCCACTGCATCCACACGCAGACCGTCTACATGGAACTCTTCGATCCAGTACAGTGCGTTCGCGATCAGGAAATTCTTGACTTCGTTTTTTCCATAATTAAAGATCTTGGTACCCCAGTCCGGATGCTCTCCCTGACGTGGGTCAGAATGCTCGTAGATACAGGTTCCGTCAAACTCTGCCAGTCCGTGAGCATCTTTCGGAAAATGCGCCGGTACCCAGTCGAGGATGACACCGATCTTATTTTTATGTAAATAATTAACCAGATATTTGAATTCTTTCGGAGATCCGAAACGGGCGGTCGGTGCATAGTAACCGGTAACCTGATAACCCCAGGAGCCGTCAAACGGATGCTCCGCGATACCCATCAGTTCCACATGGGTATAACCCATACGTTTTACATAATCTGCCAGCTCATGTGCCAGTTCCCGGTAGCTGTAGAAGCCGTCCGGATCTCCATCGGAAGCCGGATGCTTTTTCCAGGAACCCGGATGTACTTCATAGATGGAAAGAGCAGCTCTTCTCGGATCCGTCTCTTTTCTCTTTTTCAACCATGTGGCATCGCCCCATTTGAAACCTGTGATATCCGCGATACGGGATGCATTGCCCGGGCGCATCTCAGACCAGTTTGCATAAGGATCTGCTTTGTACAGCAGTCTTCCGTCCATGGCACGGATACAGAATTTGTACAGATCTCCCACTTCCGCTCCTGCAACAAAAGTCTCCCAGACACCGATCGGTCCGGTCTTTTTCATCGGATGTCGCTCCGGATCCCAGTCATTAAACTCACCGACAACAGAAACATCCTCTGCGTTCGGTGCCCATACTGCAAAATACGTGCCGCTTTTTCCATTCTGTGTTACCGGATGCGCTCCCAGTTTCTTATAAATATCATAATGCGTTGCCTGACCAAACAAATATTGATCCAGTTCCCCAAACTCCATCTTTGCCATATCCCCGTCTCCTTTTTCTTTTATCTTAACTGTCTTTCCAGTTATTTTTCACACTCATACCTGCAACTGTTCCATACTTTCGCAGTTACGAATAAATACCGTACAGGAACTGCCGGACGATCTCATACGTTCTCTGATCTGTCATCACCAGTCCGTGTTCTTCATCCTGCTCTCTTCCCAGCATCATCATATGAGAATCCAGAATCCCCATGAAGCTCACCGCGAACTGCTCCTGGCGGCCACCCATATTTCCCAGCCGGTCTGCCGAATCCTCGAAAATCCGCACCACAAGCTGGTAATACTTCTGTATCAGCGGATACACCGTACGGAATCCTTCCGATTTTTTTCCGGAATAAAACTGACTCAGCATAAACAAATAAAACTGCCAGTGGCTTCCCGCAAAATCAAAATATGCTCTCGCTACACGATATAACACCTGTGGGACATCCCCCGGTTCTTCCACCGCTTTTTCCAACATCTCTTCCAGAATATGACTGTTCTCCTCAAGGATCGTTTCCATCAGTCCCTGCTTGCTTCCAAAATAATAATACAACGTCGGTTTTGTAATTCCGGACTGTTCTGCAATCTCCTGCACCCCAACAGCATCGTATCCCCGGGCACAAAACAGTTCCAGCGCTTTTCCCATGATCAGCTGCCGATTATCCATCTGTCTCAGCCCCCTTTCCTTATATTTACCAGCTGTTGATCCGCGATTTTTCAGGGTAATCCCCTGTCTTTTTATATTATACCAATCGGTATAGAAGGTGTCAACGCAATCTTCTCTTTCTGATTCTTGCTTTTTCACCAAAAAATGTAATCATTTTTCATTAATTTTCACAAAATCTTCAGATATGTTTTCATGTATTTGTGGTACAATAAAATCTGAAATTCTAACAAGGGGGAGTGAATTATGAAATGTCCATCCTGTGGTGCTGAGGTCACCGGTCGTTTTTGCAGTTTCTGCGGTGCACCGCTTCCGGCCGCTTCCAATGACAATACTTCAGTCACAAAAAATACAGATACCGATCGTCTGGTGGATGACTGGCAGTCCTTCGATGATTATGTAAACCGCAACTCATCAAAACCAGTCGTTGATAACGGCAACGGTACCGGTAGTCCTGCTTCCGGTAAAAATGAGACTCCCGCTGCCAGACGCCGGGAAGAAAATAAAAAAACCAGAACCTCCGGTTCCGGCAGTTCCAAAAATACTGCCACAAATCAGCATACGGTTTATAAAACTACTGCACAGAAAACGAAAACAAAAACCAAACATAAAAAGAAGAAAAAAGGAGGCGGACTATTGTCTGCAGCCACATCTTTGACTACCGGAAGCGTAAAACTGGGAGGCACCCTGTTTTATCTTGTGATCCAGTGGATCTGCGTAGCCCTGATGGCTTTGTCCACCCTTCGTATGGCACAGAACTTCTGGGCCAACCGGGTGACCCTGGGTTCTATCGCCGGCGTAGTCCAGGAAAAGAATTATGCCCAGGGAATTTATCTGATTGGGGCACTGATCTGTGTGGGCTTTGGTTGTATCCAGGCACTGTGGATCGCCAGCAGAAAGCGGATGCCGGACCACGGCAAGATCCGCCAGGTAGATATGGGGCGGGGACTGTTCGGTTTTGTTGTCCTGATTCTTCTGGCATTCATATCCACCTATGCCTATCCCCTCCTTCCTGCCAGCCCGGCTCCGCTGGAAGGAGCCAAATTGTTCTTCCATATCGTGGACGATCTGGGCAAGTCCTTTTTGTTCATGAATGTGATCGGAGCAGTTTTGTGCGTGGTGCGTAAGATGGGGACACGGTAGTCGCCAGGGTCTTGTGCAGTCACAGACTTTGGCTCATTACTCGCGTAACTTAAAAAGCAGAGGAAATCGTTCTTCATGAACGGATTTCCTCTGCTTTTTATTAACATATTCTGGCAAAACAATTTGTTTTTATCTAGGCCAGCGATCTTCTTTGCCAGGAAGTTCCGGGAAGCTGTTATGTGGTTCTGCCTGATACCAGTATGCCACACTTGCCACATCATCCTGTCTCTCGAAGAATCCTCTGTAGCCTACACCAATCTGCTGGATCGTCACTTTCAGATCCTCATCAAAACAGATCGGATCCTGAATATGCCAGCGGTAAAAACCTCTCATCGGCATACAGTCATCGTTGTGATAGAAATTGTGAATCAACTCATCGTGAGAAGAATAATATGGATATCCCAGATAAGGTGTGCAATAATTCTGTTCCACCGTCTTACCATCAACCTGTTTCGCAAAGCTCCAGGAACCACCGAAATAATCTTCTGTTCCCGTTCCACAAATAGTTGGATATTCCTCATCTCCGTCAATATAGAACTTAACTTCGCCTTCGCCCCACCAGTAACGTTCCAGTGTTGTCAGTGCCATATAAGTACCTACATAGTGACCCTTTCCTTTGACATTATCAAGGATTACATAATCTTTCTTCAGCTGGGTGATCTTTTCTCTTCTCCACTGTGCAT
The DNA here is from genome assembly GCA_934359255.1 of uncultured Ruminococcus sp. GTDB lineage: Bacteria > Bacillota > Clostridia > Lachnospirales > Lachnospiraceae > Oliverpabstia. The sequence continues at coordinate 56,537 of CAKRLG010000001.1, forward strand.
GGAAGTAAGCGATATCCTCCGGCAGTCCTTCATCATACAGGCAGTAATCCACCTGATAGAAGAATGCAGGAATTGGATTGGCATGCTGATTTTCCAGAGTGATTCTTGCTTTTTTTCTGAAAGGCATCTGGAAATAACAATTCAATCCTCTGCTTGGCACTACCGCGATCGGCATAGAGTTTACGTTGCATTCTCTACCAAAACCACAGCAGAAAAAGTCTCCCAGCGGACTTTCTACAGACGGTTCCTCTTCATCATCCCAGTACATACGAAGAACCAGATCTCTCAATACAAAGCAATCTGCGTCTGTGGTTTTTGCATCCACAGTGATCCAGATATGGTTGATTGCACCAGGTCCTTCAATCTCTGCCAGTGTCACTGTCTGACCACTTGCGATATCTCTAAGACACGGGCTTCCCTTTCTGGAAGGTCCGAGATCACTGGCTGCCATACCGCCTTTTCCTTTTTCGCCTTTTGGATTTTCCGCATTGATCGCACGGCTTTTTCTGTGTTTCGCCAATGCAAGATTACTTAAAGTTCCACCAAATTCGTTATACATTCTCATGTCCTCCTTCTAGTCTCCGAATAGCATCTGGCTTTTATTCCTTTTGCCATTATATCATCCATAACCTCTTTTTTAAAGACTCTAAAAAACATATTTCAGATGTTTGACCGGATACCATGCATATAGCAGATAACACAATAGCCGGGCAAAACTCACCCGGCCATGTTACTTTTATTCTGCTACTTTATACAGTTTTATCGAAAAATCATCTGCGCAAAGTCCGCAAAGCACGGTCTCCACACATTCCAGTCATGTTCGCCCGGATAGATCTTCCTGATTTCATGTACGCCTTTCTCCTGGATGATTGCATCCTCTTCCAGAAATCTGGAAAGGCGACAGTCATTATCTCCGATACAGCGGAAAAAGGTATGAAAATAATTGTTAAAGTCCGGATCGTCCATCGCCTTCAGATGGGTCTGTTCATAAGGTTTTCTTCCGACCGCATCACGGTCCGGATTGCCTTCGATGTTATCTCTTATAAAACCTGAGAAGATGCCGACTTCGCTGAACAGGTCAGGATGGTCGCATATCGTCCGGGTTGTCTGTACAGAACCCATGGACAAGCCTGCCATACCTCTCTTTTCCTTACAACCGCCAAACTGATATTTTTTCTCTGCCATCGGAATAATTTCCTCTACCAGCATCCGTTCCAGCAAAACATGGTTTAATCGTTCTTCTGAACCGACCTTTTCCTGTACCATACCGTCACTCATCACAAGTGCAAAAGGTTTTATTTTTCCCATCTCGATCAGGTTATCCAGTATGATATTGGCTTTTCCGGTTGTTGTCCAGGAAATCTCACTCTCACCGAATCCATGCTGCAGATACAGAACCGGAAGACCTGCGGATGGTACGCATGGTGGAAGATAAACGATGAATCGTTCCCAGTTATTGGAAATCTCAGACTTATAGAATTCATGTGTCAGCGTTCCATGCGGGATGTCACGAATCTCAGCCAGCTTCTTTTCATCCGGCAGTTCAATATAATTATATAAACGGCCATATCCATGTCCGATCGGCAGCTCAGGAAGCAGAACCTCCTGTCCGTCCACACAGATCTGTACATAATTCACAGCTGTGGAAAACGGAAGTTCCAGAATCCACTTTTCTCCGTCTTTTGCAAATGAATAGGTTTTGTCATCCCACTTTAAAGAAAGCTCTTTTGCATTTTCACAGTCCAGCTGCAAAAAATTCTTTCCGTCTTTCCGGAAAAGTATGCTATTTTGTTCCATAAGTGCCTCCTTACTCTCCATTTTTCTTTACATCATCAGAATTTCATCTGTTTGCATGTTCTGACGCCATTGACGTATATATCGTTTGCCAGTTCTGTGACAAGCCGCATATCCTGCCAGGTTTCACATTTTTCTCCCATAAAGGTAATGTTATCAAAGTGGATATCATGGACACGCACTTCTTCTGTCGGTGTCTGGAATCCACGGATCGTGGAAACAGGGATATCTCCGTTTAGTACCTGGATGTTGTCAAAATAGATGTCATGGATCTCTCCTTTAGCCATCTGCTCTGTGTATCTGCAAAGCAGAACCTTGATATCAAACAGTTTCTGTTCCGCCTGTTCTACTCTGATATTTTTATAGTGGATATCATGAACGTGGCCTCCATCTGCCTGATGGATAGAAAGTGCGGCACCGCCCATATTTCCTTCGTACTGGCAGTGAATGATATCACAGTCTTCAAATACCAGATCATGGATCTCACTCTGGAGTGCATAGCCAAGCTCTATGGCATTACCAGGTTCTGCATTCCAGATCACGTTATTGTGAACGCGTACTTTTGTTACATCTCTTACTGTTGAAGGATCCTCAAACAGCCCCTGGGATTTGATGCAGATACTGTCATCCGTGGAACGGACAAAGCAGTTTTTCACCTCCACATCCTGGCTGCTGGTGATATCAATTCCGTCTCCTGTTACGATTCTTGACATGATGTTCATATCGTCAATGACAACGTGATCACAGGCTGCCGGAACCACATGCCAGGATGGACCGTCTACTGCGGTAAATCCTTTTAAGAGAACATTCTTACACCACTTGATGTAGATAAAGAAACGATGGGCATTGCTGTCCGGCAGATGCCAGCAGGCTCCGTTGACAATTCCGTTTCCCACGATGGAAATATTTTCGCTGTGTTCTGCATAAATACATCCGGAAACAACAGCACCTTCCTCGATATAAACCGTATCATTTGATTTCAAGGTAAGAACTCCTACATTGTATGCCTTACCTTTTTCAAAACAAATAGTGGTATTTTCCGGTTTTTCGATTCTGCGAGAACAGAATACAAACAGAGCATCATGAAGACCACCGTCTGTCTCTACTGTGAATTTTCTCGGTTCATCCAGATAAATATGAACTGTCTCTCCTTTTACGGAAGGTTCTATTCCGAAACTAGTGGGCCGGATGGCCATTTCTTCAAAAGGTGTATGGATGGAAATTTCCAGATCATATGCCTCATTGTCTACTACTACCACATAATCGAATGAGTCTGTATGGTATACCACACGCTCTGTTCCGTTGCAGATCACACTGTATTTTTCAGATTTTTCCAGTTCATCTACAGAATTCAGGGTAAATCTCGGTTCCTCAATCGGATCCGGGTTTGGATAATAAATCAGATCCTTTTCAAAATCTTTCATCTTTTTTCCTTCTCCTTATACTTAAATATATAGCTCACTGCTTCCCCATTCATGGTCACTGCTGTTTCCTACACTGATTCGAAGCTTCATTCCGCTGCTGACGATTTCCATATTTTTATCATAATAAGAAAATTCTTCGGAATCAATAGAAAAATCTACATTTTTCTTTTCTCCCGGCTCCAGAAAAACTTTCTGAAAACGGACAAGTTCTTTCTTCGGACGCACCACAGATGCATGCAATGTTTCGTAGTAACACTGAACGACCTCTGCCCCCGCAACATTACCTGTGTTACTTACTTTACAATGCACATGGACTCTTTTGTCCTGTCCCATCCGGACTTCAACATCCGAAACATCAAACTCTGTATAAGATAATCCAAAACCAAAGGGATATAATGGTGTATTGGGAATATCCATATATCTGCTGGTGAAGCGGTTCTCCAGATTATCCGCAGTAAGCACATGTCCGGTTTTTATATCCCAGTAACTGATCGGCACCTGTCCCACACACCAGGGAATACTTACGGCCAGTTTTCCCGAAGGACTGGTTATTCCATACACAAGATCTGTGATGGCTTCCGCTCCCATGGTTCCCGGTCTCCATGCCATGATGACGGCTTTGGACTTTTCTGAGATTCTCCGCAGATCCAACGGTCTTCCTGAGATTACCACTGTCACGATATTATCCGTGCGTTTTGCTATTTTTTCAAAAAGCATCTGCTGCTCTTCCGGTAAAGTCAGAAATGCTCTGCTGGCAGCCTCTCCGGACTGAGATTCATGTTCCCCCAGTACACATACAACGGTATCTTCCCGGGTTATCGTTTCCAGCCACTGCTCATCCATTTCTTCATCCGAATCATCCTGTTCCACCTGCCAGATCTTGCATTCTTCCTCTGAAAGCATTCTACAGCCCGGAATACATTCCACATTCATCTTCTTATCTTGAAGAATAGCTTCGATGGTCTCAACAGGCTCATGCTCACCAAAGATTGCCCAACGACTCAGAAATTCCTTTGATGTCACATAAGGTCCTGCCCAGATGACTTTCTGTTTCTGGCACAATGGCAGTATTTTTTCATTTTTCAAAAGGACGCAGCTTTCGCTGGCCATCTGATATGCTTTCGTCCGGTTATACAGCGTAAGTTTTCCACTTTTTCCAAGACCTGCAAAGGGATTTTCAAAAAGTCCCAGCTGATTTTTCATCATCAGAACCCGGAATGCGCTTTCGTCAATAAAGGCTTCCGGAATCTGTCCATTCTTCACCAGTTCTTCCAGTCGGAACATATAAGCAGAACTCATCATATCGATATCCACTCCGGCTTCTATAGCCTGAACCGCCGCTTCATCCATATCGGCTACCACACCCTGTTCTTCCAGCTGTCCGATGGAACCCCAATCTGAAATCACTGTGCCATCAAATCCTTCTTTGTCCCGCAGAAGGTCTCTGAGAAGTTCCTTATTCCCACTGATCGGTTTTCGGTCTATGGCATTAAAAGCTGTCATGACCATGGCTGGCTTTGCTTTCAGGGCCATGCGGAAAGGTTTTACATACTGTTCCAGGAATGTCCTTTGGGATATTTCAACATCGTTATATTCCCGGCCTGCATTCACTGCTCCGTACCCTGCAAAATGTTTCAGACATGCCGCGATACCTTCATCACTTTTCTGCTGATAGCCATCCACCATGGCCTCGCCCATGACTCCGTTCACATATGGATCTTCACCAAAAGATTCCAACATCCTGCCCCACCGGGGATCCCTTGAAACATCGATCATGGGAGAAAATGTTGCCTTAAGTCCTTCGGAAGAGGCCTCTGAGGCAGCTATGGATGCTGCCTCAGACACCAGTTCCGGATGAAAGGAACACGCCTGCCCCAGTGGAATCGGGAAAATCGTCCGGCATCCATGGATCACATCAGCCATAAAGAGTAAGGGGATATGATGGGGATGCTGTTCCATATATTTGCTCTGAATATCACATATTTTTTCTTTACCGATCACTCCCAGCACGGAACCTGCATACTGAATGACCCATTCCGGCGGTAATTGTTCGCCGACAACACCGGTAAGTACTGCCTCTTTGTCAAAATATACACCGGTAAGCTGTACCATCTGTCCTATTTTTTCCTGCAAAGACATTTCTGACAGCAATTGCTGCAATTTATGTATTTCCATGATTACTCCTTATGTTTAATCTGTTGTTATTTCTTGTTGTTATTTTTTTACTTTTTAATCAAAATAAATCGTCTTACCGCTCTTTGCAGACTCATAGATTGCTTCCAGTACACGGGTAACCACTGCAGCCTGTGCAGGTTTCACTACCTGTTCGGCTCCGTCTGCAACGATGTGGTAGAACAGTTCCTGTTCATAATCCCCTGCCGGTTTTTCTTCTCCTGAGAAGAATGCTACTCCTTCACCTGATAATGCCGGTTTCTCTACTACCTGTTTGTTGTGGTGGATGTAGTTGATCCGCAGGCCGTCTTTCATGTCTGCTCCTGCTTTTGTTCCGCACAGACTTGTCTTGGCCTCGTCAACCTCCAGTGTGTTCAGTGCCCAGGCTGCTTCCAGCTCGATCACTGCACCGTTTTTCATACGGATGAATCCGAAAGCGGAATCTTCTACACAGAATTCCTTCGGATCCCAGTTTCCAAAGGCATTTCCCTGATTGGTCTGGTCAGCCAGTTTGTGGAAGGTCTGTCCTGTTACAGACTCTACTTCATAGTTGTCCATCATCCATAAAGTCAGATCCAGTGCATGGGTTCCGATATCGATCAGTGGACCGCCGCCCTGTTCTTCTTCATTTAAGAATACCCCCCAGGTAGGAACTGCTCTTCTTCTGAGGGCATGGGCTTTTGCAAAGTAGATCTCTCCCAGTTCGTCAGCCTTGCACATTTCTTTCAGATACAGGGAATCTGGACGGTAACGGTTCTGGTATCCGATGTTCAGGATTCTTCCTGTTTTCTCTGAAGTCTCCACCATCTTCTGTGCTTCTGCATAATTCTTTGCCATCGGTTTCTCACACATAACATCTTTTCCTGCTTCCATAGCTGCGATAGAGATCTCTGCATGGGAGCGGTTCGGTGTGGTTACATATACAACATCCAGGTCCTCTTTGATAAGTTCCTGATAGTCTTCAAATACTTTTGCATCTTCTGTGCCATATTCTTCTTTTGCTTTCTCTGCACGGTCTTTGATGATGTCACAGAAAGCTACGATCTCATAGAGACCACTTTTCTTCATAGCCGGAAGGTGTTTTCCGTTGGCGATTCCTCCGCATCCTACGATTCCTGCTTTTAATTTTCTCATGATATTATCTCCTTTTTCTTTATTCTAGATGTTGGGGTCAAAAGGGATTTTGACCCCTTTGATACCGGATTGTTCCGTACTTCGTACTCTCACAATCCTCAAAAACATTCGCAATCCGCTCATTTTTCTTCGAAAAATGGCTACTTACTCATGTTTTTGGCGGGTCCCAAGTTCAGAAATCTTCTTGCAAGCAAGCTTGCGTCAGATTTCAGACCTTTTGACCCTGGTATCTTATTCTATATTAAATCACAAACTGTTCCAGATATCTCTTGCTGAGGATCAGAGAATTCTCAACCTTTTCCTTGGAATCTTCAAAGGCCTTGTCCTCGACCTCAATGCATGTATAGCCGTCATATCCGATATCCGTAAGTGCTGATACATATTTTCCCCAGTCCACATCTCCAAGTCCCGGGAGCTTCGGTGACATGTATTCCAGCGGATATGCCATGGTGCCGCAGGATTCCAGCTTGTCTTTGTAGATCTTGATATCTTTGTAGTGGACATGGAAGATCTTATCTTTGAACTCATAAAGCGGGCGGATATAATCGATCATCTGCCAGATAAAGTGAGATGGATCGTAGTTGATGCCCAGATGGTCACTGTCCAGGATCCGGAATACTTCTCTCCAGATCGGCGGTGTTGTCATCAGGTTCTGTCCTCCCGGCCACTGATCCTCTCCGAAAAGCATCGGGCAGTTTTCGATGGCGATCTTCACGTCACATTCCTCAGCCAGTTTTATGATCGGCGGCCAGATCTCTTTTACCAGTTCCAGGTTCTCCTGTACATTTTTGGTCTGGTCCCTTCCGATAAATGTGGTGACCATGCCCACACCTAATTTCTTACTTGCAAGGATCACCTGTTTCAGGTGTTCCACAGCGGCTGCGCTTTTCTCTTTATCTGCCGCCATCACGTTTGGATAATAGGCCAGTGACGAGATCTCCACTCCTGATTTTTTTGCATATTCCACGATATGCTCTGCATATGTATCATCCTGGTTGACCCGTTCTGCATCGATATGGCTTACACCGGCATATCTTCTTTCTGCTTTTTCCTGTGGCCAGCATGCCACTTCCACACACTCAAATCCCTGCTCAGACGCAAAATCCATCATCTCTTCATAGGTCCAGCTGTCAAGGATCGCTGTAACAAACCCTAATTTCATAGGAATGTCCTCCTGTTTCTTCCTGTCTCTGTGATATCTGTATTATTTCTCCCATGGAGTTGGTGTGAACTCTCCGCCTCTGCACCATTTCAGATAGTTCAGTGCGTGGAGCTGTCCGGTCATCTCCAGTTCTCCGTTGTATACCGGATCATGATATCCCTCGATACAGATATCATCCTCATATCCGTTGCTTCTCAGGATAGAAATGATATCTCTCCAGTTTGTGTCACCAAATCCAGGCATACGGTGCCATACGAACGGAACTGCTCCGGAGATACCGCCGTGTCTTACTGCATCCCAGTCGATGGTCGCATCTTTTCCATGTACATGGACGATCTTTTTGCACCATTTTCTCAGTTCTGTCACAGGGTCGATCAGCTGTACCATCTGGTGGGTCGGCTCCCATTCCAGACCGAAGTTGTCATTCTTTACTTCCTCGAACATCACTTCCCAGGCTTTCGGGTTGAAACCGATGTTGCAGGTAGCATGTTCCCAGGTTCCATCCATCAGACAGTTTTCGATGCCCAGTTTCACGCCTTTTTCTTCTGCAAGGTCTGCCAGTTCACGGAACACTTTTCCAAACTCTTCGTATGCGGATTCTACCGGTTTTCCTTCCCAGGCTCCTGCAAAGGTGCTTACGTGGGTAGCTCCGAATTTTTCAGCAGTGCAGATCACCTTTTCCAGTGTCTTTCTGTGCTCCGGATACTGAATCGGGTTACAATAATATCCCAGGGTAGTGATCTTGGAATCTGTTCCTGCAAGGATTTTATCTGTGGTCAGTGCCAGTTTGTCAAGATCTGTTCCTTCCAGTGACATATGGAAATTAAGAGAAAATGTTTCGAATCCTTTTCCCACAAATCCTTTCAGCCATTCTTCTGCCACGGGTCCCGGAACGCAGGTTCCGATTTTAATCTGTTTCATATTTGTTTCCTCCTGTTCTGTTACATGCACTCTCGGAGAACATGTACAACTGTTTTTCATTTTTATGTTATACCTGATCCTGAAATTCGATCACCTGGTTTGTCTCCGCTGACCGGAAGATCGCTTCCATCAGTTTCATCACGCGCATCACCTGGAACAGTTTAATCTCAGGCTCTGCTCCGTCCCGGATCACTGCAACTACATTTCTGTGGAAATCTGCAATATCTCCGGATACTTTTGGTAAGTCCTCTTTCACAATGGTATCTTCCCGTCTCGGTGCCATGGTTTTGGTCAGACCGGCTGCTGTCTTAACCGGTACTACCGTCTCTTCCGTCATACCGGTCTTACGGATGATCTCACCGTTTAACTGCCAGTCCCTGATCACTGCGGTACCGTCTTCTCCCAGTACATACCATCTCGGCAGGGAGATATAATTGTTGGTGCCGACTTCCACCAGGACTTCCGTTCCGCCTTCAAAAGTCAGGATGGCAGTGAATCCATCGTCCACTTCCTGGTTGGTAACATTGGTAAGTGATGCGTATACGGTCTCGATCTTTCTGTCACCGTACATATATAAGATCTGGTCCAGCAGATGTACACCCCAGTCCAGAACCATTCCACCACCATGTACTTTTTCTTTTCTCCAGTCACCCGGGATTCCTCTTGAACCATGGACACGGCTCTCGATTCGGAAGACATGTCCCAGTTTCTGCTCCTCTACAAGCTTTTTGATGATCAGGAAATCATCATCCCACCGTCTGTTCTGGTGTACTGTAAGTAATTTTCCCGTCTCTTTGGCTGTATTTTCCATTTCCAGCAGATCTGCGGAAGATAATGTCACCGGTTTTTCCGATATTACATTTTTTCCTGCATGCATGGCACGGATGGCGATGGGTTTGTGGCAGTCATTCGGAGTGGCGATCAGAACCACATCGATCTCCGGATCTGCCAGCATGGCTTCTTCTGTTTCATATACAGAAAAGCCCTTCTCCTTCGCTTCTTCTCTCTTTTCTTCCTTGATGTCATAGATGCCACCGATTACAGCTTCCGGAACATTGGAAAGGATCTCTGTATGCCATCTGCCCATTCCGCCATATCCGATCAGTCCGTAAACTACTTTGTTTTCCCTCATTTTGAACCTCCATTGTAAAAACAGCGGCTGATGAACACCATCAGCCGCCGCCTCTATTACTTACTTAATTCTTCGTTGATTTCTTTAAGAATCTGGTCACCGCCCTGACTCTTCCAGTTCTCAACAAAAGTATCGAATTCGCTGATATCTGCTTTTCCCATAACGATTTTTGAGAATGTTTCTTCTTCCATTTTCTTCAGATTGGCCCATTTTGTTTCCATGGTTTCTGTCTGACCGTTATATGCATTGTAAACCGGTACATATTCGTCATTTACAGAAGGAGCATCTCCGACCAGAATGGACACAAGTCTCGGAAGGTTGTTTTTGGCAATGTCACTGTCCAGATTCCATTTGTCCAGACTGAAGTCATCGTAAGGCTCTTTTTTCAGTTTTGTAACTGCTTCCATATCACTCTTTAACAGTTTGTGTGTTGAGAAGTCAACATCATCCATGGTGATTTCTCCTGCAAGATATTTGGTCAGAACATCATAAGATACTTCAATTTCATCTGCATTGTCATAGGTGTTGTACAGAGGATAGAAGTCCGCAGTACCCATTTCTGTGGTAGAAACACCTTCGTCTACCCATTTCTGCTCATTTTTGATCAGGTAATTGACAATCTTAAATGCAGCTTCCGGATTCTTGCATGCTTTGCTTGCTACTACATATTGTGTTGTAGGCTCTGCCATATGAGTGTAATAGTTTCCATCCTCAGATAATGGTGTAAAATATGCCTGCCAGTCTGCCGCACCTGCCAGTGTAGCATCTGCTACGGTATAACCACACCACCATGGTCCAAAGAAGATTCCGACTTTACCGGACAGAAGAGGTTCTTTACTGTCACTTCTTACAAGCATTTCCGGATCGATCAGTTTATTTGTATACAGTTCTGAGATTTTTTCCAGAGCATCTCTGGTTTCCGGCTGGATAGAACCATACTCTACAGTTCCGTCCTCACCCTGCAGCCAGTACTGTGGATAAGACTGAAAACTGCTGAACAGCGGATCCAGACCATACTGATTTCCTCCGATTGCATTCATATGATCGGAATTACTTGGTCCGAGAATACCAATCGTATCATCCTCTCCGTTTCCATCCGGGTCCTGAGTAACAAACGCTTCTGCTACTTTTACCAGTTCATCCCATGTTCTCGGAGCCTCCAGTCCGAGTTTGTCCAGCCAGTCCTGACGGATCCACATCTCGTTGATTCCACCTGCTGTTATGGCCGGAGCCGGAATCGCCATCAGTTCTCCATCTTCATTGGTGATACATTTCTGCAGCTCTTCACCGCCGGATTCCACATAGCTTTTCAGTGCATCTGAAGCATAATCATCAAAATATTTATCCAGTGGCTGGATCATATCATATTTCAAAAGTGCTCTGTACTGTGTCGCATTTACGTTCATCAGTTCCGGAACTGTATTACTTCCGATACACAGATTCATTTTCTCTTCAAAGTCTGTGGATGATGCAACCCAGTCATATACAACCTCAATATTAAGATCTTCTTTCAGAAAATCTATGTATGGATTATCGTCATAAGTCATTCCATCCGGAAGCTTGGCATTTGGATTCAGAGAACCACCAAGATGAACCGTTACGGTTTCCGGATATTTGGACAGCGGCAGATCTTCTTTTGCTGTTCCTTCTGCCTCACTTACTGCCTCTTTCTGTGTACTCTCTTCTGATTTTCCGCATCCTGCCAGTGAGGTAACGGCCAATGCCATTGCACTGGCAAATGCGATCAACTGTTTCTTTTTCATTCTTTTTCCTCCTTTTATCCTTTTACTGATCCCAGTGTGATACCCTCTACAAAGTATCTTTGCAGGAACGGGTAAACGATCAGTACCGGTATCATAGCTATAAATATTTTTGCAGAATCCAATGAAAGGTTATTTAATTTCATTGCCTGCGCGATCTGATCCACGTTCATCGTGGAATAATCCAGGGTTACTACCATCTGCTGGATGTAGGTCTGCAGTGGGTAACTGGTCTGTCTTGTACTTAAAACCATTCCCTGGAAGAATTCATTCCAGTACATAACCATGGTGAACAGTGCAACTGTTGCAACCATAGGCTTTGCCAGCGGTACGTAGATAGATATCAGATTTCTCCAAGGTCCGCCGCCATCGACAAAACATGCTTCTTCCAGTTCTGTTGGAAGATTTTTGAAAAAGTTTACTGCAAGGATTACATTGAATACCTGAAGTCCTGTTCCCAGTACCAGTCCGAAAATGTTATCCATCAGATTATAATTTTTCATGGTGATATACCACGGAACCGTACCTCCGTTGAATAACATGCAGAATACGAAGATCCACATAAAGATATCTCTTTTCGGGAACTGTTTTTTCGTTCTGGATAACGGAAATGCCGCCATAAGGATACATACCATACTGATTCCTGTTCCCAGTAAAACCCTTTTAATAGATACCAGAAAGGAACCAAAGAATGCGGTCTCTCCCATGATCTTCTTATAGGAGAGCAGGTTGAAGCCAACCGGCCAGAGAGCAACCTGTCCCGCATTGACTGCTTCCCTGCTGCTCAGGGATACACAGAGAACGTACCATACAGGTACAATACAGATCAAAGTAACTGCAATGAGAATCACTACATTTAAAATATCAAAAATCTTTGATCCGAGGCTTTTATTCTCAATCATAGTTACAACCTCCTAAAACAGTTTATAACCGGTAAATTTATCTGCCAGCCAGTAACCAAGCGTAATCAACACAAGACTGATCACAGATTTGAACAATCCAACAGCTGTTGCCAGTGAATACTGGAGATTCTGCAGACCGGCTCTGTATACCCACGTGTCAATAATATCACCTGTTGAGTAAACCAGCGGGTTATACAGGTTATAAATCTGGTCGAATCCTGCATTCAGGATATTTCCAAGAGACAAGATAGCCAGAAGTGCTACTGTTGTTTTGATACCCGGTAAAGTTACATGCCAGATTCTTTTGAATCGTCCGCAGCCGTCTACTGCCGCAGCTTCGTACAATGATCCATCCACGCCCAGGATCGCCGCAAGATAAACAACTGTGTTATAACCGAATCCTTTCCAGATATCCGTACCGATCACCAGAGGCTGGAAAAGCTTTGCTTCGCCAAAGAAGTTGACTGCATCGCCTCCAAAGAATCCTATGATCTGATTCACCGGTCCTGTATAACCGAAAATATTCAGCACGATCTTCGCAAGAATAACCCATGAAAGAAAATACGGTAAATATACGATTGTCTGGATCGGACGTTTCATTTTTTTCACTGCCAGTTCATTTAATAACAAAGCAAAGACCAGCGGGATAATAATATTTCCGATAATCTTGCCAACGGCAATGACAACTGTGTTACGTAAAACCTGTGCAATGTCACTCATCTGAAACATATACTCAAAATTAGCCAGGCCAACAAATTTTGAATGGAGAATGCCCTGTCCCGGATTGTAATCCTGAAAAGCCATAACAATTCCGAACATTGGAACAATGCTGAAAAAGAACAGCCACAGTAATGCAGGGATCAGCATGATGTAATAGTGTTTCACAAATCTTTTGATGTACATGAGTAAACCTCCCTTCCTTTATGGATAGTTTATCCTGTTATCATATTTTCCACTAGACGATATTGTTTCAGATTCCACAGGGGTTTTTTTGATTTCAAAAAAAATGTTCGAATTAAATCGAACATTTTTTTAACCTGCTTGCATATTCTGTTGGCGTACATCCGTATTCCTTTGAAAATACCTTTGTGAAATAATAAAAATTGTCATATCCCAGATCCGATGCGATCTGGGTGATATTTTCTGTTCCTTTTTCCATCTTCCGGGCAGCCGCATGCATTTTTCTGCTGATCACATAGTTATGAAAGGTATCACCTGTTATCTCCTTAAATCTCGTGCTGAAATAACTTCTGCTCATTCCGATCTGTGCTGCTGCCTCTTCTGACTTCAGATTTTCTTCTATATGCTCGTCTGTATACAGGATCACTCTTGCAAACATATAAATATCCTTTGTTTTATCCGTCTGCAGACACGTCTGATACAGATTTTCCTTCCAGTTCTTTACCCATTCCAGCATCTCGTCCACAGAAGATAAGGATGGAAATTCAAGTTCTTCTCCTGTGAGTTTCTGGAAGCTGTGGAAACTTTTTATAAAAACCCTTTCAGCAGTCCGCAGCTCCACGCCCCGGGTTATCTCGCACAGTCTGTTAAACTCACAGTCATTAAAGATCCATCTGGTATTCGTCCACGCTTTTTCCAGCCTTTTCTGGAGTCCGGAATCCTCCTTCCGGGGTTCTTTTTTCGACTGATTTTCCTTATACTTTCTTTCTACAAGTTCCAGAATCTGGTCACACTCATCCCCATCAAAGCTTATTTTGGATATGTAATCCAGGGCTCCCAGTCTCAGGGCACTCTGTGCATAACGGAAATCTTCATACATAGAAAAGACTACGAATTTCACCTCCGGATATTCTTTTTTACACATTTTCATCAGTTCAATTCCATCAATCTCCGGCATGTCTATATCCGTGAATACAATATCCACTTCATTATCCTTCAGAAATTCCAGTGCTTTACGGCCATTCTGGACATCCCCCACAACTTCAAATCCATATTTGCCCCAATCCATTATAGAAATCAAACCTTTTCTTGCCAGTTTATCATCATCTACAACCAATACCTTCATTTCTCCATACCCTCTTTTTCCGTCTCAGATCCTGTGAATTTGATTTTATTCCGAAGTTCTTCCTGAATCGGAATCAAAATTGTAATTTTGGTTCCATATCCTTTTTTGCAATTTACAAACAGGTTCGTCTCTCCTTCATAAAAAGATTCCAGCATTGCTTTTACATAGCGCAGACCGATTCCTCTGTTTCCATGCTGCATTTTTTTCACATCATAATCAAACGGTTCATTGATCTGATTGATCTCCTCCTGGGTCAGACCGTTACCGCTGTCCGATATAGTGATGATCGCCAATCCCCTGATATTATCCTCAAAGACCTGTATGGTGATCTTTTCATCTTCTCCAAGTCCATACCGTATGGCATTTTCTACCAGCGGCTGCAGCAGCATCCGCACCGTTGGCTGTTCCAGATAACGCCCTTCTTCCACATTCATCTCGATCACAAAATCATATCGCATCTGCTCCAGTGCAATATAATCTTTCACAATATCGATTTCTGTTCGAAGTGTTGTCTGCATGCCCTCTTTTCCCAGATTATACGACAACAGTCTTTTTAATCGCTGCACAAATTCCGTAATATTATCCTGTTTGCTCATTCTGGCCATCCACTGAACAGAATTCAGTGTGTTGAGCAGAAAATGTGGATTGATCTGATACAGAAGCTTTTCATACTCCGTTCGCTGGATATTTTTTTCTTTTTCCACAACGTCATCTATCAGATTCCTGATCTGTTCCTTCATCTGCTCCACTTCACGCATCAGATCATCGAATTCCTTGATCGCATATTCCTGTTTCGCCTCTTGTAAAGATCCATTTCCCACCTGAATCATCTGTTTTTGAAACTGATTGAGGGGTTTGCATATCAATCGGTAAAGGTAAAAAACAGAACTGGAAAAAATACCGAAAGCTGCCAGGATGATAACTACCAGTTTCAGTCTCCACATATTCATTTCTTTCTGATAGGTATTCTCCGGCAGTGCAATGGCATTGACATATCCGATGGGACTGCGATACGCCATGATTTTGTATCCTTCCTGATTTGTCACAGCATATCCTTCTTTTTCCGGTAATTCCGACAAAAGCTTCTGTCCCCGGACGATTACCGGATTATTGCTGTACTGTACAATGCCATTTTCATCCATCTCCATATAGGTATATGGCCATTTTTCTTTATTTAGCCGATCTGAAACACTCATATCCGGCTCAATTTCTGCATAAATATCCAGTACCCGTTTGTTTCCAAAGGAAACTCTCCGCATCACGGACAGTACCGGCGTCTCCTTGATTCCCAGATAGGATGCATGCATAGCCTGAATGATATTATCGGCACCCACTATCACTTTAGAGATTGTCTGATATGACGGATCCAGAACCCTGACGTTAAAATTCCCAATCAGTTCTTTTTGCTCTTTTGGATCATAATACGCAATGCCAAGAAGCTTTGTGTTCACATATCCAAGTTTTATCAGTTCTTCTCTGAGAGATTTCTGTTCAAAATATCGATCATAGTTATCTTCCGCACTCAGATATCTTTCTGTCACACTTCCGATAAGTCCGTTGGGGCTCATCTGATTGACAATACCGATCATGTCATAATAATCACTGTCTAGCTCCCGCGTGATCTGCTCCAGATATATCTGCATACTCTCCTGGATACTGTCGTTTTGGATCATTCGGATCGTCATATACGACACGATCACTACTGCAAGAATACATGACATTGCACAGAGCAGAAGAATGCTCAGCATCTTTCTTTTAAGTGTCTGTTTCCCTCGTTTTCTTCTTTTCATATCAGATTCTCCCACTCCTGTTCTATCGCCTTCCATATCGCCGTAAGGCTGCAGAACAGTTAACCTTTTTATCCTGTTTAAAGAATATATAACTTTTTTCTGAAAGTCAACTGTTTACAACCTATCATTCTTACCGAAAAAACTAAGAACAGCAAAAAATCCATGGAGATCGTTTTCTTTTAGAATTGAGCAACTACATGTAATTCTAAAAAACATCTCCATGGACATTTTCAATTAAGATTATGACAATTTATGTAACTGTTCAGTACCTTCACAGTTACGATAATGGCTACTGAATAGTTACCAATTTATTTACCTATTCAGGTGCTTCCTCAAGTTCTTCAAAGGAAGGAATTGACGTCTGCGCACCCTTACGTGTTACTACAATATTAGAAACCTTGCTGGCCAGTTCTACTGCTTCGTCCAGAGAATCCCCTCGCGCCAAAGCAACTGCTAAACCAGCTACATAGCTGTCTCCGGCAGCTGTGGTATCTACCACATGGACTGTCTTATCAGCATACAGCCTTTTTTCCGTATGATCTTCTTTCAGAAGATAAGATCCTTCGCCTCCTAATGTAACAACTATGTTCTTTACACCCTTTTGTTGCAATAGCTTAGCATTTGCGCACAGATTTTCCTCATCGCTACATTCCTGTAACAGAATAGCAAGTTCTGTTTCATTTGGCTTAATCACATCCACACAGGCGAACAATTCATCAGGCAGATCAGATACTGCAGGTGCCGGATCCAGTATTACCGTTTTTCCTCTTTTTCGAGCTTCTTTCACCGCATACATTACGGTTTCCAGAGGAATTTCAAGCTGTACTACTATAATATCACTTGCTTCCAGCAAATCCATATTTTCCATGATATACGATTTGTCTACATGTGCATTTGCGCCCGGAATTACCAGTATGCTGTTGTCGCCTTCAGGTATCACGCCAATAACAGCAATTCCTGTAGACACGCCACTCAATTTGCGTATACGAGAAACATCAACTCCAACACTCTCCAGATTTTCACACAATCTTTCGCCATATGTATCCTGTCCTACCATCCCGAGCATCGCCACGTTTCCGTGCATTTTTCCAATGGCATAAGACTGATTGGCACCTTTCCCACCAGGCACAAGTTCAAAATTTTCAGCTAAAATAGTTTCGCCTACCGTCGGTATGTGCGATACGTCGGCAACGAAATCCATATTCAGACTGCCAATCACGAGTATTTTTTTCATGTTGCTTCTTACTCCCTTCCAGTTATTGCAATATCACGATACAAACAGTGACTTCCTTTCTCAACAGATATACCTGCACAACCGGTCAGCAGTGGCAAATCGGAATCTGTAAATTTCAGATACTCTTTATCATTTACTGATACGCTGATTGTTGAACCATCAGCCGTTAACGAAATCTTATACTCCTCATCCACTTTCCACTCAAAGTCTGTCTCACACAGTGTCGTGTAACCGTAGTAATTTTTTCGTAAAACCAACTTATTGTTCCTGGAGAAACCGGCTGCATAACTACGCATAGCACCCTGCACTCGAATGTTCACAAAATGCTCCGTACCGGTTACAGGTTTTAAGACGGCTGTTACCCGGTAATTGTTCCACAAGTGATGTCCTGTATACATTTCCGCAAAGTCTGCGCAGGAAAGACTCAGATACTGTCCATCCAAATAGCTATGTCCTTTGAGTTTTGCAAACTGCGGAACCTCCTGATGGGTAACATGCCAGCTGTCAAGCTTCATTCTTCCAAAATCTAACCGATAATCCGGATTGCCATCAAAATACAGGTCGTCTATGTAAGCTGACACATCTCCCATAGCAAATCCCTTGGCTACACCACAAAGAATAACACCAACCTCACTGATATGTCCAGTCTGTCCTCCTGGAATCCTCAAAGAAAGAGCATGCCACTCACCATCGCCTTTAACTTTTTCTCCGCGAATTACTTCTCCGGTCACCCCATTTTTTGCATAGATTTGCGCTGTGGTAGCCATTTCCTCTCCCGGAAGCGGCATTACACTCAAATGCACGGTCTGTCCCGGATAAACCAACGGAGCAAAGAATGGATCATAACGAGAATCGTCGAAATCCTCCGAACTATAATACGTCTGTTTATAGAAGAAACTCTCTTCTCCGGAAGATGTCACTGCCGTCAATTTAAGAGAACGTTTTCCCGTATAAGCCTGTTCGTCTGTGTTGCGTATATAGCAGTTTCCCGGCGAACAACTTCTGATCGCATGAGTGCTGGTCGGATATTCAAAGTGACAACTATCCATTCTTTCATTCAAAATTGTATTCCAATTCTCCGGTATTTCCTCTCCAGCCAAAGCATAAGCCATTTTAGTGAAATAGCTGGCACCAAACGGAATATCAACTGCATTCAAAGAAGGTACCACATTAGAACATGCAAGGAAATCATTAATCGGTTTTACCCATTTGTCATAATCGATTCCATCGATACCTGCGAATACACCCATGATAGTTCCTACATTACCAACATTACAGTCGGTATCCCAACCACACATATTGCAAATATTGATCGTATCTGAAAAATCTTCATGACCATACAGCATAGCCAGGATCATAACCGCAGCATTGGGTATGATATGACAGGTTCCCGGATACTTATCATAGCCAAAATTCTCAAAAATGTAATCGAAGCAATCACGCCAGTTCTCCGGATGCTCATCATGAAACTTCATGACTGCCTTTACTATACGGGCATATTCACAATCCTCGGGAATGTACCCGAGCGCCTTCTCAAGAATATCGCGAATACTCTTTTCCACAAAAGCCAGACTGATACAACATGCAACATATATTCCACCATACACACCGTTTCCACCATGTGTAACACTGGCTGCCTGCCTGGCAAGTTTTTCTGCCTGCTCCGGATTTCCCGGAGAAACAAGTCCCCATGAATCAATAAAAATCTGACCGCCGATTTGTTCCGCCATCGTAGCACCGTTCTGTTCTATACTTCCACTCCTCGGCGCAGGAATACCACTTCTAAGGTTCAGATAAGCTGTATGCTCTGTTGAAACACCATAACCACCCCACCAGAAGAATCCGTGTTCATACGGTGCATAGTTTAATAACGCATTGGCTACATCTTTGGAAGAAAAGTTATTCAGATCTTCGCAGTCTTCCAATGCCCGAATAAAAAACAGCGGACCGTTGCTATCATCATCAGCGGCAAAGTTCTTATAATCAGCAGGATAAGACCACACTTCTCCGAACACATCGCGAATGCGCTGATATGTCCAACCTTCGATAGGTGCTCCCAGACGAATACCAATAATCTTTCCAAGCCAGCCTGCATAAACCTTTTCCATATAATTCTCAGTAATTTTCATATTATCAGCCCCCTAATATTCAAATTTATCCTTTCATTCCACTCATAACTATTCCTCCTTATAATTACCCGGATCAGAAATCATAATCATCCTCAAAGAAGCGGTTCCTGCCTCTGTTCGCCGTATTATCCATTCAATTTAGTTATCTTCTATTATTTTCTTCTCTTTTTATAATATCATCTTACAGCAAATGAATATACAAAAATCACAACATTTGACCAACTTTTTATAGCATGATGGTAACTATCAGCAGCCACCGGGCAGAGACTGAGCAGCTGCCAATTTTGTATATAAATGCAAACATAACCGTTTTATGTTATTTTTTCTATGCTATACTGGTACAACGTTTCATAAATAACTATACCATGCACGCAGGATACGGATTCGAGTGTGCAGGTTTAAAAACGCTATATTGTACTGATAGTGCCTATACATTCTCATTAAGGTATAAAAAAATCAAGGCAAGTGAAACGATGCAGAGTTTGGCTATTCCAAAATATCACTTTAGTTTAGACGTATTTTCCGTTGACGTTCTTACAAAATCTGGCTATAATAAAATAACAGTTTAGTTTGGACGAATATTCTAGCTAACATTGACCATACTATAACCGAAGGGAGAGATTGTCATGGCATATATCAAAAGAGCTGCCGAAGATACGATTGCGCGGGTGTCAAAAATGTTCCCCGTGTTGTTGGTAACCGGCCCAAGACAGGTAGGAAAAACAACTTTGCTGCAACGGCTGGCGGATATACAGAAAAGCGAAGGAATTGAGCGGAAATATGTTACTCTGGATGATCCCGATGTCAGATACCTGGCAAAGCACGACCCGGCTTTGTTTTTGCAACGGTATTCCCCACCGGTGCTAATCGATGAAATCCAGTACGCGACAGAGCTGTTACCTTACATCAAAATGAGTGTTGACCGTTCCAAAAGAAAAGGCGATTTCTGGATCACCGGTTCGCAGGTCTTCCGTCTTATGAAAAATGTCAGCGAAAGTCTGGCCGGACGGGTCGGAATCATAAATCTGCTTGGATTGTCTGATGCGGAGATTTACCAGGAACCAAGTGAGCCCTTTCAAACGGATGCAGAGCAACTAATGAATCGGCTGTCTGTTAGAAGCAAAAAAGATTTGAATGAGATCTATCGCAGAATATTCAAGGGCTCTATGCCCGAACTCTATGCAGATGAATATGTGGATTGGGAAACGTATTATCGTTCCTATGTGGACACCTATCTGCAAAGAGATATTCGGGATTTGGCACAGGTTGCGGATGAAATGCAGTTTTATAATTTTATGACGATTGTGGCTGCTCAGACTTCAAAGCCTGTTGTCTATGAGGAACTTGCAAGTGCCGCAGGTATTTCAGCACCAACAGCGAAGAAATGGCTATCTATTTTGGTGTCGTCTCATATCATCGCACTTGTACAGCCTTACCACAACAATGCACTCAAACGGGTGGTGAAGATGCCTCTTATCCATTTCCTGGACACCGGCCTTGCTGCTTACCTCTTAAAATGGGGAAATCCCGAAGCGCTGGAAAGAGGTGCTATGTCTGGAGCTTTCTTTGAAAGCTATGTTTTTTCGGAAATTTATAAGAGTTACCTGAACGCAGGAAAAGAACCTCCGATTTTCTATTACAGGGATAAAGACCAAAAGGAAATTGACCTGCTGATCTATCAAAACGGTATACTTTCTCCGATAGAAATCAAAAAATCCGCATCACCGGGAAAAGCAGCGATTAAAAATTTTAATGTACTGAAACCCGTTACCAAAGAATCGGCTTTCGAGGGTCTAGAGTCCTTGAAGGTTGAAATCGGAACAGGAAGTGTAATCTGCATGGCTAGTGACCTTTTGCCTGTGGACGAAAGAAACTGGTATGTGCCGGTTTGGTTAATCTAATCTCGTGCAAGCACGGACTTTGGCTCGTTGCTTGCATAAATCAGGGTCGCCGCACCAATATTGGTACGACGACCCAATTCAATTTTTATAGATATGTAATATTCTGCGCATGATATTTCCTTCCCGCAACCAGACGAATCAGACATTCCAGTCCCATATTATTCATAACCATTCAGCAGCCACCGGGCAGAGACTGAGCAGCTGCCAATTTTGTATATAAATGCAAACATAATCGTTTTATATTATTTTTTCCTTTTTTCTATGCTATACTAGATCAGCAAAATTAATATGAAAGGTCTTATAATTCTATGAATTCTTTAAAGCCAATGCTGTTAACCTGTCTGAAGTCCTATGACAAGTCACAATTTATCAAAGATGTGACTGCAGGTATCATCGTCGCGATCATCGCGCTCCCCTTATCTATTGCACTTGCGCTCGCTTCCGGAGTTGGTCCTGAAGCCGGTATCTTTACTGCCATTGTAGCCGGTTTTGTAATCTCAGCTCTTGGCGGAAGCTGCGTACAGATTGCCGGACCGACTGCTGCATTTGCAACCATCGTAGCCGGTATCGTAGCACGCGACGGAATGGATGGACTTATCATCGCCACTATAATGGCGGGTATATTTCTTATCCTGATGGGACTGTTCCACTTCGGAAGTCTGATCAAATTTATTCCATATACCATTACAACCGGTTTTACTTCCGGAATCGCTGTGACCATCGTGATTGGCCAGTTGAAAGATTTTTTCGGAGTTACTTATC
This sequence comes from uncultured Ruminococcus sp., assembly GCA_934359255.1. Taxonomy (GTDB): domain Bacteria; phylum Bacillota; class Clostridia; order Lachnospirales; family Lachnospiraceae; genus Oliverpabstia. Next base: position 78,780 of record CAKRLG010000001.1, read on the forward strand.
CGGATGGTGTAAAACCAATCGAGACAACGGAGAAAATGAAAGCCTTTGTCCAGAATATTTCTTCCGTAAATACCGATGCACTGATCGTTGGCGTTGTAAGTCTCGCAATCCTGATCATTGCTCCTTATGTTCTTAAGAAGGTTCCCGGTTCTCTGATTGCAGTTATCGTCGGAATCCTGATGGTTCAGTTTCTTCCACTGAAGGTATCCACGATTGGAAATCTGTATACGATCAGCAACTCTCTTCCGAGTTTTCATATGCCGGCGATCAGATTCAGCACCATCAGTGCTTCTGTTTCAAATGCATTTACAATTGCAGTGCTTGCCGCAATCGAGTCTCTGCTGTCATGTGTAGTTGCCGATGGAATGATCAACAGCAAACACCGTTCGGATATGGAACTGGTTGCCCAGGGCGCAGGAAATATCGCTTCCGCACTCTTTGGAGGTATCCCCGCAACAGGTGCCATCGCCAGAACTGCTGCAAATATCAAAAATGGCGGACGCACTCCCATCGCCGGAATGGTACACTCCGTCACACTCATCATCGTGCTGGTCGTTCTGATGCCTTATGCCGGAATGATTCCTATGCCGACCATTGCTGCGATTCTTTTTATCGTTGCCTATAATATGTGTCAGTGGCGAACCTTCCGCGACCTGGTCAAGACAGCTCCTAAGAGTGACATTCTTGTACTGATAGTAACATTTGTACTGACAGTTATCTTTGATCTGGTTGTTGCTATCGAGATCGGTATGGTGCTTGCCTGTCTGCTTTTCATCAAGCGTATGAGCGAAGAAACCCATGCAGACAGCTGGGTGTACACAGACGATGACACTCCGGATATCGATGAACATCTGCAGAAATTACCGCTGCAGATCCGTGTTTATGAAATTACCGGACCACTGTTTTTTGGCGCCGCTGATGCCATTGAACATATCGTTGTCAAAGACTTTACCAGATGTCTGGTTCTCCGTATGAGAGGCGTCCCTGCACTTGACAGTACTGCCATGAATGCACTTCAGAATCTGGTAAAAACCTGCGAGAACAAAGGAATTACACTTGTATTCTCCCATGTCAATGAACAACCCATGCACGTCATGGAAAAAGCCGGTTTTGTGGAACTTGTGGGAAAAGAAAACTTCCAGTCAAATATATCCGCTGCATTGAAAAGAGCTGAAGAGGTCATCTGACCTTTTCAGCTCTTTTTTGAACTCATTTGCAAAATCTACGGATTGACGAATCCTCTATTGACTTTATATAATGAGTATATTATCAACATTTTAACCAATCAAAGGAGTGGAGTAACTGTTCTATACGTTACAGTTTACAGATGAACCAACGACATGAAAAAAACATTTTTTACAAAAGATCCTTCTTTTTACCGTTCTTTTTTCAAATTAATGACAGTAATCGCGCTGCAAAACCTGGTGGCCTACAGCGTGAATATGCTGGACAATATCATGCTGGGAAGTTATAGCCAGAATGCACTTTCCGGCGCTGCGACGGTAAACCAGATTTATTTTATCGTAAATCAGATTGCACTGGCGATCGGCAATGCATTGATTGCAATCAGCTCCCAATATTGGGGAAGCCATCAGACAAAACCCATTCGAAAAGTAACAAAAGCCGCACTGTTATTCAGCCTGGCAATTGCTGCCGGAATTGTAGCTTTATGTATCAGAATCCCGGAAAAACTGATTGGTCTCTTTACGACTTCACCGGATATCATAAGAGAAGGTACTATTTACCTTCATATCATACAATGGACATTTTTATTTTTTATGATCAGTAACCTTTTACTGGCCATGCTCCGCAGTGTGGAGACCGTAAAAATCGCATTCCTTATATCCGTCATATCCCTGCTGGTGAACGGCGGAATCAACTATATCCTGATTTTCGGAAGATTCGGTGCACCGGAAATGGGAATCAGAGGTGCCGCCATCGGAACTTTTGCAGCACGCATACTGGAACTTGGAATCGTTCTTTTCTATGTATGGAAAAAAGATACAAAGGTCAAATTGTTTGCTGAAAGATTCCGGGATGGTATTATCGGAAAAGGCAGTGGTAATGTCTGGAAAACCTTTTTTAAAGTGTGTATTCCCATCCTGACTTCCGGTTTGTTATGGGCAGTTTCTCTTCCTATGCAGACAGCGATATTAGGGCATCTTTCTGCGGATGCAATTGCAGCCAATTCCGTATCAAGCACCTTTTTTCAGTATCTGAAAGTAATCGTCATTGCAATAGCCGGCGCTTCTGCTGTCGTGATCGGAAAAGATATCGGAAGCAATGATGAAGAAAAAGTACGCTGCAACGGGCGTACCCTTTCTGTGCTCTATCTGGTTATCGGACTCTTGCTTGGAACTGTATTATTCTTACTTCGAAGTCCACTATTATCCATGTACCGATTGACCCCACAAGCTACTTTGTATGCAGACCACTTCATGATTATTATGAGTGTGATCATGGTTGGAATGTCGTATCAGATGCCGGTCGGAGTCGGCATCATCCAGGGTGGCGGAGATACCAAATTTTCGATGTATCTGAACCTGATTTCCGTCTGGTGCATCGTAATGCCATTGTCCTTTCTGGCTGCATTCTACTGGAAGCTGCCGGTAGAACTTGTGGTGATCGCTGTGCAATCCGATCAGATCTTCAAGTGTCTGCCCATATTCCTGCGCTTCAAAAGCTACAAATGGATCCACAAGCTGACAGCAATCGACTGATGCAGTAACGGTAAAATTCTGCGGTATGGAAGCAGAACCGGATCACAACCCGATGACCCGTCATACTTCTCGGCGGAAAAGGTAAGAACTTATGGATTACTGCTCCGTTTTATGTTGATTATGGTAACAATATTTATTTTGGGAATAACTGCGAAGTAACTATGAATTGCACGTTTCTTGATAATAATATAATAAACCTGCATTATCACACGGCTTTTTCGTGAATAATTCAGGTTTATTTTTAAATGCATATCTGAAACATCATCTCGAATCAGCTGATATACCTGGGAATGATAAAAGTCCGGCAATCATTCCCTACACATAAATATAATCACTCATCACCGGCTGCAAATGGTTAGAAAGCAGTGCATCATAGACTTCTTCTACATTTCTTCCGTCTGAGATCTCGAACTGGTCATCGCCCTTATCCTCGATGTCATCCACATGGCTTCCGATTCCGGTGCTGACTCCGGCGGAGATTTTGGTGGCTGCGATACCTACAAGGTTGTCACGTACCCGTGCGCACTCTCTCGTGGACACTGTGATACTTGCAAATGGCATAAATAACCGATATGCGCACACTACCTGCAAAAGCTGCTTCTCATGAACATCCATGGGATTGATACGATCGTTATTGATGATCGGGCGCAGACGAGGGCAGGAAAATGCAATCTCTGCATGTGGGTATTTTCTCTGCAGAAGATATGCATGGTATCCGGTTGCAAATGCATCTTTTCTGAAATCATCCAGACCCAGCAGTGCACCAAATCCTACCCCGCGCATGCCACCTCTTATGGCACGCTCCTGAGCGTTGACACGATACGGGTAGATCCGTTTGTGGCCTGCCAGATGAAGTGTTTCATATTTATCGGAATTATAGGTCTCCTGGAAGACCGTTACATAATCAACACCGCATGCATGCAGATACGCATATTCATCAGAGTTCACCGGATAGATTTCGAGACCGATCACTTTGAAATATTTTCTTGCGATCTTGCAGGCATTTCCGATATATTCCACTGTGGATTTGTTTCTGCTTTCTCCGGTCAGGATCAGAATCTCCTGCAAGCCTGTCTCAGCGATCGCCTGCATTTCTTTTTCGATCTCGCTTTCATTTAACTGGGCACGTTTGATCTTATTGTGACAGTTAAATCCACAGTAAATACAATAATTTTCACAATAATTTGCAATATAGATCGGCGTGAACATATAGACACTGTTTCCAAAATGCTTTCTCGTCTCCATCTGTGCCGCCTGGGCGATCTCTTCGATGAAAGGCAGTGCTGCCGGTGATAAAAGTGCCGCAAAATCTTCCGGCGTCCTGGAGCTGTGGGCGATGGCCCGTTTTACATCAGCCGCTGTATATTTGTCATAATCATATGCATGCATGGCATCTACGACCTGATCCAGGATCTCAGAACCGATATCTTCCATCCCCGGCATATATTTCATATGATCGATTCTGTTTTTCTTCTGATCTTCCAGAATCTCTTCACTTAAGATACTTTCATTGATATGCTGATTTTCCATGGTCTAGTCCTCCAAAAATCCGGTCAGCGGTGAGGATGCGCTTGCCCCTCTTTCGATCTGTCTTCCCAGACCGGAAAGGTAGGCGCTTCGTCCTGCTTCGATTGCCTTTTTAAATGCTTCTGCCATAACCGGCACATCTCCGGCTGTTGCGATCGCTGTATTTGCCATAACGGCTGCCGCACCCATTTCCATAGCCTCACATGCCTGAGACGGGCGTCCGATTCCCGCGTCAACGATGATCGGAAGATCCATCTCATCGATGAGGATCTGGATAAATTCTTTTGTTGCCAGCCCTTTGTTGGATCCGATGGGTGCTCCCAGCGGCATGATACAGGCCGCTCCGGCATCTTTCAGTGCCCTCGCCGCATTCAGATCCGGATACATATAAGGCATAACAACAAATCCTTCCTTCGCAAGGATTTCTGTTGCTTTGATCGTCTCATAGTTATCCGGTAATAAATATTTGGAATCGTGTACAACTTCGATCTTTACAAAATCCCCGCATCCCACTTCTCTTGATAATCTGGCGATTCGCACTGCCTCCTGGGCATTTCTTGCTCCGGATGTATTCGGAAGCAGGGTTACATTCTCCGGAATATAATCTAAAATATTGGCAAGTCCCCCTTCATTTGCACGGCGAAGTGCCAGTGTGATGATCTGTGCATCTGCTTTTTCAATGCAGGCTTTCACAAGATCCAAAGAAAATTTTCCTGATCCCAAGATAAATCTTGATGTGAATTCATGTCCTCCAAGGCTCCATGTATCTTTTGTACTCATATGTTTCTTTCTCCTTATTCGTAACTGTTCAGTTCTTTCTATATTTCTTCTTCTCCAAGCAGCAAACGGGTGATCATATTGGCTTCATGGGCTGCGCAGATTGCAACCCGCGGCGCCATCAATCCATTGCCATAGGTCGGTTCCGTAACCTGGTCGCCACACAGATAGAAGTTTTTCATCAACCGCTTTGTAAGAATTGCATTGCTGCTTCCATACCCGGCCATTCCGGATGCGGACACCAGTTTTTTCTCCGGAAAATGTTCCAGAATCCCATTTACCAGCATGGCCTTTGCCTCCGGATTGTCAAATGCTTCACAGATAATTCCTGCATCTTCAAAAAGCGGAATCAGGTTGTCTTCTGTCACTTTGACACGATCCGTCTGAATGTCGATATACGGATTGATCCTTTGAAGCAGAGATTTCAAAGCATCTGTTTTGTACATACCGATATGTTCAATAAAATACTGCTGCCGGTTCAGATTCGTAATATCCACCATGTCGAAATCAATAAGGTGAAGATGTCCCACACCGATACGCGCCAGTGCATATGCCACATTAGATCCCAGACCTCCGAGACCTGCGATCGTCACCCGGCCTTTGGACAGTTTCTTTTGCTTTTCCGGTGAATGACGTTCTTCAAGCGCAGCCTGTATTTCCTCTTTTGTCAAAATCTTCGTTGTCTCCATTTTCAGCCTCCTCCTACAAATGTCACTACCTCCATGCGGTCTCCGTCTTCTAACATCCTGTCCGCATACTCGTTTTTGGGAAGGATCTCGCCATTCAGTTCTACTGCAATCCGCTTCATCTGGTATCCTGCGCTTTCAAGATACATTTCTACAGAAGCTGCCTTCTCCAGTTCGATTTCTTTTCCGTTTACTTTGATCATCTGCATCTCACCTCCTTGGAACTAAAAAAGAGTCCACAAAGAAACGTACCCTAGGTGGTGCGCCCCTTCATGAACTCTCGCTCAATCTCATTCTTTTATACCCAGATTCGCATAAAAAAGGAGATACCAAAGTATCTCCCGTTAAATCTGTCATGACTTTTCTGTATCGTTACAGTTACAGACTCTCTTATATAACGTTCCTACGTTGGCATTATCCAAATCAGGTATATGGGTCGAAGTTCTCAACTTCCTCTCAGCCTATCACATAAGCTCCCCGGTTCTATTCATTTGACAACCCAAGTATAATTACTTTTTTCTGTTCTGTCAAATATATTTTTATTTTGAATCAAAACTATAATTTCACACGGTTTCTTTTTCTGCACATTCCGTATATCGCTTAAGAGCTCCCGTAACAAGAGAATCTTATATTTTATGCTTTGCGGATGGTTTCTTCAATACCTGCGATCAATGTTTTCATTGTATACTCCAGTATCTCATTTCCGAACGCTTCAGAAGATTCTCTGACCGGATGACGTCCTGCGATTCCGATCAGATTGCTCTCATCTTCTTTTATCTGACCAAAGTCAACCAGCTCCGGCCGTACAGCCATAACGATAGATGTCTCATTCGCTCCGGCATGATCGTACTGATATCTCAGTCTCTCATCTTCTGCAAAAGTCCATGCCGTAAAAATAGTCAGTCCATATTTTTCTTTTGCCTCTTCCTCCAGCTCCTGAAATGTATGGGTCGACGGACCATGTCCATGTCCTACAACAATACGGATCCCGGCTCTGGAAAGCTGAGCGAAAATACTGCGCAGATAGTCCTGGAACAATCCCTTCTCCTGCCAGTAAGCGCTGCCTTTCATCTGCTGGACATGATAGGTATTCAGTGCGCCTTCCGTGTTGATATCCATTCCATAAAATGCTTTATCTCCGTCATTGAATACACGATCAGGTCCCATAAACAATACGGGAAGCACCACACCACCAACTTTTTCTGCTACCCGGATAAACAGTTCTTTTGACTGAATTCCGTCAGCACCAAGAGGCATATGTGGACCATGCCATTCCAGTGTGCCAAGCGGCAGGTAAGCAACCGGCATCTCCTTTATTCTCTGTACACATTCTTCCGGAAGTAATTCTTCATATAATACCTTCTTCATCCCATTCACCTTAACCTTTCACCACCGGGAACCGGCAGTTCATATCATAATACGGGGCTGTCTATTTCCCGACAGCCCCTTCATGAAATCTTTTTATTTTACCCTGTCTGCGCTGCCACGTACAATAAGCTTCGCAGGTACGATCACTTTTAACCCTATCTCCCTGGAGGATGTGATGCGTTCACGAAGAAGGCGAACCGCCTCCTCACCCAATAATTCCATATGCAGGCGCACTGTGGTCAGTGGCGGAACCAGATAGTTGGCCACTGCTATATCATTATATCCCACAATGCTCACATCCTCCGGAATCCGGAGTCCCTTTTCACTGACTGCCCGATAACAACCCACGGCCAGAGAGTCGTTGTTTGCAAATATTGCTGTAGGTTTCTCCTTCCCTTCCAGTATTTCTCTGCACAGCACATAACCGTCCTCCGGTGTAAATTTCCCCACCCGCACAAGTGTCGGAGAGAATTCACCGATTCGCTCCATATATTTTTTGTAAGTTACCATTCGTTCATCATGCACTTCCTCGCCATCCTTGTCGACTTCATAGCCGCCAATAAATGCTATCTTTTTATGTCCCAGTCCCGTCAGATAATCCATCACCGCTTCCACAGAACTGTCCAGATCGTTGACTACGCAATCAAACTGATCTCCTTTTGGCATAGCATCCAGAAATACTGTGGGTTTTTTGAAGGCTTCTATCTGCCTTACCATACTCTTACTGAACGTTCCAAGGCACAAAAGACCATCAAGTCCTCCAAGATTCTTCAGCTCCTCCAGATTCTGGATCTGACAGCGTTCCATATTCTCTGCCTCTAATTTCTTTTCTACCGCCAGACGGACTGTCAGATAATAAGTATCCCTCAGTTCCTCCTCTCTGGAATAGGAATAATAAACCCCAACCGTCAGGTGACGCTTCCTGCTTTTTCTTTCCCTTGCCTGATACTGAAGTTCCCTGGCAGTATCAAATATTTTCATTCTGGTCTCATCCTGCACATTCAACGTCTCATCATGGTTCAAAACTCTGGAGACTGTCGCTGCGGAAAAACCGGTACGCTCTGCGATATCTTTTATTGTAGCCATCTTAAATCCCTCTCTGCATGATACTTTTCAATACTTTCGAATCGCATCAGCTATGTCAGTGCATTTCATGGTTTATCTTACCATATTGCCCCCAACCACGCAACGAATTGTTACGACGCTGTAACTGTGAAGGTACTGAACAGTTACACAACGCTGTCCTTATGCCATTGTTTCCTCCGTGGCTGAATTCGCCAGAATAACCGCCGCCAGAATAATGACACATCCCAATACCATGCGCAATGTGATACTTTCATGAAGAATCATAACCGAGAACAAAGTTCCAAAGACAGACTCCATAGACAGAATGATCGCCGCCTTTGTCTCATCCACATATTTCTGGCAGGCTGTCTGAAGAAGATAGCAGACCGTTGTGCTGATAATGCCGAGATAGAGAACACTCCACCATCCTTTTGCAGTAACCTGAAAATGCACTTGCCCGGAAGCAATCATGAATATCAATGATAAAACACCTGCTGTACACATCTGAATAAAGTTCAACACAGATGCCCGGTACTTCTTTACAAAGATGCTTGTCAGAAAAATCTGAAAAGCAAAGCCCACTGCACATATAAGTGTCAGCCCGTCACCCAGTCCCAGTGACAGGTCCTTATCCAGGGACAGAAGCCCCACCCCTGCTATGGCCAGCACTGCTCCTATTATACCTCTGAATCCTATTTTTTTTCGACAGATCAGAAAAGCAATAAAAGGAACAATCACCACATTTGTGGCTGTGAGGAACGCATTTTTTGACGGAGTCGTATATTGCAGTCCTATGATCTGAAGAGAAAATCCAGTAAAAAGAGCCGCTCCCATAAAAATTCCTGCAGTTACTTCCTCTTTTTTTATCCCTTTAAGATTCCGGATACTTATTCCACCCATAAGCACGGAAGCCAACAGGAAACGAATGGTCATGATCTGAAAAGGCGACAAACTATCAAGAGCCATGTCACTGGCCACAAATCCTCCTCCCCAGATAACAGTAACCAATACCAATCCGGCAATCGCCATATATTTTTTCATAAATCACCTTATCCTTCCTTCTTTTCCCTTCCTTTCTTACTTTCTTCTGTATTGCTCGGCCCGCTCTGCCAGCGATTCCTTCCCGGTTCCGAAAATCTTCCAGGTAAATGTAAACGGTTCCGGATACAGTTTATCTTTTTCCAGACACTCGGCACCCCAGCTTGCACTTCCCAGACCATGCTGTGCATAATCCACAGATAATTGGATATTTTCCGTTCTGTGAAGTTCATTTGTATGTGTCGCCTGTGTCAGGTTTTCCTGTGTATAATGTAATGCGCCAAAAGAGAATTCTTTATCCGATGCGATACAAATTCCGTTACCCGCCTCTGTCACAAATGCAGCCCAGCGAGTATCCTCATGATTTCCTGTCTCCTGAGGCAGTACATAAGGGAAATAGAAATCTTCCACGTTCTTCTCCCAGCAGCCTATCGCATTGCCTTCTTTACAGTCCGGATATGTTTCCAGAGGTCCTCTTCCGTACCAGACTGCCTGTTCACAGGCTTTATCCAGCACAAATCTCATACCGATCCGCGGAAAACTCTCCGGAAGCTGCACACCGGTTGGCACTCCGTGATAACTCATGGTTATAAGTCCATCTGCCCGAATGTGATATTCAGCCTTCACAATGATTTTCCAATCAACCGTTATCGGTGCATAGATCTGTGAAACGGAGATAACCACTTCCTGTTCCTTCTCCTCTACTGTCACCTTTTCAACAAGGTTTGTCATGGCTTTCAGCATCGCTTTTTCCCAGATTTCAGCCACATTCTTGTCATTGTCAACAGGTGCTCTCCAGAAGTTGAGTCCCAGTCCTTTACAGATTAACCGTTCGCCCTTCCATGTGTAACCACTTAAATATCCATGAACCCGGTCAAACTCGGCAGTAAAATTCTGGCCTTCCACATAAATAATTCCTGATTTTTCCACCATATGCAATTCTCCGGAGTTTCTGTTATCTGCCGGCTCTTTCACTGTCTTTTGAGCTGCTTTATTGAGACATTCCTGATGGAACGCAACCTCATGATGAGCTTCCTCGGACCAGATCTGTTTTTCTTTGTAACATACGGTGATCGTCAGCCAGATATCCTGTTCATCGCACCATGCTCCCGACTCCGCAGAATCATATACCGTGATGCGTTTACATCCATGTGGTGCTATCTCACTCAGATCCACCTTACCTTCCAGCAGAATACCCTGCAGTGTATGTACCTTGAATGTGCCTTCAAGATGAGACAGGTCAGTAAAATCATATTTATTACAAACTGTGATTTCACCTGTAGTTTTATCAAAATCAATAAATTTTACCGGCTCCATTACTTTTTTCACCTGTAAAATACTAGGCGTTGGTCTTCTGTCTGCCTGGATCAATCCGTCACAACAAAATGCCCCACTGTTTGGATAATCCCCGTAATCTCCACCATATGTATAGTAGGCTTTACCGTTGCTGTCATATTTTTTAATACCATGATCAACCCACTCCCAGATAAAACCGCCCTGCAGTCTTGGATATCGTTCAAATATTTCCCAGTATTCTTTTAATCCTCCCGGACCATTTCCCATTGCATGTGCGTACTCGCATACCACATGAGGTTTCTTCTTTGCAGTGTCTCTTCCCAGGTTTTCCAATGCCTTATGTCTGGTATACATGGTACTATACACATCCGCTATAGAAGCATCCCTGTCTTCCTCGTAATGAACCAGTCTGGTTGGGTCATACTCTTTTATAAATCTTCCGCTGGCTACAAAGCTGCTTCCGAACCCGGATTCATTTCCCAGTGACCAGAACAGAATACTTGGATGGTTCTTATCCCTTCTTACCATGCGTTCTGCACGATCCACATAACTTTTTTCCCAGATCGTGTCATCACTGATCTTGTTCATGTTTTTGGTGTAAGCCATCTGGTTGCACTCCAGATCAGCTTCCTCCATCACATAAAGTCCAAGACGGTCACACATATCCAGAAAATCAGGATGTGGTGGGTAATGAGAGGTTCGTACTGCATTGATATTATTCTGTTTCATCAGATACAGATCAGCCAGCATATCCTCTTTTGTGATGCATCGTCCTGTATCTTCATTCCAGTCATGTCGGTTTACTCCTTTTAATTTAATAGCCTTTCCATTTACCAGGAATAATCCGTCTTTTACACAAATATTTCTGAATCCTGTCCATTCTCCATAGGATTCCAGAACTTCTCCCTGTTTCTTTAAGGTGATGATCACCCGATACAACTCAGGGTGCTCTGCTGACCAGGGTTTTATATTCTCCAGAATTACCTCTGTTGCATATTCTGTCTCGCCTTTTTTACCGCTTATCTCATGGCTCTCACTGAAGATGACCTGTTCGCCGTCCATTACTTCCATCTCAACAGTAAGCGCTGTCTCATCCTCCGTATGATTTTCAAAGACTGCTTCCAGACAAAGCTTTCCGGTCGCCCCCTTCTTTTGAAGAGCACCTGGATCATCCTGTTCCATAACCAGATCAGATACGATACGCCAGTCCAACATATGCTGTTTCGGTCTCCGGATCAGAGATACATCTCTGATAATTCCGGCAAACCACCACATATCCTGATTTTCCAGATAACTGCCATCACTGAATTTGTAGACGATCACCGCCAGCACGTTTTCCCCATCCTGTAATGCTTCTGTCACATCGAATTCAGCTGTGTTACGAGGTCCCTGGCTGTATCCTATAAATGTACCGTTGAGCCATACGTGATAAGCACTCTCAACTCCGTCAAACCTCAGGATATATTCCCTGTCTTTTTGTTTCTCTTCCTGAAATGTGTACCGGTAAACACCCGTAGGATTGTCTGCCTGTATGCCCGGATCATCCAGAATCGGGAACAATGCTATCGCATCATTATAATGTGGATAATCATAACCATTCAGCTGCCAGTGTCCGGGAACCGGCATCATACCAAACTCCCGATCATCATATTCCTTCTCCATACATGTGTCAGGAACATAAAACGGTGACTCATAATAAGCAAATTTCCACTTTCCGTTCAACAAACGGTAATTGGAACATTCTTCTCTTCTTCCCTGTCTTGCCGATTCCTTATTCGGATAACCACAATAAAACGGTCTGACCGGAAGACGATTTCTTCCAAGGACCTCTACGTTACTCCAATCCATGTGTTTGTATACGTATTCCATATCTTTCCCCTTTCTACTTTTATTCAAGGCAACTTTCCCTGAGAATCAACTGATTTGGTACAATGATTTTTAAACCTTGTTCTCTTTTCGTATAAAGACATTCCATCAATGTCTTTGCTGCCATCATTCCGACCAGGTCATTATGTAACTTCACGCACATCTCCTGCCTATGCATTTTCCCTAATACGTTTTAGTTAATGTTGTTTATATTTAGTAAATTTATTTTCATTCCTTATACCATCACATTACTTGAAATAACAGAATTTGTCAACAACATAATTAGTTCTTCTTCCGTTTTTTTGTGTATAATATATATTTTTATCACTTTTGTATAATTTATCATACCTGTTATTTAGTAAATTTTACATAAAGAAAATGAACTGTTTCATCATAAGGCAGTCCATTTTTTTAACCTTTAGTTAATTTATTTACCAGAACAATTGCTGTCCCTTTCCTATTCTCAACGAACTTAAGAACTCTCTATGCAATCACTCTGTAGGAATCTGTAGAAACCCAAAATAATAGCAAAAGAAAATTTTGGGCTATTTTTTCGGAACCGGTAAAAAAGTTTACTCTCCTTTTTGTCTAATATTCTTCTTTAATATCCGCAGCAGTTTCTCAACGTGAATCGACTTTGCTATAAGATCATTCATTCCGGCTCCACAAGTAAAACAGAGGGAGATAATCATAGCCAGGCGCTGTGATTATCTCCCTCTGTTTTTCCATTTTTCTGTTGAAAAAGATCCAAATTTGATTCTTTATATTTTCTCCGTATCGGCAGTTTCCGTTTCTGTATATTCCTCTATGTCTGTCGCTGTCACCTGTTTAATATGTTGTTTTTTCAGTCGCAGATACACAACTTTCCGAAAAATAGTATAGACCACTGACAGCAACGGAATAAAAACAAGCATACCTACAATCCCCATAAGATTTCCGCCGATGGTAACTGCTGCCAGCACCCAGATTGACGGAAGCCCTACAGATTCGCCAACAACATGAGGATAAATCAGATTTCCCTCAATCTGCTGCAGCACCAGAAATACAATTATGAATATAATTGCCTGCTTCGGACTTACCATAAAGATCAAAAAACTTCCTACAGCACACCCGATAAAAGCACCAAAAATAGGAATCAATGCTGTAAATGCAATCAAAACTCCGATCAAAAGTGCATATGGCATCCTCAGAATACTCAACGTAACAACAAACATACAGCCGAGAATCACAGCTTCCAGGCACTGGCCTGTAAGAAAGTTTGCGAATGTCCGATAAGTCAGAGAACAGACTTTAAGAAATGCATTTGCTTTTTGTTTTGGAAGAAAAGCAAAAAGTACTTTTCTGATCTGTACATGCAGCTTTTCTTTCTGAAAAAGGACATAGCAGGCAAAGGAGAAAGCAATGAAAAAGGTTGCCAGCCCGCTGACTACGGATCCCACTGCTGACATTGTTGTATTCATCATGTTTCCCGCACCATTTCCAAGCAAACTTATTCCCCATCTGATTGCCTGATCCGGTTTAAACTGCACCTGGTCTACCAGCTTCATAATTTCCCGGTTATCGTGAAAAAAATCGCGGATCCAGATTTTAATCTGCGGAATAAAATCTGTGATATTTATCATCAAACTTCCCATCGTCTTCGTAAGCTGAGGAATCACGCCAATCATCACCAGTGCGATCACGCCAACCACCAATACGATCGTGAGAAGCAGGCTGACCGGTCTTGCCAGTTTTCTCATTGCCTTATTTTCTTTTTTTACATTTTCAAAAATTTTCTTTTCCAAAAAGCTCATTGGCACGTTGATCACAAATACAATCGCTCCACCAAGTATAAACGGAAATACAATCTGCCATATTGTTTTCAACACATCAAGTACTACATCAAACTTCCACAGAGCAACAACAAGAAATGCTGTAAACACAATAAGCTCCCGTATTTTTTTAATAGATAAATTACTTAAATCCAATATCTTTCTCCTCCTTTTTCCTTATATTTATTCCTTGAATTTTTCCGGATAGTTACAAAAAATCACATTAAAAAAACTCTTATTGCATATCAAATACTGCAATAAAAGTCCCCCCATTTTCCTGAAGTACCGGATGGCTCCACCGTACTGACGACACTACAAACGCAGATTTCCAAACATAGGTTACTCCTTATAATTAGGTTTGATTGTACAATAATCTCTGTCTCCTTGTCAATATTCATTTTTTTGAATATATACCAAACAGACGGATGGTCATCCACCTTATAATGAGTTATACTATGAGTATGAAGAGAACCGCTTCCAAAATTTTACATCAAAAAGGAGTATAGCACTTATGACCATCAAAGAACTTTTCGCGCCGTCCGATATGACGGTGGGAAAACCCTGGGAGAAGATTGTAATTTTTACAATCCCCATGCTGATCGGCAATATCGCTCAGCAGCTTTACAACACCGTGGACAGTATTGTCATCGGAAAATACGTGGGCGACAACGCCCTGGCGGCAGTAGGAAGCGCCAGCCCGATCCTGAACCTGCTTCTGGTACTATTTGTAGGTATCTCGGTCGGTGCCGGCGTTATGGTGTCTCAGTATTTCGGTGCAAGACAACGGGAAGAGCTGTCCATGACCATCGGTAACTGCGTCACACTTACCGCCATTTCTTCCTTGATCATTATGTTTCTGGGCGCCGTCCTCTCGCGGCCGCTTCTGGAAATGCTACATACGCCGGATTCCATCATTGACTGGTGTACCTCTTATCTGGTCATTCTGATGGTCGGCTGTATAGGAAGCGCCTATTATAATATCCTCTGCGGAATCCTTCGTGGACTCGGCGATTCCATCTCGGCACTGGTTTACCTTCTGGTGGCAACCGTGTTAAATATTGTTCTGGATATCGTCTTCGTTTCCCACTTTCAGATGGGTGTCGCCGGCGTAGCCTATGCAACAGTCATCGCACAGGCAGTATCCGCGATTCTCTGTTTCTGGAAACTGCTGCGGATGACAGATATCTTTGATTTCAAACTCCGCCATCTGAAGATGAAAAAGAAATACACACTGGAGATCATCCGGCTGGGTCTTCCATCCGGTATCACCCAGGCCATCTTTTCCATGGCCATGGTTATCGTACAGTCTCTCACGAACAGTTTCGGTGAAATGGTCATCGCAGCCAATGTCATCATCATGCGTGTGGATGGTTTTGCGATGATGCCAAACTTTTCTTTCGGAACTGCCATGACGACCTACGCCGGACAGAATGTGGGCGCACATCGCATGGACCGTGTGGAGCAGGGAGCCCGTCAAGGAACCGCCATTGCACTGGGAACCTCCGCCGTGATCACTCTTCTGATCCTGGTCTTCGGCAAAAACCTGATGGCAATCTTTACCGATACCTCGGAACTGGTAACTCTCAGTGCCAATATGATGAAGATACTTGCCGTTGGCTACCTTGCCATGGCCATCACTCAGTCCCTCTCCGGCGTCATGCGTGGAGCAGGTGATACCATGACCCCGATGTGGATCTCCATGATCACCACCGTTGTGATCCGTGTACCTCTGGCTTACGGTCTTGCTTTCCTCACCAGAACCCCGGAACTTCCAAACGGAAGATATCAGGTACTGTGGATCTCTCTGCTGGTATGCTGGTGTATGGGTGCACTGCTGACATCCCTCTTCTATAAGAGAGGAAACTGGAAAAAGAAAGCGCTGACAGCCAATACGAACGCATAAAAAATCACATTGAAAATATCATATCTGCGAAATGCAAGAGTAGGCGTTGTCTGTGTTTTATCTTGTATTGCTCCATGTTTTGTGGTTGTTGCAATTTTTGCAACAACCACTTTTTCATCCAATTCACCTGTTTCAAATATTTTGGCAAGATGACGGCTGATACCCGACATATCCAGTTCTCTCTCACATACTCTTATTTAATCAGATTCAAATTCTCCCACAAACCACACTTCAAATTGTTCTGTATCTACTCCCATACACACATTAACATTCGGTATTTCATTTTCATGGATTGCCATCCAGGTATCCATTACCAGTGCACCTGCTACGATTCCTTCTGTTACCACCTCTACATATTTTTCTTCCGTCTGAAACAGTTCCGGTTTCATCAGGAACGTGATGGTACAGGCATCATGGAGCATCAGTCCGGCATCCATGCTTCCCCCTCTGTAATTCTCAAACAATGCATACAGCATATTCCCGGTTTTTCCACTGTCTCTCATCTTAAGAATATTTTCCCGGTGAAGAAGTGCCTTCTCTGTCACATCCAGTCCCAACATATTAATTTTCACCCCTGACTGAAAGACGATTATTTCTTCGATTTTTTCCTTCACTTCCGGATACATCCAGAACCAGTTACCGCCACCTTCTTCGAGTGATCCGCCAGTTTATTTCTGACGGTATCCTCCTGCGCAGCAATCACCAGTACCGCATTCTTAACTATGAAAAATTAGAAAAAGCTACAGAAAAGACCTGATTTTCACAGGAACGTATTTCTGCAGCTTTTTCTTGCATTATTTTCCTAATTTTGCAAACAAATCCTCAAACAGATTATCTCTCTTAACATGATACACATATTTGATAAAATGTCGATTCTGGTCGACTGCATACCGGGCATCATATTCCGGAATCGGACTGTGAATCAGGCAGTCTTCCATGAAGTCTCCGTCCAGCAGCCAGGCTACTGCTGTCACATCCCAGATTGCTCTTGTCCAGGCTTCTCCACCGCCGCAGGCTTTAGCTTCTTTTATTGTCACATCCACAAGATAATCACAGAGTTTATTTTTCCCCTTTAGATGATATTCCAGTTCCGGGCCGCTTGTTGAAAATGCAGATACCACTCCCATACACGGTAACTGCACGACCGGCACACCACAGCCGAAAATGATTCTTGCCCCTGCAACATCCTGATCCAGATTAAATTCTCTGTTATCCGGCCAGTGAATGGCATTTCCCCCGAGCCAGACCACCACGATCCGGTCAATGATCTCCGGGTTCATCCGGATCGCTGATGCAACATTGGTAATTGCAGCAATTGCTACTACATACAAAGGATGCTCCTGTGAATATTCCATCGCTCTTTGTGCCAGATCCCTGGCCGCATCCGATTCCACCGGCTGTTCTTCCGATGGCATATATTCTTTTGATCCTTTGTATACAACTTTTTTCAGATCATCCCGCCCCAGAAGTGTCAGTATATTCATGATCTCCTGATAGCTTTTCTCCATCCCATCTGCCGGGCTGTCAGACTTTTCGTTGAAAAATGGAGCTGCATAAATCGCCTTCAGATCCAGTTTTTCATCTGATCGAATCAGGTAAGATAGTGCATACTGATCATCAATTTCATTAAATGTATCCGTATCAATGACTACATCCACTCTTCCCTGTGGCTTTCTCAGTCGACGGATCATTTTTTCATGATCATTTCTGTCTGTTTTTTCCATTTTGTTCTCCTCGTCAGAAAAATATTTTTGTATGCGGCAAATGTAGTTTTGTTTTTTAAAGCCTAGCCTTAGCCAGCCATCTAGCCACACCATCCTCATCATTGCCTCCAATAATTTCTGTGGCCGCCTGTTTTAATTCATCAGATGCATTCGCTACTGCATAGGCCTCATCTGATATTTGAAACATGTCGATATCATTTGCAGCATCTCCAAAGGATATCACTTTTTTACATCCTAACTTTTCTTTTAACTGTAAAACAGCATTTGATTTGGATGCCTCCCTAGGCATAATTTCCAGCCATTGCTCTTTCGTATAAATATCCTGTTGGAAAACAATATGATACCTATCTTTATACTTTTCAAAAAAAGGTTCCAGTTTCTCTTTTTCATCAATACATGTTACATAAAACATATTTCCTCGTTTTAAGTCTTCCGTATTTTGAACTTCTCTCCATCGTCGATCGCCTTTTCTTGTATTTAAAAAATCTCGCATTCCTTTCTTGCACTTCATCGGAATGAATGAAAAATATTCTACAGCATCGATGTAAGAATATACTATTGGATATATTTCATTGTCAAATAGTTCTTCTAAAACCTCATGGATATCATTACGAAAATAATTTGAAATCAGAACCTCTTCTGTCACATTGTCAATAACAAAGGCTCCATTGTATACAATCAAAGGAATCTTTGCATGTAATCCCTTTGTAACCTTCTTAGCCGTCACATAGGATCTTGCAGTTGCATAGGAAAACAAAACTCCTTTTTTCGTAAGCTGGTTGATCACCTCGCATGTATACCCGGATACTGTTTCATCGCTTCTGAGCAATGTTCCGTCTAAATCAGATACATATAGACATTTCTCCATATAAGCTCCTTTCTATTGCTGGCAGTACTAAATTTCCGAATTTTATTATTTTTCTAATCCTTTGATTATATCATTAAAATTGTACTATATTCTGTGGTTTTTGCAACAGCCACTTTCTCAAGTTATCGCTGCATTCACTAAGGTCTCGTGTTAGTTCATTGCCCACGTAAATCAAAAAAGGGATCGGACGCATCCAATCCCCTCAAGTACGCTCCGTAGAAACGCACCGCTATTCACACCGATAGTATACAAGACCCTGAGAAAAATGCAAGTTCTTTATATAGCAATTTATTTCACTTTTGAAAAGACCCGGAAACTGTTCTTCCAGGTGACTTCTTCTACCTCTTCCTGTGACACGCCCTTAATCTCGGCGATTTTCTCCACCACATACGGAATGTTCAGCGAAGAGTTTCGTTTTCCCCGGTTGGGAACCGGTGCCAGGTAGGGGCTGTCGGTTTCCAGTAACAGAGATTCCAGTGGTGCATACTCTACGACTTCCACCAGTTTTCTTGCATTCTTAAAGGTCAGGACACCGCCGATACCGAGGGAAAGCCCCATATCCAGGTATTCCCTTGCCATCTCTTTTCCGTATGAAAAGCAGTGTACCACACCGCCGATATCCCCGGCATGAAGCCGTTTCATGGTATCCAGCGTATCTTTTGCCGCATCACGGCTGTGGATGATAAACGGGAGTTTCTCTTCCCGTGCTACCTCCAGCTGCCGCTCGAACCAGCAGATCTGTTTTGCGTGGTTTTCTTTATCCCAGTAATAGTCCAGACCAATCTCCCCTACGGCCACCGTCTTTTCCATCCGGCAGATCTGATGCATCCGTTCGATTTTTTCTTCGTCCAGTGCTCCCACATCATCGGGATGGACACCTACAGCTCCGTAGATGTACGGGTACCGTTCCATCAGATCCAGAGTACGGTTCCAGCCTTCTACTTCCGCGCATACATTGATCACTCTGCCGATGCCCTGCGCAGGCAGGGCATCCAGCAGTTCTTTTCGGTCTTCGTCAAAAGCCTCATCATCATAATGTGCATGACTTTCAAATATCATGTCGGTTCACACTTTCTAGCAGATCTCTGCGCCTGCAGGCATCTTCTTTTCCGGAACCATCAGAGAGAGGTTGCCGTCCGCATCTTCTGCACATAACAACATACCTTCAGAAAGTACGCCTGCCAGTTTTGCAGGTTTCAGGTTCACCAGAACCATGACTTTCTTTCCTACCAT
Organism: uncultured Ruminococcus sp.; assembly: GCA_934359255.1. Classification (GTDB taxonomy): domain Bacteria; phylum Bacillota; class Clostridia; order Lachnospirales; family Lachnospiraceae; genus Oliverpabstia. Next base: position 98,662 of record CAKRLG010000001.1, read on the forward strand.
CTCTTCTGCGGTATAGTGTCCCTTGATACCGGATACGATCTGTTTTACCTGGCTGCCGATCTTCACCTGAGAACACAGCAGTTTTCTTGATTTTTTCACTTCTTCGCAGGCGATGATCTCACCAACCTGGAACTGCATTTTTCCGAAATCATCGAAGGTAATCTCTTCTTTTGCATCGATATCAATCACCGGCTCTTCCGGTACTTCCGGTTTTGCCTGTGCAGCTTTCATGGCTTCTACTTTTTCCAGAATTTCTTTCAGATCCAGACGCTGGAACAGGATCTCCGGTTTGTCTGTTACTTTATTTCCTGACGGATACAGACCGAACTGATCCAGTTCTTCGTAAGATCTCTTTTCTCCGTTTAACTGAGCCAGGATCTTTTCTGTGGTTTCCGGCATGAAGGATTCCAGCAGAGAAGCACCGATGGTGATACTTTCTACCAGGTTATACAGAACTTCTGCCAGACGGTCTTTCTTCGCTTCGTCTTTTGCCAGTGCCCACGGCATGGTCTCATCAATGTATTTGTTGCAGCGTTTGAACAGGTTGAAGATCTCTGTGATAGAATCCGCCACACGCAGGTCTTCCATCTTGGCAGCTACTTTTGCCCTGGTTCCCGTTACAACTGCTTTCAAATCAGCGTCTACATCTTCTTCCACACCTGTTTTTGTTACCACACCGCCAAAATATTTGTTGGACATGGAGATGGTACGGTTTACCAGGTTACCCAGGGTGTTGGCCAGATCAGAGTTCAGTCTCTCTACCATCAGTTCCCAGGTGATCACACCGTCGTTTTCAAACGGCATCTCATGCAGAACGAAATAACGGACAGCATCTACACCGAAGAAGTCTACCAGATCATCGGCATAGATCACATTTCCTTTGGACTTACTCATCTTGCCATCGCCCTGTAACAGCCACGGATGACCAAATACCTGTTTTGGCAGAGGCAGATCCAGAGCCATCAGGAAGATCGGCCAGTAAATCGTATGGAAACGGATGATATCTTTACCGATCAGATGCAGGTCTGCCGGCCAGTTTTTGTTGAACAGTTCGGAGCTGTTGCCGTCGCAGTCATAACCGATACCAGTGATGTAGTTGGTCAGCGCATCCAGCCATACATACGTTACGTGTTTCGGGTCAAAATCTACCGGAATACCCCAGCTGAAGGAAGTACGGGATACACACAGATCCTGCAGTCCCGGAAGCAGGAAATTGTTCATCATCTCGTTCTTTCTGGATACCGGCTGGATGAACTTCGGATGTTCGTTGATATATTTGATCAGGCGCGGAGCGTATTTGCTCATCTTGAAGAAATATGCTTCTTCTTTCGCCGGTGTACACGGACGTCCGCAGTCCGGACATTTTCCGTCTACCAGCTGAGATTCTGTAAAGAAGGATTCACACGGGGTACAGTACATTCCTTCGTAGTGTCCTTTGTAGATATCTCCCTGATCGTACAGTTTTTTGAAAATCTTCTGTACCTGTTTTTCATGATCTGCATCTGTGGTACGGATGAACTTGTCATAGGATGTATTCATCAGATCCCAGATTCTCTTGATCTCTGTGGATACGTTGTCTACGTATTCCTTCGGGGTGATGCCTGCTTCTTCGGCTTTCAGCTCGATCTTCTGACCATGCTCGTCAGTACCGGTCTGGAAGAATACATCGTATCCCTGCTTTCTTTTGAAGCGGGCGATACTGTCTGCCAGTACGATCTCATAGGTATTTCCGATGTGGGGTTTACCGGATGTGTAGGCAATCGCCGTTGTCATATAAAATTTTTCTTTTGCCATTATTTATTTCCTCCTTGCTCACGCATACTATGAGAAACACGCTCCGCGAGTTTCTCATGTTACCGCGGCAGTCGCCAAGGTCTCGTGCAAGCACGGACTTTGGCTCGTTGCTCGCGTAAAAAAACCGCCTTCTTACTGTTTGTAAGAAGACGGATATGATACCGTGTTACCACTTCTCTTCGTCTCTTTCTCACGAAAGAAACCTCGCCAAGTACTGCTATACTCTGCCGCTATAACAGGCGGATCCTGTCGCAGCCTAACCTTCCGGCTCGGTGCGCCTCTCAGAAGCCATCTTCCATCCACCTTATCACATCCCTCTCAGCCTCCGGGAATTCTCTGTAATGACAGTCGTGCATGTACTCTCTTCGTCACGGTGTTTTTGTTTATGACTATAGTTTATCGTAGCATATACGTTTGTATTTGTAAAGTCTGTAAATTTTACTTCTTCAGATATTTTTTCACTTCTTCTGCTGAGCGGTTCAGCACCAGTTCTTCCGGAAAATCCAGCTTTGTCAGAAGTTCTCTTGCCATGTCAAATTCCCCGATCAGTGCATCAAAGTGTGCATCGCTGTCCATAACGACCGGTACCTGGTATTTTTTGCAGTAGTTTAACATGATCGTATCGTTCTCGATCGCGTTGGAGCGGCTACAGTCCGGATCCATGGAGTGGTTGTTCAGTTCCAGGATCTTTCCGTATTCTTTTGCTCCCTGTACCAGTGCTTCGTAGTCCACCTCATATCTTCCGTCATCCGGATGACCGATGATATTGACGCATGGATTCTTCATGACGTTCAGATAGGCTTCTGTATTCTCCTGGCGGCTTCCCGGTTCCATGCATGGAGTGTGCAGACTTGCAATGATGATATCCAGTTTTTCCATCGTCTTCTGTGGGAGATCCACGGTTCCCTTCGCATCCAGAATATTAACCTCGGATCCCAGTACCAGTTCGATACCATACAGTTCTCTCGGTACAATCCGCAGATTGTCAAAATAAAACAGATGACAGGTTCCCGGCATCTTCGGTGCATGTTCCGTGATTCCCAACAGCTCCAACCTTTTATCGGCTGCTGCCTTTGCCATCTCTCTTAAGGTACAGTAGGCATGTCCGCTGACAATAGTATGCGTGTGTAAGTCCAGGACAGAATTGTATTTCATAATGATAATTCCTCTTTTCTCTGTTTGTTTCCACAGGATTATAATGATGTTAAGATATCGGATTGTTCCGTACTTCGTACTCTCACAATCCTCAAAAACATTCGCAATCCGCTCATTTTTCTTCAAAAAATGGCTACTTACTCATGTTTTTGGCGGGCCCCAAGTTCAGAAATCTTCCTGCAAGCAAGCTTGCGTCAGATTTCAGACCTTTTGACCCTGATATCTTATCATGTTCCGGTCTTTTCTACAACCTGTCATACACACACGTTGTCCACATTTACCAACATTTATACCTGATTTTTTCCACATTTTACAGAACTTTATTCACACCAGAGGCATATTCTGCAACTTCTTCATCTGTCTCTTTCTCTGCTTTTCTGCATTTCCTCGTCAGAAAACACATCGCTCCCCACAAAAAGACCCCCAGCAGGCTGATCCATTTTCCCGCGGAAAGTCCCGGGGTGTGGTAGGTGATCGTCACCCAGTGTTCCCCACTTACCAGCCGGCAGCCCAAAAACACCGTGTTGACTTTCTCCGTCACGACCTCTCTCCCGTCCACTTTGATCTCCAGATGACTGTCGTACGGGATCGATGTGATCAGATAGCCGTCCTGCTCCATCTCGATACTGCCGCTGATCTGGTTTCCCTTTGTTGCGTTCCAGTCCGGTGTGAACGTGGACTGGTACAGAGAATCATCTTCCAGTACCGTCGTATCACTGACATAACTTTTCAGGTTACAGATCCTATAAGTTCCCGCACCGAACGTCACTTTTATCTTTTCCTGATCTGTGGAAAGTTTCATCACATAAGTAAATGTCGTGTTGTCATTATAATACAGATGACTTTTTGCCGTCAGCTTATTTCTGATCCCGTTGATCACGATGCTCACATCCCGGTTCGGATGGCCATTTTCCACATCAAATTGCAGATACAGGATTCTCTCTTTTCCCGATGTATCTTCGTCAAGAGAAAGTGTGGCTCTCTGCTCTTTTTTTGTCTTGATCTTCCAGGAATCGTCTTCCTTTGTCACTCCCTGCTTCGCCGTAAACATCACGTTCGTTTCCTGTATACCCTTCGTCTTTTCAACCCCTGCATCGGCAATCTTTTCATTTCCTGTTACCGCATACTGCATCAGCATGGTCTGATTATACGGGAATTTCATGGCCTGATACGTTTTTTCCGTAATCACCCGATTCGTTCCGTAGATCACCGGCGCAGCCGCCTCCTGTACCTCCGTCGTGAAGTTCTCCCCGTTTTCACTCCGTCCGATCACATATTTGACTCCCATAAACTTCTGAAACAGCGGATTGGCCGAGGCGGGCTGCATCAGTCCGTTCCGAAACGGCTGTTCCACCTGAAAGACATTGTTCCGAAACTTCTGATACTCTGTATTATAGGCGGAAGAGTATACCGAAGTCGTCCACTGGCGCATATCCCAGATCCGGTTTACGTTATCCTTTCGCTTCTTGGCAACTCCGCTTTGCTCCGTCCGGTACAGACCGGTTTCTCCGTCCAGCGCATCACGCACGGCATCCTGCCAGGCACTGTCTGTGATCTCCTGATAATCTTCTTTCTGAACCAGATTGCCTGCCTTTCCGTTCACCGCATGATTGATCAGCACCAGGCATACCAGTGCCGGAATCAAAAGCAGGAACGGGCGTTTCCACTTCTGAAAGATCAGGAAGAAAAAAAACAGTGCTGCGCTTTCGATCAGGATCAACTGATAATTCTGCGCCCTCGATCCGTTCCCCTGCTGATAAAGTGCCAGCAAACTGACACCCATCGTACCGCCAAATATGAATACTCCTTTCCATCTGCCTATCTCCCCGTTTTCCATACGGTTCAAAAACCCCGCCGTCAGATAGCAGAAAAACGGAAGAAACGGAATCAGCGATTTATACCGCACATACAGCATCCCGTTGAATCCCCAGGCAAATACGGGAACCGTCAGAAGTGCCACACAGACCACCGTTACCATCCGCTCCCGGATCGTTCCACACACGATTCCGCCCAGTAAAACGGCCACCAGAATCACCGTCAGTCCAACACTGTACGCACCATACAAAGAAGTGTCCAGTTGCAGGTTCGGCATCAGCAGTTCTTTCAGGTTTTGACTTTTTGAGCTTCCGCTTCTCTGCAGGATCGCATATGCCGTAGGAACCAGCAGCACCCCGGCTGATAGTATCGCCACGATCATCGGAATCACAAACCCGAACAGTTTTCTCTTTCGGATGCCTTTTGGATAGCCGTACCAGCCGTATAAAAATATCGCTGCCATCCCTGCGATACTGAAATAAAAACTGGTCAGAATCATCAGAAACACGCCCAGGGTATACAGACCTGGTTTCCCTTTTTCCCAGTACCGATCCACACCCTGAAATGCCATCAGTAAGAAGGGCATATACTGTACAAACATGATCTGATGACAGGATTGGTAAATCATCGGTCCCGCCAGTAAAAACAGGACTGCCACGCCCAGCGCAATCTCTGTGGGAAATTCTCGTTTTTTCAGCCACCCATACAGCAGGCAGACGGAAGCCGCCAGACAGATCACACCGGCCGCCATCAGATAATCGCTCATTTTCACAAAAGGAAGCAGATAGGCGATCAGCACGATGGGATTATAAAGCCCGTAATAGGAAAAATTGTAAATATTCTGCCCGCCGCCGATATTGGACGCGTATTCCGAGAAAAACTGTCCTGTCTGATAAAACTGCTGCCGAAAATATTCCGGGAACACGCTGTGCTGACTGATCCAGTCCATATTTGCCCCGAAGACACCGTATCTTCCGGCAAAAAACCAGCAGGCCGCCACAGTCAGAACAGCCAGTGCAGCATAAGATGCCAGTCCGCAAATTTTCTCTTTTGCATTACTCTTTTTCATAACTGGAACTCCTTACGATATAGATCGGACGATGTTTGGATTCCAGATAGGTTTTTGAGAGATACTCTCCCATGATCCCCATGCAAAGCAGCTGAATGCCTCCCATAAACAAGATCACGCAGACCATGGATGGCCAGCCCGCCACCGGATCGCCCCAGATCAGTGTCCGGATCACCAGAAACAATATCATTAAAAACGATACCCCACAGAATACAACGCCAAGCACTGCCGCCACTGATAAAGGAGCCACTGAAAAACCGGTGATTCCTTCCAGGGAATACTGAAACAGCTGGCGCAGAGACCATTTCGTCTCTCCCGCGCTGCGCTCCACATTTTCATATTCCAGCCATTCGGTTCTGAAGCCAACCCAGCTGAAGATTCCTTTGGAAAACCGGTTATACTCACTCATCTGCAACACGGCATCTACCATTTTCCGGCACATGATCCGATAGTCTCTCGCTCCGTATACAAGCTGTGTTTTTGAAATTTTGTTAATAAATTTATAGAAGTTTTCCGATAAAAACGAGCGGATCACCGGCTCCCCGGTTCGGTCGGAACGTCTGGTAGCGACGCTGTCACAGGTTCCGTTTTTTACCATCTCATACATTTTCGGCAAAAGCTCCGGCGGATCCTGCAGATCCACATCCATCACCACCACATAATCTCCCTTTGCCTTACAGAGTCCCGCGTAGATCGCCGCTTCTTTTCCGAAATTTCTCGAAAAAGAAAGATACTGGCAGCGCGCATCCTTCTCTGACAGTTTCTTCATCTCCGAAAGTGTCGCATCCTGTGATCCGTCATCCACAAAGATCAGTTCACAGTCCGCATCTATGACATCCATCACCGGACACATATGTTCATAATAAATCGGTATGGTCTCTTCTTCATTCCAACAGGGAACAATCACTGATATCAGGTTCATACTCTCACTCCTCTTTCCGTCTCAGAACGTATATTACTCCATTTTGTTCCTTCAACTTTGCATTGTACCCTCTGTTTCTTAAAATTAGCGAAAGATAAATCCTAAGATTTCTAAAGATTTTTTTACAATCCGTAAAATTCCTGTATAATGAAAAGCAGAAAAATGGTGTCAGGCACCATAAAATTTTTATAAAATCGGAGGACAATTATGAAACAGCTGCCTGCAAAGGTTCTTGTCGTAGACGATAACCCGGAAATTCGTGATATCATACATGTTTTACTGGAAGGAGAAGGTATCCGGGTGACAGAGGCTGCCGATGGCAGTTCAGCCCTTCATTTTCTGGAAAAAGACAGTTTTGATCTGATCATTCTCGATATCATGATGCCGGGGTTAAACGGGTACGAGACCTGCCAGAAGATCCGGCAGCTCACCAACGTACCAATCCTGTTTTTAAGTGCCAGAACTTCTGACAGTGATAAACTTATGGGCTTTTCCAGTGGCGGGGACGATTACCTTGCAAAACCCTTTTCCTATACGGAACTTCTCGGACGCACCAGAGCGCTGATTCGCCGTTACCGCATTTATCAGGGAAAATCCCCGACTGCCGGACACTCAGCATCCAATCTGTTGACCTGCGGTGATCTGTGCCTGGAGCCCCGGTCGGAAAAAGTAACCTTAAACCAGCAGCCGGTGGATCTCACTTCCACGGAGTATGAGATCCTGAAACTCCTGCTTTCCAACCGCAGACAGATTTTCTCTCCCCAGCGCCTCTACGAAGCTGTATGGGAGGAACCTTATTATTACGGCGCCAGCAATACGATCACCGTCCATATCCGGAATCTGCGCCAGAAGATTGAAGCAGATCCGTCTAATCCGGTTTACATAAAAACCACATGGGGAAGGGGGTATCACTGTGATTAAGATCCGACACATCCGAACCAAACTGCTTTTTCTTCTTTTTGTCTCCACACTGCTCTGCCTCGGTCTTTTTCATACCCTGTGGGCAAACAAATGGTATGTGCTTCACCTGGTCACAGAAACAAATCTTCCCATAGCCCTCCCCATTCCTCAACCAGATGAAAATTTCTGGACCATGCTCGGAACAGAAGCTTTGAACTACGATATTCCCGCTTCCGAAGCAGATACCGAAGCCGTAAAAAAACTACAGCCATTGTTTGATCAGCTGGATGATTACACCGGTCTCGCTATCTACGGTATGGAAGACGGTATCTACCGCGCCGGCCAGTATCCACGCTGTATGGATAAAGAACAGTTTCAGTCCTTCTTTGATATCGGATATCGTCTGACTGACGGGGTGATGGATCAACAACTTGAACGGAATACAAAGTTTAAAAATGGCTACGCAACCGTGATTGTCAACTTTTATCACAGTTCCGTATTTATCTTTCCTTACTTCCTGTTCTCTCTTTTTCTGTCGGTCGGTCTGTTTCTTCTGATCCTGCTGTTTTTTATCAACCGGAAAATGAAGCAGGTGGTGCTTTTAAAGCAGGAGATTCTTCGCATGTCCGCCGGTGATCTCTCCACCCCGGTTGCGTCTTCCGGTGCAGACGAGATCGGTGTGCTCTCCCGGGAACTTGACCATCTCCGTCTCACCCTCGATCAGAATATCCGTCAGGAACAGGAAGCTCACCAGTCCAACCGGGAACTGATCGCCGCCCTCTCCCACGATCTTCGCACACCGCTGACCGTTCTTCACGGGTATCTGGACATCCTGCAATTAAACCGGAATCCCGAGATGCAGAATACCTATGTCACACGCTGCCTGCAAAAAACCGATGATATCCGCAGGCTCACCGACCGGATGTTTGAATATGCGCTGGTGTACGACGCGTCCGAGCCGGAACAGATCCGGATGATCTCTTTTTCGCTTTCCCGGCTTCTCGAACTTTTCCGGGAACAGATGGATTTTCTGGAACTTGCCGGGTTTCACACGGATATATCTTTTCCGGATGCTGACACTTCCGACATTACCACCCCGGACGCACTTACGATTCAGGCAGACCCGGAGCTTTGCAAGCGGGTCCTGAATAATCTATTTTCCAATATTCTGAAATATGGCAGCAAGCAGGAAACAGTCACCCTTTCCATGCAGCTTATGTCGGAAAGCGACGGAGATGCTGCGCTGTGTCTTATCTTAAAAAATACTGTGAAACCGGAACATTCTGCGGTAGAAAGCAACCGGATCGGTCTTAAGAGCAGTACCCGGAATATGGAACGGATGGGTGGAAGTCTTGTGGTCTGCCAGACAGATGCCTTCTTCGAGGTTACCCTTTCCTTCCCGGTCACCGCTCCGTAATCTCTGGCATCAGACACCTTTCATTCTTAATAAACTTTCACAAAAAAGGCACGAAACCATCGGATTTCCCTGATTCCGACAGCTTCGTGCCCTTCTTTTTGTTTTTCTATTCTTTTCAGTCTTTATTAAATACTTCTCTGTTCAGACTGCCTTCCTGATGACATACGATTGTTGTACATACAGCATCACCGGTGATGTTGACTGCGGTACGGATCATATCCAGGATACGGTCGATACCCATGATCAGGGCGATACCTTCGGTCGGAAGTCCTACAGAATTCAGTACCATCGCCAGAGTTACCAGACCAACACTCGGCACACCTGCAGTACCGATGGAAGCAAGCGTTGCCGTTACCACTACGGTTGCCAGATTGCCTATCGTAAGCGGGATACCGTACGCCTGTGCGATAAAGATTACCGCCACACCCTGCATGATAGAAGTTCCATCCATGTTGATGGTCGCACCCAGCGGAATCGTGAAGGAAGAAATCTGCTTGGATACACCCATTTTCTTGCTCAGTGTATCGATAGACATCGGGATCGTCGCATTGGATGTTGCCGTAGAGAATGCAAATCCCATAACCGGCAGGAATTTTTTGATAAATTTGAACGGATTCAGTCTGGTAAATACAAACAACAAGATCTGATATACTACCAGACACTGGATCGCCAGTGCCAGGGTTACGTTACCCATATATTTTAACATCGGAGCAAATGCGGAGAAACCAACCGTTGCAAAGGTACGTGCGATCAGACAGAACACTCCGATCGGCGCGATCTTCATGATCGCCATGGTCATCTCCATCATAACATCGTTAAACTGGCTGAAGAAGTTTGCCACAACCGAACCTCTGGTTCCCAATTTTGCCAGCATGATACCGACGAACAGGGCAAATACGATGATCGGCAGCATATCGCCGTTTGCCATGGACTGTACCGGGTTTTTCGGGATGATATTTAATAGAGTATCCACCAGGCTGGTGGCTTCTGTAGTGGAAGATACAGTTCCTTTCTGAACGGCATCCATATCCAGTCCGCGACCCGGATTGATCAGCAGGGCACTTCCCAGGGCCACGCATACAGCCAGGGCTGTGGTTACCAGATAGAATCCGATGGTTTTCACACCAACTTTTCCCAGAGTCTTGGTATCTCCGATGGCCATACTTCCGCAGATCAGTGAGCAGAATACCAGAGGTACAACCAGCATCTGCATCAGGCGGATAAATCCCTGTCCCACAACATAGAGAACACCTTCTACGATGACGGTATCTTTGATATAGCTGGATGGAACCCAGTAATGGATCACAACTCCAAACAGGGCACCGATCAGCAGTGAAATAAAAATCTGTGTGGACAGACCTAATTTTTTCTTTGTTTTTTCTGTACTGTTTTTTGCCATTATTCCAGCCCTCCTGTCTCATCCAGATATTCTTTCAGGGCTGCCTTCCAGTCTTTCGGCTCTTCGATGCCGGTCAGGCGAAGCATCATATTGTCCAGAACGGAGTAGGTCGGGCGAGCGGAATCTTCGATCACAACCGGATACAGATCCAGTTCTCCGGCTTTTCCGGAATACTCAAGGATCGTTCTTGCAAATTCATATCTGCTGCAGCTTCCCGGGCAGACCACATGGTAAAGACCGTATTCTTCGTTGTCGATAAAATAGCGGATCACCTTCGCCAGCTCTTTCGCGCTGGTCGGCGCCGCATACTGGTTGTTCGGCACTTCCATCATCTTTCCCTGTCCTACATTGCGAAGCACTTCATCTACAAAATCTCTTCCGATTCCATAGATCCAGGAGCTTCGGATGATCACAAACCGATTTAACAGCTGGGTTAAAATCTTTTCTCCCGCTTCTTTTGATTTTCCATAGATTGTTCTCGGATGCACGTTGTCAAATTCATTATACGGAACCCGCGATTCCTTATCAAAGACATCATCCGTGGAAATCTGTATCACTTTCGCATTAACCTCATTGGCGGCCAGTGCCACATTTCTCACACCGATCGCATTGACACGATACGCTTCATCTACATTGTTCTCACATTCCTGCACATCGGTCATACCTGCACAGTTGATCACAACATCCGGACGGTTGACATGTACAAACTGTGTAACCTCATCAATCTTTGTGATGTCCACTTCCTCGATATCCGTCGGCAATAACTGGTATTCCACACCCTCGAGCAGATCGAGCAGTGCGGTTCCGATATGCCCTTCCGCACCGGTAATCCATATTTTCTTCATCTTGTTCCTCTCATTACTTTCCGGGTTTCCCCTGAGATGTCTGAACCTTTGTAACTGCACGCACTTGATTTCTGCAGATGTTCAGACGGGTTGCCTGTTTCCTGTTTCTTACGCTTCTCCCTGATCGTGATTTTCACGGATTTCACATCCTGATTTTTCCCATTTTTTCCGGTCTGAAACCACGAAAATAGCGGCCTGCCTCCCGGCAAGCCGCTAAACATATTATTATTTTACCTGTATTCTGTTAGAAAGTCAAGATTTTGCAGTTTAGCATTTTGTCAAACAAAGGAACCTCAGATTTCTTTCCAGATAATCTCATTTGCTTCCATATGCAGGTCAAAACTGGTTCCGTCACCTTTGTATACAGTGGTATCCTGTGGTTCGTAGGTGTTGTTTACGATACAGTATTTTCCATTCTTTACATAGGCATGAACTTCTACATTATAGTTCGTACTAAACCACCGGTGCAGATTTTCCTCATCGTGTGCAGCCCACAGGATCGCACGGTACAGCACACGGCTGTTCTCAAAGCTGTATGGCAGACCGCTGATGTAGACACCTCTTCCTTCTCCAAAAGAGTTGACTGCCATCTGCACTTCTTTATCGATCTGACGGATGATCGTAGTATCCGGCAGAGCATACATATTTTTCTTTCCTTCTCCGAAGTCCACATCTCCCTTGCAGTCCTCGGTGATAAAGTGGGTATGTTCTTCCCAGTTGTATTTGTCTTTGTTCAGGTCAAATCCATTCTCACGTTCTACCCCCAATACGCTTCTTAACTGAATGTATTTGCCTTCCCACTGATGACCGGTCGGCTCACCGATTCCGATAAATCCACCGCCATTGTATACAAATTCATTGATCGCAGAAACAATTGTCTCATCTGTCCAGTTATCTCCACCGGTATAGGCCGTATCGCCATCTCCCACGTTCAGGATGACATCGATATCTTTGAGCATCTCCGGATCCTTGCGGATATCATCAAAAGTGATAAACCGCACATCAAACGGTGCGCCGCTCAGTGCTTCCATGATGCCCGCATAAGAATAGTTCTGCTTATGGTAGATGGCATGATGTACCATATGATTTCCCCAGGCCCGCATCTTACCCCAGCAGTTTAATACCGCTACGGTTTTTACACAGTACGGCGTAGTTCCCTTGATATTGTCATACAGGGTACGGAATTCCTTGCAGACACTTTCCACATAATCGATGAATTCCGGGAACTGTACCGCCAGTTTCAGATATCCACCGTAACCGATACGGTCGATCGGTTTTCTCAAGATCGCACGACGGGCAGTCACCCAGTTGACTTTCGCTTCTTTTACCGGATCTCCGCCCTCATGGAAGGTATCCGGGAAGAAATACGGAAGGAAACGTCCCTCGGTATATTTGACACCAGGAATATCACTGATCAGACGAAGGGTGGCTCCATTTCCCACAGAGCCTACCACAGCATCCAGCCCTACGGACTTAAACTCATCCATAAACGGCTCCATGCCGATCCAATGATCGCCGAGGAACATCATGGCTTCTTTTCCATACTCATGCACGATATCCACAAACTCTTTTGCCAGTTTTGTAACTTCTCTTCTCTGGAATGCGGTAAAATCCATAAATTCTTTTGACGGAATCCGATACATGTTATTCATATAACCCTGATCGATGATAAATTCCGGACGGAACTTATACCCTACTTCCTGTTCAAATTGCTCCAGAATATACGGACTTACCGATGCGGAATAACCATACCAGTCTACATATTTTTCTCTCGCCAGTTCATCAAAGATCAGTGTGAACTGATGGAAAAATGTAGTAAAACGAACCACATCCACATACGGATGACTCTCCAGGAATTTTCTCAGACGTTTCTTTGAATACTCTTTAGTCTTCGGCTGACGGACATCAAATGTAATCTGTTTTTCCACACCCTGCCAGTCATTCGTCACCGCATTATACATATGAACCGGATCCCACATAATATAAGCCAGAAAACTTACCGTATAATCATGAAAAGCCTTCGCCGGTTTGATGGTCACATCACCGGTCTCCTCACTATAACTCCACTCTGTCACCGGAACCACTTTTCCTGTGGTACGGTCAATAACTTCCCACCATCTCTGGATATCATCATGCGAATTTACTTTTAACATATCCGGATACAGATGATCCATCAGATGAATCGACAGCTCACCCTTTGTCGCTGTATGGAACGATGTCATAATATACATCTGCTGAATCTCATCCGGATTCGCCTTCGCCCATACATTATCTTTTCTGGTTGTATAATATGTTGCGTATACCTTCGCATCCACCTTCTTCAGTTCTTCCGGATAATCCGTTCCGTCACAGTCACGGATCGCATCCGCCCCCCACCGTTTCACCAGCTCCAGTGTCTCCGGTACGACATCCACATCAGTCGGAATCGTTACCCTACCTGTTGTACACTCTTTACCCATAACACACACCTCTCTCTTTCTTTATTATCACTCTCGGAATCTTACGATTTCCGCATATATCCAACCCCAAATCCTAAAACACCAGAAATAACTGCCGACAATGATCTTTTCCCCTATCTGTCTCTCACTGCCGGCAGCCCCATTCCAGTCTGCACCAGACAGGCGGCTGTTTCCCGTCCGCTGCACTAACTCCATTATATCCAATCCCCACCATTCTTTCTATGCTACTCTTGTTACAAACATTAGATATCTTGCGGTATATGCGATTCTTTGCTATACTGATCTATATAAAATAAAAAATTTCATCTACGGTTTTTCCTCGGGTGAAATTGTACTTCATTTTCATACCAACGTTGTCCACCCGACAGTAATGTTGCAGCATAACCGCTGTCAGAAATTGAGCACCTGCTTCTGGGAACAGACAGCCTTTTGCTGGTGCCCTTAGCAAAGATGAAATCCGGCACTTACGCAGACTTTCACGAGGGTCCGCTGACCCTCGTGAACTATAGTCGGAGTTAGTGACTAGTTCAGATTTGCGTTACCAGCGGTTGTCTGTTCCCAGAAGCAGGTGCTCAATTTCGTCCGTCTATCAACTAACCTACAAGGAGGCTTTCATATGTCCACCCTATCCTATTCCTTAACAGACCTATCCCCCGAACACCAGCCCCAGCAACACCTCCGCTATGTAACCTCCTCCTCCTTCGGTACCGACTGGAACGGCGTCCTCCACTCCCACGACTGCACCGAACTCTTCTACGTAACCGACGGCGAAGGATGGCTGTGCACCGACGAAACCCAGATTCCCCTGCAAAAAAACACCCTCGTCATCGTCAACCCCAAAGTTCACCACACCGAACGCTCCTCACAGGAAAAGAAAATGCACTATATTGTCCTTGGAATCGATAACCTTCAGTTCCGCTTCCACGAAGGAGAAACCTTCTCCCCCTTCCAGATCTTCCAGCTCTCCTCCCACCGGGAAATGATCCTCTCACTCCTGCACGCGATCCTGGAAGAACTGCAAAAAAAACAGACTTCCTATGAGGAAGTCTGCCAGCATTATCTGTCCATCCTGCTTCTGCAGCTCCACCGGATCACCGGGAAAGAATTCACCTTTGCACCGCCTACCGATATTCCATACGAATGTCAGCGCGCCAAAGCCTACATCGAAGAACACTTCCACGAACCGGTAACACTCGAGCGGATCGCAGCCATCGTCCACTGGGACAAATACTACCTCTCCCATCAGTTTTCTGCTGCCTTCTCCGTCTCACCGATCAACTACCTGCTGCAACTGCGCATCGCCCACAGCAAACGATTGCTGTGTGACACCGATTACTCCATCACACAGATTGCCGAGTCCAGTGGATTTTCTTCGCAGAACTATTTTACACAGGCATTCAAAAAACTGGTAGGTGTCTCTCCACGAACCTATCGACAGGAACACCAGAAGTAAAAACAAAAAAATCAGATGCATTACAGATTTCTCTGTATTCTGCATCTGATTTTCTGTTTTTAAATCAATTTCCTGCCTGAGCAACTATACACACAGCCGCTCCATCGCCACAGCAACTTCCGAATCCCTTAGATTCGTGCAACTCCCGTATCTCTTGCAGCCTTCGCAACTGCCTCAGCAACTGCCTTTGCCACCCGTTTATCAAATGGATTCGGAATGATATACTCTGCATTTCTCTCCTCGTCCGTGATAATATTTGCGATCGCATACGCAGCGGCTACCTTCATCTCATCGTTGATATCGCTCGCTCTCACATCCAGCGCACCGCGGAAGATACCAGGGAATGCCAGTACGTTGTTGATCTGGTTCGGGAAATCACTTCTTCCGGTTCCGATCACGGCTGCACCTGCCGCCTTTGCTTCTTCCGGCATGATCTCCGGTGTCGGGTTCGCCATGGTAAAGAGGATCGGATTCGGAGCCATCGTGTGGATCATTTCCTGTGTCACCGTTCCCGGTGCGGATACACCGATAAATACGTCAGCCCCCTTGATCACATCTGCCAGACTTCCCTTTTCCATGTTCCGGTTGGAGATCTCAGCCATCTCTTCTTTTTCTTTGTTCAGTCCTTCACGGCCTTTGTAGATTGCACCCTTCCGGTCACACATGATCACATTTTTCAGACCCATGCTGATCAGCAGTTTGATGATTGCGATACCCGCTGCACCCGCTCCGGAAGTTACTACTTTGATCTCGTCAATCTTCTTTCCGACTACTTTCAGCGCATTGATCATAGCTGCCATTGTTACCACTGCGGTTCCATGCTGGTCATCGTGGAAGATCGGAATATCACAACACTCTTTTAACTTGCGTTCGATTTCAAAACAACGGGGTGCGGAGATATCTTCCAGATTGACTCCACCGAAACTTCCTGCCAGTAGGCTGACGGTCTTTACAATCTCGTCCACATCTTTGGTGCGCACACACAACGGAAATGCATCCACATCGCCAAACGCCTTGAACAGACAGCATTTTCCTTCCATAACCGGCATGCCTGCCTCCGGTCCGATATCACCCAGTCCCAGTACGGCACTTCCGTCTGTGACAACCGCTACCATGTTGTGACGACGGGTATATTTATAAGAAAGATCTACGTCCTCTGATATTTTGATGCAGGGTTCTGCAACACCCGGTGTATAGCAAACAGCCAGATCTTCCGGAGTATCCAGTTTTGCACGACTGATCACTTCGATTTTTCCAGCCCATTTTTCGTGTTCCTGTAAAGCGAATTCTTTGTTATCCATGTTTCTCCTCCTGCATATATTATAATTTCATTTTTTCCATTAGTATTTTACTTTTTTTCCAAAAAAGATGCAATCAAAAACAGCAGAATGAGAAAAAATGTCAGAAACGAATCCATCATATCCGCGATTTCTTCCACATTACAGATAACTCTCTTTCTTATTCAACTCTTTTCTCAGATAATCTCCTATCCCGGTAATAGCCAATAAGGTTATAACAAGAAACGCCCCGGGAATCAGAATGATCCACCAGCCATCGGTAAGCAGTGCTTTTTCCGACAGTGACAACATACTTCCCCAGGAAATAATTTCCAATGGCAGTCCTATACCCATAAAACTCAAAGTTGATTCTTCCACAATCGCACTTCGAACATTCATAACAACCATGAACATAATGGAAGACAAAAAGTTGGGGGCAAGATGTTTCCGGAGAATATAGAAAAAGCCGCCACCCATACATCTAGCCGCAACCACATATTCATTGCTTCTTAGCTGACGTACCTCTGTCCTTACTACTTTCGCTATACTGGTCCAGCTTGTAACTCCTATGACCAGCGACAGACTCAGCACATTTGCCTTCCCCAGAATCGCCTGCAGAAAAATAACCAGAAGCAGATTGGGAATACTCAGCAAAATCTCTGTCATTCGCATGAGTATCATATCCAGCCATTCCGGTGCAAGGCCACTGACTGTTCCAAATATAATTGCAATACCGGTGGATATTATCGTTGCCACGAATCCTATAAACAGAGACTGCCGTCCCCCATACCATATCATGGAGAAAATATCCCGTCCCATAGTATCTGTTCCAAACAAAAACTCCTTGCATGGCGCAACAGTATAATTTTTCAGATCCATATAGGACGGATCTTTTGTCATAAACTTTTCACAAAACAGGCATCCCCCCACAATTATCAGCAGAACAACAACAGAAAACCAGGGAATTGCCCGGTACCATCTGTTTTCTTGTTCCTCTATCTGATGATTCTGAAGTTCCCGCCTTATACCGACAATTTCAAACGGATCATTCATCTTCCCTCACCTCCTGCATATCCGGCTGTCTGCTGATGCGGATTCTCGGATCAATTCGTTCATTTAGAATCTGTGCTGCCATATTACAGACAATCACTATGATCCCGGACAGCAGGCTGACTACCATCAGCAGGTTATAGTCTTTATAGCGGGCACTTTCATATGCCAGTGTGCCGATTCCCGGATAGGAAAAAACCGTCTCCACCACGTACGTTCCACCCATAATATGTGCCACAGAAATTGCCATAATACTGAGATATGCCGGCATGATATTTCTCATACAATGAAAAATCATGATCCGGGACTTTTTCATTCCTTTTGCTTTCGCCAGCAATACATACTCTGCCCGGATCTCATCCAGCATTTTATTCCGGATCATATAGCCGTAATACCAGAGATGTTCTGTCACAATAACCGTCAGAGGAAGAATCATATGGACAATCCGATCCATAATATTATTTTCCTTGCCTACCGCATAAGCTCCTGAACTCGGAAGCCATCGAAGAGAAACAGAAAATACAAGAATCAGTACCAGAGCCAGCCAGAATTCCGGTACACAACTGATGACCGTTCCCACTTTACAGATCATCCGGTCTGCCCATCCGCCCTCTTTCCATGCACACACCACGCCCAGAAACAACGATCCGAAAAATATGACCAGAAAGCCACTTCCTCCGAGAATCAGTGTATTGCCGATTCTGCTTCTCAATACCTCCATCACATCCATTTTATATTTATAGGAAATTCCAAAATTTCCATGAAATGCCTGACGGATCCATCTTGCATACTGTACAGATATTTTTTCATTCAGACCCAGCTTCTCCTCTGCCCATTCCCTTTCTTCCGGACTCATCTTTTCCACGCGTTCTCCATAGTAAGAAACCAGCGGATCTCCCGGTGCAAGTCTGGACACATAAAACGTTACAAGAGACAGTACCCATACACTGATTATAAAAATCAGCAATTTTTTTCCATAATATAATACCCGTTCACCCCTCATTGCACTTTATCACCCTTCTGTTTCGTTCTTCCCTCGGATCCGGTACGGGAATTGCTGCCAGCAATGCTTTTGTATATTCATGTTCCGGATGTGAAAACACATCCTTTGTGGCTCCTTCTTCAACCAGTCCTCCATGATACATAACTCCGGTCCGATCGCACAAAAATTTCACCATCGAAAGATCATGCGCGATAAAAAGGAAGGAAAATCCCTGCTCTTTCTGCAATTTTCGAAACAGATTGACCATCTGTGCCTGAATAGATACATCCAGCGATGCTATTGGCTCATCTGCCACGATCAGATCCGGTTTTGCGAACAGGGTCCGTGCAATTGCCACCCGCTGTCGTTGCCCACCGGACAGTTCATATGGATATTTTTCCAGATAACTTCCGTCAAGTCCCACCAGTTCCAGCTGTTTTTCTATTTTCCTTTTATCTGTACGGATTTTCCGGGACTGGATACGCAGCGGTTCCTCCACGATATCTCGGACTTTCATTCCCGGATTCAGACTCGAAGCCGAGTCCTGAAAAATTATCTGCCTCGTCATCTGCAACATTTTCCGATTTTTTTGGAATTCCCTGTTTTTACAAACAGGTATCCCTTTATAAAAGATTTCTCCTCCGGAAGGTTTGTATATATTCATGACACAGCGTGCCACTGTGGATTTCCCGGATCCGGATTCTCCTACCAGTCCGTAAATTTCTCCTTTTTTTATCCGAAAAGAAACATCGTTTACTGCTTTGACTTTTGTTTTCCGGTTCAGCCGGAAAACATGCGAAAGATGCTGCACATCCAGTATAATATCATTTTCCATCCCTTTATCCTCCCATCGGAACCTTCACCTTCGGTGCCCGCTCATCCAGCAGCCAGGTAGCCGCATAGTGAGTATCTGTAACCCGAAACATAGGAGGCTCTTTTTCATAGTCTATTCTCATTGCATATACATTTCTTTCCGCAAATGCATCACCCTTTGGCGGATGAATCAGAGTAGGCGGCATGCCAGGCAGTGTCGGGAGCCATTCTTTTTCCTCTGACAGAATGGGAAGTGACTGTAGCAGCCCCCAGGTATACGGATGCCTCGGATCATAAAAAATTTCCTCTGCTGTCCCGATTTCCACAATCTTTCCCGCATACATAACCGCTACACGGTCTGCCACTCCTGCTACAACACCGAGATCATGACTGATAAAGACGGTTGCCATCTCCATTTTTTTCTGGATTCGCCGGAAAACATCAAGAATCTGCGCCTGAATCGTCACATCCAGCGCAGTCGTAGGTTCGTCGGCAAACAAAATCTTCGGATCACCGGCAAGGGCAATTGCCATAACTGCTCTCTGACGCATACCCCCGGAAAATTCATGGGGATACTGACGGATCCTTTCCTCCGGCCTGTCTATTTCCACCAGCTGCATCAGTTCTATAACTCTTTGTCTGATTTGTCCTCTCGACATTTTTCTATTATGGATCCTCACCGCCTCTCCGATCTGTTTTCCCACCGTGATCGTCGGATTCAGAGATGTCATCGGGTCCTGAAAGACCATCGAAAAAAGTTCTCCACGCAGCCGTGACATATTCTTCTCCGTATAGTCCGTAATATCCGCTCCATTCACCAGTATTTTCCCGGACTTGATTTTTGCTGTCTTCGGAAGTAATTTCATAATACTTTTGCACAATGCACTCTTCCCGCACCCGGATTCTCCCACAATGGCCAGCACTTCCCCTTTTTTCACAGTAAAACTTACATCCCGAACCGCTTCCACTTCACCGGCATCCGTAAAAAAGCTTACCGACAGATGTTCTGCCTTCAGTAACTCATTCATGATCAACCTCTCTAAACTGCATAAAGAGACTGTTCCCAGTCTCTTTGCAGCTCTTATCTTTCTTTTTATTTCACGATTTCCCAGTCCTGAATATTCCAGAAAATACCAACTCCGTGATGGCCAAGTACGGTCTTTTCAGAAATTCCTTTGATATCCGAATCCGCCACATAATTGGCATCAATATAACAGATAAATGCATATGCCGGATCCTTTGCCAGTTCTTCCTGGAAAAGATCATAATATTTCCCACGGATTTCCTGATCTTCATACTGTCTTGCCAGGGTCAGATATTCATCCACTTTTTCATTGGAATAACCGGAATAATTGGCTCCTTTATCCGTTCCGAAAACTTTATAGGTATGATCATCTGCATCAAACGGACTTCCCCAGCCGATCAGGCAGGCCATCTGTCCTCCCCAGTCCATCTGTGCCGGGATATCTACCGTACAGTTGATGCCGATCTCCTGCAACTGCTGTGCCGCTGCCTGCGCAATGTCGATTCGATCCTGTTCACCGGACATAACGCTGATCACAAAGCCGATTTCTTCTCCGTTTCTCTCGTAGAAGCCATCATCGTCCATGGTACATCCCGCATTCTCAAGAATCTCTTTTGCCTTTTCCGGATTATAATCATAATGTTCCACATCTTCGTCATTGTAAATATTTCTCTGTAACGGACCATATGCCGGCATTCCCTGACCCAGAAGCACTGCATCAATAATTGCCTGCCGGTCAATACCATAACATACTGCCGGAATAATATCTTTGTTTTCCGTCCAGTAATCGTTGCCGAAATTAAACATAATACCACGATAATCCGAAGTTGTCATATCATAGCAGGTATAATCATCTGCATCCTTAAAACTCTGTGCATTTTTCGGATCTAACAGAGCCATATCAATCTCACCGGACTGTAACTGTACTGCCTGTGTATTGTCATCCTCTACAATCTTAAAGATCACTTTATCGATTTTCGGACTGCCAAGATAATAATCTTCATTTTTCACCATGACAATTGACTGCCCTGCATCCCAGCTTTCCAGTTTATACGGACCTGTTCCTATCGGATGACGGAAGAAATCAGATTCCTGCATATCTTCTCCATCCAGAAGATGTTTTGGTAAAATCGCCATTGTCATATATTCCAGAAATGCCACATTTGGTTCTGCCAGTTTAAAAGCAATCGTCTGGTCATCTGTTACTGTAATTTCCTCGATATCTTCATAATTCGGCGCATTTTCCGATCCGTTATCCGGATCCATGATAGCTTCTATAGTAAACTTTACATCGTCTGCCGTAAACGGCTCTCCGTCATGCCATTTGATTCCATCACGGATATGAAATGTATAAGTACAGGTGTCTTCATCATAGTCCCAGCTTTCCGCAAGACCCGGCACTACCTGATCATCCGCATCATGAGCAGTCAGTCCGTTAAATAACAGCACATTAATCTCACAGTGTTCGTCCATCGCCGGATTGATCCGTGTATAATCTCCGGATCCGTAGACCAGCGTAGATTCTTCTGTATTTTCTGCTTCTTCTGCAGGTTCATCACCTGCTGTTTCCTCATTCTCCGTCTTCGCTTCCCCAGTGTTACCTGTTTCTGATGCACCCCCACAGGCTGCCAGCGATATCACCAGACCTGCTGCGAGCAATACCGCAACCATTTTCTTCTTCATATGTTTCCCCTTTCTGATTTCTGTAAAAAGAAAGGAAAGGAATCTTTCCCGGATTTCTTTCCTCACTTCTGACATTATTTGCTTTCCAATCCATACTGCTTTTAGATGCGGAGGAGGCAGTACGGTCTGAGCGAACTTACAACCTTCTTCTGTTGTGTGCCTATCATAACCTGTCTTTTCTCTCCTTGCAAGCCCCCTGTGGGGTTATATTTTTATCCTTTTTCCAACCGATATTTTCGCACTTTTTTCCTCTTTATATCCTTATCCGGGGGATAGACAACAATAAAAAAAGCTGTCCTCCATAGTTTTCATCCATGAAGGACAGCGCCCTTTCCTTACCGTTCCACAATCTTCAGATCCCAGCCCCCGATTTCCAAAACCTCTCCGTCAGCAACCGCAGCCTTTCCAAACAATTCCTCCCCATCAGCGCCATGATAGATCACGTTCCGCACTTCCGGCGAATAGTTCAGATAATACACGACTTCTTTGCCAAGATCATTGGTCCCCTTCTTGATAATCACCGGGAACTCCACTTCCTGCTCCATACCCCACAGTCCTGCATCCTTCAACACATCCGTAAGAATCTCCCGAAGCATCGCATCACTGGTCCAGCATCCCAGATAAGTAGCCGTTCCCTTTCCATACACATTTCTCGTCACTGCCGCATACCGCTTCCAGTTATAATGATCATAAGAAGCCAGCACCTGTGCCCCTTCCGGGTTCACCAGTTCCATAAAATTTTTCAATTCATTATCTTCACAGTGATACGTCTCTCCTGACAGTTTTACCTGTTTCGGGAACGTAAAATGGCTGTAGGAAATACCCAGACACTGGTTCAGAATATGTGGCTGACTGTCATGGAACACCTTCAGATTCTCATCCGTGAAACCGGTCTTGAATGTGGTAAACAGATGACCGCCTGCTGCCACATAGTCATTGATCTTCTGAAGCAGGGCTTCCGGTGCTGCATACAGTGCCGGCACTACCAGCAGATCATACTGCTCAAAACTCTCTGTTTCCGGCCACAGGAAATCGCATTCCACATTCAGTTTATATAACTGATCATAGACATATCGAACCACATCGTTGTATTTGCATCCGCCACCACCGCCTGCGGTTCCGTCAATCGGAAACCAGTCCAGCGCAGTCTGCGCTTCATTGCTCACAAAGAAACCGACTTTATTGTGTTTTTTCAGATTCACCAGATGGCTTCCCAGCTCCGCAAACTCCTTACCAATCACTTTTGCCGAACGATATGTATCATTTTCCTTAAAATCGTGACTCAACAGTCCTTTCCAGTATGTCTCGAAAGAATTATGGATCGAATGCCAGTGCCAGTATTCTACCATATTTGCCCCGGAAGCCAGATGACTGAATGCCTGCAGACGAAGCTGTCCGTCGTAAGGAACCCATCCCGGGAATCCCTGTGCCTCTGTCTCCAGAACAAAATAATTATCTTCTTTCAGTGAGCGGGTACTGTCCCCGCCATAGGAAATCTCTGCACCGGTCAGTTCGTCCTGAGTCGGATGATAGATATCCACCCCTGCTACTGTCAGTGCCTTTGCTGCATGTTTGTGATCTACCATCGGCTGTACTCCGTAGGAATATCCCCGCCAGTCAAAATCGAAGTTATGGGTGATGAACTGATCTTCTCTCGCATACTCTTTCACAATATCCGCCTGCCACTGCAGATAATCATCCACCAGCGTTCTCTGAAACTTCTGGAACTCCGCACCAAGACTTCCGTTAATTGTTCCACGCACATCCGGAAAATCTTCCCACGCATTGATCCGGTTGCTCCAGTAGTCCAATCCAAACGCCTGATTCATCGCCTCCAGATCATCGTTAAACTTTGTCCGCAGGTATTTTACGAACTGCTCCTGCACATTTTTTCCCGCAGTGTCATAATATTTTGTCTCATTATCCAGCTGGAAGCCGATCACACATTTTCTGTGTGCAGACACTTCCATCAGTTTCCGGATCACCCGCTCACCATAATAACGATATACCGGATGTGTGATATCCATGATCTGACGTGCCCCGTAGATGCCAGGTCCCTTCTTTGTGGTTGCCAGTACATCCGGATGAGATTTTACCATCCAGGTCGGAATCGCATACGTAGGTGTTCCGATGATCACAGAGATACCGGCATCTTCCATTGCATCCAGTACCCGTATCACGTGGCTGAAATCAAACACGCCTTCCTGCGGTTCACAGGTACTCCAGGTAGACTCCGCGATACGGACCAGATTGATCCCCGCCGCTTTCATCATCGCTATATCCTTATCTAATCGATCACACGGCATATACTCATCATAATATGCCACCCCATACAACAATTTTTCCATTTGATAACCCTCTCTTTTTCTCATTTTATTACTTTAATTTTACCTGTTGTATGGTCGTCCGGTCAACTGTCTCCATACATATTTCCAGAAAATAATGTCCGGACAAAAAAAAGCTGCACCAACTTTCTCCGTCAGTACAGCTTCTTTCTCTGATACCGGATTGTTCCGGACTTCGCACTCTCACAATCCTATAAAACACTTCCCACCAGGTACACCACAAATGCAGCCACCCAGGCGATCACGCACTGGCCGATCACAACACCGGCCGCCCATTTGCTTCCAAGCTCCCTCTTAATGGATGCAATTGCCGCCACACATGGTGTATACAAAAGACAGAACACCAGAAGGCTGGCTGCCGATACCGGTGTGATACAGCCAAGCAACGCCGCCGTCTGTCCAAACAATACGGACAGCGTAGATACCACACTCTCTTTTGCCATAAATCCAGTGATCAGTGCTGTGGATATCCTCCAGTCACCAAATCCCATTGGTGCAAAGACCGGTGCGATCACACTGGCCACAGTCGCCAGGATACTCTCCTGGGAATCACTGACGATATTCAGATGACCATCAAAGGTCTGCAAGAACCAGATCACCAATGTCGCCATAAAAATCACAGTAAACGCACGCTGTAAAAAGTCCTTCGCCTTATCCCACAGAAGGTGTCCCACATTCTTTGCTCCCGGCATCCGGTAATTCGGCAGTTCCATCACAAACGGTACGGCGTTGCCTTTAAAAAGAGTCCCACGGAATACCAGTGCCATCAGGATACCCATCAGAATACCGCCAAAATACAAAGCGATCATCACCAGTGCGCCATGCTTCGGGAAAAATGCCGCCGCAAAAAACGCATAGATGGGAAGCTTTGCCGAACAACTCATAAACGGTGTCAGAAGAATCGTCATCTTACGGTCACGTTCCGAAGGCAACGTTCTGCTCGCCATAACTCCCGGTACTGTACATCCAAAGCCTACCAGCATCGGTACGATACTTCTTCCGGAAAGTCCGATCTTTCTGAGCAGCTTATCCATCACAAAAGCCACCCTTGCCATATATCCGCTGTCTTCCAGCATAGATAAAAAGAAAAACAGTGTAACGATGATCGGCAGGAAACTCAGGACACTTCCCACACCGGTAAAGATTCCATCCATTACCAGAGACCGAAGGACACTGTTGACATTCGCTGCTCCCATCCACTGATCCACCAGACCTCCCAGCGCATCGATACTTACTTCCAAGATATTCTGTAAAAAAGCACCGATTACTCCAAAAGTCAGGAAAAATACCAGTCCCATGATCCCGATAAAGCACGGAATCGCTGTGTATTTTCCGGTGAGTATCTTATCGATCTTCACACTTCGCAGATGTTCTTTACTCTCCCGTGGTTTG
Source organism: uncultured Ruminococcus sp. (assembly GCA_934359255.1). Classification (GTDB taxonomy): domain Bacteria; phylum Bacillota; class Clostridia; order Lachnospirales; family Lachnospiraceae; genus Oliverpabstia. The sequence goes on from CAKRLG010000001.1 coordinate 124,456, forward strand.
ACCACTGTCTCATCACAGACATTTTCAATAAAATCAAATCGCATGTGTGCAATTGCCGCCGCCCGGTCAAGACCACGCTCTGTTTCCATCTGTTTCACGATATGCTCCAGCATCTCTTTTTCATTCTGATCCAGTTTCAATGCCTCGAGAATCAGCGTATCCCCTTCTGCCAGCTTCGCTGCCGCAAAACGGACAGGTATCTGTGCTGCCTTTGCATGATCTTCGATCAGATGCATGATCCCATGCAGACATCTATGTACCGCACCACCATCTTCATTGGCATCACAGTAATCAATCTCCCTTGGCCGTTCCTGATATTTCGCCACATGTAGAGCATGGGCTACCAGTTCATCAATACCTTCATTCTTCGCCGCCGAAATAGGAACGACAGGTATCCCCAGCATCTCTTCCATCTGGTTGACCAGAATCGATCCGCCGTTTTCCCGCACCTCATCCATCATATTCAGGGCAAGCACCATCGGAATATCCAGCTCCATCAGCTGCATGGTCAGATACAGATTTCTCTCAATATTGGTAGCATCCACAATGTTGATGATTCCCTTCGGATGTTCATTCAACACAAAATTTCTTGTAACAATTTCCTCACTGGAATAGGGGGACATGGAATAGATTCCCGGAAGATCGGTCACCAGTGTATTTTCTTTTCCCCTGATAGTTCCATCTTTTCGGTCTACCGTTACCCCGGGAAAGTTGCCCACATGCTGACTGGATCCGGTCAGCTGATTAAACAGTGTGGTTTTTCCACAGTTCTGATTCCCCGCAAGGGCAAACGTCAGTACCTCTGTATCCGGCAAAGGATGTTCTGTTTCCTTCTCATGATATTTTCCACCCTCTCCAAGTCCCGGATGGGGAATTGCTGTTCGTTCTTTTTTCTCCGGTTTTACCTGTCCGGCATCCCGTATATTTTCAATTTCGATTTTCTCCGCATCCGCAAGACGCAGTGTCAGCTCATAACTGTGGATCCGCAGTTCCACCGGATCTCCCATGGGTGCGTATTTCACCACCGTTACTTCTCCCTGGGGGATCAGTCCCATATCCAGAAAATGCTGACGCAGTGCTCCCTCTCCGCCTACCGAGCGAATCGTTGCTGTCTTTCCTACCGGTAAATCTCTTAATGTCATGACTGCATTCCTCTTTTCTTTGTTTTCTTGCTGTCATCCGTCCGAAGGTTTCCAGAATCTCAAAATCCTCCCGACAACTATGTAGATTTTATCCTTAATGATAATATTTATCAATAGAAAACCCCAAAATATCTCCAAAAAGTATCTGAACCCTCCTTATTCTTGCTTCCTTTTTTTCTTTTCTCATGATATGATTGCATATGTCATGCTGTTTGGTATCTGTGTGTCTGTTGAACAGTTGTCTTTTACCGATATTACATATGAAGGGAAGGGGTTTCATGAAAAAGACACAGCTTAAAAATTCTCTGCTTCTTCTGCTGACAGCCACTATCTGGGGTGTGGCTTTCGTAGCCCAGAGCGTTGGTATGGATCACGTAGGTCCGTTTACATTCAACGCTGTTCGAAGCATCATCGGAGGAATCGTCCTGATTCCCTGCATTTTCTTTCTGGATCACAGAAAATCCGCTCCAAAAGAGGAACAGCTATCGCCTCAACAACAGGCAGAACAGACCGGTACACTGGTTCTCGGCGGTGTCTGCTGCGGTATTCTTCTGGCACTTGCCAGCAGTTTTCAGCAGATGGGCATCCAGTATACAACTGTCGGACGTGCAGGATTTATCACCGCCTGCTATATTGTTATCGTTCCGATTCTTGGACATTTCTTTCTGAGAAAAAAATGCGGCGCCACCATCTGGATCGCTGTTGCACTTGCACTGGCCGGACTGTATCTGCTTTGCATCACAGATGGTTTTTCCGTTGGAAAAGGGGATCTGCTGGTCATGGTATGTTCCCTGCTGTTTTCCTTACATATTCTGGTAATCGACTATTTTTCGCCAAAGGTTGACGGTGTGAAAATGTCCTGTATCCAGTTTTTTGTCTGCGGATTCCTATGTGCGATCCCGGCTGTCTTTACGGAACATATCGTATTGGCAGATATCCTTGCCGCCTGGGCACCGATTCTATACGCCGGTGTGATGTCCTGTGGTGTTGCGTACACCCTGCAGATCATCGGACAGAAAGATATGAATCCGACTGTAGCTTCTCTGATCTTAAGTCTGGAATCCTGCATCTCGGTACTGGCAGGCTGGATCCTTCTGAACCAGAAGCTTTCCCCACGGGAGTTATCGGGATGTGTGCTGATGTTCACGGCAATTATTCTGGCACAGCTTCCCTCAAAGAAAAAATAAGGCGATTTCTGTCCAAGCGTACATTTTTCCCTCAAAAAAGGGTTGACGAATCACCCGTAACCAAGTATGATAATAGACAGATTCGCACTGCAACGCGTTGAAGTGCAAAATTTTTTTATTTTATGGAGGCTTTTTAATTATGGAAATGGATATGGAATTCTTGCGGAAGCTGCCAACCCCGAAGGAGTTAAAAGAGCAGTTTCCGGTAAGTGAAAAAATAGCAGCAATCAAAGCGGATCGTGACAGACAGATCCGTGAAATCTTCGAGGGGAAAGATGACCGTCTTCTGCTGATCATCGGACCATGTTCTGCGGATAATGAAGATGCGGTGATCGATTACATCAGTCGTCTCCGCACCGTACAGGATAAGGTTGCAGATAAGATTTTTATGATTCCGCGTATCTACACAAACAAACCGAGAACCATCGGTATGGGCTACAAGGGAATGCTTCACCAGCCGGATCCGGAGAAAAAAGAAGATATGTTAAAAGGTATTATTGCCATCCGTGAACTGCATACCAGGGCAGTCAATGAAACTGGTTTTACCTGTGCAGATGAGATGCTGTATCCGGAAAATCACAGATATTTATCGGATCTGTTGTCTTACGTTGCCATCGGTGCCCGTTCTGTAGAAGATCAGCAACACCGTCTGACCGCCAGCGGTATCGGAATTCCGGCAGGTATGAAGAATCCAACCGGTGGAGATATCTCCGTTATGATGAATTCCATCATCGCCGCTCAGCACGGTCACATGTTCCTGTACCGCGGCTGGGAAGTAAAAACCCCTGGCAATCCTTACGCACATGCGATTCTGCGTGGTTATGTAGACAAATTCGGAAGAAATATGCCGAACTATCATTACGAAGATCTGCAGAATCTCCTGGAACACTATCAGGAAGTCAATGAATCCGCTCAGACAAAACTGGTCAATCCGGCTGTTATCATAGACACCAATCACTCCAACTCCGGAAAACGTTTTGCGGAACAGATTCGTATCAGCAAGGATGTTATGCACAGCTGTAAGGTTTCAGAAGATGTTCATAAACTGGTGAAGGGACTGATGATCGAGAGTTATATCGAGGACGGGGCTCAGAAGGTGAGCGAACACTGTTATGGAAAATCGATTACAGATCCTTGCCTGGGTTGGGAGAAAACTGAGAAATTGATTTATGAACTGGCGGAGCTTTGGTAAGAGATAAGTGATTTTTTCTAAAGCGGACGCGGAAAGGCTCCCGGTTCCCGGGTGGGGCAACATGGGCAGGGTAACTTTGAGCTAGTCGCTAACTTCGGCTATCATTCGCGAGGGTCAGCTGACCCTCGCGAAAGCCTACGTAAGCGCCGGATCTCAAAGCTTACCCTAACCGCCCATAAAGTGTTGCCCCACCCGGGAACCGGGAGCCTTTCCGCTGGTTTTTCACGTAATTATATTTATTAAAATAAGATGTTTCTTGCACATTTTTGTACCTGTCTCATTGCTGAATAATAATCATTGTATTTGCTCAACCATTATTTATACAGAATTAATTTTCAGGTGGTTCAAAAATAATGCCTCCTGACATTCCTTTACAAGACTCCTCTACTTTACAAACGGAATCGGGCTATAATAATAACCAATCATCCCCGCACCGGAATGATACGAAAGAGCAACTCCTCCCTGCGTATATGCTAACAGCTCCTCATATTTTCTTACAGCCTCTATGAATTTTTTCATGAATTTTTTCATACTGATCCTCTCCTCTCATTCCAGACTGACTATGAGTCTCCTATGCAACAAAAAAGCAGAACAAGGATACTATTCGAACCCCCTTGTTCTGCTTTTCTATATCATACCACTTCTTTTTTCTTTATGCAATCCCTTTTTTACGTTACTACGATAAATTCATCTGTTTTCCGTGGAATCTTAGTGTTCTCCATAGATTGTAAATCCATTTCGTCCGTTCCGTTTCGTCTCATATAATGCCTGGTCTGCGCCTCGGTACAGATTCATATAGGTTTTTCCATGCTCCGGAGCCAGTGCGATTCCCACGCTGATCGTGATACCCTTTCCACCCATCTCTTTAAACACCAGTTTTTTCGTCTCTGCCAGCAACTGCTCTGCCTTTGTTCTGACGGCCTCTTTTGTAGTTACATTTCGCATCAGGATAATAAATTCATCGCCACCGATTCGTCCCACAATATCATCCCCACGAAACTGTCTTCCCAGCAACACACCGAAAGTACGAAGCACCACATCTCCAACCGCATGTCCGTAGACATCATTGACTTCTTTAAACTTGTCTATATCCATGATGAAAAACGCATGGATACTTCCGTCTTCCGCCTCTTTCAGTGCATTTTCAGCAAACTGTTCCGCATATTTACGGTTGTACACCTGTGTCAGTTCATCTGTCTGTGCAGACTGGAGAATCGCTTCCGTCTTCTGACGATTCTTTCGGATAATATATAAGATCAGAAGACAGACCAGGATTCCAAAGCATCCAAGAAATACCATCTCGTACCTTTCCACGAATGCATAGGACTGCTGCGCAACCGTTACCGGTGCAACATAACAGATCATCCAGTCATTGATTCCAAGTGGAGCATATGCCAGATATCGATCAGATCCATCGGCGTAACCAGCCAGCCGAACCAGCCCATCCTCTCCCATGGCAAAGTCCTGTTTTACCTCGCTGATGCTATGCTCTTCCCGTATCGTCTTTGACTTATAAAAAGTAAATATATCTTCTCCATAAGAAAGCTTATGATCCACCGGATCTCCGGTATGAGCGACTATATTTCCTTCTTTGGTAACGATCAGACTATATCCGCTGCCGGAAAACAAATCATCAAACAACATCTGGCTCAGTTCACCCACATTACAGGAACCACACAGAATACCAATCACTTCATCCTCATGAAATACAGGAACACCCAGTACCACTCTCGTCTCCTGGTCCACACTGCTCTCCAGTGGATCGCTTAAAGTCCGGTTCCCACTGATTCCCTCTTTAAAATACCGCCGGTGTGAAACATTTTTCTCTACTCCGTTATCGTAATATGCATTTCCCTCCGGATCGATCAATGCCAGCCGGTCCAGCGCTGTATTTTTCTGAAAAACAGTAAGTACTTCCTTATTTTCTTCATTCATAAGTTCATTGCTTTCCCCTATCTTCTCAGCAATCCCTTCCAGATATGAATAATGAATATTTAAAATTGTACGGAGATGTTCGCTCTGTCTGGCTACATTTGTTTTCATTCTCTCCCGTGAACTGCTGTCAATCGTTTTCTGTGCAGCTACAAAAAAGAATATCAGACCAATTCCTACCGCCAGAATAAATACCGTGATCGCCCCTACATAATTTCTGGCAAGATCCTGTCTTTTTTTCTTAAAAATAGGCCTTCAACCCCTCCCTGTTCCTTTTTCTTTTTTTAATATAACAGAAATATGCCTTAAATACTACTTGTTTCTCGATGTTCTTCTATCTTTTCCTCGACATTTTATAACCTGTATTTTCCCTAGAGCGTGTTTGAAAAAGACTTTTCGTGAGCTGCGAGTCCCAGTTTGTGGGAGATTTTATCCGAATGAGGGCGGCGTAGCGGGCTACGGCAACCGAACGAGGGTAAAATATACCGCAAAGTAGGGCTTGCAGATTGCGGAAATGATTTTTCAGACACGCTCTAGTACTTTTCAAAATATTAAATCTGTATTATAATCAATAAAACAAACTGTATATTGTATATAAAGGAGGCTCTTATGGAACCAAATATTATTACTCTGACTGACCAGTACGGCGAATCTGTCCGCTTTGAACTTCTGGATATTGTAGAATACGAAGACCAGGAATTTGCTGTTCTTTATCCTGCGGACGGCGGAGACGATGAACCTGTTCATATCCTGCGAATCACTTCAGAAAATCTGGATCTGGATGAAATGGAATTCGAAGGTCTGGACGATGAAGACCTGATCAACGCTGTCTTTGACCTGTTCTGCGAACGCAACGATTTTGAATAAGAATTTTTATAAAATAAAACGGAGAAAACTCTTGACGTTTTCTCCGTTTTGTTTTATATTAGTATCAGTAATAATTACTGTTATTGTTTATGGAAAGGAGGATCTCTATGGCCTCTCTGAAATACAGCCGTCAGCGGGAATCTATCAAAGAATTTCTGATGACACGTACCGATCATCCTACGGCTGACACCGTATACCATCAGCTGCGCAAGATTTATCCGAACATCAGTCTCGGAACCATCTACCGCAACCTGGCTCTGCTGGCCGATATCGGAGAGATTCAGAAGATCTGTACCGGAGATGGTGCTGACCGCTTCGATGGACAGATCAGACCTCATTACCATGTGATCTGTACCCGCTGCCATCAGGTGATGGATCTGGATCTGGATTACATGAAAGAGCCGGAGGCTCTGGCCGCGAAACATTTTGAAGGAAAGATTCTGGGACATGTAACCAACTTCTATGGAATCTGCCCCGACTGCCTGAAAAAAGATACGATGTAAACGCTTCCTGCATTGTCAGAGAAACAAAACCAAAAGAACAAAAGAGTTTTAAAATCATCTTGACAAACAGGAAGCAATATGTTAAATTAATATCAGTAACAATTACTATTATTAATTTAAACTCAAGAAAGCGATTCCACTGTATAGAGAATCCGTTTTCAAGATAAACTACAAAAAGAAAAGGAGAATATGACCATGAAAAAATTTGTTTGTACTGTATGTGGATATGTTTACGAAGGAGAAACTGCACCGGAAGTCTGTCCAGTATGTAAAGCACCGGCCTCCAAGTTCAAAGAGCAGAGTGGAGAAAAAACCTGGGCTGCTGAACATGTTGTAGGCGTAGCAAAAGGTGTTCCGGAAGATATTCTGGCTGATCTGAGAGCAAACTTCGAAGGTGAATGTTCTGAAGTCGGTATGTATCTGGCTATGGCTCGTGTAGCTCACAGAGAAGGATATCCGGAAATCGGTCTGTACTGGGAAAAAGCCGCTTACGAAGAAGCTGAACATGCAGCAAAATTCGCTGAACTGCTGGGTGAAGTTGTAACTGACAGCACAAAGAAAAACCTGGAAATGCGTGTAGATGCTGAGCACGGTGCTACCGAAGGAAAATTCGATCTGGCTAAACGTGCAAAAGCAGCTGATCTGGATGCAATCCATGATACCGTTCATGAAATGGCAAAAGACGAAGCTAGACACGGAAAAGCATTCGAAGGTCTGCTGAAAAGATATTTCGGCTAAGATTTATCTGTAGATTTTATATCGGTATAAGCTACCCGCGGTTGAACAGCTGTTCAACCGCGGGTATTTTATGCAGACAACCCCTTCTCAATTATGTTTACCAGATCACATTCTAAAAATTTTCTTAAACATTTCGGTTCTTTTCTCCTTTCACTGGCATCTTTTCCTCTTTTCCTGTATACTGAATGTTAACAACGATGGACGTGACATATTACTGTTTGGAGGTGTTGATCATGAAAGACAATTTAGGTTATGTACATGTATATTGCGGAGATGGAAAGGGAAAAACTACTACTGCAATGGGACTTTGTACCCGCGCTGCAGGTTATGGATATAAGGTTCTGATCTATCAGTTTATGAAAAATAACAAAACCAGTGAACGGAAGATTCTGCAACAGATTCCGAATATCACTTTTGTTGATGGGCTAGAACAAGAAAAGTTCAGTTTCCAGATGACAATTTCCGAAAAAATGGAACGGAAAACTTACTATGAAAAACAATTCCGCAAAATCACTGCAAAAGCGGCGGAAGAAAATTATGACTTGCTGTTTTTTGATGAACTGATCTATACGATCCGCGCGGGTCTTTTCGACGAGCAGATTCTGCTGGATTATCTGAAGAATGAGAAACCGGCACATCTGGAAGTTATTCTGACCGGTCAGCAGCCCAGCGAAGAGCTGGTGGCTCTTGCCGACTATGTTTCGGAGATTCGAAAGATCAAACATCCCTTTGATCAGGGTCTCCCCGCCCGTCCCGGAATTGAAAAATAAATAAAATAAATCAGAAAGTACAGAGAAAATTATATGGACGCATTAAAATATGTATCACAGATTCTTGACGATGCGGATTCCTGGGAAACCATGATGTTTCTCTATGATGCTGCCCTTCGCCAGATGTCCACAAAAATTGACATTTTGAATGAAGAATTTATTCACATTCATAATTACAATCCAATCGAACACGTGAAGTCCCGGATCAAAGAACCGAAAAGTATCGTCAAGAAATTAAAACGCCAAGGTCACGAAGTGACTCTGGAGAATATGTTAAAGTATATCACCGATATCGCCGGTATTCGAATCATCTGTTCCTTTACCCAGGATATTTACCGGATCGCTGATATGCTGGCAAAACAGTCGGATCTGCGCGTTGTGGAACTTACCGACTATATCACCCACCCGAAAGTCAGCGGATACCGCAGCTACCACATGCTGGTGGCCGTCCCGGTACATCTGTCAGACCGTGTGGTGGATATCATCGTAGAAGTACAGATTCGAACCATCGCCCAGGACTTCTGGGCCAGCCTGGAGCATAAGATTTACTACAAGTTCGAGGGCAGCGCACCGGAATATATCAGCAAAGATCTCCGTGCCTGCGCGGAATTTGTAGCTGAACTGGATGATAAAATGCTTTCTCTGAACGAAGCTATCCAAAGCGAAGCACTTCGCAAAGCAGAGAAACCGGATTCAAAAAAAGAGGAGTAACTGTTTTTCAACAGTTACTCCTCTTTACACAGGCAATAAACAAAAATTTTCCTTTAAAATGAGGAGTGCCCGGATACCTCTCGATACCCGGGCTATTATTATGAAAAAATTCTATGTGTAATGAACCCATTACAAACTTTTTGAGATGTTCCTTTCGGAACTGTATTTATCATATCAGTAGTTTATGAACATTTTATGAACACAATATGAACTTATGGTTAATTTGCACAATTCATTTTAAGTTTTATTTTATTTTTATAACATTTTACACTGTTATTTCTTTTTCTCTTTTCCTGTTCTTATACCGATTCATCAAATTATTCTATTATTTCTTTTTATTTCTTTGACATCTTAGCTAAAAATAGAATTCCAGATGTTTTTACACCAGCTTACAATCCTGTCAAAGAACCCTTTGACCTGTTCCTGGTTAATGTTCAGATCCAGACTCTCCAGCTTGTTATACAGATCTTGCGCCTGCTCTTTCAGGGAATCCACATCCAGATCCAGGCTGCTGATCTTCTCCATCAGACTTACAATCTTCTGTTTATCCTCATCAGACAACTGAATATTCATCTCTTTTGCCGCATCGTCTACAACAGCTTCTATTTCTTCCGGATCAGACAGATCCTGAGATACAACGGCTTCTTTTACTGCACCTACCAGCTCCTCCGCCTGCTCTTTGTTCCCGATAGCTTCCCCCAGATCACTGGTGGTTACCAGCTCTTCTGTAGCCGCGTCTGCATTCTCCGCCTTCAGGGTCTCGCCGGTCATGTTACTGTAAGCTTCCATTGCACCTACCAGCGCCGCTGTTCCGGAGATGTTAAACGGTCCTGCCACACGTACATCCGCATCGGTGACACCTGCAGTTGCCAGCGCATTCTGATACATACCTGTGGTACAGTAAGTGATATTGCTGGTTGTTACTTTAATTCCATTTCCTTTATCCTTTTTTTCAATGAGAACAGAAGAAAGTGCTCTGGTTCCGATCACGCTGGAATCCAGGTAAGAATCCAGATATTTGTGTTCATCGGCATTCGTTACAGTGATTACCTGATAGCTGCTCAGATCTGCTTCATTAATCTCCAACAGACCCAGTACTGTGGATTTTTCTGTTTCATTCAGATCCGCTCCCAGCGCCAGATATGGTGCATCAATCTGATCTGCTTTTACACTCAGTGGTGACATCAGGCTTCCCATTACAGTTACTGTTGCCAACATTCCCGCCATTATTTTCTTTATCTTCATCTTTATTACCTCTCTTTTTCTTTATATGCTTTCAGAATCTTTTCAGTCTTCTCCCCGACTGATACTCCGTAGTATAACACATTTTCTTTCCCTGATGCAGATATTCATAAATCTTTTCCCGTTCATTCATAAAATCTTCACAACTTCAACACGATTTTCTCACAATTCCAGGATATACTATAACCATAAAATAATTAATAGAAATTATTTTATAACTTTTCTTTTTCATATGTCGATGAAAATCGACACTCCTTCCTTTAAAAATAAAACTAAAACGTGTTGACCGGAATTTCCTCATTCTGGTCAACACGTTTTTACGTTACTTTTTTATTTTGCACGACCCAATACATTTGCCAGTTTCGCAAATTCTTCCAAAGACAGTGCCTCTCCTCTCACCGATGGTGAAAATCCGCACTCTGCGATTGCAGCCTCTATCGTTTCTTTTTCAAAAGACAGCCCCTCATAATTCTTCAGACCGTTTGCCAGTGTCTTTCTTCTCTGATTAAAAGATGCCCGAATAATCTGAAATAACAGTTTTTCATCGTCTACCTGTACCGGTGTCTCGGCATGGCGGGTCAGACGAATCACCGCACTTCCCACTTTCGGTCTCGGCATAAAACAGTTCGGTGGAACATTGGCAACAATATAGGGCTTTGCATAGTACTGTACTGCCAGAGATAATGCACCGTAATCTTTCGTTCCCGGTCCCACCTGCATACGATCCGCTACTTCTTTCTGTACCATGACAGTAATGGATTCTACAGGCACATGGCTTTCAAACAGTCCCATAATGATTGGTGTCGTAATATAATATGGAAGATTTGCGACCACTTTGATCGGGCGGCCTTCATTTTTCTCTTCTGCCAGCTTTGCAATATCCACTTTCAGGATATCTTCATTGATCACCGTTACATTGTCATAATCACTCAGCGTATCCTCCAGGATCGGGATCAGGCTTTTATCAATCTCCACCGCACATACCTCTCTGGCTGCGTATGCCAGATACTGTGTCATCGTTCCCATACCCGGTCCGATCTCCAGAACAAAATCGTCCTCTGTGATCTCCGCCGCACGGATAATTTTATCCAGCACATGCGGATCGATCAGAAAGTTCTGTCCGAACTTTTTCTGGAATGTAAAGCCGTATTTGTTCAACACAGCAATGGTTGCCTGGGGATTGCCAAGATAAGGCTCTCTCTTACTCATAGTTTTTCCTTTCCTGTTGTTTTCCAAAACGTGTAAAAAGGGCATAGCTTTCTGTCGCCATGCCCCATGTTGTCATGCTCTTTTATAAATCAAAATCCTTTTCATAAAGAAGAATCCGACCGTCTGCATCTGTATGGCGTTTGGAAAGTTTTCTTCCCAGCTTTACGCCACTCGCCTTACGGATCGCACCGTCTACCATCTCTTTTACTTTTCCGATAGTAATCGGTTCGTCCTCTTTCTGGTTATCTCCGATCATGGTATACAGAGCAAGCACACCCATCTCGTCCATGCGGAAACCATTTTCTCTCGCATACGTTCTTGCAAATGTTACCAGCTCGTCATTGGTAAATACCGGAATGGAAATAACGGTTTCGAATTTTTCTGCAAATTTCGGATAATCTGCCAGCATCTTACGCATATTCGCTTTATCATCTTCAATCAGAAGAATCATACTGTCTGTACGGAAATCCATCGCCTGAGAAAGTTTTTCGATCGTCTCCGGTGTCATGAAACTTGCTCTCTCGATCAGAAGAAAGCCTCCTGCCATCTTGCTGATAATCGTTGCCGGATCTTTTCTGTTCATATCCGATGCATCCAGATTTGCATACTTGACAGCTTTCAATCCCAGTTCTTTGCAGATTGCTTTTACAAGCCCTTCACTCAGTCTGGTTTTTCCTGTTCCATGACTTCCCATAATTGCGATATTTCCACGATGAGATGTTTTCTCACTGGCATGTTCATAAGCCCCGTGAATTGCATCCAGAATCTGATCATCCATACCCGGCACTTTGGCAAAGTACGAAAACAGCTGTTTCTGTTCTGCCGTCAGACGTTCCGGTCTGGTATTGTTCAGGATCCTCTGGCGTTTTTCTTCAGGTGTCTCCCGCTCCAAAGTCATCTCACTGATATCCGGCTGTATCTCTGCTTCTTCCAGCATCTTATCGATATGGTTACCTTCCGGTTCCTCTGTATCCGCTTCGGAAGCTTCTGTCACAACAGATTCCTCTGTGGTATTCTCTTCTGTAATCGGTTCTGTTTTTTCTCCAAAAGCAATTTCTTCCTCAGATGCTGTCTCCGGTTCCAGATCCAGGCTTGCAGACTGTTCTGCTTCTTCCTGTTCCCGGAACTCATCCATACCGCTCAGAGCAGCTTTGAGTTCTTCTTCCAGATTAAATTCCTGTGTATCTCCCGGTGTCGCATGCCATGTATCCTGCTCTGTCACATCCGGAATCACTTTTGTCGCATCCAGATCTTCGGTTTCCGGTTCTGTTTTCTCCGTTTCTTCCGGATATTCCATCTCAATCACCGGTACTGCTTCTGATTCGGTAATATCTTCTTCTGTTCCCGGCTCTTCTGTCGATTCCGCCAAAGTTTCAGTTTCCGGTTCCACGGTTTCCGGTGCATCAGACGATGTTTCTTCTGCAAAATCCAGAGAAAATCCGGAAAGACTTGCTTCAAAAGCTGCCATCGCTTCATCCGCCGCATCCGTCAGAGTTTCTGCCGGCTCTTTTTCTTCCGTTACTGTCTCAGCCGCTCCCTCAACCCTTTCTTCCAGTACATCACCGGCTGCATCTACTGTTTCTTCTGCAACTACTTCTTCCGGTTCACCGATGATTTCTTCTGCTGTTACTTCCTCTGCAACCGGTTCATCCTCAGATTTTTCTGTGGCATCCCCGCCCGCCTCTTTCGCCAGAGAAGAAGAAGTTTCTGCAAATAACGCATCCAGATCTACTTCCTGAACACTGATGATTTCTTTATCCTCCGGTTTTTCCACCTTCGGTTTTTCTATCATTTCCAGTTCATCCATCTCGGTTCTGCTCACTCCGGCAACTCCGCTGTCCGCGGAGATGATGCCTTCATTGACAGCTTCCGGCTCCAGATCCTGTACATGATAATCTTCTATATTTTCTTCTTGTGCTTCAGGTTCCTGCGGAACTTCTGCTCCTGCTGCTCTTCCCAATGCCTCAAAAGCATCTACTGCCTTGGTACGGTTAAAACCGGAAAGAATCTCCTGAAAACTTCTGGAAAGGCGTTCCTGCAGTTTTTCGGTATCGATATGCGGAATCTCTGTTTCCGTTTTCACCGGTTCTTCCTCTGTCACCGGAGTTTCTTCCGCAATTGTTCCTGCAGTTTCCTGCAGACTCTCTGCGGTTGCAGCCGCCTCTTCCTGCACCTGCTCTTTTTCTTCTTCCACTTTCTGAAGACCCGCCATTGCAGCTGCTGACACGCCAGGCAGAATTGTATTTTTCACTTCTTCTGTCAATTTCGGTTCTGCTGTCGCTTTTGCTTCAGCCTTTCCCGCCGCTTTCGCTTTTTCATATTTTTCTTTCTGTGAGGGTGACAGTGGAGTGTATGTCATCTTAAGTTCCATCGCTTTGGTTACATATTTGCCTTCACCGAACCACAGAACCAGGTCGTCACAGGTTTCAACACATTTCTTTTTCTCTCCTGCTTTTTTATACAATTTTGCCAGTTCATATACCCAGCGTTCTGTATATTCCCGCTCTTTATACTCCTCCAGAACTGCAATCTGATTTTCCAGAGGCGCTTTCTGAGCTTTGTAAATCTTATATTTCAGAATATATTTGGAAGTATCGTTGGAAGCGGTTTCCAGATATTCGTTATAATATTTTACAGCATCATCATATAACCCCATCTTCAAAGCCAGTTCCACCTGACGGTACAGAATCATCTTACCGATGGATGAACGTTTATGCGCCAGCTGCAGCATCTGCATACTTTTTTCCAGTTCACCATTCACTTCGTAGATATCTGCTACCATACACAAGGTCCGCACACTCTTCACTCTACGCCAGTCGATAGAATCCGCTACCGTAAGAGCCCCCTCATAATCCTGTGCATCCACAAGTCTGTTGATTTCCTCCAATTTCAAATGGTATTCTGTCTTATCCACTGTACTCACCTCTGCTTTTTCTATCAAATTTATAACTGCCTGATACTTTCACAGTTATCTGTTTTCAGTTGTTTCTACTCGTAACTGTAAAATACTGAACAGTTACCCATAATTGCTCTAAGTGTACCATACTGCCTGTTTCTTGTCAAAATATAACTGTCCTCTGACCGAGACAGTTATTGATAAAATGATATGTATGAACGTAACTATTCAGCAGCCACTGTCCCGCGAGGTGTTTTGACATGAATATGTCAAAATCCCGAGACATACAAGCCAAAATGCCATCACCGAAGGTAATTTTTTATGCATTTTGGCTCGTAACTGTGAAGGTACTGAACAGTTACGTATGAACAAACAAAGGGATGCCGCCCTCCGACAACACCCCTCTTATGTATACGGGAGTCAGTCCCCCTTTTTGTTCTTCTGTCACCCGATTCTCAGTTTGAACTTCTGAATTTCTTTTTCACTGGTCACACGCTCAATCTCTGCGCCCAGACTCTTCAGTTTTCCTTCAAAATCCTCATATCCACGCTGGATGTATACGATATCATCCACAATTGTAATACCCTCTGCAGCCAGTCCGGCAATTACCAGTGCCGCGCCTGCACGAAGATCCGGTGCACTGACTCTTGCGCCTGTCAGTTTGTCCACACCATCAATGATCGCTGTGTTACCTTCTACTTTTACGCAGGCACCCATACGGGTCAGTTCGTCCGCATATTTGAAACGATTTTCAAAAATGCTTTCTGTAACAATGCTGGTTCCTGTTGCCAGAGCCAGTGTTACTGCGATCTGTGGCTGCATATCCGTAGGATATCCCGGGTACGGCAAAGTCTTTACATGCGTTCTGCGCAGTTTCTTTGCAGAGATCACGCGTACCGCATCATCAAATTCTTCCACTTCGCATCCGATTTCTTCTAATTTAGCTGTAATCGCTTCCAGATGTTTCGGGATCACATTTTTAATCAGAATATCGCCACGTGTTGCCGCTGCAGCAAACATATAGGTTCCTGCCTCGATCATATCCGGCACGATAGAATAGGTTGTGCTGTGCAGCGTCTCCACACCACGAATACGGATCACATCCGTACCGGCACCTTTGATATTGGCACCCATGCTGTTCAGGAAGTTTGCTGTATCTACAACGTGTGGCTCTTTTGCCGCATTTTCAATAATAGTATTTCCTTTTGCCATGGAAGCTGCCATCATAATATTAATGGTTGCACCTACCGATACAGTATCCATGAAAATATGGGTTCCATGAAGTCCGTCCGGTGCAGATGCCATGATGGCACCGTATTTGATATCGACAGTTGCACCCAGTGCACGGAAGCCTTTCAGATGCAGGTCAATCGGGCGGCTTCCGATGTTACAGCCACCCGGCAAAGGTACTTCGGCTTTTTTATATTTTCCGAGAAGTGCACCCAACAGATAATAGGATGCACGGATTTTCTTGATATATTCGTAATCTACACTGATATCACCGATAGTGGAACCGTTGATCACTGCAGTGTGACGGTCTACCCGCTCCACTTTTGCTCCGATTTCTCCGATGGCCTCTAAAAGTACATTTATATCATTGACATCCGGAAGGTTTTCCAGCCGGACGGTATCATCTGTCATAATAGCGGCTGCAAGAATCGCAAGTGCTGCATTCTTCGCTCCGCCAATCTCTACTTCACCAACTAACGGGTTTCCACCCTTAATAATATACTGATCCATAGTTCACCTCTATGTTTTATTCAGCCCAATACAAGTCCCGATAAGCCCTCTCATTCATTTTTATGTTATAACAAATCAAAGTCTTTGTAAATAAATTTTAAAGATTTCTTATCTTTTTGTTCATATTGTCCACTGAATTTTTCCAAATACTTTTACAGCGTATCGATAATACTCTGTAAAGTCTCCTCTAAATTTTTATTTTCCTCATCAATTGTGATATCTGCATATTTTTCATACAGTACCACACGCTCTTCATACAGGTCCTTCAATGTCTGTCCGTCCCGTAAAACCACGCCGCGGTTCTTCAGGTTGCCCAGACGTTTTCTCAGGGCTTTGTAAGAAAGCTTCAGATAAATGACCGTGGCAATCTCTCCAAGATGCTCCATAGCCTCTTTTCCGTATACCACGCTGCCTCCTGTGGCAATTACTGTGCGGTCCGCTTCGATCGAAGCATTCACCTGATTTTCAATTGCAATAAAGCCTTCGATGCCCTCTTCACTGATAATTTCTTTTAATAATCTCTTCTCCTGCTCCTGAATCAGCAGGTCTGCGTCTACAAACTGATATCCCAATTCTTTTGCAAGAATTACTCCAATGGTACTTTTTCCGACTCCGGGCATTCCGATTAATACTATGTTCTTCATATCTCTCATCCTTATCGCAGCTTATCATTCTATCATATTATCTTGGTTAATACAAGTTTTTATTCCTGTTTGTTATTGGATAACAAAGAATGTGTCCTGACACATTTTTTTAATCATACCACAATTTTCCCTGTAAGGGAACTTAAAACTCACGAATAAAGGATTCTACTACATCCGAATGTTCTTCGTTTCTCCACACCAGCAGAACATCCGTCGTCAGTTCCTTCTCTCTGATCGGAACCGGACAGATTTTTTCCGACTGATCTTTCATAGACGCCGGAAGAATCGCTGTCCCCAGTCCGCTGGCTGCCAGGCTCATGGCTGTTCTTGCATCCTCACATTCATAATAAACATCGCTGGACAGGCCGTGTTTTTCAAAAATAGACAGCACATACTTTCTGTGACGCTTGGAAAGGATCAGATGATGTCCCGCCAGTTCTTCCAGTGTCAGTTCCCGGCATCCTGCTTCTGCCTGCCCCTGTGGAACCATCGCCAGCAATTGTTCCTGTTTCAGCAGTTTGGAACAGAATCCATTTAAAGCAATAGGAGTACGAAGTGTCGTTACATCAAGGATTCCGTTTTCCAGTTCGTCTTTTAATGTAAAGGTAGATCCATCATGGATCACAAAACGAATGTCCGGATGATGACTGGTGTATTTTACCAGATATTTTGCCATCATATTCACCGTGGATGGCGTCACGCCGAGATGGATCGTCGTTGCCTGGCTAACTTTGATCACTTCTCTTTTCGTAATATCGGTCATGGTAAGAAGACTTTCCGCCCGCACATACAGTGCTTTTCCCGCCTCTGTCAGCCGGATGTGTTTGCTCCCCCGTACAAACAGGCGTACCTGCAGTTCTTCTTCCAGTATTTTCATCTGATAACTAAGCGGCGGCTGTGTCATATGCAGGGCTCTGGCCGCACCGCTGATGGTTCCCTCATCTACAATTGCCCGAAAATATTCCAGCTGTTTGATCTCCATAGTTTCCTCCGTTTTCCTTTCTCATATCTATACAGAAATTATTTTTTATTTATATAAAAACAATATTTTTCATATATTGTAATCTGTGCTACACTAAAAGCGCAACAGCAATTTACCTAAATTTTACACAGATGCATGACGGTCGCACAACGCATATACCTGCATCATCTACCTCATACGCAAAGGAGTTTTATCATGAAACAGATTGACTTTGAACATGGGAAAATCACCGATAATATCTTGCGGGCTTCCATTCCGATGCTTGTGGCGGAGGTTTTAAGCCTGCTCTACAATATTGTGGACCGAATCTATATTGCAAGGATCCCGGATGTGGGAACCACAGCGCTTGGAGCTGTCGGGCTGTGTTTTCCGATCATTACGATTATTCTTGCTTTCAGTAACCTCTTCGGTTCCGGCGGTGCGCCGCTTTTTTCGATCGAGCGCGGAAGAAAAGATACGAAAGAGGCTTCGATGATCATGAATACCTCATTCTTTCTGATCTGTGTCTGTGCCCTGCTTCTGATGGCTGTCGGTATGATCTTTGCGAAACCGATTCTGCTTCTGTTCGGAAGTTCGGAAAACGGGCTGATCTACGCGTATCCTTATCTGATGATTTATCTGATCGGAACTTTTCCTTCTATGGTTTCTACCGGTATGAATCCGTTTATCAATGCGCAGGGATACGCCACCACAGGGATGTTTTCTGTAGCGATCGGAGCCGTGGCCAACCTGATCCTGGATCCGGTTTTTATCTTTGTGTTCGGACTCGGCATCCGCGGTGCAGCGATCGCCACTGTGTTATCGCAGATTCTTTCTGCAGCATTTGTTCTGTATTTTCTGCGAAAAAAGACTGAATTGACAGTTCGTCTTCTGTCCTTAGAAGAGATCCGTGGCTGCTGGAACCGTGCAAAAAATATCATCAGCCTGGGAACCGCCGGGTTTATCATGCAGCTTACCAACAGTCTGGTGACGATCTGCTGTAACAATGTACTTTCTGTTACCGGCGGAGATCTGTATATCTCCGTCATGACGATCGTATCCAGTATCCGGCAGATCATCGATACACCGATCCATGCCATTACCGAGGGATCCTCCCCGGTCATCAGCTATAACTATGGGGCCCGCCGGCCTAAGAGAGTGTTCCAGTCCTGGCTCACCATGAGCGTGATGGCAATCCTGTATACCCTGCTCGCCTGGGGCGTGATCCTGTTTGCGCCGCATTTCCTGATCGGAATCTTCAGTTCCGACCAGACGCTGATCACCGATGCGATCCCGGCACTGAAGCTGTACTTTGGAGCCTTTGTTTTCCAGGCACTCCAGTATGTGGGACAGACGATGTTCAAGTCACTGGGCAAGAAAAAATTCGCGATCTTCTTCTCCCTGCTCCGTAAAGTCATCATCGTGGTTCCGCTTACTTACATCCTTCCGTATCTGTTCCATATGGGAAGTGACGGTGTCTTCCTCGCAGAACCGGTATCCAATGTGCTTGGCGGAAGCGCCTGCTTCATCGTGATGCTCTGCACGGTAATGCCGGAGTTAAAAAGAATGGCAAAGGAAAATTCCGATCGCTAGTTTACATAATTTTAATTTCAGATATCATTGCAGATCCACAGCAAGATTCATACGCCACTGCAAACATCTGCAATATAATCTTGGTTTCTTTACTCCATAAAAAAACTTCAGCAGACATAATGGCTTTCTTCTGTCTGCTGAAGTTTTTTATTTTTTATTCAAATTTCGTAACTGTTCAGTACCTTCACAGTTACGAGTCAAAATGCATTTAAAATCACCTTCGGTGATGGCATTTTGCCTTGTATGTCTCGGGTTTTTGGCATATTCATGCCAAAACACTTCGCGGGATATTACCTACTGAATAGTTACCAAATTTCTTATTTCTGTTTCTGAATATCCGCTGCTCTCTCTTCTTCTCGGAGCCGTTCCAGTTTCTCCTTCACCGTAGGATACCGCTCCAGATCGGTATGGGGAAGTGCCTGTGCTGCCACCATTGTATTCAGAAAATCTTCTACCGCTGCGAACTGGATATACACCATTTTCTCCAGGATCTCCTCCACTTCTTTTGCCACACCGCGATCCAGCAGTGCACATACCGCACCTTCCAGGGAAGAATTGCCCGCATGGATGATCCGATCCCGTTCCATGTCTGGGTACATGCCGATAGCGATCGCGGATTCTTTGGACACGTGTTTTCCGAAAGCGCCCGCCACATAGAATCCTTCCAGTTCCGAAAGTTCGATCCCGGACTCCCGCAGCATGATCGCCACCATTGTGTATGCCGCCGCTTTTGTCCGGATAAATTCTTCGATGTCACTCTGGTAAAAATACAGTCCCGGCGCATACTGTACCGCCAATATTCCATCTCTCTCCACGATCCACTGACTCTTCTCCGGCTGTAAAATCCCGCGGATATCGATCCATTCATGCAAAAACAATTCCGCCAGAAGATCCACAATCCCGGATCCGCAGATTCCTTTCGCCGTTGTCTCACCGATCATGTGGCAGTGCAGTTCTCCATCTTCCAGTTTCACCCGATCCACCGCGCCTTCCATCGCGCGCATGCCCGTCTTTACCACACCGCCTTCCAGTGCAGGTCCCGCGGCTCCCGCACCGCATAACAGAAAATCCCGGTTCCCCAGCACGAGTTCCCCATTCGTTCCGATATCGAAAAAAGCGTTAATCTTCTCTTTTTTATAGATCCCCGTAGCCATCATGCCGCTGATGATATCGCCGCCCAGGTAGTTGGACTTTGCCGGGTAAATATACACATATCCCTTCACCGGCAGTTCCAGATCTTTTGCCGGGAGAAATCCGGGCTGGTCTGCGTGCACCGCATACGGAGTGTGGAAGACACAGAACGCATCCATCCCAAGCAGAAAATGAATCATCGTTGTATTGCCCCCGATTGCCATCGCGATACAGCTGTTTTCCGGTAACTGCTGCTGTGCTTCCAGTTTTCTCACACAGGTGGTAATGCTGGTTACCGCTGCTTTTCGAAGGATCTCCAGCGTTCCACGGTCTTCCTGACAGTGAAAGATTCTGGTCAGAATGTCCGTTCCATAGGGGATCTGCCCGTTGAACGTGCTGGTTTCGCCCAGGATCTTTCCTGTCGCGCAGTCCACCAGACGGGCAACCACGGTGGTACTTCCCAGATCCACCGCCACACCGTAATGTGCCCCTGTGGTATCTCCCGCTTCCAGATCCACACCATGCCATATCTGACCGTCCCACGCCAGCGACACGGTCACTTTCCACTCTGCCTCCTCACACAGCGGATATAGCTTTCGCAGTACCTGCAGGCTTACTTTTGCCTCAATCCCCTGTTCCTTTAATCCGTCCTGGATCCTTCTCTGATCGGACCGGTTATCGTCCTCGGTCGGAGCCTGAAGTTCCAGATATATTTTTTTACTGATTCCGTCCATGATTATTCCTCTTTTTCTATTGCGTTGCTTCTATTATACTTCTTTCTTCCCAAATAACCAAGTTATGGATTGCGTCGGAGATTCAATTAACGTATACTTAATTTTATATAAGAACATACTTTCTGATAACAGATGCGGATATCCGCAGAAAGGAGGACATTCATGGATCGCATCATTTTTCATATCGATGTCAATTCCGCATATCTGAGCTGGAGCGCAATTGATCTCTTACAGGCAAATCCGGACAGCGTGGATATCCGGACGATTCCCGCGATCATCGGTGGTAACCGGAAAACCCGTCATGGGATCGTTCTGGCCAAATCTCTGTCGGCAAAAAATATTTACCATATTCACACCGCAGAACCTGTAGCCAGTGCTCTGAAAAAATGTCCGACGCTCACCATCATTTCTCCTGACCACGACTCTTACAGCCGCCACAGCAAACAGTTTGTCGGTTTTCTCCGCTCACTGACATCGGAGATTGAACAGGTCAGTGTGGATGAATGTTATCTGGACTATACCACAATTGCCTCCCGCTTCTCCTCACCCGAAGAAGGAGCCGCCTATATCCGTAACTATATTTACAGCCATTTTGGTTTTACAGTCAATGTGGGGATTTCTTCCAATAAGGTGCTGGCAAAGATGGCTTCTGATTTTGAAAAGCCGAACAAGACGCACACACTTTTCCCGGATGAGATTCAGAAAAAAATGTGGCCACTTCCGATCAGCAGTCTGTTCATGGCAGGACATGCTTCCGTAGCTGTCCTGCAGAAACTGGATATCCATACGATTGGCGATCTGGCCCGGATGGATCCGACGATTCTCAGCCTGCATCTGAAAAGCCACGGAAAAATGCTGTGGGAATATGCAAACGGAATCGATAATTCCAGCATCGAAAGCGAACCGTCTCAGGCAAAAGGAATCGGCAATTCCACCACACTCGCCAGTGATCTTACGACCTCGCAGGAAGCGTATCCCATTCTCTTTCAGCTTTCCACCAAAGTAGGTCACCGTCTCGAAAAAGCCGGACAGTCTGCCAATAACCTGTGCGTGGAGATCAAATACGCGACATTTGACAAATACACCCGTCAGATGCCGCTCTCCTCCCCGATGCAGGATGGGAAAAAGCTGTACCACGCAGCCTGTCATCTTTTTGATACACTCTGGAACGGAAACCCGATCCGTTTACTGGGAGTTCGCGCCGGAAAACTGACGGATGTCGATGAACCGATACAGCTCGACCTGTTCAGTTATGACCCGAAAGCGATTGAAAAGGAACAGAAGATGGAACAGGCAATGGATAAGATCCGGGAAAAATTCGGGAAAGATCTGATACAGAAAGGGATTCACTGATTCTTCTACATGCAGAAATCCCCGCAGCGGATATTTAACGTCCGTTGCGGGGATTTTCTGTTTATTATTTGAACATTACTTATTACTTACGTTTGAAAATTAGCAGATACCCTGAGCTAACATAGCATCAGCAACTTTTTCGAATCCGGCAATGTTAGCACCTACTACATAGTTGCCTTCGAATCCGTAACGTTTTGCTGCATCATCCATGTTGTGGGTGATGTTGATCATGATGTTTTTCAGTTTTGCATCTACTTCTTCGAATGTCCAGCTCAGTCTCTCGCTGTTCTGGGACATTTCCAGTGCGGATGTTGCTACACCACCGGCGTTTGCTGCTTTACCAGGAGCAAAGATTACGTTGTTTGCCTGCAGATACTGTGTAGCTTCCAGAGTGGTAGGCATGTTAGCACCTTCGCATACAGCGATGGTTCCGTTTGCTACCAGCTGTTTTGCGTCTTCCAGATGCAGTTCGTTCTGAGTTGCACATGGCAGTGCCAGATCAGCTTTGATCTGCCATACGCCTCTTCCTTCATGGTATTCAGCGTTTGTACGAACTTTTACATACTCTGTCAGTCTTGCTCTCTTCACTTCTTTGATTTCTTTCAGCAGTTCTACATCGATTCCGTCCGGATCGTAAACCCAACCGGTAGAATCAGAACAGGTCAGAACTTTTACACCCAGTTCCTGTGCTTTCTGGATTGCGTAGATAGCTACGTTACCTGCACCGGATACAACTGCAGTCTTTCCTGCGATGTCGATACCATTTAATTTTAACAGTTCCTGTGTCAGGTACAGCAGACCATAACCGGTAGCTTCTGTTCTTGCCAGAGATCCACCATAAGTCAGTCCTTTACCTGTCAGAACTCCTTCGTATACGTTTCTCAGTCTCTTGTACTGACCAAACATGTAACCGATCTCTCTTGCGCCGGTTCCGATATCACCAGCCGGTACGTCTGTATCTGCGCCGATGTGTTTGCTCAGTTCTGTCATAAAGCTCTGGCAGAATTTCATGATTTCACGATCAGATTTTCCTTTCGGATCGAAATCAGAACCACCTTTACCACCACCGATTGGCAGTCCGGTCAGGGAGTTTTTGAAGATCTGCTCAAATCCCAGGAATTTGATGATACCCAGGTTTACTGATGGATGCAGACGAAGACCTCCTTTGTAAGGTCCGATTGCACTGTTGAACTGTACACGATATCCTTTGTTTACATGTGCCTGGCCCTGATCATCTACCCACGGTACACGGAACATAATAACTCTTTCAGGCTCAACGATACGCTCCAGCAGAGCTTCTTTTCTGTACTTTTCTTCATTTGCATCAATTACCGGACGCAGAGAATCCAGTACCTCTTTGACAGCCTGGTGGAATTCTGGTTCGTTAGGATTTTTAGCCACAACGTTTTCATATACTTCATCTACATAAGACATGTTACACGTTCCTCCTTAGAATTTGCTCATTGCTTTTTGAATACGCAGACATTATAGCATGGTAAAGTGTTAAACACAAGAAAAAAATTTTGTTTTTTCGACCTATTTCCTACTTCTTCGCTTGGATTTTCGTTTTCTTACGCTGTATCCGAAAGTCCCCAGCTGCTTTCCCACACCATAGTATGTTCCGTGGGAATATACCATCGGGTGTGCGCTGTTCAGATCGAACCGTCCATTTTCGTCCATATAAGCCTCATCTGCGTGTACTGCAACTACCTGAGCCAGGAACATATGATGGGAACCAAGTTTCTCAATTTTCACGACTTTGCACTCGATATTCACCGGAGATTCCCCGATCATTCCGCAGTTCACCTCTGAGGCTTCCACGCAGGTCAGTTTCATCTCCTTGAATTTGTCCACATCTTTTCCGGAACGGACACCGCAGTAATCCGTTGCATATGTCAGTGCCTCTGTGGTCAGGTTGATCACAAAAACACCGCTCTCTTCGATCATATGATACGAATAGCGCTCCGGCCGCACCGAGATGGATACCATCGGCGGGTTGGTACACACCGTACCTGCCCACGCTACGGTAATGATATTATCTTTTCCTTCGTTATCCCGCAC
This sequence comes from uncultured Ruminococcus sp., assembly GCA_934359255.1. Classification (GTDB taxonomy): domain Bacteria; phylum Bacillota; class Clostridia; order Lachnospirales; family Lachnospiraceae; genus Oliverpabstia. Next base: position 149,062 of record CAKRLG010000001.1, read on the forward strand.
CGATACCATAACCGCCGGAAGCGGATACAGCATGTTGCCGGGTTTCCACTGTTGTTTCGCCATATATTTTTCCTTTACTGCTGTAATGCATTCATAAACTTCGGAATCAGCTGTTTCTTTCTCGATACCACACCTTCCAGACGACAGGAACTGTCTTCTACTTTCTCTCCGAATGCCTCGTATACCAGTCCATCCGATCCCTCACCATAACACAGAAGTTCCGTGGATTCCTTGATGATGTTGGTCAGCATGAAGAACACCATCTTGACTCCGTTATTTCCACATTCTTTTTCCATATATGGCATCAGGCGGTCTTTGACGGTCTGCAATTCTTCCTCGGACATAAAACTGATCTGTCCCACACCGAATACCAGATTATCCACGATAAATTTCTTGTAATCCTGGTAAAAGATTTCTTCCGGTGTCTTGCTGCTCAGATTGCTTCCGGCACGGAACATCTTATTGGCAAAACTTTCGATCTCGATCTTTGCGATCTTTGCCAGCTCCTGCGCTGCCTCTTTGTCGCGTTCCGTACAGGTCGGTGAGCGGAACATCAGCGTATCGGACAGGATTGCCGCACACAGAAGACCGGCAATATTTTCCGGAATCTCCAGGTATTTTTCCGCATAAATCTCATACATGATCGTTGCGGTACATCCTACCGGCTGATTGCGGAACATGATCGGCTGGAAGGTCTCCAGTGAACCGATTCTGTGGTGATCCAGAATCTCAAGGATCTCTGCCTCTTCTATGTTGTCAACCGCCTGGGATTTCTCGTTATGATCGACCAGGATCAGCTGTTTTTTCTTGATGCTCATGAAGTTTCGACGAGAAACCGTACCGATGTATTTTCCACGGGTATTGACCACCGGGAATGCACGGTAACGGGTCTTCGTCATGATATCTTTGATCTTGTCCGTAAAATCATCACTCCGGAAGATCACCAGATTGTCTTTTTTCATAAAATACTTGATCGGGATACTCTGGTGGATCAGACGGGCAACGGTGAAGGAATCGTAAGGTGTGGAAATGATCACCTGATTTCTTTCCTCTGCCAGTTTCTGGATTGTCTTTCCGACTTTGGCTCCAAGACACACGATCAGACAGCTTGCGTTGGCTTCGATGGCGCACAGCTGGTCCTCCGCACGGTTTCCGAGAATCACCAGATCGTCTTCATCAATAAAACTCTCCATCGTATCCGGCTGGGAAAGTCCCATGACCACTTTTCCTTTGATAAAGTATCCGTGTTCATTACCCACGATAATCTGGCCATCCACAGTATCTGCGATACTCCGGTACTGTGTTCTTGCCTGGGCGAGCAATGTATTGTCATATGCATCCATATAGGATTTGGCGATGTCTCCGGTTGTGATCAGGCCTTCGACCTTGCCTTCTTTGTCTGTGATCGGCAATGTTACCGCATTATGCTCCTGCATCAGTTTCCATGCTCTCTTCACCGACATGCTGTTTGCCGCTCCCGGTGTCTCATGAAGTTCCATGTCTTTCACCTGGGTTCCCACATCCGGCAGATAACCTGGTGCCGGTACATGAAAATATTTCAGTACAAATTCTGTTTCTTCGTTGATCTGTCCGGCTCTCTTCGCCACATACGTTCCCTTGGTTGTTCGATTCTTAATGTCGGCATATGCGATCGCAGAACAGATGGAATCCGTGTCCGGATTCTTATGTCCGATGACATAAACTTTATTATCTTTTCTCACAAATAATCCCCTAACTGTTATTCCCGACATCTGTCAGATAAGTCTTCTGGCTTTTACCGGGATCTGCTTGGTCTATAATTTTCTGCTTTTCATATTAGCATACTTAAAAAAAATCAGCAAACAGATTCGTTATCTTTCTATGTACTATTCCCCATACATTCATCCTGCATGTGCCTGATTTATGCCGGAAACCATCTATTTTCTGTTGCCAGATTTCGTAAAACAACGCTATAATAGAAACAGCAAATTCGTGCAAAGAAAGGATGAATATACTATGGCAGAAGAAGAAAAAGTAACACCGGTTGCCGGAGAGGCAACTTCTATGGCAGATTATGAAAAAGAGCTGGAAGCTTCTTTTAAGAAAATCGAAGAGGGCGATATGATCACCGGTACGGTAATCGCTGTAGATGAAGAAGAGATCACACTGGACCTTCGCTATTATACCGAAGGGATCATAAAGGTTTCCGATTACAGCAGAGAACCTGGATTTATGGTAAAAGAGGAAGTACATGTGGGCGATGAAGTTACCGCCACCGTGATCGGCAGAGACAACCGCCGCGGCTGTATCCTGTTATCCCGCGTGGAAGCCAACGATGTGCTGGCATGGGACAAACTGCGTCAGTTAAAAGAAGATAAAACTGTGCTGAACGTTACCGTAAAAGGTATCGTCAATGCAGGTGTTATCGCATATGTGGAAGGAATCCGCGGATTTATCCCGGCTTCCAAACTTTCCCTGAACTATGTGGAAGATCTGAACGAATACCTGAACAAGGAGATCCGGGTACAGGTCTTTGATGTCGTAGAAGAAGACAACCGTCTGATCCTCTCCGCAAGAGAACTGCTGAGAGAAAAAGAGGACGAAGAGAGACGTGCAAAAGTATCCAACGTGGAAGTTGGTCTTGTGACAGAAGGAACCGTAGAAAGCCTGCAGCCATACGGTGCTTTCGTCAACCTGGGAAACGGCCTTTCCGGTCTGGTTCACATCTCCCAGATCAGTGAAAAAAGGATCAAACATCCCTCCGCTGTTCTGGCAGTCGGCGATAAAGTAAAAGTGAAAGTTATCGCTGTCAAAGACGGAAAATTGAGCCTCAGTATGAAAGCACTGCAGGATGTAGCTGCACAGGAGATCGAGGAAGAGGTTTATGAACTTCCGGAGACAGAAGAAGCTACGACTACACTGGGATCTCTGTTTGCCAATATCAAATTATCATAGGTTCTGCAAACTCTTATAACAGATATCTGAACGTATCATCCCGTGAATTCCCGGGGAAACTGTTTCCCGGTGAAATTCACGGGATTTTTGATTTCTTAATTTTTTATAATTTTTTAAAAAAGTAGTTGTATTTTCCCTACAAAGTGTATATTATAATATCACAACGTAGTTTTAAGAACTACATATCACAGTTTTTAATTTTATTTAGGATAGGAGTTGATCATATGACATTTAAATTAAAAGATCCCGGAAGTGCAATTACTCATTTTATTGGTATGATAATGGCTTTGCTTGCAACCATCCCGCTGTTAGTCAAGGCAGCCAGAGAACCTGACTGGTTACACCTGATCGCATTGTCGGTGTTTGCGCTGAGTATGTTTCTTTTATATACCGCAAGTACCACCTACCATTCACTGGATATCAATGCGAAGGTAAACCGGCGGCTTCAGAAAGTGGATCATATGATGATCTTCGTTCTGATCGCAGGAAGTTACACACCGATCTGTCTGATTGCACTGAAAGGTCACACCGGCAGACTGTTATGTATTCTGGTATGGAGCGTGGCACTGGTTGGTATCATCGTGAAAGCCTGCTGGATCACCTGCCCGAAGTGGTTTTCTTCTGTGATCTACATCGGCATGGGATGGCTGTGTGTGCTGGCATTTTCCCAGATTTTTCATGCACTGTCCAAACCGGCATTCGGATGGCTTCTCGCAGGAGGTATTATCTACACGATCGGCGGTATTATCTATGCACTGAAAGTACCTATTTTTAACGCGAAACATAAAAACTTCGGTTCCCATGAGATTTTCCACCTGTTCGTGATGGGCGGAAGCGCCTGCCATTTTGTGACGATGTTTTTACTCGCGTGACGCTCTGGCGTTTGTCAAGTTTTTGTGTAAATTTTAAGGAACAAATTTATGGGGGAGGGAAACCTCCCCTTAATTTGTTTCTTCCACACTCCGTAAAAATTCATCGTTTTCACATAGAATCAACAATGCCATTCCGTAAGTCATTTTCCAATTCCTTGAGTACATACATTTCTCGTTTTGTCCAAACATTAGTATCAATACAATTTATATTAGCTCTAATAGCAACGTTAACGTCTACAAAGACAGGTGTCATATCCAATTCACGTTCATAATAATCTAAATTTCTCTCAACATTTTCATTTTCAACAGAACATAAATAGTATCGTGAAATCATCTGAAAATAACAGGAGGGATTGAATTTATCTCTGGAAAGTTCTGTCACAACATAGAGAAGTTCCCCCATTTTGTGTATTTTTTTCCCAACCTCCTCTCCATATTCCCGTAAAAGAGTTTGATAATCATTTTCACCACTCTCTTGCCCACCACCCGGAAACTTATAATCTCCTTTTGCCGTTTTGAGAAGAAGTACTCTCCCATTTTTCATAGTAATTCCTTTAATTGCTGTTCGTGTAATAACAGGGCAATTCTTTGCAAAACTAATCTTTTCACTGCTCAAATCTAGTGTACGCATTCTTTCTTCCTCCTCGTATAAAACAGGTGTCAGGCACTGTAAAATTTCTGCTTGCTTCAAAGTGCATTTTCAGTTCGTTATAAGTATCCATAATTTTTCCAACTTACAAAAATATCCCTCACGGCGTCAGACCCTAAGGAATATCTTCGTTCTTTTTAATTTTCCTTTTTTCTTTCAATTTGTTCCAGACAATATTTTTCTGCTAGAATTATAAATTCATCTGCAACTGAAATCTGTTGTTCTGATTCTTCCCTACTTGCAATATAAAAATCATCATAATCGCTGGCATGGCGAATCTCTTCTGCCAGTCCGATTTTTCTTCCCATTTCTCTTGGAAATACAGATGTTTTCACATAATCCTTATCGAAGTTTGCCACAGCATCCTTTTGCCTTTTATATGCTTTACCACTGACAGCATGTATTGCATTAATTGCATGAAAGATAGAGTAGTACGCTCTGTTATTGGCTCCTTTATAATCTTCGATAGAAAATAACGCTCTTGCTGATTTCAGATCATTTCGTGCCGTTTCCAGACGATATAACACCAAATCCCGCCTTGTACCGATTTCCTGATTATGCTGCTCCATACAAAACTACACCTTCTTTTTAAATACACACCGCCACTGTTCTATAACAACCGTTTCTGAATCTCCCGTATTTCTTCCAGCTCTTCCCCTGTCATATCTGCAATTTCTTCCGGACTTTTTCCTTTTCGTAACATATTTGTTATAATGCTTGCAATTCCTTCTTTTCTTCCCTCTTTTCTTCCCTCTTTTCTTCCCACTTCTTTTAATTCCAGCATCTGCGAATTATAATCACGAATTGCTTTCTCCCTCGCTTCGTATTCTAATCTCTTTTTTTCATCCGCGCTCATATGTTTTAACATTTCATACGCTTCGTCTATATAAGTGTCTTCTTTTGCCATTTTCTCGAACTCCTTTCTGCTCTTCGCTCCCAGGAAACGCATCCATCGGATAATTCCGGATTCATTCTGTTCTTTTTCCGGCAATTTTTTCAGTTCCAGCACATGGATCTCCAGCAAATCTGTATATTCTTCCCCCGTGTCTTTATCACAGAAAATAATCTTCCGGTAACATCTGTCATCATCTGGAAAATGAATAAAATCCAGAATACCTACATGAATACATTTTTTCAGCTTCTCATAACTTTCTCCTGCTTTCAGCTGATCCGTATACATCTTTCCCAGATAAAAAAGAATTCTCTTCGTCCAGTAAGAGACAACCGTCACCTGCATCTCAAAATCCATTTGCGTTCCATTTTTCAAAATCACTTTCACATCCAGAATCCCATATTTATCATCCGGATATTCTGTATGTAAGATCGTTGGCAGTAAAATAGTTTCTTCGATTTCTTCCGGCTCTACTCCCAGTAAAGCTGCGATCATTCCCTGCCTTACCTTTGCATTCTGCATCAGTTCCTTAAAACAGAAGTCTACAGTTGGAAGCATGATAAACTCTTCTCTGTTTTGCGTTTCCTGTGTCATTGTTTTTGCCTGTTCGTTCATTGCGTCTCCCTTTCCTTCTTACAGAACAAAATACGGAGACTTTCTTTCTATAGTACCACACTTCTCTCTTCCATCAAAGAGAACGCATTTCATTGACGACATAACTTTATTGCAAACTTCCTAAAAAAATGTCCATATTCTGTCCTATATTCATTTTTGTGTATGCATCGGATATTTTCTCAGGACTCTGAGTATTAGATATGTGATTCCGATATGTTAATTAGATATTTTTATCCGTCAGAAAATGCTTACGGATACTATAAGTTTCCATCATTGTAACAAATTCCTTCCATCTTTGCAAGATTTTATCCATGTAACAATCTTATATCTTCTCATTTTAGTGCTTCTGTCAACCACCAGAAACGGATTCCGGAGGCATGGGGAGGCAGCCTTTTGCTGGTGCTTTTAGCACAGATGAGATCCAGTCCTTAGAAGAACTTAACAGTGAGCGGCTCTCCGCGAACTGGTACTATAGTTCTTCTTAGGACTTAGCTCAGCTGTGCGTTACCAGCGGTTGCCTCCCCATGCCTCCGGAATCCGTTTCGTCCCCCTTACAAAGAAAAACAGGTACTGCACATAACCTCATGTGCAATACCCGTCTATTTCTCCGGTTCTTACGTCCCGTTATCTATTATTTTTTATTTCTTTTTCTTCTCTTCAGCGCAAATCCGCCGGTTCCCAGAGAGGCAACAGCCAGTCCGAGAAAACAGGTGTCAGGCACTGTAAAATTTACGTCAAAAATCCTGCCGGAAGTTTCAGATGGAACTTCCGGCAGGATTTTTCTGTTTCGTCCTTTCTTATACCGTAATTTTTCTTTTTGCATGTTCTGCTGCCACTTCTTCTACGGTTTTCTCTCTTACAACCGCTGCACCCTTGTATCCCTCACAGCGAGGTGTTACATAATGTGCTTTCAGTTTCTCTTTTGCGGCTGCAATTCCTTCTTTATACTGTGGCAACCACTGTTCCTGTGCTACCAGCATCTCATCAATCATCTGCCATACTTCCGGCGGATTGCAGACTGCTCCGGTCAGTGGATCCATCAATGCTGCCTGTTTCAGCAGAGCGACATCTCCGTGAACTGCAGCTTCCACTGCCAGTTTCTGTACCCAGATTGACTGTGAACACACTGCTGCGCATCCAAGTGGCAGATCTCCAAGTTTTGGAATACTGATTCCGTTACCATCTACATAGCACGGAACTTCTACTACACTCTCATACGGAAGATTTGTAATGCATCCTTCATTCATAACATTGAAATGACCTCTGTATTTTCTTCCAGTTTCCAGTGATTCGATGATATAAGAGCAATGTTCTTTTCCTCTTTCAGATCCGTCCAATTTCTTTGGTTCTTCCTCACGAATCTTTGGATAATCTGTTTCAAACCAGTTTCTTTCTTCTCTTGTCACACGCAGATATCCACCGGTTTCCCCATTAATCCAATTATCCAGATTGATCCAGTCTTTAATTTCATCCGGACGTTTTCTATACCATGCCACATATTCTGATAAATGACCATTTGATTCTGTAGAATAGTATCCAAACCGTTTCAAAATATCAATTCTGACTTTTTCTTCTTCTCTGAATTTCTCATGCGCTTCAAATCCTGGCAGAATCTTATCCAGCATTTCTTTTCCATGATGTTTCACAGACACATACCATGTCTGATGATTGATTCCTGCACAAGTAATATCCAGTTCTTCTCTCGGAATTCCTAAAACTTCTGCTATCTGCATTTCTCCATGAATTTCTCCATGGCAAAGACCAAGAGTTTTAACACCACCGTACTTATTACAAGCCCATGTTGCCATAGCATTCGGATTCGAATAATTCAGCATGATTGCGCCCGGTTCTGATACTTCCCGAATATCTTTACAAAAATCCAGCATCGCCGCGATTACTCGTTGTCCGTACATAATACCACCAGTACACAATGTATCTCCAACACACTGATCCACTCCGTATTTTAGCGGAATTTCAATATCCGTCTCAAACCCTTCCAATCCACCAACACGTACGCAATTTACAATGTATCTTGCATCTTTCAATGCTGCTCTACGATCTGTTGTAGCTTCGATAACCACTGGAATTCCATTTGCATCCAGATCTCTCTGACAAAGTTCACGTGTCTTCTCCAGATTATCCGGATTGATATCTGTAAATGATATTGCTGCTTTCTGCAGTTCCGGTACAGACATGATGTCAGTAAATAATGTTCTTGCAAAAACAAGGCTACCTGCCCCAATAAATGTAATTTTTAAGCTCATAAAAACCTCCCGTTATTCCTTGTTAATTCCATCTTTGCCGGCCTTAGACGTTTCTTTTTATAGCTTCAATATATCAATTTTATACCGTTTCTCACAGTTCTTTTCTCATTAAAAACCATACATTTTCTACCATTATGCATCGATTATGTATATTTTGCTTTATCTTGTCATATATATGGTTTTTATCCATCTTATACTTGTTTTTTTGATAATTTATAAAGCTTCACACCATGCGATTTTACTTTTGTCACTATCTTATCCACGCTTCCAAGATCTTCCCGTTCCCACAAATCACGAACTTCATAATATCCTTCTAAACCTGCTTTTCTAAAGTCAAAGCTGAAAGTTTCATCCCAGTTAGTAATATTAAACAGTGCAATATAACAGCTACCTTCCTCATCGTGTGCACCCCATGTGATCAAATCAAAGCTTCTCTCAATCTGCTGTGCATCTCGACTGTCTTTATGCATCTTCAACACTTCTTCATTTGTCAGCAGCGATAGTGTCCAGGAATCCAGATCTGTCATCTCCGCCCCTAACATCAAGGGTGATCGGAAAATACACCATAATGACATCATTGTTTTCTGTTCATCCTGCGACAAACGACACATGCGATCTCCCACGCCATGTTCGCAGCCAATGATAGAAATATGTCCTAACGGCAGCATATCACAATCCGGATAACATCCCTCAGACACATATGGGCTCCATTCATTACATCTGGAAAACATTTCCATAATATTGTCCCAGCTGTCCCACAGATCATTAGTAATTCGCCACATATTTGCATTCTTCCGCAGATGTTCCGCTTTATCTAACATTGCCGGTCCCGGAGAAAGGCTTAATACGATTGGACGTCCACATTTATCAATAGCTCGTCGAAGCATCTCTATCTCGTCTCCGCCATAAGCAAGTGTACTTTCATCATTTGTTCTTCCATATTTGACGCAAATATCATCTACCTTAATAAAATCGACACCCCAAGAAGCATATAATTCCACTATAGAATCATAGTATTCCTGTGCACCTGGTTTGGTGCAATCAAGACCGTACATATCTGAATTCCAACAGCAAATAGATGCCGGATGCGTAACCTGCCTTGCTGTATATTCTGTTCCTTTGATTTTTACATTCTGTGACACTGCCTGGCGTGGAATACCTCTCATAATATGAATTCCGAATTTCAGTCCCTTATTATGTACATATTCTGCAATAGGACCAAAACCTTTGCCACCTGCAGACGAAGGAAATCGATTAGGTGCTGGAATTACACGTCCAAATTCGTCCATACAAAGATCTGCAAAAAGATGATAATGGCTGGAATCTGCAGTGGGTTCATACCACTGAATATCACATACAATATATTCCCAACCGTACTGTTTCAAATGTTCTGCCATGTAATCGGTATTTTTCAGAAGAATTTCTTCCGTCACTGCCGCACCATAACAATCCCAGCTATTCCATCCCATGGGCGGAGTTTGTGCAAATGTATTTTTATCCATGTCTATTTCTCCTCTCGTATAAAATAAGTGCCAGGTAACACATTGACCAATTATCATTGCTTTACTCATACTGCACCTGACACTTACTCTTTTTTATTTCGCTTTTATATTCATTTTATCTCAAACAATCTTGCACATGTCACCTGCGGCATTGTCACCTGTAACTTTCCATTTTCAACTGCATACTTGCAATCTCCGCTTGACGGATAAATCACTTTAACATCTGCGCCCATAATTCCTGCTTCCGCCAGTGGAATCTCTGCTTTATCAGTTTTTGGTGTAAATACTGCCAGATAACTCTTTCCTTCTGCCTTGATCGCATATGCCAGCACATCATCTCTGGTATCTGTAAAGCCAAGTGGAAATACAGGAACACCCTTTTTCACATCATCACGGATTTCTTTATACAAAGAAATTCCTTCCCGCATCAGTTCCAGACTTTCTTCTCCCATATCCCATACCATACCGCTCATGTATGGACGAAGAAGCAATCCATTTACCATATTATAGATAACATGTTCCCGTTCATCCTTATATGGATACACCCACATACCTGCCTGCTCCGGTGTCACGGCGCTTGCCACATTGGATGCGATATAGGAATTATAAATGTAATCTGTCTGATCGCTGGTTGACTGAAGACTTAACAGTTTCAGCATACCGTAATCCATACGCTGTCCGCCGGAACCGCAATTTTCGATCACCAGATCCGGATGTTTACGGAAGATTTCCTTATACCATTCATACAGGTACAGGTAATGCTCACGAATTGCATCGGCACAGCTGTCTGCATACAGATCACTTCCGTATCCCATCGTAACGTTATAGTCCACCTTGAAATATCCCACACCGTAATCTTCGATCAGACGATCCACTACATCCATACAGTACTTCCGGACTTCTGGATTTCTAAAGTCCAGTAGATATCTCTTATTGTCAATATGACGTTTTCCATGGCGGCAGATAAACCAGTCATCCGGCAGTGTATTCGCCAATTCGCAGGCAACCCCCATAACTTCAATCTCAAGCCACAGTCCCATAACCATGCCTTTTTCCTTTGCATAGTCGCATACTGCCTTCAGAGTATTCGGGAAACGTTCCGGTGACTCTTTCCATTCACCTACACGATCCCACCAGAAGCCTTTATCATACCAGCCACAATCCAGACAGTAGTATTCACAACCCATAGCCGCTGCCTTGTCGATGATTGCTTTTTCCTTTTCTTCTGTAGGATCTCCCATCAGACAGTTCATATAATCATTAAATACTATATTTAATTTTTCATCATCTTCATTTGGACGGCGAATTTTCCTTCTGTATTCTGTTAATTCTGCCATTGCTTCGTTAACGCCACCATCTGCCACACCAAAACCGGCAGGTACTGTGGTAAATGTATCTCCTGGCTTCAGATTTTTCCACCAGCCGTGTTCCGTCTCTGTTGCCCCGGAAAGAGCCACATACAACCGTTCTCCGGTACTTGGTCCATACTCAACCAGCCACTGACCGGAATGTTCCACCTGGAAGAAATAAGTTTCTTTGCATTCTTCATCTTCACAGATACCCATTGGCAAATACTCACAGGTAGACCAGGAGCTGTGTCCACCATAACAATATCTGTTCATGCCAAATCCTGGTGTGTTAAATCCATTTACTGCCATTCCACTCAGATTGATCTCCCGACAGTCATTCTTTCTCCACTGGCTCTCACAATCCCAGCTGTTATGTGGTGTATAGATACTTGTTTTCTCAAAATAAGGCTTTTCTCCACTCTGGCAGAGTCCCTGATATATAAAGGAAGACACATATTCCAAACCAATCTCTTCTGTTCCTTCATTTTTAAGAGTTGTCCATACCTGAACTACTGCAATATTTGGATAAAACTGCATGTGATACTCGCCTTTTACACCATATTCAGTAGCTGTATGAATTACCAGTTCTTTTCCTTTTTCATTTTCCAGAACCTCATGGCTCTGATATACAAAATCCGTAGCGCCGCCACTGACATTGTGCTTATATGCATGCATCCCTCTGGTTCCACGTCCGGTGATCTGAACTTCTGTAATCGGATAAAAATCTTCTTCCCCACGATCTCTTTCCTTTACATCCATACGCCCGGCAGGGTCGAATTGCTTCAGTTCTACTACCCCGTTTTCCTGAATTTCAAAAACTACTTTTAATTTTTCCTCTTCGATACGAATCTCTCTAATCATGTCCATGTTTTCTCCTTTCTTCGAATCGATTTTAGCTCTTTGTACTGAACATACCTTGTTCGTACATATAAAATAAAGGCTACATCCAGTTCATTACCAGATATAGCCTTATTTTTACTATGCTTTTGTTCCTGTCAAAGCAATTCCTTCGATAAACTGTCTCTGGAAAATAATGTAAATAAAAATCATAGGAATCATTGCCAGAACGGAACCAGCCATCAGGTTCGGATAATTAACAGAAAACTGTCCTCTTAAAGTTGATAAACCTGAGGATAATGTCAACTTATCCAACTTCGTGTTTACGATCAACGGCCACATCAAATCTCCATATGCAAACAATGCTGTAAATACTGCCAATGCTGCCATTGCTGTCTTGGTCAGCGGGAAAGCAATACTGATAAAGCTTCTAAAATGTCCACATCCGTCAATTCTTGCGGCTTCCAGAAGATCATCCGGAATACCCATATAGGTCTGTCGCAGGAAGAATGTACCGAAAGCACTTACCAGTGCCGGGAACACCAACGCGAATAGTGAATCCGTTTTTCCCAATGCTGAAATCATTTCATACTGCGGCAGAATAAACACCTGTGCCGGAAACATCAGCTGGGATAATACGATCATAAAAAACAGATTCTTCAGTGGAAAGTTCACTTTTGCAAATGCATACGCTGCCATAGAGGAGAATACCACTGCACAGATCACTCGAATCACAATCATCATAATCGTATTAAAATACAAGTTAAAAAATGGTAAACTCTTTGTAACCTGCTCATATGCTGCAGTATTACTGAATGATGCCGGTAACAATGTTGGCGGTATTAACGTTGTTTCCGGGACTGTTTTAAAACTGGTGCTTATCATCCAGATAAATGGGAATATCATAAGAACACTTCCAAGTATCAAAACGAGATACACCAATATGTTGCCTTTTTTTATTTTTGGTCTGTTTACTTGTTTTGCCATATTGCTGCGTCACCTCTCTCGTCTATACATCATATGTAACCCATTTCTTCTGTCCGATAAACTGTACTGCCGTAATGATTGCAATCAGAATGACACACCATACAACCAGTGCTGATCCATAACCTTTGTTATTCTTAACAAAGGTCTCCTGATAGAAATTGTAAAGAATCGTCTCACAGCTTCTGATCGCCGGATTCGTTTTTTCAATCATCATATAGACAATATCGAATACCTTCAGGGAAGCCATAACACGCATCATCAATACAAAGAACAACGTTGGCGAAACCAAAGGAATCGTAATACTCTTAAACTGTTGGAAAGAATTTGCCCCATCAATTCTCGCTGCTTCGTAATATGATTTTGAAATACTCTGCAGACCGGACAGAAGTAAGATTGCATCGTATCCAACACTGCTCCAGATAGTAACAATCGCACACGCTAACAATGCTGTCTTAGGATCAGAGATCCACTGAATCTTTGACGGAAGATGCAGTGCACCTAATACAATATTAATAATACCGTATTCTGCATTAAACAGCCATTTCCATACCATGGCCACTGCCGCAGGGGCAACGACCATGGGAAGGAAGTAAATCGCTCTGAATACTGTCTTACCATTGATACTCTGATTTAATAGTACTGCAATTAATAAACCAAGGATAACTGTCACAGGCACTGTCAGTAACATAAATAACAGGGTATTTTTTGTCACAGTCCAGAAACCGGCACTTTGAAACATGGTAACATAGTTGTCTAATCCTACAAACGTCCATTTTCCAAAAGCTCCAGACTTAAAGAAACTCATATAGACGGTTCTGCATAATGGATAAATATTAAGAAGAATCAGACCGAGCACAGTAGGTAACGCCATCAGGAAACCAACGCTGGCGCCCTTATCATATTTTCTTTTCTTCTTTCCCATCTTTGCCACCTCTCATTCTGTCTTATTCAGAAGCAAGACACTCATCTACCTGCTGCTGGCACTGTGCGAACGCATCATCCAGACTCATCGTTCCGCTGTATGCTTCCAGCAAAGTTGCTTCAACTTCCGGGAACCATGTAGATTTGGATTTGGAATACGGATACTGAACACTGTACTCCAGCTGATCTACGTATGCCTGTACATTTTTACCTTCATAATTATTAGCCCAGGAATCACCGGTTCCGTTAAATGCCGGGATAGCTGCACCATTTTCACCGTGAATAATCGCTGCTTCTTCCGTTCCCAGGAATTTCAGTACATCTTTTACAACATCCATATGTGGATTATCTGCGGATGTAGCGTATGCAAGTCCGTTGGAGATGCTGGCTCTTCCGTCACCGGATACCGGATCCGGGCATTTCGGCAGAACTGCCACATCCCAGTTCAGGTCTGGATAGTTGATATACAGGTTATTGATTCCCCAGCTTCCAAGATACATCATAGCGCCTTCACCGGCGAAAAACCGTTCTGCTTTACCAAGATCAGAGAAATCACTCTGGTTTGGAGAAAAATCATAATCGGTCTGCCATCCGATATATTCTGCAATACCTTTCTGTGTTGCAGGATCATCAAATCCGGCTTTTGTCTTATCATCATTAATATAGTAGCCACCTGCCTGATAAATGGTATTTGCCCATCCTTCCTGCTCATTCTCATCTGCCATCATACCGTATTTTCCGGTTTTTTCATGAATAGTTTCAGATGCTTCTACCAGATCATCCCAGGTCCATGTATCATCCGGATAGGAAACACCTGCTTCATCAAATATGTCTTTGTTGTATACAAGACCAATGGTATCAACATCTTTCATAACACCATAGATTTTGTCTTCGTATGTAAAGTTCTCAACCAGATTTGCCGGGAAGTTATTGTGATAATAGTCCGGGTCTTCATCTGCATACAGGTCTGTCAGATCTGCCAACATACCTGCCTCTGCATATTTACTGAATTCATTGGTATGCATCCAGAAAATATCCGGTAAGGAATTGCTGTTTGCCATAGCTTCCAGTTTTGTCCAGTACTCACTCCATGTGGAGATCTGCACTTCAATCGTTACATTCGGATGTTTTTCATGGTATGCAGCCGCCAGAGCTTCCATTCCTGCCTGCTGATAAATCTCCCATCCAAGCATCGTCAATTTCACTTCTCCGTCATCTCCGGAAGAATCGGAAGAACCGCTGTCCGTTGTTGCTGCATCTGAACTTCCATTGTCAGAGTTTCCTGATCCACAGGCCGTCATACTTCCCATCACCATACACGCTACCATTCCGAGCGCCAGAAATCTTTTCATATTTTTCATGCATTTTCCTCCGTTTTATTGGTTATTTTTCTTTTCTTTTTTCTCTCCGTCCTTTTTTGCTAGCATTTTGACGTTTTTTACTGTGTTTTTATAGTACCACTTGTTGATTTTTACCAACACATCTTTTTTCATCCTTTCTCTTTCACATTCCTGCATTTATGTTTTATTTTGTATAGTTTGCATTACTTTGTCTGATTTTTCTCTACCTCTCCCCACGAATTTTCAATTATTTTTATTTATCCATATACTTTTTTCATAAAATTCACTATAATAAAGTTTATACTTAGCCATGTACAGAAGGGGGAAAACATATGGCCTGTTACGTTTTTAACTTTAATCTTCACGATTTAAATCTGGTTGAAATCGGCAAACAAAAATGCACACCGTTATATTCCTTTGGACCGTTTATCCGAAACGAATACATTTTTCATTATGTTATCAGCGGTAAGGGATACTGCTCTATGGGACATGATGTACAGGAATCTTCTGTTCAGAGACTTGATAAGCCTTCCGGTGGACCAACCTCTCATGAAGTGAGAGCCGGAGAAGGATTTTTGATAGAGCCTCACACCAAGCATATTTATAATGCAGATCTGAACGATCCCTGGCACTATATCTGGGTTGTTTTCAGTGGTGCCTCCGCACCTCATCTTCTGCGGACCTGCGGGCTTTCCAAGGCGAATATTGTTTACCATCCCAAGGATACTACAATCCAGACCTTGCAGAATATCCGCCAGCCTCTGATGAATATTCTCGAGCATCCGGATGCTTCTGAAGCTGCAGTTATGGGAAATTTTTACCTGTTTTTGGATCAGCTGATACAAAATGCTGCTCATCCAATCATTGAAAACTCCAACAAGGGAATGTTCCGACAGCATTATGTTAATCTTGCCTGCCAGTATGTCTCCACTTATTATGCAACCATCCAATCCCTGGACGAAATCGCTGTTTACTGCAACATCAGTCAGAGTCATCTTACCAGACTCTTCCGTGAATCTCTTCACATGTCCCTGCAGGAATACCTGATTACTGCTCGGCTGAACAGAGCAAAAGAACTTCTGGTTACAACAAATCAGTCTATTTCCGAAATTTCATGGGCTGTAGGATACCCGAATGAATTGAATCTTCTTCGGGCATTCAAAAGCAGATATGGAATCTCACCAAAAGAATTCCGTCAAAAAAACCGATTGTAATTTCATTCGACAGAATTCGCGAATCTGGCATATGAATCAGCAATCACTATGCCTCTCTTATAAAAGCTGCCAGCAATTCTCTGCACATAAAAACAAAAATCAGCGAACTATCAATACAACTATGTATCTATATTTCGCTGACTTTTTCATTTTTTGACAGGTTTTCGACAGTATCTTTTATGGTAATAACCTGATATTTTTAATATATTAATTTTTCTTTTTCTTTCCGCGATAGCTGTTTGATCTCCCACTCGCGGCGCATGGCTTCTTCTTTCGTCTCAAACGCTTCGTAATATGCCAGAGTCACCGGCAAACGGGCTCGGGTGTATTTTGCACCCTTTCCTTCGTTATGCGTTTTCAGTCGTTTTGCTATATCATTCGTCCAGCCGGTGTAATAAGTTCCATCACTGCATTGCAATATATATGTATAATTCATTTCGTTCACTTCCCGTTTTTCATTATACACATACCTTTTCAAAAAGGGAATCCAAAAAACAACCGAAATCGTTTTTCCCAAAACAGATTCCGGTTGTTCTTTCTTTTGTTCTTTTTTCTACCCTACTATTTTTCTGCTGTATTTTCAATATCTATTTTTAATTCTTCCACTGACATCCCCGCTCTGCTAGCTGCTTCCTCCATAGATAAGATTCCATCTTTTACCAAACCAGACAAAATCCTCACCGTTGCTTCCTTTCTTCCATCCTCTATCATTTCATCCACTGCCTGACACATATCTGTTTTCTCTCCTCCTGTTTTGATTTTTATTGGTGTTTTTGTAATTATTTTAATTACCTGCGCTGCCTCTTCTTCTAATTTCATGCGCGGGTTATGTGCAATATAGTTTCTTAACTTTGTTTTATCTTTGGAATATTTTATGTAGCCTAACACTTCCCGAAGGCTGGTGGAAAATTTCCTCAGATCTTCCTCCGTTAGCTTTGCCGGATCGATCAGATATATTTTATAGTCCTGAATATATTCCAGCAGCTTTTTATCATGAACCGTTATCATATCTTTCAGACACGTTGGACCATCCCATTCTTCTGCACCAAAATGAATCACAAGCGTTATTACCGGAACCAGACGGTCATCCCTGTAAAATCCCGACAGATATTCTGCCTGTGTCCCACTCCTGTCTTTCTTTTTCCTGTGTTCTGCTGCAATTTCCATTACCTGTTTTCCATACTGCAAACTGTCATAAATCATATTCCTTACCGGCATCGCATAATGGATATCTGTTTGATTTTCGATTCCAAGCAATAAATAAGTAGCTTCCTCATTTTGCATGATAACCGCACGTTTCAGTATATCGCGATATTTCTGTTGTACTTCTGTTTCATTTTTCACACTGTCATTTGAAAACAACACGGCAAGCTCCGCTGCATCTCTCTCCTGTAGCGATTGTGGCTGAATCTGTGCTTCCCCGTTATAAATCAGGAAATTAAATGCATCTGCAAATATATCACTCCCACGCATATAGTTTTTTGTTACAATGTCTGTTTTTCCCATTGACCCTCCTTTATACTTACTGTGCAGGAGGTTTTCTGATCTGTCCGTTTCTGCTTTCCATAAAACCTCTCTGCTGTTCTCTGAATCTGAAGCATTGAGATTTCTGGATATGGAATCTGGAATTGAAAGAGATATGATATTTATAGATTTCCTAGATAATATAGAAATAATAATGCTTTGCTCTATAGTAGCACATCCCCATCCACCTGTCCATACAGGAAACACAGCAAAATTGGTTCACTGGACCAATTATTGATATGCAATGCAGCAAAATCCGCCTGTCTGAGCGAAGCTTCAGACAGACGGATCTTTCTATTCTGTCACCGTCTCGATATAGATCATCGGGTCTATGGGATTGCCGTCTTTGGTCATGGCGAAGTACAGATTCGCGCCTTCTTTGACATAATATTTTGTCGGATCGCTGACGTAGCCAAGGATGGTTCCGCTCTCCACGGTCTGTCCCGGTTCTACGGTGATGTCTTTGAGCTGGCCGTAGGTTGCCTGATAGCCGTTTCCGAGATCCATGACCATGGTGGTTCCGGTCTCGACGTCTTCGCTGATCGAAACTACCTGACCGTTGGCTGCTGCCTGTACCGGCTCGCCGCTCTGACAGCCAAGCATCAGGGCATCGTTATATTTGTACTGGTCCAGTGTCGGAAAATATGTGGTCGCATCCATGCTGTAATCAATCACCACCTGACCATTGACCGGCCAGAGCATCTGGCTGTCCTCGGTAAAGTTCAGTTCCGGCCGTACGGCTGCGGATGTATCGGCGGACTCCTGCGTATCCGCGGTTTCCTGTGCATTTTCTCCTTCCTGTGTCGGAGGGATCGCATTGTCCGGGTTATCCTGATTCATAGTTGGTGACGGATTCGCCTCCGGATTTTCTGTGGTATTTTTTGCCAGTTCTCCGGTATCCTGCGCCTCAGCATCTTTGCTCGTCACATCTTTGCTGTCTTCCTCCTGCATCGCCTGTTCCTGCTGTGCTTTACCTTCCTTTTTCGGTGTCGTATCCGTCCGGTACATGGAGATTCCCGCCGCAACTACGGTCAGAAGCAGCGCACCGGTAACTGCCATACGCAATGTCTTTTCTTTTTTCATCATCTTCACCTCTGCTATTCTATACTAAAGAACAAAACCAGTAACCGTCCCCGTCAGTCCCAGTTACTCATCCAGATTCTTTATCTATAGAATTCCCTGATTTTGCAGAAGTATACACCGATTTTTCTTCCGGTCAGGAGTCTTTTTTTTGCACTCCACATTCCGGGAAATAATATCGCAGAATCTCTTTGTACGATTTTCCCTCTTTTGCCAGCACATTTCCTCCGTACTGCGAAAGTCCCAGCCCGTGTCCCTGTCCTTTGCACAAAAAACGGATCTTTCCGTCTGCCGCCTGCATCGTAAAATTACTCGACGGCAGTTCCAGCAGCTGGCGAAATTCTTCCCCCGAGATTGTCTTATTTCCCACTGTCAAGGATAAAATGTGTCCCACTTTGTCCCGTTTATACATATTTATCTGATTTTCCACTGGTTCTTCCGTAAATACCAGCCCAGGATACGCTTTTTCCAACTGTTCCCGCAGCGCGCCTTCCGAAAAATAATGGCCGCTCAGATAACCGTCCCCATACATATCCCAGTTGCTGTCCACACTGAGAAGATACCCTTTCTCCATCTTTCCAAACACTTCCAGTCCGTCCCGGGTAGTTCCGCTGCTGATCCGGTGAAAAACTCCCTCACAGACTTTCGACTGATAAAAAAGCATCTCCCCCTCGGTATCTTTTGCCGCTGCCTCCATACTCCGGTATGCCTGCTGATATCCCTTCTGATGCTGTGCCGCTTTTGCTTCCTTCCACAGATTTCCCCACGCCTCCCCGTCCATTTTCTCCTCTTCTATACGCAAATACAGGCTGCTCCTTGTAAGAACAGCCTGTACTTTTTTCATCTCCTCCTCATACTCCCAGGGGATTTCCCTGCACATCAGCATTGGGAGAATCGATTCCATATTCCATTGTTTTTTTATATGCAATGCCTCTCTGCCTGACAGAAAAACGGTCAGAAGCAGGGGAAGCAACAGAAAAATTCCCGTCACTGCCAGAATCATACGAAGTTTTTCTTTCATACTTTCACCGACTGCCCGATGTCTTTTTCCTAGTTTATGAAACTTTGTATGCTTTCATGTATTTCCACCAGAATCTTTTCTGTCTTGGCATCTGCGCCCAGAACTGCTGTTCCAGACTCTCATACAACTGATAGCACTGCGCCCGTTCCTGTTTCGTCAGCGGATCCGGTCCGAACGTTGCCCGCTCCACCAGTTCCACAACTGCCGTATACGCGCCCTCTTCCATCCACGAAAGATTCTTTTCTGTCTGTCGGGCAAATTCCCGGTCGTTGTTTTGTTCCGGGATTTCCTGCAGTACGCCTGCCTCTTTTGCATCCTGAAGGATCTGATAGATCGCATAGGAAATCTCACAGATTCCCCGGTTAATATTTTTCTGGAAAAAGCGGCGATTCCGCTCCTGCAATATGCGTTTTCTGTGAAGAGCAACCACGCCTGCACTGCCGCCTGCCAGTCCGACAAGAATCAGCAGAAGTACAAAAATTTTCAGGAGTGCACGCCCGATTCCCACCAGACCGGATCCGCCGGATGGATTGTCCGTATTTGTCTCTGCTCCTGCGGCTCCCTGACCATTCTCGCCCTGTGGAGTTACCGCTGCCTCTCCCTGCTCCGGCTGTGGCGTTTCGGTAAGCTCCGGTGTTGCCTCCTGGGTCTGCTCCGCAGTCGGTTCCGGTGTCGGTGTACTTTCCTCTCCGGGCACTTCCTGATTTTCATTCCCACCGGTGTTCTCCTGGTAACCCGGTGTCACTTCTACCGGGATCCAGCCTTTTCCGGAACGGTAGACTTCCGCCCACGCATGTGCCTGTGTGTCCGGTATCTTTGCCGTATAGCCGTCTCCATCTTCCGTAAAATCCTGCGGTGCCACCACATATCCGGTAACATATCTCGCCGGCACGCCAAGCAGACGGAACATCAGCGTTGCTGTTGTCGCATAATGAATACAGTATCCTTTTTTCTGGTCAAAGAAAAAATACTCTGCAAAATCCCGATCCGCCGGAACCTGTTCCAGATCCATGCTGTACGTACGTCCTTCCTGCACATCCCGGACCACAAAGTCAATAACCTCCTGCACGGACTGCAGATTCTGCTTCTCACAGTAAGACCGCAGACGATCCAGTCCTTCTACCGGCACTTTCAGATATTCCTTTGCCACGTATTCCCGATAGCTGCTCTCTATCTCTGATTCCGCATCTTTCGAAGGCTGTGGATCCATCCACTCTGTCCAGTTTACATAACCCTGATAGGTGATTGTTTTTTCTGCGCTGGCATAGCAGCCATCCGCCTGTACATTGTCATCATCCGGCACCTGGCATCCATATGGGATATACCCATAATCTCCTCCTGGATTTTCCCGTGTAACCGTCACACTCCCCGGTTCTTCCGCAGAGCGGGACCGGATATAGCGGTACAGAATGTTCTGCACCTGCCAGCCACTGTCGGCTTCCGAAAATGCATCTGCAAACTTCTTTTGCTCCACACCACTCCAGTAATTTCCCTGATACGTACCGCCGGTAAATCCCCGCAGATACATATTGTGTGTCGGTTTCCCGGATGTATGTACCGTAAGGTCGATTTCATTTTTCTGATCTACCGGATAATTGTTCAAACTTCCGTCAGCCGTTGGATTGTGATTGCCGAACAATCCATTCTGACTTTCCATCGCACGGGAAATCTGTCTGGTTTTTTTCTGTACATTCAGATACAGCCATTCATTCCAGCTCTTTGTCTGTTTCGCCAGCACAGGACCGATGAGTCCTGCCAGAAGTGCCAGACTGAGGATCAGCACTCCCGCCCACAGACCGGAACGATAGAGAATCCTCTGGTTGCTTACTCCACGGTTTTGTCCCATCGCGATCAGGGCCAGCAGCGAACCTCCGATCAGAAAGATTCCCGGCTGCAGGAAACGACAGCCACACAGAAGTTCCAGCAGTATGATCAGAATCTCCGAAGCGATCAGAAGTCCTGCCCGCCCTTTTCGAAGCACGGCTGTCTCCATACTCCAGAAAAACAATGCGAAAACTATGATCATTAAAAATTCACCGCGCGCACCGGTAAGTAACTGCGTCTTTTCTGCCAGTGTCACTCCATAATATACCGAGATCTGATGTCGGATTCCATTTTCCAGCACCTGCCATCCGGCCACCAGATGTTTCCAACCCAGAACACCAGACAGAAAAAGTACAAGATATGCTCCCGCATACACTTTTCTTCCCCACGGTTTCCAGATATTTTTGAGGATTGCAACAAGTGCAAACAGCAACAGCACACCGGCTACCGGAAGTATCCGGAACTTCAGTCCCAGATCCAGTCTGAGTGTGAGGATCGTTCCCATCAGACACAGATACAGGTACAAGCAGCGCAGAAGCACCCCATGCTTTTGCTGCCGTCTTCTCGATTCAATTTTTAATTTTTTCTCTCCTGTCACCTGGATCCCCGCAGGATGCCAGTCTTCTACCTGTTGTCTCATACGCTGATCCCCTCCGTCTCAAGCCCGGCACGTGTCAGTTTTCCTTTCAGGATCCCGTCCTCCCACCACTGACCATCTGTGGTAATCCGCAGACAGATACTCCATCCATCCTGCGGCCAGGAATATTTATATGCTTCTTCCAGCAGAATTTCTTCCCCATACGGTCCTGCCTGAAACAGCTGTGCGGTCAGCAGATACAGGTCTTCCGTTTCCCGGATCTCCATCTGTTCCATCTTCTGCATCCGACAGTTATACCATGCTGCCCGTGGCGGATAATCCTGATTCAGAAATCCCTGCAGAATCGCAAGTCCGTACTCCACTGCCTGATCCAGAAAAACAGTTCCCCCATCTTCGGCCACCCGAAGATCAAAGAGTACCAGTGCTCCCAGTCCGATCGGCATACTGTAATCTTTCACCATCAGATCATTCGTACGTGCGCTTGCTTTCCAGTGGATGCGCTGCATTCGATCCCCTTCCCGGTACTCCCGGATCTGGAAAATCTGGGACGGATCATCTCCGGGGCGTTTTTCATCGTATTCTTCACTATCGATCAGCTGTTCCCGGATCTGCGGTGCAATCTCTATCAAAGCGGCATAGTATTCCGGCAGTACGGAAAGTTCTTCTTTTCCGTCTGTGCGGATCTTTTTTCCAAACAGATGAAACAGATCCCATACTTTCGCCTGTTCCACCCATAACGCAACCGGCCCGCACTGACTGCTGGTAATGGCTGTCGTCAGGCGGGTCGTTCCTCTCCCATCAGCCATCCCCTGAAAAATCACTTCTTTTTCCGGCTGATAAAATCTGTTCTGTATCTTTATTTTTGCTTCCAGCCTGGATACAGGGATCCGGCTTTTATTTTCGATCCGCACCCCCACATTAACCGGCTGCTCCTTTTCGGCAACTCCGATAGGAAGATAGATTTGTGCCTTCATATGTGCCGCTGTCCATAACATCAGAATGCCGGACACAACCGGCAGCAACACTTCCATCAGGCTGAAGCCCAGAAGCATGGGACTGTCATAGAGGATAGCCAGATACAATGTGACCACCAGCAGTCCGAAATATAGTAGTTTATTTTTCATTTTTTCACCACGGAAGGTTTTGTCGTTCCCTCCAGAATATCTTTCAGAACCTGTTCAGCAGTTACCCTGTTCACTCTTGCTTTACCGTTTAACTGGATACGGTGTGCTTCCACATCGATAAAGACATCCTCCACATCCACCGGAAGCACATAATTCCTTCCACGCAGATATGCCAGTGCCTGTACCATTCTCGCCAGCGCGATCGTTCCTCTCGGACTGATTCCCAGTTCGATCAGTGAATGTTTTCTCGTTGCATTCACCAGTTTTCCAATATACTGATATACTGCATCATGAATATATATTTTGTGGATCTCCTCCTGCAGCTGCAGAAGTTGTGCTCCATTCATGACCGGTTCCACCAGATCCAGCGGATCTGTGGTAATCTTGCCTTTCACGATCTCCAGTTCATATTTCATATCCGGATATCCGATGTGCATACAGATCATAAAACGATCCAGCTGTGACTGGGGAAGCATGGATGTTCCCGCGCTTCCCACCGGATTCTGGGTGGCAATAACCACAAACGGTTTTGGCAGCTCATGGGTAATCTGATCTACCGTCACTTTTCCTTCCTCCATGACTTCCAGAAGTGCAGCCTGCGTCTTCGGTGAGGTACGGTTGATCTCATCCGCCAGAAGCAGGTTACACATAACGGCTCCCGGCTGATATTCAAAGGTACCGGTCGCTTTCTGATATAATGAAAATCCCGTCACATCTCCCGGCAGTACATCCGGCGTAAACTGAATACGGTTCTGTTCGAGGTGCAGCGCTTTGGAAAAGGCCAGTGCCAGCGTGGTCTTTCCCACTCCCGGCACATCCTCAATCAGAATATGTCCGCCTGCAAGAATCGCAGTCATCACTTTTATGATACAGTCATCCTTTCCGATGACTGCTTTTTTGATTTCCTGTATCGCCCGGATAGCCGGACTTTCTGTCTGCTTCATCCTTTTCTCCCCTTTTTATACTCTTTAATTTTCCTGTTTCTGTCATTTTGTTGCAGACTGCTTTTACTGTTCCCCTGTCACACGCATCTGCAGCCGGCTTGCCGGAAGTTCGTCTCTGGCCTCTGTCTCTGCCAGAAGCTGTGTTTCACTGTCTGCCGTCACACAATACAGACCGATACCGGATCCTACTTCCGCCCCGCTGCTGATCCGCAGCTCATACGTTTTCCCTCTTTCCACCGAAACTTTCTCTCCGATAAAAGAATACAGCGCTGAATTGGTCGTAAAACTGTCCGTCTCTTTTTCTCCCTGATATACCACATCACCGGTTTCTTTGTCAATCAATTCCACTGTAAGTGTATCAGAAATGCTCTTTTCTCCGGTATAGACGCGGATCTTCAGATTAGACAGTACACTTCCCTCCATCGTCAGATCCTGGCTCACCGAAGAGCTTTCATCCACCTGAATGATATTGTCCGGTTCCAGATCCTGACGGCTGTTATCTAACAGAACAATTTTTCCCTGGAACATGCCAATCGCACAGATCGATGCCGGAATCACAAATGCAAACACACTGACCAGAAATGCCGCACGGATCTGCCATACCAGCCCTTTTGTGATCTCGGTTCCTTTCCGGATATGGTATTTGGGATGTCCGAAGACCACATAGACCAGAAGCACCACCCACATCGCAGAACAGAGCATTTTTTCATCATGGAACATATACAGATCCCACATTCTCACGGCAAACTGCTGTCCCGGAAGGATGTATTTCAGAATTCCGTAATTCATTATCTGCTCATCTACCAGGTTCTGGCTGCAGAAGATATACAGTGCAACGATCAGCACATTTGTCACCATCACCAACAGATTGCCGTTTTCATTCATGAAAATATTTAACACCAGAAACGGCACCAGCATCAGAAGCCACTGCGGATTCCAGGAAGCGAATCCGAAGATTGCAAAGCTCATTCCCACACAGAAGAAAATCCCCCAGGAAAACAGTTCCCGATTGTCTTTTGCCTTTTTCTGATATGCCCATACCAGCACAAAAGCCGCTACCACAGCCACCAGGTTGATTCCGTCAAAGAATCCAAGGGTAAATGGTTTCTGCACAAATTTCAAAACGCCAAACCCCAGAACATTTCGCTTGAAATAAATATTTCCGATATTCGGCAGCACTTCGATCATCAGCGGAACTGCCATTGCCACAGTGTATTTGATCAGATTGCGGATCTTTTTCTCCCGTAAAACCAGCAATACCAGGAAAAACAGCAGTGCATGATATTTGAATGTTGCCGCAACACCGAAAGACAGTGCGAACTTCCATAAGCCGCCTCTCACGTAAAAATACAGCCCCAGCACCATAAAAAATACGGTAAAAATATCATACTGGCTGAAAATAAACTGGCTGAATACCCCGATTGGGAATACCAGAAATGCAAACTTGCAAAGCTTTGCCTTCTTTTCCCCGAATCCCACTTCCACACCGATCTGATAGATCAGATGGGAAGTCGCATAATACAGCAGCACCGGAAGCAGTTTATACCACATATTATTGATAAAACTGTTCGTCAGCATCGCCTGCGGCGCATGACCGGTCAGATACAGCGGCAGATTCCAGATCGCATATGCCAGAAAAGTACTCGGCAGATAATTGGCATAATATCCGTGGGACTGCTCATAGCTTGCTTTATAAAAATCCGCAAAGTGTTCATACATCAGAAATGACCTGTTTCCCGTAAGCATCAGATCTCCATAGGCACAGGTGAAAAACAGAAAGATCAAGATTACCGCTGAGATCACCCAGTCCAGCTTATTCAATTCTTCTGCATCCCACAATTTCATTCCCTTCCAGCTTTCTTTCATCCGCATACAGAATCCTGTTTTACGCTTTGCCAGTTTTGCTTTCATTTTCACTGTCCTCTTTCTCTTCAAAATTCAGTCTTTCTTCCTCTACTACCAGCGGACGATCCAGCACACGGGTATTAATGCTCAGCACATATTCACCCAGCAGACCGATGAAAAACAGCTGCGTTGCTCCCAGAAAAAACATTCCGATGAGTAACGGTGCCATGCCTGCGGTAAACCGATTCCAGTACAACAGTTTCAGAACAAAATAAATAATCCCCGCCACTACGCTGACACCGCCTACGATAAATCCCAAAAATGTCGCCATCCGGAGAACCACTTTTGAATACGAAGTAATTCCGATCATCGCATAATCGTACAGACTGTAAAAATTATTTTTGCTCTTTCCCGCTTTTCTCTTCTGCTGTTCATAAGGAATCGCCGTATAGTCAAATCCCAGCTCCGCAATGATTCCTCTCAGATATGGCATCGGATCATGAAGGTCTCTCACCACATCCACAAATGCTTTATCATATAGTCCAAAGCCGGTAAATTGTTCGATATGATCAATATCTGTTATTTTCCGGATCAGTTTATAATAACATCCACGGATCCAGTACATCATCCGGTTTTCTTTACTCGCTTTTTTGATGCCAATGACAATTTTGGAGCCTTTCTCCCACTCTCTTACAAACTTTACGATCATATCTACCGGGTCCTGAAAGTCCGCACACATCCGAACCACACAGTCCCCGGTTGCCTGTTTCAATCCGTAGACCGGAGAGCGCAGCTGACCGAAGTTTCTGGCATTAAAGATTGCCTTTATGTTTTTATTCTTTGCGCACAATTCCCGCAGATACATCCGCGTTCTGTCCTTGGAATGGTTGTCGATAAACAGGATCTCATACCGGTATTCCGGAAGTTCTGTCTCCATCACTGCGACAATGGATTCTGCCAGCGGTTTTACATTCCCTTCTTCATTGTATGTGGGTATCACCACAGAGATTTTCTTTTTCATTTGTCTTTCTCCTTCATCCAGCGGACCATCTCCCGGATTCCGCTGGAAAATTCATACGCCGGTTCAAAACCGGTATCATTTTTCAGACTCGATATATCCGCGCACAGATGCATCACCGGCTGTACACCATATGCCTTTTTTCCGATCCCCGGAGTAGCCTTCGGATTTGCCACATCCCGGATCTGGTAAATATATTCATACAGCCGTCTCGCCTTTCCACTCCCCACACAGTATATCGAACCGTCTTTTCCTTTTTCCCCGATCAGATAAAAAGCCCGTCCTGCATCTTTGCTGTACAAATAGTCCCATTCCTGTTCCCCCGGGGTGAATGCGGTTTCTTCTTCTGCAAGGAACTGATGAAGTGCCGTCATTACCATGGTACTTTCCTTATCATAGATTCCATATACACTGAAGATCCGCGGCCAGATCCATTCGATTCCAAGCTCTTTACATAAAAGTTTCGAGAGTTTTCCCGCTGCCAGTTTGCTTACCCCATACGGAGTTGTCGGATGTTCCGGAGCATCAGGACCGATCATTTCCTGATCCAATGGTCCGTATTCCGCCTGGGAACCCGCCCCGATGAATCGTTTACAGCCAAGCTTTGCAGCTGCCTCTACCGCATCCAGGGTATAATCAATGTTCTTACTCTGTAACCTGGTGCTTTTATTTCTTGCCGCACCGGTATACCCCCAGGCAATATGGTAAAACGTATCAAAAGATCCTGTCACTTTTTCCGGCAGTACTGCCAGTTCTTCCAGACTGCATTCCACCAGTTCCAGATGAGGATCTTCCGGCAGACGATCTTTTCTCGCCGTATCCTTCCGGATCACCGCGCATACAGAGATTCCATGTTTCAGGCATTCTTCAATGAGCGCTTCTCCGATCATACTGGTGGCTCCTGTCACGATCACTCTTTCCATAATACCCCTTCCTCCTCCATCTCCTCTCTTGAAAGGAACGGATACATATCTTCCAGTGACGCCGACACCATGGTTCCGTCCGGAAGCTGTCTGGATGCCAGTTTCGGCTCTGTCTTCTGAAGTTTCGACACAAAGACCTGACAGATCACCGGTGTCGGAGCTTCCATGACCGACCGCAGATCCTCTTCCAGTGTCGCACTGTTTCTGCATTCTTTATAAGTAAATCCATACGCCGGTGCCAGCCGGGAAAGATCCGGGAAGCTGAGATCCCCGCTCTCCTCACCCACACCTACCAGATGACCGCCAAAATAAGCCGTCTGGGTCTGACGGATGGAATGGTATCCTTCGTTATTGATCACAAAGATCCGGATTGGCAGGTTATGATGCCGGATGGTCTGTAACTCCTGCAGATTCATCTGCATACATCCTTCCCCGTTCACACAGATTACTTCTTTTTTCCCGGAACCGATGCACACGCCGATCGCCGCCGGAAGCCCGTAACCCATCGATGCAGTCACGGCATTGGTGTAAAATCTCTGGTCTTTTTTCAGATATACCGCCTGACTTCCTGCCACACGGGAGGTTCCCACACTGACCAGGATCTGTTCCCCTTCTGGAAGTACTTTTGACAGGCTGTCATAAAATGCATAAATATTTGTCCGCCCCGGTTCCAGTTCTTTGTATTTTTCTTCCGTCACTACCGGATATTTTTCTCTCCAGTGACGGCATTTCTCTCTCCAGGAAGATTCTTTCTCATCTGCAAACCAGGGGTGTGCACGGCTGCATCCTGCTTCTTCAAGCATGTGGATACACTTTTCGATCAGCTCTTTTGCATCCGCCACTACCGGAAGATCCACGTGAAGTGTCTCTTTTTTCAGTTCCTCTCCGTCGATATCGTTCAGGATCGTATACGCATGTGCCGCCCATTTTTCATAGGCAAATCCGGTCTGTAAAAAACTCTGTCTGCTTCCGATGGAAAATAAGACGTCGCAGGTCTGTACCGCAAAGTTTCCGGGACGATTCCCCGTTCCTCCGTTTCTTCCCACATACAGCGGATGGGCAGACTCCATCAGATCGATACTGCTCATTCCGGTCACTACCGGGATTCCAAGCAGCTCCACCAGTCTTTGAAAACTGTCATACGCACCTGCCAGTCGAATCCCATGACCTGCAAAGATCACCGGACGCACTGCCTGTTTCAGTTTTTCCAGAATCTTCTTCACCGTCTCTTCTGTCACCGGAGCCGGAAGTTCTTTCTCATCCTCTTTTGGATCGTACGCTCTCAGATCCTCGGTTTCTATGATGGCACTCTGTACATTCAGCGGAAGATCCAGCCAGCACGGTCCCGGACGGCCCGTTTTTGCCAGGTAGATCGCCCGCTCCAGATGATACCGGATCGTAAGCGGATCTGTCACCATGACGGCGTATTTTGTCATGGGTTCTACAGACGGTGTGATATCATATTCCTGCACCCCCATCGTGCGGATCTTTAAACCGCTGTGACGTACCGTAGTATCATATCTCACCTGCCCGGACAGAACTAGCATCGGAATGGAATCCATCCACGCACACAAAGCTCCGGTAATGGCATTCGTCGCACCCGGACCGGAAGTCACGCAGACCGCCGCCATCCGGTTATCTACTCGCGCATAAGCTTCCGCCGCCATCGCCGCTGCCTGTTCATGATGATGATAGAGGCAGGACAGCCCCGGGTGATGTCCCAGAGAATCGTTCAGATGCATCGCACCGCCGCCCGTCACCGTAAATACCTGGCAGATTCCTTCCTGTGCCAGACGATCCGCAATATAATCAGATACTTTCTGCTTCATATCCTCTACTTCCTTCCATTCCATTTATTCTCGCAGACCATGAATTTTCCGGAAGCCTGAATCGGGATCTCGTCCACATAAGTGATCCGGATCTCCGCTTCCTCTCCAAGATAATGCCGGTAAGCGGCGATCAGATCCTCTTCCACCAGTTTTTTCCGGTCTGCGTTGACCAGCAGTTCATACTCTTTCTGTCCCCACTGGATGCATTTTGCCTGATAGACCACACCCTCAAACTTTAACAGCGTATTCATAAATACATGAATTGACAGCGGTTCACCCATACAATTATACATCAGAGAACCGCGGCGTCCGTAGATTTCCACGTATTTTCCATGCATCCGGCCTTTTTCATCCTGATACATCCTCATGATACCGGTATCTCCGGTATCGTAACGAACCATCGGGAAGGTTTTGTTATAATAATCCGTAACAACCAGCCGCCCCAGTTCTCCCGGCTCTGCCGGCTCATCACTGTTCATCTTCAGCACTTCCGGGTAGAAGTTATACAGATCGATCGTATATTCCTTATCCTCTCCCAGCTGGATCGCAATAAATCCGTTCTCATTATTTCCATAAGAGCGAACCGGAGAAAATCCGAAGATTTCTTTCGTCAGCTCATACGTGGCATCCGGCAGTGCCTCACCCATGGAAAATACCATCTCTACCTTCCACTTACTGATATCTCTTCCCGTCCGCCGGATATAACCGGTCAATGCAGTCAGTGCACTCGAATAGGTCACCAGTACCTGAATCTTCTTTTTCTCGATGTCTTTGCAGATCTTTTCCAGAGAATCATCTCCCATGTTGGAGATATCCACCATGACCAGATTATTTTTGAAAGATTTCCACATACTGATCGTATTTTTCCCCTTTATCCACGCGCGAAATTCCCCACGCTTCATTCCCAGACGGAAACCGTTCAGTTCCATACAGGAAATAAAGTTCATATTGACCCGGTTCATCTTGTCGCCGTCACACAGAACGGTAAATGGCGTTCCGGTAGAACCACTGGTACTCAGCCGGTACAGATTACCCTGTTCTTTGCTGTTCTCCACCAGCACTTCCTCATAATGCTCCAGAAAGTCTCCCTTGGTCATCACCGGGAAATCTTCCAGTTTTGTCCATTCCGGATGTTTTTTATAATACGGAGAATGCTTTTTTACATAGTCCAGAAGCAGATCGATCCTCCGCTCCATATATTCCGGCGTCACACCTTCTACGATCTCTCTTTTA
The DNA here is from genome assembly GCA_934359255.1 of uncultured Ruminococcus sp. GTDB lineage: Bacteria > Bacillota > Clostridia > Lachnospirales > Lachnospiraceae > Oliverpabstia. Next base: position 180,401 of record CAKRLG010000001.1, read on the forward strand.
TTGACTTCTTTTAATTTTTTCAGCTTACCGCCTTTTGCAGCATCCAGAAGATTGAACACCACTCTTCTCAGAACTTCACCCGTCTGCATCTTTTCATTCTCCTTCTTTCTTCGCCGGTTTTGCCTTCCAGATCCCCAGTGCGATCACTGCCACAACCCGAAGCGTATTTGCTCCCAGGCATGCCCAGGCAAATCCGATCATTCCATAATTTTTCGCTGCCAGCACCGACGTGCCCAACAGGATCACAAAATGTGCAAGCTGTATCCACAGCTGCCATTTTTCATCCGTAAATGTTAAAACAAGTATAAATAAAAATGCGGAAAACAGTCCCAGCACCTGCGCCAGATTGACTACCGTGACCAGTCCTTTGATGGACGAAAACAAGTCATGGTAAAACAGCCAGACAAACAGCGGCGTTCCCACCTGACATCCCAGGAAAAAGACAGCTGCCACACCGCCTCCCGCAAGCACTGCCTTTCCAAACTGACTTCTGTTTAACAATTCTTTGCGTTTGGTCAGATACGAGATCACGATCGTATTGATCGGTGCGATCAGAAGCACCAGAGTCTTTCCGATCAACGAAACCACATAATAGATGGTCACCTGTTCATTCCCGAGAATCTGCTTGATCACCAGACGGTCCATATTCATCGTCGTATTCGTGATCAGATACGACAGTGTCAGGAAAAATCCCCGCTCCAGCGCCACGGAAAAATGTCCGCTCCGCTGAAAAAACTTATGAAATACAGATCCGGTAACTGCCACATAACAGAGAGCTGCGGCCTCCCCGATCAGATAAATCCATAACCACTGATTCGTGATACGATACACCACAAATCCAGCAAGGTATCCGACACCGATCAGAAAATAATAAATAAAATACCTTTGATAATTCAGAGTCAGCCGGTATTCCACATCTCCGTAATATCGGAAAACTGTCACCATAAAAAGGGCAAATACCCCGATACCCACAGGGATCCCGCTGATACTGTCTCTTGACATAAACAGTGCCACACTGCTTCCCAGAACTCCAAACAACAGAAGAATCCAGTCATAGTCTCCATTGGTTACTTCATGGGATCTTCGCACCACCAGGCGGCTTGTATTTAACGCCTGCCCGATGGACGGACAGATGATAGCCACCAGTCCAGTAATATACAAAAGTTCGCCCAACTGCTTTGCTCCCATGTAGCGATTAAGCAACGGTGTGATGATCAGCTGCAGTACACCGTTCATAAAGATCAGTCCACCCATGGTATACAGAGTATTCGCAGCGATCCGTTTTTTCTGTTCTTTCTTTTCCACCTGATTCTCCTGTCCCTTGTTCACCGATGTTATCCTGTTTCGGATATGCTCCCGGATGCACCGGTCATATTCTGGTCTTTTCTGCCTTACTCTTACCCGCAGAAGCCGGTCTGATTTTTATATTTTTCACATCGGTTTTCTATGTATTTGCGCTTTCCGGAAGCAAGCACCGGGATCTCATCCACCAGTTCCACTTTGATTCTGGCTTCTTCACCAAGATACGGGCGGATCCTTCCGAGAATCTCTTCCTGATTCATCTTCTGCGGATCTCCGTTTAACCAGATTGTATAGTCTTTTACATCTTCCTGGATAAAACGGTACTGTTTTACCCCTTCGATATCCCACAGATTGTTGGTGATGATATACGGCGTCACTGCCTTTCCCTCGCAGTCGTAGATCAGATCGCTGCGGCGTCCGTAAAGCTCATCCAGATACAGCTTGTATCTTCCGTTTTTCTCTTTCCTCGTCGCCACTGCCGTATCCCCGTTATCATAGCGGAGAATCGGAAATGCATAATTAAACAGATCCGTGATCACGATTCTTCCCAATTCCCCCGGCTCTGCCGGTTCATCGGAATCCATCTTCAGGATTTCATAATAATACGTTTCTGTGTCGATCCGGTACCCCTCATTATCTTTATTCTGTAATCCCATAATTCCGTTTTCTTCATTGGAATACCAGGCACGTACCGGGCAGTCAAACTGTTTTTCCAGTGTCCGGCGCACCGGTTCCGGCATCGTCTCAGAAATGGGAATGATTGCTTTCACCTTGCAACAGCTGCAATCTTTTCCTGCTTTCTGAATATAGCTGCTCAATTCCCCCAGTGCTGACGAATAGCCGACGAGACATTTTACTTTTTTCTTCTCGATCACCCGGAACATCTTTTCCAGTGCCTGCTCATCCATCCGGGAACTGTCCATCATGATCAGATTTTCCTGAAAAAGCTGAAATTTACTTTTTTTTACATTATTGACCCATACACGGATAAAAGCCTCTTTCATACCGATATAATATCCGGCTGCTGCTCCCAGGAAAATACCACCCGCTGTATTGTGGCGGATTTTGTCCCGGTTCTGGATCATGCGAAGGGGAGTTCCGGTAGAACCACTCGTACACATTACCCGATTATCCGGTGCATCTTTATAAGTTGTTGAAAGGAATTGCTCATAATTCTGTCGAAACGTATCTTTGTTGACCACCGGAAGATCTGTCAGTTCAATATCTTCCGGATAATCCTTATAAAATCCTGTTGTCTTCACCGCATGGGCAATCAGTGCCTGAATCCGCTCTTCGGTCTCCCGAATCGATGTTCCCTCTTTCCACGCCCGCTGAATCTGATTGTAATACGTTCTTATCTGTTTTCCTTTCAGACTGTCCAGCAGCCAGAAACCAAACCATCTCAGTTTTTCGTCCAGTATCATTCTTCTTCCTCTCCCGTGTTTCTGTGTAACTCCCTTATTTCTATATTATGTCGACCATTATCTGTTCCTGTCGCAATTTCTGCCTTGGGTTCTTTTTTACACAAGTGCATCCCGAATCGCATCAGCCATGGCATCCAGCATCGCATCTGTCATACCCGGATAAACACCGATCCAGAACGTATCCGTCATGATCCGATCTGTATTCTCCAGGCCTCCTGCCACACGGTAACCTTTGCCGGTCGCACGCATCTGGTCAAAGCAGGGATGTTTGATCAGATTTCCTGCAAAGAGCATACGGGTCTGTACACCTTTTTCCTCGATCTTTTGTACCAGTTGATTTCTGTCCACACCTTCCCTGCAGGTGATCAGGAATCCAAACCAGCTCGGCTCGGAATTCTCACATGCTTCCGGAAGAATCAATTTGTTTTCGGTTCCTTTCAATGCTTCTTTCAGATAATTAAAATTGTGAATTCTGCGTTCTACAAAGGACGGGAACTTGCGCAGCTGAGCACATCCCACAGCTGCCTGCATATCCGTTGCTTTCAGGTTATATCCGAAATGCGAATATACATATTTATGATCATATCCTAACGGCAGTTCACCGTACTGGCGGTCAAAGCGATGACCACACAGATTATCCTGTCCAGGTGCGCACACACAGTCTCTTCCCCAGTCACGGAAAGAACGCACGATCTTATGAAGCAGCGGATTCTTTGTATAGACGGCTCCGCCTTCTCCCATTGTCATATGATGTGGCGGATAAAAGCTGGAGGTTCCGATATCTCCGATGGTTCCGGTCAGTCTGCTCTCTCCGTCGATCGTATAACGGGATCCCAGCGCATCGCAGTTATCCTCGATCAGCCACAGATTGTGACGGTCACAGAAATCTTTTACCGCTTTCAGATCAAAGGGGTTGCCCAGGGTATGTGCAAGCATCACTGCTTTTGTTTTTTCTGAAACTGCCTGTTCCAGAAGATTGGGATCAATATTATACTGCGGTATTGCCACATCCACAAACACCGGTACTGCTCCATACTGGATCACCGGAGCTACAGTTGTAGGAAATCCTGCTGCCACCGTGATCACTTCATCTCCCGGAAGAATCTGTCTCTCCTTTAACAGCGGAGAAGTCAGTGCCATAAATGCCAGCAGATTTGCAGAAGATCCGGAATTAACCAGCGAACAGTATTTTACCCCCAGATATTTTGCGAATTCCGATTCAAATTCTTTCGTAAACCGGCCGGAAGTCAGCCAGAATTCCAGAGAACTATCTACCAGATTTACCATCTCATCCGCATCGTACACACGGGATGCATACGGGATCCGGTCTCCTTTTTCATACGGCTTTTTCTGATTGTGATATTTTTCGCAGTATTCCTTTGTCATCTCCAGAATCTGTTCTCTCGCCTGCTGTTCTGTCATTTCTTCAAACATATTTTCTGCTCCTTTTTTGTATTCGTTTCCTTTTTATTTTTTCCGGTAAAACTGGAATTCTTCCTCATAGTACGGGAAGGTCTGATCCAGCTCATACGTTTCACTAAACCACTGGTAAGTCTCCGGATCATTCCGCTCCCAGATAGGAAGCGATGACCTACTGGTAAATACATACGGTGCATCTGCCTCTATCAGCTGTTCCTGTAATTCCTGCAAGGATTCCGGAATCACCGCCATATCGCTGAAATCCATCGTAAAACATTGGGTATTCCAGTGAAGCAGACTGTAGACTTCCGCCACATTTAATCCAAATCCATGGGTATTTTCCGGAACCATTTCCGCAATTTCCTGTACAAAATCTTCCAGTTCTTCTACTTTGTGATAATTTTCTTTGATCTTACTGTTCTGGGAAAACTGCAGCACCGTTCCGGTACTCATGGCAAGTATCGCAGCTGCGCAGACAAGTCCCAGCGCATAGTTTACGGTTCCCACCAGGTTTATCTCTTCCCAGTGTTTCCATTTTCTTTCTTTAATAAATGTCAATCCTCGCTGTCCCAGGTACGCCAGCATGATCACCGCTGACAGACTGACACAGTCCAGATTATGATAGGATGGTCGGTTGACATAATACGTCATTCTTCCCAGCGCACTGATACTCATAAAAAAAATCAGCTGCACCTGTTCGTCGTTTTTCTGTTTCCGGTAAAACCAGGTGCTGATTCCCATCGCCGTTCCGATCAGAAAGAGTGTAATCACACCCATATAAGCACTTGGATACATCGGCAGATCCAGATGCAGGATATCCACCATATAGGAATCAGAAAGTAAGGGAACCAGAAATTCCCCCAGCGTATTTGCCGGACTGTGTTTGGACAGATTATAGAGATTCACGAGTCCATAGGCTCCGAAAAATGATGCCGTCACACAGACTGCGTGTACCGGTACGGTTCTGATCAGACGCCCGATCCGCCATTCTCCCCCGGCAAGACACCGCGAAATATACAGTGCCATCCATGCCACGGCGAGGATCACGCCGGTTTCCGTGTTCCAGAGGATCGCCAGCAGACAGATCAGATAGCCAGCCAGACCGGTCCACATATTCCACCACTGTTTTTTCATTAAAATCGCCGCATATAACAAAAGGATCATCGGAAAGATCATCCGATGCGGCCACACCTGCCAGTAATAACCGCCCCGCATCCCGAGTACCGGAAATGCCGCAGCAACTGCGCCAAGTGCCCGGAGAATCCGACTTTCCACCGTCAGTTCCAGCACCAGAAATGCACAGACATGCGCAAGGGTTCCAAGTACTGCGATCATCAGCACAAACATCCGGAAGTCTCCGCCCACCAGTTTCATCGGTATCTTAAATAACAACCCATAATGCCCATAGATACTCGTCAATGTATCTGTATAAGGCAAACCCTGATATACATTGTATACAGAGTTATAATACGCGTGAGCATGGAAATGATCCCCCGCCTCCGCGCGCCCGAAAATATTCGGTGTATCCATGCAATAAAAAATCAAGATCGTCAGAACTGCATAAATAAGCCATACCATCCAGTCATTCTTTTCTTCTCTGATATGTGTGTTGGCATACACCCGGGAAAATACAACCAGTTCTGCCAGAAACAGCAGAATCATCAGCGGCAACGGTTGCGTGTGCCAGCCATACTTTTCCGATACACTTCCTATCTGACCGGTTTCCATGGATACTCCGATGGCGTAAAAGATCATTTGTAAAAAAATCAGTACTGCAAATACCAGTTTATTGACTTTTTTATTTTTTCTGTTCATCCATGTGCCTGTCTCCCACCGTTCTGTCAGAAGCATACACACCAGAAATACCAGACAGAATATCAATAACATGGCACCATAAACAAGCAGATTTCCATTACCCAGTCGATTGATGTGATCCGACAGTTCCGGTATCAGAAAAGAGGCTCCAAAAAATCCTGCAGATATCAGCAAAGCTGCTGCTCCGCACAGAATTTTCCGATTACTATTCATATTTTTCTTCCTTTTTCACAGCTGTGTTCTCCCTCTTTTTCTCACAGCTATCCTTCTTCTTATTTTCTTTCTGTCATCTCCCGGCTGTCATTTTTACAACACAAAGTATTTTCGGATCTGCTCATCCGTAAATGCTTCCATATCTTTTCCCTCAAGCCATGCCTGATACCACACGGCGGTCTCTTTCACCGCCTGCGCCACCTGCCAGTGCGGTTTCCATCCAAATGCCGTACGGATCTTTGAGCAGTCCAGTTTCAGGAAATTCGCCTCGTGCGGCCCTCCCTGATACAGATTTTCCCACGCTGCCGTTCCTCCCCAGGACTTGCAGAACAGGTCTGCCAGCTGACCGGTAGTGATACAGTCCTCATCTCCCGGTCCCACATTATAGGAACCGGCACACGCCGGATTCTCATACTGCGCCTGCGCGATCATCAGATACGCGCCCAGTGGTTCCAGCACATGTTGGTACGGTCTTGTGGAATGTGGATTCCGTACTGCTATTTTTTTTCCTTTTGCGACTGCCCGCACGCAGTCCGGAACGATCCGGTCCGGGGCAAAATCGCCGCCGCCGATCACATTGCCTGCTCTCGCCGTGGACACCGCCACACCGGCTTCTTTTAAAAAGGATTTTTCATAGCTGTGTGTCACCAGTTCGGAGCAGGATTTGCTATTGGAATAGGGATCGTACCCGTCCAGTTCATCGGTTTCCCGGTAGCCCCACTCCCATTCGTTGTTTTTATAGACTTTGTCGGTCGTCACATTCAGGAACGATTTTACGCTTTTTGTCTGGCGTACCGCTTCCAGAATATTTACCGTTCCCATTACATTGGTCTCATACGTTCCCACTGGGTCTTTATATGATTCCCGCACGATCGGCTGCGCCGCCAGATGAAGCACGATCTCCGGCTGTGCCTCCTGCATGGTACGGATCAGCTTTTCCCGGTCGCGGATATCTCCGATCACGGAGTGCATATTTTCTTCCAGATGTAAGGTGTCAAAAAGTTTCGCCTCTGCCGGTGCCTCCAGCGCATATCCGGTCACCTCGGCTCCTCCAAGGAGCAGGATCCGTGAAAGCCAGGATCCCTTGAATCCGGTATGTCCGGTGAGAAATACTTTTTTTCCCTTAAAAAATGCCAGGTTATTCATGTCTCTTACTCCCATACTTTCCATGGAGCGTTTCCGCTTCTCCACATTTCTTCCAGTTTCTTCTTCTCGTTCATCGTATCCATACACTGCCAGAAACCGTTATGGCGATATGCATCCAGCTGTCCTCTTCTGGCTGCCTCTTCCAGAGGGTATTTCTCAAATACGGTCGCGTCTCCTTCGATCAGATCCAGAATCTCCGGTTCCAGTACCATAAATCCTGCGTTGATCCAGCCGCTGTCTTCCTGTTTTTTCTCTTTGAAGTTTGTGATTTCACCATCTTCCCGCAGATCCAGTGCACCGAATCGTCCCATCGGCTGTACGGAGGTCAGTGTTGCCATACGTCCGCCTTCCTGATGGAATTTTAACAGTTCAGCAATGTTGATATCTGCCACACCGTCCCCATAGGTCAGGAAGAAGGGTTCTCCGTTCAGGTGTTCTTTGACCCGTTTGATTCTTCCACCGGTCATCGTATTCAGTCCGGTATCTACCAGGGTCACTTTCCATGGTTCGGAGATGTTGTTGTGCACAGTCATTTTATTTTCCCGGGTAAAATCAAATGTCACGTCACAGCTGTGCAGATAGTAGTCTGCGAACCATTCTTTGATCATATGTTGTTTGTATCCACAGCAGATCACGAATTCGTTGTATCCATAATAGGAATAAAGTTTCATGATATGCCAGAGAATCGGTTTGTCGCCGATTTCTACCATGGGCTTTGGTTTCAGTACACTTTCTTCGCTGATGCGGGTTCCGAAACCGCCTGCAAGTATTACTACTTTCATGTTTTTTCTCCTTGTTTGTATCCGTTGGGCATAAAAAGCCTTATTTTATTTATTGTATCAAAAAGGATGTGTATTTACAAGTGGAAGGGTGGATATACGGACGCCCGAAGAAGCCGGATGGCAGGGCAGTCAGAAGGCGGCAACGTGGGCAGAGGCGTTTTGAGCTAGCCACCAACTCCGACTAATATTCACGAGTGTCAGCTGACACTCGCGAAAGTCTACGTAGGTGTCGGATCTCAAAATCGCCTCTAACCGCCCACAAAGTGTTGCTCGCCTTTCTGACTGTCCTGCCATCCGGCTTCTTCGAGCTGTGTATTGAATAGAACCAAATCGTGCGATTCAAAAATTCTGCCAAAAAATCGTTGAAAATCCTCTTCCGTTTTGAGCTATCTCTGATTTTTCTTATTATCTTTTTCTGACATTTGCTTTTTTCATCGTTTTGCACAGATAAGCAAATTGACCATCGAAAATGTAACTTTCCGGTGGTCGATTTGTAGAAATATTTTGGGAATTATCTTTAGCAGACGATTTTGTCTAATATGCCTTTTAGCTGGGCGATTGCTACGCCGTAGTTGGTCATTGCCACACCCTGGTCTTTGGCCTGTTGGATGCGGTGGAGGACGTATTTGCGGTTGAACATGCAGGCACCGCACTGGATGATCAGATCGTAAGGGGTCAGGTCTTTGGGATAGTCGGTGCCGCTTACCACGGTTACTTCCAGGGTTTCGCCGTATTTTTTCTTCAGCATCCGCGGGATCTTTTCTCTGCCGATGTCTTCTTTGAGCGGTGCATGGGTGCAGCATTCGGCGATCAGGACCCGGGAATCGGAGGAGAGGTTCATCAGTTTTTTGGCTCCCTCTTTGTAGTAGTCCAGGTCGCCTTTGTAGTCGGCGAAGAGGACGGAGAAAGAGGTGAGCAGGCTTTCTGCAGGTTTGTGTTCGTAGACGTAGTCGAAGACCTGGGAGTCGGTGATGATCAGTTTGGGGGGATTTTTCAGCTGGTTCAGGGCTTCTACCAATTTGTCGGTGGTGGCGCTTAAAACGATGCATTTTTTATCCAGCAGTTCCCGCATCGTCTGTACCTGTGGGAGGATCAGGCGGCCTTTGGGTGCCTGGATATCCTGAGGCATTACCAGGAGGACAACGTCTCCCTCGGATACCAGATCCCCGGTGATGGTCCGGCTGCCGAAGCCTTCAGGAACCATACGGATCATCCGCTCTTTCAGTTCTGCGATTCCCGCACCGGTTTTCGCGCTCACGATGCAGACTTTCTCTTTTGTCTGTTCTCTGAGTTTTTCTGCAAATTCCTGGTTTTCTTCTTCTGAACGAAGATCGCTTTTACTTATCACCGGGATCACCGGTGTCTTTTTTTCCTGAAAATACCGGAACCACTCTAGTTCTTTTTCCATGTCTTCGGATGCAAACAGTATCAGAGCCAGTTCGGTTTTCTGTGCAGCCAGTGCCGTCTTTTCCATCCGCATGGCTCCCAGTTCTCCCTCATCGTCAAATCCTGCCGTATCGATCAGTACACACGGACCGAGTGGTGCGATCTCCATCGCCTTGTAGACCGGATCTGTGGTGGTTCCCTTTACGTCTGCCACGATGGAGACAGACTGCCCGGAAAATGCATTGATAAAGGCGGACTTTCCGCTGTTTGTTTTTCCAAAGATTCCTATATGAAGCCGGTTGCCGGAGGGCGTTTCCTGTAATGTTGTTCCCATCTGTGTTCCTCCTTTTTTCTAAATCCCATTTTTAACATTATGCAAACTTGTCTTGCAATAATCTGCACACTGTAGTAACGTGCATCTTTGCTTATCGTCCATATACAAGCCAGTCAAATGTATCCCACACATATAAACTGTTTAACTGCATTCGCTCAAGTTCGTACAACCTCAAACTCCTGCGCACCATTTCCGTAATCAAAATTGGTCCACTGGACCAATTATTGATATGCAATGCAACGAGATAAAATACACTTCGCGAATTTTACTCATTATCGCGGCAGTCGCCAAGGTTTCATGCAAGCATGAACTTTGGCTCGTTGCTCACGTAAATCTAACAGACACAGCAAATAACCCCTGCGCCTTTGCAGTTGTTGTCTGCTGTGTCATGTTTTTTCAACTGTTTTTTCCGCTCATCTCAGCACTCAAACAGCCGCTTTTTTCTGTTTAGAACCGGAAATCTCTCTGTCCGTTTTCGATATCCCGCAGGTGTTCTTCTGCGATTCTGCGGACTTTCTCACTGGGGATATTATCCAGTTCTTTTTCAATCAGTTTCATACCGATCTCTTTTGTCTTCGGTGATGCGTAGTCCTGCAGATATTCCATCAGCGTCATCAGTGCGTTCGGATGACAGCAATTGAGGATCTGTTTGCTCTTGCACAGGGACATGAAACGATCGCCGGTTCTTCCGGCACGGTAACAGGCGGTACAGAAACTCGGGATATCTCCCATCTCCATTAACCACCGTACGATCTCATCCAGTGTCCTCTGGTCACTGACATCAAACTGTGCGGAAGTCACTTCATCTTCCGTCTCCGGTGTATCATATCCACCAACACTTGTCTTCGATGCACCGCTGATCTGAGAGACACCCAACGGAAGGACTTTTTCACGTACTTTCTGGCTTTCTCTGGTGGAAATGATCATACCGGTATATGGCACCGCAATACGGATCAGCGCACAGATCTTTGCAAAAATATCATCACTGATACTGTTATCAAATACCGTTGGATCAATATCATCCGCATGTTTGATACGCGGCACACTGATCGTATGCGGTCCGACACCGTGTACGGCTTCCAGATGCTCCGCATGCATCAGCAGTCCGGCAAATTCATACCGGTACAGTTCCAGTCCGAACAATACGCCAAGACCCACATCATCGATACCACCTTCCATTGCACGATCCATCGCTTCGGTATGGTATGCATAATTGTGTTTCGGTCCCTTCGGATGCAGTTCTTCGTAACTCTTTTTATGATAGGTTTCCTGAAACAGGATATATGTTCCGATTCCGGCTTCTTTTAATTTCCGGTAGTTTTCCACGGTGGTAGCCGCAATATTTACATTGACACGACGGATCGCTCCGTTTTTATGTTTGATACTGTAAATCGTTTTGATAGATTCCAAAATATATTCGATCGGATTGTTTTCCGGATCTTCTCCTGCCTCGATCGCCAGTCTCTTATGTCCCATGTCCTGCAGAGCCGTTACCTCTTTTACGATCTCTTCCTGGGTCAGTTTTTTCCGGGCAATATGTGTATTCTTTTTATGATACGGACAGTATACGCAGCCATTGATACAGTAGTTAGACAGATACAACGGTGCAAAAAGCACGATCCGGTTTCCGTAAAATTCTTTTTTAATCTCTGCCGCAAGTTCATACATTTCCTGAATCTTGTCCGGCATCTCACAGGCCAGCAACACAGAAGCCTCTCTGTGTGTCAGTCCTTTGCATTCCTTTGCTTTCGCAAGGATCTGGTCAATCAGTTCTATATTATCTTTATTTGCATCTGCATAAGCCAGGGTCTCTCTGATCTCTTCATCTGAGATAAATTCCTCGGCTTTTAACGATTTCGGATTATACATAACGTCTCTCTTCCTTTCTTTTTGGTCAGGCTGCCGAGTCTTCTGTGATTCCTTTCGGATCCCGCAGACAGATTTCCGCAATCTTCCCAATTAGTATTTCTTTCTTGTTTTTCATCGGCACATTGCACTGTCTCCCCGATCTGTCACACACTGATAACCAATCGCAGCTACGCGACGTTCCAGACATCCGCGGCACTCTGCTGCTTCTTCGCCCGTACAGATCTTATTGTCGTACAGCTGGTATTTGTTCCGCACCTGAATCGGTGACAGATTTGGCATCACCACATTGGCTCCTGCCAGAATACCCTTTTCTCTTCCCATCGGATGAATCGTTCCAAGTGCCGTGGTGGATGGCAACAGTACCATCGGATGAATCAACCGGATGATTGCCAGAAGCCGTAAGGTATCTTCCAGCGTTCCTGCCTTTTCTTCTGCAAAGGGGGTGTCCTGATGGGGAATAAACGGTCCGATTCCCACCATCTCCGGTTGCAGTTCTTTGATAAACACCAGATCCTCATATATGGTATCCAGCGTCTGCCCCGGCGATCCTACCATAAAACCACACCCTGTCTGATATCCGATCTCCTTCAGTTCCCTCAGACACTCTTTTCTGTGTGCCAACGACATCTGTGACGGATGAAGTCTCCGATAATGGGCTTCATCTGCCGTCTCATGTCGGAGCAGATACCTGTCAGCCCCCGCATCAAAATATGCCTGATAGCTTGACCGTTCTTTCTCTCCGATGGATAACGTCACCGCACAGTCTGGATATCGTTTCTTGATTTCTTTCGTAATCGCACAGATTCGCTCATCGGTGTAATAAGGATCTTCCCCTCCTTGGAGTACAAAGGTCCGAAAACCCAGTTCCCAGCCGCTTTCGCAGCACGAAAGAATCTGATCTACAGTCAGCCGATATCTCTGCACTTTTTCATTGCCACAGCGAATCCCACAGTAATAACAGTTATTTTTACAATAATTGGTAAATTCGATCAGCCCCCTCAGGTAGATCTCTTTTCCATAATATTTCCCGGCTGTCGCTCTCGCCCGCCGGTACAGTTCCTCGATCAGTTCCTGATCGGTTGTCGTCAGCAGCTCTCCCAGCTCTTTGCGGCTGATCATCCGCTCCGTTTCAATCTTACTCAGTATGTCTCTGTTCATTCCTGTCTCCTATTTCGAGTAAACTGCTTTTGCTGAGATTCCTTCCAGTCTTCCGATCTTTCCGGTAAGAGCATTGATCGTATCCTGTGGTGCATCCATCGCGATGCTGATCACATGGATCTTTCTCTCCCGGTAAGGAATTCCCATTCTTCCTATAATATAACTTCCATATTCATGAAGCAGCTGGTTGAGTTTCTCGATTTCCTGCGGTTCTTCCACAATAATTCCAATCACAGCAATTCTGTTCATATCCCACTCACTTCCTTATATGTACACTTTTTGTTTCTGCTTCTTTTTATTACAGAGAGCGGAAAATTCCGCTCTCTGTATCTGTAAGATCTGTATGTTATTCCACCTCAAACTTTTCCAGACTCTCCAGTCTTGACTGGTATTTGGAGTCGGAAGCTTCTGTAAAGGACGCTTCCTCTTTCATCTTTTCCAGTGCCACTGCTGCCTTCTTTACCGGCTGAAGCGTACCTGCTCCGGCCACACATCCTCCCGGACATGCCATTCCTTCCAGCAGATACCCGTTATATTTACCGGCTTTCGCCATCTGAAGCATCTTTTTACAGTTCTGCAGACCTTCCGCATTCACCACTTTGACTTCCCTCTCCGGATCGATCCGTCTTACTGCATGTACGACAGCCTGTGCAACGCCTCCGCTGACTGCAAATCCACGTCCGTCAGCACTTGCACGGAACAAAGGCTCCCCTTCCGGAATCTCCGTCCAGTCTACACCTTTTGCTTCAAACATTCCGGCAACCTCTTCAAATGTCAGTACAAAATCCACATAGCTGCGGATGCTCTTCCGGCTTGCCTCCAGTTTTTTCGCTGCACATGGACCTACGAAAACGATCTTACAGTCCGGTTCTTTCTGTTTGATCAGTCGCGCAGTCAGAACCATCGGCGTCAGCGCCATGGAAATGCATTTTGCCTGTTCCGGGAACAGTTTTTTCGCCATCATAGACCAGGACGGACAGCAGGATGTTGCCATAAACGGAAGCTTTTCCGGCACCTCTGCCAGAAAATCTTTTGCTTCTTCCACCGTACACAGATCCGCTCCGATCGCAACTTCTCTCACATCGGTAAAGCCCAGCGCCTGAAAAGCGCCACGGATCTTTGTATTTTTCATATCCTGGAACTGACCTGCGATTGCCGGTGCAAGAATCGCGTAGACCGGTGTCTCACTCTTTATCGCCATAATAGTCTGAAAAATCTGACCTTTATCCACAATGGCACTGAACGGACAGCTTACCAGACACTGACCGCAGGATACACATTTCTCCTGATCGATCTCCGCTCTTCCATGTTCATCGGAACCAATCGCATTCATTCCGCATGCTTTTGTACATGGACGCTCCTGTTTGATGATCGCATTATACGGACAGGCTTCCACACACTTTCCACATTTGATACATAAAGTTTCATCAATATGGGATCTTCCACCTTCCATATGGACAGCCTTCTTCGGACAGACCTCCACGCATGGATGTTCCAGACAGCCCTGACATCCTTCTGTTGTCATGACTCTCTTCTCCGGACAGGCATTACAGGCGAATTTGATCACATTGATAAGTGGCGGCTCGTAATATTTTTCTTCTATAATACTGGGTTCCACACCTTTGGAAATCGGCGCATGCTCCGTGATTGTTCTCAGGGACATTCCCATTGCCACACGAAGACGTTCGCCAACTACTGCTCTTTCCAGAAAGATACTGTCTCTGTAAGTTGCAACCTCTCCCGGGATGATTTTATATGGAAGTTCTTCCAGTACCTCCTCCGGAGATTGCTCTTCGTATGCCATACGGGCAATCTCCGTGAATATTTTGTGTCTGATTTCAGTCTTGGATGAATACAGTCCTCTCATTTTTCCTCCTGATTTTCCGTTATACATTTTCATAGGTTTTCTTTTTGATAGTACTCTAAAAAAATGATAGCATCCGCTCTGTCAGAATTCAACAGTTCCGGTTACATCTACCTATGCAAATACGGAATAGTTCCAGGAGTTTATTCATAACTTTCGTTATGTAACAGTTCATGCTCTTTACCTTTTAATAATCCGGCATACAGTTCCTGAACCAGTGGGTTCTCATCAGATTTTTTGATGATTGTTGTATTGTCTGCGTTGTACAGACCTTTGGCACGGAGTGATTTCGTTCTGTCACCGGCTCTGGTCGGCTGTCCGCCTCCCATGATACAGCCACGACGACAGGCCATGATCTCGATCAGATGATATTCTTTTTCCCCGCTCTTTACCTGATCCATGACTTTTCTCGCATTGGCAAGTCCACTTGCCACGCAGATCTTCACTTCGGTTCCCTGGTAATCTACAGAGAATTCTTTGATACCTTCTTCTCCACGGACACCGCTCTCTGCGATCTCATGCATCGCTTCTTTGCTGTGATCCTTGGTCAGGCGACGAAGAACAGCCTCTGTTACACCAC
This sequence comes from uncultured Ruminococcus sp., assembly GCA_934359255.1. GTDB lineage: Bacteria > Bacillota > Clostridia > Lachnospirales > Lachnospiraceae > Oliverpabstia. The sequence continues at coordinate 195,693 of CAKRLG010000001.1, forward strand.
CGGTTACACCGAAGATCACTCCACCACCGGAACCAAATCCAAATGGCATATCACATGCTTCCGGTTCAAGAACTGCGAAATCAAGGCCGAAGTTGTCGATCATACGAAGCAGTTCTGTAGTTGTAATAACAACATCCGTATCCTGTTCTCCCTTGGTAAAGCTGTTCGGGCGAACGGCTTCTGCTTTCTTGGCGGTACACGGCATGATGGAAACCATCACGGTTTTCTTGCCCTGCGCATGTTCCGGATCACGGAAATACTCTTTGATAACTGCAGAAAGCATTCCCTGTGGGGAACGGCAGGTGGACAAGTTCGGAATATAGTCTTTGTACTGATCGGTTACGAATTTGACCCATGCCGGACAGCAGGAAGTCAGTAACGGCAGCTTTTCTCCTTTTTTGATCCGTTCAAGGAACTCTGCGCTCTCTTCCATGATCGTCAGGTCGGCACTGAAGGAAGTATCGTATACTTCATCAAATCCCATCAGATGCAGGGCATTGACGATCTTGCCCATCACGCTCTTTCCTTTGGTCAGTCCGTAATGGTCGCCGACTGCTACACGGACAGCCGGTGCTACCTGTGCTACCACGCGTACATTCGGATCTGCCAGTGCTTCCCATACTTCATCCATATTGGTTCGGATAGAAATGGCTCCGGTCGGGCAGAATACTCTACACTGACCACAGTTTACACAGTCCGTCGTGGAAATCTTCCGGTCAAATGCCGGCATAACCATCGCTTCGGTACCACGGAATGCAAATCCCAGTGCACCGATACCCTGCAGTTCTTCACAGGCGCGGACACAGTTTCCGCAAAGGATACATTTATTCGGATCTCTCACCAGAGACGGGGAACTCAGATCCAGTTCTCTCTGTTCTCTTGTATTCTGGAAACGGACATTCTCAACACCCAGACGGTGTGCCAGTTCCTGTAAAACACATTCTCCACTCTTTACACAGGTGGTACAGTCACGGCAGTGTGCTGCCAGAAGCAGTTCCACGATGAGTTTTCTGTATTTTCTGATACGCCCGGAATTGGTATGGATCACCATGCCGTCTCTCGGCTCTTCCGAACAGGATGCAAACATCTTTCCTCTGTCATCTTCCACGGTACACAGGCGACAGGCACCAAATGTGGAAAGCTCGGAGTGGTAACACAGTGTCGGGATATTGATACCCGCCTTTCGGATCACTGACAGGACATTTTTCTCATCCGTAAATTCAACTTTTCTTCCATCGATGATCATATGACTCATAAGACACCCTCCTTCCTACATTTCCACATATACAGCGTTAAAGTTACAGTTATCTTTACATGCACCACACTTGATACACAGATCGTTGTTGATCTGATGCGGGTGTTTGATCTTTCCGGAGATTGCTCCCGCCGGACAGTTCTTCGCACATTTTCCACAACCGATACAAAACTCGGAATTGATGTGGAACTGACGCAGAGCCGTACATACTTTGGCGTGACACTTTTTATCACGGATATGTTCAACGTATTCGTCACGGAACCGGTTCAGGGTACTGATGATCGGAAGCGGTGCACTCTTTCCAAGACCACACAGAGCCATACTCTGTACCATGTGCGCCAGTTCTTCCAGTTCGTCGAGATCAGACATCTCGCCTTTTCCGTCTACGATCCGCTCCAGGATCTCCAGCATACGTTTGGTTCCTTCACGGCACGGAACACATTTTCCACAGCTTTCACGCTGGGTAAAGTTCATAAAGAAACGGGCTACTTCTACCATACAGGTATTTTCATCCATAACCACCAGTCCGCCGGATCCCATAATGGCATCCAGTTTCTTTACCGAATCAAAGTCCAGAGGTGCATCCAGCTGATCCAGGATCAGACATCCACCGGACGGTCCGCCGATCTGTACACCCTTGAAAGCTGCACCACTCTTAAGTCCGCCGCCGATATCATAAATAATATGGCGAAGGGTTGTTCCCATCGGTACTTCGATCAGACCGGTATTTTCAATAGCACCGGTGAGAGAGAAGGTTTTGGTTCCCGGACTTCCCTCTGTACCGATGGTACGGAACCAGTCTGCACCTTCCAGAATGATCTTCGGTACGTTGGCATATGTCTCTACGTTATTCAGTACGGTCGGTTTCTCCCACAGACCTTTTTCAACGGTACGCGGTGGTTTTACACGGGGCATACCTCTGTTTCCTTCGATCGATGCTGTCAGAGCAGATCCCTCACCACATACGAAAGCACCTGCACCTCTGTTGATATGCAGATGGAAATTCACATCCGAACCCAGGATATGATCACCTAACAGGCCATTTGCCTCTGCCTGTTCGATCGCCATGCGCAGACGTTTTACAGACAGCGGATACTCTGCACGCACATAGATATATCCGTCTTCTGCTCCTACTGCATAGGCGGCGATGGTCATACCTTCTATCATCTTATACGGATCACCTTCCATTACGGAGCCATCCATGAATGCACCCGGATCACCCTCATCACCGTTACATACCACGTAACGTACTTTTTCTTTCTGACGGGCTACCTGTGACCATTTTTTTCCTGCAGGGAATCCTGCACCGCCACGTCCGCGAAGTCCTGATTTGGTAACTTCGTCGATGACGTCCTGCGGGGTCATGGAGCCAAGTGCTTTTGCCAGTGCCTGATAGCCACCGGCTGCGATATATTCGTCAATCGACTCTGCGTCGATCTTTCCACAGTTTTCCAGAACGATACGTGTCTGCTGATTCAGGAACGGAATATCATCCGGATGCGGACAGACGGTCTCATGGTCACGGTAGAACAGTCTTTCTACCGGCTGTCCTTCCAGAATCGTGCGCTCCACGATCTCTTTACAGTCTTCCGGCTGTACATGTACATACTGATAGTTATATGGTTCGATACGCATCAAAGGTCCCAGTTCACACAGACCCTGACAACCGGTTTTGATCACACCGATATGTGGAATATCTTTCTGCATCTCCACAGTCACACCATCGATATCCCGACACAGGATTTCCATTTCTTCATAAATTTTCTGAGCACCGGATGCGATACAGCCGGTACCGGAACAGACAAGAACGCGACAGGTATACGATTTGATTTCTTCATTTACCTTTGCCTGTCTGTTTAACAGATCTTCACGGCAATTTATACTCATACGCTTTCTCCTCTCAATTCATTTAACAGCTCGATAGCCTTTTCCGGTGTCATCTTCGGATGTACTTCGTCATTCACGGTAAGAGTCGGTGCCAGTCCACAAGCCCCCAGACAGGATACCGTCTCTACGGTAAATAACATATCATCCGTTGTGTGTTTCTTATTACTGAGTCCCAGCTCTTTCATCAGAGCCTCTTTTACCGGCATGGATTTTCTTACATGACAGGCTGTTCCGTCACAGACTTTGATCACATACTTTCCTTTTGGTTCAAAGGAAAAGTTTTCATAGAATGTTGCCACGCTGTAGGCTTTTGCCTCTTTGACTCCGATCTCTTTCGCCACGTAAGTAAGCAGTTCTCCAGGCAGATAACGATATTCTGCCTGAATATCCTGCATGATCGGAATCAGGGAAGCTGCCTTGCGGCCGTAGTGTTCGATAATCTCATCCGTTTTCTGGTAATAAGATTGATCCAGCATGTAGTTTCCTCCTTTCACTTCATTGCCCTTTTCTTTTTTGATTTCGATAACTTTCCGTACCTGTTCAGTTTCCCCTCTGAACAGTTTTGCGCAAACTGCAGTTTCAACCTCCATATCGCTGCTGTTCGCTTTTACATTTTGTACAGATGTCATTATCACTATTATACTTTATTTTATCATTTTGCACAATAAATATTTTAATTTGGCGCCATTTGTCGTTATTTTAACGAACTTTTCTCATATAACGATACTTTTTATCAATATATCGTGTCAAATTTTTCTATGTTACTACATCTTGTATACCTAATATGACTGCTTAATAACAAAGAACAGGCTTTTCACAATATTTTCTTTTTGGCACTAGCCGATATCTCTTCATCTTGGTACAATAATAAAGACAGCAACATCACAACACAAACTCAGATTCTGGAGGGTTTTTATTATGGAGTTTTCTGCAAAATGGATTACCGGACCGGCGGCTGTTGACAGGGACAGTGAAGTCGCTCCTTATTTTTTTCGTAAACAGGTTACATTACCTGAAAATGTTGAACACGCAGTGATCTATGCAACTGCACTGGGTATATACAATATTTTTTTGGATCATGAAAAAATCTCTGATTCTTACTTTGCTCCGGGATATACTGAATATAACAACCGTCTGCAATACCAGGAATACGATGTGTCTTCTCTTCTGAAGGAAAAAAACCGCTTTGTTCTGACGGCTGAGCTTGCCGACGGCTGGTATACCGGCCGGTTGGGGCTTTGTAACAAAGAAAACTGCTACGGCAAGAAACGCGCTCTCCTGGCCGAACTTCATCTCACCCTTTCAGACGGCAGTGAGCAGATTATCGGAACCGATGCTTCTTTTGAGGTCACCACAGATGGTCCGCGCAGACATGCCAGTTTCTTTGACGGTGAAGAATACGATGCCCGTATAAATATTGACAATGCTTCTTTTGTAAATGCCACAGAATATACTGGCACGGTTCCGCCTGCGCTTGTTCCGATGCAGGGTGTTCCGGTCAGACTGCATGAGCAATTGAAACCAAAACGGATCTTTCAGAACCGGGACGGCATTACACTTATTGATTTCGGCCGAAATATGGCGGGTATCGTAAAGATCGGACCGTTTACCGCAAAGGAAGGACAGAAAGTCGTCATCCGTCACGGAGAACTGATCCAGAACGACAAACTTTACACAGGCAACCTGCGTACCGCAAAGCAGACGCTTACCTATACCTGCAAAGAAGGCATCAATGAGTATCTGCCTGAGTTTTGCTATATGGGATTTCAGTATATTTCCGTGGAGGGTATGGAGGTATCTGAAGAAAATACCTGTGCGTATGAAATTTATTCTGATATGGAAAGCATCGGTTCTTTCCACTGTTCGGACGAGCGGATCAACCAGTTACAGCGCAACATTGTCACCAGTCTGAAAGCAAACTTTGTCGATATCCCGACGGACTGCCCACAGAGAGATGAGCGCTGCGGATGGACCGGCGATATTGCCGCATTTGCACCAACTGCTGCATTTAACATGGACATTACAACTTTTATGAAAAAATGGCTGGCGGATCTTGCACTCGTACAGAAAGAAGTCGGCGTTGTGCCTTGGATCTGCCCGAGCAACAACTTTATCAACGACCGCACTTCTAACTTCTGGGCACAGAATTTTGATCAGTGTGATGCCCTCTGGGGTGACGCCGCAACCCTTGTACCGTGGGCTGTGTACCAGTCTTCCGGTGACATCTCTGTTCTGGAACAGCAGTATCAGAGTATGAAAGCATGGGTGGAAACGGAAAAACAGCTGGCAGATATCGTAGAAGAAGACAGCCCCCGCTACATCTGGAAACACGGCATGCAGCTCGGGGACTGGCTGGCTCCGGGCAAAGATATGAACAACTGGACAGACTGTGCAAAATGGACTTCCACCGCTTACTATGCGCATTCCGCACAGATTGTAAGTAAGACCGCTGCCATTCTCGGAAAAACAGAAGATGCCGCCACCTATGACGCACTTTTCCATACGGTCTGCCAGGCTTTCCGCGATACTTTCGTCGAACCGAACGGACATATCACCGATGGATTCCAGAGTATCTATGCTCTTGCTCTTCGCTTTGACCTGCTGCTCCCGGAACAGCGTCCGCGTGCACTGCGAGATCTGCTGGACGATATCCGTACCCGCGGCAATCATCTGGGAACCGGATTTGTTGGAACCGCAGAACTTCTTGCTGCACTTTCCGATGAGGGAAAGGTACAGGAAGCCTACGATCTTCTGTTCCAGGACACCTGCCCGTCATGGCTCTATCCTGTCCAGTGTGGTGCTACCTCTTCCTGGGAACGCTGGGATTCTCTGCTGCCGGACGGTACCATTAACCAGTCCGATGACGGACCACAGGATATGGTATCCTTTAACCACTACGCCTACGGTGCTGTCGGCAACTGGCTCTACACACGCATCGGCGGACTTTCGTTGGTGGAGCCGGGATACAAAACCTTCCGTCTGGCACCTGCGATCGGAGAACAGCTGACATTTGCGGAAGTTTCCCACAAATGCCCTTATGGAACAATTACCTGCCGCTGGGAGAAGGACGCTTTGGCAGAACACGGATATACCCTGAAATTCCATGTCCCGGAACAGACCCGTGCGATCGTAACCTGTCCGGATGGAATTCAACGGGAATATACGAGTGGGGATTACGTGCTTTCCTGATGTGTGAAGATTACAGCGTTTTCCGGTAACTATCACGAAACATGTTCCGAATCCTCTATCTGTTTCACACAGTCCTCAAAACAGCTGCACCAATATAAACTTTATACAGTGCACAGACTTGTTACTCTAAAAAAGAAGAACACTGCGGTCACTATTCTGAGGTGCCCCGCAATGTTCTTCTTTTTTCATTATATTTTCTTTATTATTTCACCCGTTTGATCTGCACCGCCATATACTCTCTTCCCGGCAGTTCCACCTTGAACTTGCCACTGAATACTCCGTGGTCTTCGATTGTCATATTCCAGGTATCGATCACATTGACCTGGAATTTACTCTCATCATCAAAATAATATTCCCGGAAGGACGGACGCATGAAACTGTAATAGAACAGATAGTAATCTTTCACCATACGGTATTTTTGTGTACTTTCTTCCGGTACAGCGCAAACCTCATCCCATCCACATTTTTCATATGGACAAAGGCCGATTCCCGGTGTCTCACACATGATCTTATGCAGGAAACCGAACCGTTTGTGACTTTCTCCGTGAAGCACACCGCCGTGGGACCACCACAGAATGTCATTCTCATTCATATACGTTTCCCCATGTCCCGGATACGCGCCTCTGCAGGCAGCTTCCCAGAAACGTCTCACCATTTCCTGTGGAGAAATATTGCCCCAGCCATGCTGGATATTTCCTTCGTATGCGATCTCATCCAGTACAACAGGTTTTTTATATCGTTCTCTCCATTCATTGACATATTCTACAGTCTTATAGATATCCTGCCGCTGGATGCTGCAGTGTGTGATCCATGGCCTGGTATGATCATAGAATGGGATACAGTTGTGGATGGAACGCAGATGATTGTACGGATCTTTCTCACAGATGATCTTCGCATAGCGTTCCCAGTCTTCCATCGTCTTTTTCGGAAACAGATCGTATTCATTTGCCAGCGCCCACCAGATGTTCCGGTATGCACTGAAACGCGCGATCACGTACTTCCAGTAAAGATCATCCTGCTCTTTTGTCATCCGGGAAAATCCCCAGCGATCATACGGATGCATCACGATCAGATCCGCCTCGATGCCAAGATCACGCAGTGCCAGAATGCATTTTTCAATATGCTGAAAATGTGCCGGGTTAAATCTCTCAAAATCCCAGTGATTGCCTTCGGTCTTTCCGGTGTATTCCATAAAATTCTCTTTGGTCAGCACGCTCGAATCCATCGGCGTTCCCTCGTATGGATAAGAACGCGGCTCGCCCAGGTTGTAATCATAATGTTTGGGGAACACGCAGAATCGGATCTTGTTAAACGCATTGTTTTTCAGTGTCTCCAATGTCTGTGCGATCAGCTCATCCGACTGCAGATCCCACACATAACAGGTTGTACCGATGGAATAATATGGCGTTCCGTCTTCATAGGCAAAATGATAGGTATTTGCCACACGGATCGGTCCGTGGTTTCCCTCACCCGCCGGTGTTACCTCGAACTCTCCGCTCAGAACTTCCCCGTCTACCGCACTTCCTGTCACTTCAAATGTATAAGTTTCCACAAAAGACGGCATAAATCTTACTTTATACACACCTTCCCCGTCATAGAATCCGTCCACGGTTACTGTCTCATGTTTTCCGGTAAAGGTTCCGTGAATCTCATAATCTACAAATGGGTTCCTATCAGAATGACCTCCTACAGTCACTTCCAGAACATCCCATTTTTCCACCTGCTTTTTATAATTGTATGTTCTCATGTTCTTCCTCTTATATTTAGATTCTTGTTTATCTTGTTTATTTTTGTTTATATTTTAAACCTTTTTACTTTTGTTTTCAACTTTTTTCTGTGAATATTTATCTTTGTTCATTGTCCACATAAGCAAAAAGTTCAGCTTCCCAAACGGAACCTGAACTTTTTCACTTACTGTTCTGTTTTATCTCTCCTTAACTGTTTCACCATCTACAAACACACAATTTGTATACAACTTACATTTTTCTTTTACCGGGTGTTCTATTTCTTTCAATAACAACTGTATTGCCCAGTATGCTCTTTCTGTGTGGGGGACACGGATACTTGTCATATCAATGCCTCCGGTGAGAAAACTTGGCAGAGCATCAATACCGATCAGACTCACATCTTCCGGAATACGAATATTCAATTCATGCATTGCCATAATCGTTCCCATGGAAACATGATAGCTCTCCATAATATATGCCTGAGGCAGCTTTGCTGTTTTTAGATACTCTCGCATCATCTGATGAACTTCTTCTATACTGCTTCCCGTATTGATGATACGATCAGAAGCATCTCCCAGCCCCTTCTGTTTCATAATTTCCTGAAAACCTCTGCGCCGGCTCAGATAATTATACATCGGTAATGGATTACACAGATACTGAATATCTGTATTTCCTTTCGCCAGAAGTTCGTTCACCGCAAGTTCTACTCCCTGACGGTTATCAATCAGAATCACCGGATATTTTTCAATATCCGGCGCCGCATCGTAAATCACCAGCGGTTTTCGGATTCCGTCAAGCAACGGACTGTTTTCCTGTTTTAATTCCGTTCCGAAAATAATTACACCCGCCACATCATCCGCATTACATTCGGCAATCATGCGGGACTGATCTTCCTCCCTGAAATCTGCATACAGTAATCCAAGCGAATATCCATTTGCTTGCAGATTTTTCTCAAATACCTGATTCACATCTGTCCAGAGATCCAGCTCAGCTCCCTGTATATTTTTCATTCCATTTGTAATTTTGACAATCTTGATCTGCTGTCTTTTTCTTTGTTCCGGCTGTCTCGAAAACATTCCCGGCGGCACTACCCCATGCTCTTCCAGCTGTTTCTTACATGCGAGGACTTCCTGCCGTGTCTGTTCACTCACGCCCGGTTTTCCATTCAATGCCAGAGATACAGTGGATTTAGAGATGCCAAGTGCCCTGGCGATATCTATGGATTTTACATTCATGTAGAAGCCCCCTGTCTGTTCCTCGTAACTATTTTAACAGTTCAATTTGCAATGGTTTATTTTAAACCTTTTAAACATTTTATCTCAAATCCGGTTTCTGCGCAAGGATATAATAATCAAAATTAATCCACTGGACCAATTTCTGATATGTAACACAACAAAAACGGACTGCTGCAGTTTTTATTGATACAGCAATCCGTTTTCTCACATTTTACTCTATTCTGTTATTCCCAGAAAATGTAGCTTCCTGGCCCCACAGCATATTCTTTTTTTCCGATTACAATCTGCGCCGGAACCGGTGTTACAATCTCGTACCGAATCGCACCGTCTGTGTGCGTCCACCGGGAACTGATCTTTCCGTGTCTGGTCTCAATCGATGCTCCAAGCCACTCCAGCTGTGTTCCCGGTTTCGGATGGATCCTCACTTTTTCAAATCCCGGATATTCTTCCACCACCCGGATTCCTGCTGCCTGTTCATAGATCCAGTCTGCCACAGATCCATATGCATAGTGATTAAATGAATTCATATCTGTACTCCAGAATTCTCCGTTTTCCATAATGCCATCCCAGTGTTCCCAGATGGTTGTCGCACCTTTTCCTACGGCATAGAGCCAGGATGGGTATTCTTTTCTGCATAACAGCGTATAGGCAAGATCCGTATGTCCATAATCGCTCAGCACATGCAGGATATACGGTGTTCCGACGAATCCTGTCCGCATCTGACAGCCGTCTTTTTTGATCATCTGTGCCAGTGCATCCGCTGTTTTCTGACAGTCTTCTGCCAGCCCGAACTGTACCGCCAGAATATGTTCCGTCTGTGTCCGGTACTCCGGATACGTGTTTCGGAAGGTCTCCACAATTTTTTCATGAAGCTTTTCATAAGCCGCTACATCTTCTCCGATCACACGTCCTGCCTTTATTACAAGTTCTGTGGAATGTGCATAGAATGCAGACGCAATAAACTCTTCTCTGCTCGATCCCTTATAGCTTCCCTGCAGTGCATCCAGCCCGAGCCAGTCACCGAAGTGTTCTCCACCGGTCCACAGATTTGGGGTTGTTGTGTGATTCGTCACATAATCCACCCATTTTTTCATGCTGTTAAACTGATCTTTTAAGATCTGTGAATTGCCATAAGTCTGGTAGATCTGCCACGGACAGATCGTCGCCGCATCCGCCCAAGCAGCGCTGGCATTTCCGCCAACCAGATAATCCGGAACCACATGACCTACTGCGCCGTCCTCCATCTGATCCGCTGCCAGATCGTGCAGCCATTTCGTAAAGAACCGTTCCACATCAAAATTATAGCTTGCTGTTTTGGTAAATACCTGCGCATCCCCGGTCCAGCCAAGCCGTTCGTCACGCTGCGGGCAGTCTGTCGGCACATCCAGGAAGTTGCCTCTTTGTCCCCAGAAGATATTGGAGATCAGCTGATTCAGAGCCGGATCCGAAGTCTGGATCATTCCTGTTTTTCGGATGTTAGAGTACACAGCGATTCCCCGGAACTGTTCCGGTGCTGCGTCTTTCGGAAATTCATCCAGTAAAAGATACCGGAAACCAAAAAACGTCAACGCAGGATGCCAGGTCTGTGTTCCCTCGCTGCAGATATAATTTATCTCCGCTTTTGCACTTCTGTAATTTGCATTGTAGAAATTTCCTTCTGCATCCAACACTTCTCCGTGAAGAATATGGATCCGGTCACCTGCATGGGCATCTACGGTAAATTCCACATATCCGGTAATCTCCTGTCCAAAATCCACGACCAGCTCTCCCGCCGGGGTGCGGAAAACAGATTTTGCTGCCACCACTTCCTGCTCCCGGATCTCTTCCCCTTCCTGCGGAATCAGAATCTCTTTTGACCATTCGAATTCTTTTACTGTATTCCACTCTTTCGTCACAAAAGTGTCATCACAGAACTCCCCGTCGTAAATCTCACTGAAACGAATCCTGCTTTCTCCCCATATCCAGCTCTGATCCGTTACGATTACTTCTTCACTTCCATCCATGTATACAATATGCACTTCTCCAAGAATACCTCCCGGACGCCCCATTCTTTGCAGCTTGTCAGATGTGTCCTGCCATCCGGGCATCGGGGAGCGAAACCACCCTTTCCCAAGTGTTACGGTAAGTTCATTTTTCTTTCCCACCAGATCTGTAATGTCATATTCCTGGTACTGCAATCTTTTATCATAAGCCGTCCACCCCGGTGCCAGCACATAATTTCCAACTCTTTTTCCATTCAGATGTGCCTCATACACTCCCAGCGCCGTCAGATATAAAGTCGCACGTTCTACCTTCTTTTCCGTCTTCCATCCCTTTCGAAAAACCGGACACACCCCACCGGTATCTTCCGAAGTCCGGATCCATTTTGCCTGAAACTCCATAGTTCTACCTCCCACCAACTACTGCATTTATACAGTTTCTCTTATAACTTAGTGTACAACTTTTTCGCCATAACAGGAATATCTTTCATGGCCTTTTATCCACTTTTCCCATCTCTTCTACAAATATTTCTTCCGTCTTCGATCATTTCATCTACTGCCTGACACATATCAATTTCTTCCTCTTCTTCTGATATTGTAATCGGTGTATTTGTTATCTTCTGGAAATATATAAAAGCATTGAAACTTCTCCGAATATGGCATCAAGATATGTTTTTAGAAATGATAATTGAATTCCTCAATGAATGGAAATAGTATGCTTTGCAGTTATATTAACACCTGCTGATTTTTTTGTCTATCTCATTTTTCAAGAGGCGATGGATTTTCTTTCCACCGCCTCTTTTCACACCCTTATTTCAGTACTCTTACCTCAAACGGTTTCAGCACAACCGTACCGCTCACTTTTTCACCTGTATACAGATCCGTCATCTCTTCTTTAACCTGGATCTCGGCTTCTGCATCTTTGTAGTTCAGAACGAAGCAATACTCGGTATCGTCTTTCTTTCTTACAGCCAGTTCGCAGGTTTCCGGGATCTCCAGTTTTGCTTTGTATGGATCTTTCACACCCAGTTTCTCCAGGAATACTTCTGCTGTTTCCTCTGAGAATGCTGCGCCGAAGTAATATACGGTTCCTTCTCCGTAAGTATTCTTAATCAGTCCAGGTTCTCCTTCATAATAGCAGTTCTCGTATCTTCCAAGAACTTCTGCATGTTCACCTACTGCTGCCAGCTGATCGTTAAATACAGCAGCTTCCAGCTTCGTGCCATCCCAGTCGATCACGATATCTTTGTTGTCCGGGGATACCAGTGTGTATTCCGGAATATCCACACCGCTCATCTCGGCAAATTTGCCCGGCAGTTTGTCCATGACACAACGGCCGTACATATCTTTGTATCCGCTTCTGCAACCCAGAACCAGGCAGCCGCCATTCTTTACATACTCTTCCAGTACGGCTTTTCTCTCCTCTGAGATCAGTACCGGATGCGGGTAGAACAGTACGCTATATGGTTTCAGGTCTTCTGCGGTTACATCATCGCGCAGATAGATATAATCCATCGGTGTATGGGTTCTCTGTGCAGCTTCGAAGATGCCAAGCTGGCTCTTCCACTCTACTTTTTCATGCCATACATCCAGCTGGCTGTCCCATGCGTTGTCATAGTCTTTCAGGAAACCAACTTTTGCTTCATACTTGGAGCCTGCAAGCTCAGACAGTTTCTGGAATTTCTCATGAACCGATTTGACTTCTGCCAGTCTGCGGTTGTCTCTTCCGGAATAATCCAGGATACCATGCCAGTAAATCTCGGTACCGTAAGTACAGGTTCTCCAGCGAAAATAGCTGACATAGTCTGCACCATGTGCTACGCTCTGCATCGTCCACAGTGTCATCTGTCCAGGCTTCGGAGTCGGAGCTACCATACCGGTGTTCCATCCGTTGGCTCCGGACTGCTGCTCCATGATACCGAAGTTTTTCGATACCGCACGGACTTCCGACAGATTCCGGCTCCACATCCGGTCTTTCAGGAACTGATCCGGCTGATACATATCCAGACAATATGCAAAGTTTGGATAGGAATCATAGGTCATAAAGTCCAGGCTTTCCTGCGTCATTCTCTGGTTGTCCAGATTACCGAACAATCCGTTGGTAGTCACAAAATCACCAGGTTTGATATATTTTCGGATAATATCACTTTGTAGCTTTGCAAATCTGCAGGCACTGTCTGATACAAATCTGGTATAATCCAGTACTTCATGCGGATTGGTATTGTTGCGCAGTGTTGTTCTCGGCACATGCACTTCCTCAAAGCTGTTATAGGTCTGGTTCCAGAAGTTTGTTCCCCATGCATCATTCAGAGCATCGATGCTTCCATATTTTTTCATCAGGAATTTTCGGAAAGCAATCGTGTCACTTTCGGAATAAAATTCATCTTTCTCACAGTTGATCTCATTATCGATCTGCCATCCGATAATCGCCGGATGCTTTGCATAGTGAGATGCAGATTTTTCTACAATAATTCTGGTCAATTCCTGATATTTGGGTGAATTATAATTATAATGACGCCGTCCACCATGGCGATAAAGAACACCATCTATATTGGCATTCAGCACTTCCGGATATTTCTCTGTCAGCCATGCCGGCGGAGTTGCTGTCGGCGTACAAAAGATGACTTTCATCCCCATCTCCTCTGCCAGATCCAGGAATTTATCATAAAAGTCGTAATTAAATACCCCTTCATACCGCTCTATTTTGCTCCATGCAAATTCCGCAATTCGAATCACCTCAATACCATTTTCCAACATTCTTCTCAAATCGTCACGCCAGAGACTCTCATCCCAGTGTTCTGGATAATAACAAGTCCCCAATACCAGTCTTTCGCCATTAATGATCTCCATAGATTCCTCTCCTTTTCGATTATCTTTATATATAATAATATTTGTTGTCGCCGCAAATGTAAAGAACCATACAACCGTTTATTCTTTCACTGCACCAGATGTCAGACCTGACATGAAGAACTTAGATGCACTTAAGAATGCGATCAACAGCGGAAGAACCGCGCAAGTACTTGCAAACATCAGTGCGCCGTAGTCGGTACCACGGTCACCAACCATGGTCTTCAGCATCAGCGGCAAAGTCATTTTTTCCGGTCTTCTCAAGATCATCAGAGGCTGCATGAAATCATTCCATACGTTTACGAACTGCATGATACCCAGAGAAGCATAAGCAGGTTTCAGGATTGGTGCGATAACACGGAAAAAGATTGTCCACTCACTACATCCGTCGATTCGAGCTGCTTCGATCAGAGATACTGGTACGTTGTTCTGGCAGTACTGTCTCATCCAGAAGATACCAAACGCGTTGGCACAGCTCGGAATGATCAGAGCCTGGAAGCTGTTTAACCAGCCCAGTTTGGACATCATGATGAACCACGGGATGATACCTGCAGTCCACGGAACCATCATGGTTCCCAGAAGAATCGCAAACAGAACTTTTTTTCCAGGGAACTGATATACGGAGAATGCATATCCACCGATGGAACAGAAGAACAGCACCAGGATAACATTACCGAAAGTTACGATACAGCTGTTCAGGAAGGACAGCGGGAAGTTTACTGCTGCTACCATGTTGTGGAAGTTTGTTACCAGGTTTGTTCCAAACCACAGAGCCGGCGGAAAAGAATAAATTTCACTGGTTGTGTGGGTTGCCATAACGAACATCATATAGAACGGAACCAGCATGATCAGTGCAATCAGTCCCAGAACAATATATAAGGAGATTTTCTTTCCAATCGGATGAATCTTGGCAATCACGATTAAGATAACGGCTAACGCTAAAAGTAAAATTAATAATGTTTTCATTTACCGTATTTCCTCCTTCCTGTTTCTTTCTCTTCTGAAAATTTGTTAACAAAGATAGAGATCACAACAATCATGATTGTGATTACATATGCACAAGCAGATGCATATCCATAGGAGTTTCCACCCTGCGGAGCTTTATTTAACAGATACATCATCAGTGTCAGACCGCCGTTGTTGATACCACCGGTCCAGCTGGAGTTTGTCAGGATGAACGGTTCTGTGAACAGGTTGAACATACCGATACTGGACTGTACGATTGTAAATACGATGATTGGTTTTAACAGAGGGATAACAATGCTGAACAAAACTCTTGTGTTCGAAGCACCGTCGATCTTGGCTGCTTCATAGATATCACCACTGATACCCTGCATACCTGCCAGATAGATAACCATGTTCCAGCCTACCCATTTCCATGCGAACATAACAATAACGGCTACTTTGATCAGACTTCCGTCTCCGCCCAGCCAGTTGATATTTTTACCACCGAACAGGCTCAGGAACCAGTTGATGACACCATAGTTATTTCCAAACATGGTCTGGAAGATAATAGAGATAGCAACAGAACTTGTTACCATCGGCATAAAGTAAATAGTCTTAAAAATGTTTTCACCTTTTACCAGTTTGGAGTTCAGGATATAAGCCAGTGCGAGACCTCCAAGCAGAATCGGAATATGTGCGATGATACCGATCAGCAGTGTGTTGGATAATGCTTTCCAGAACAGTGGATCCTTGAACAGGTTGATGTAGTTGGTCACTCCGTTAAAGTGCATCGGTCCGATACCGTCCCACCGGAGGAAACTCAGTCCGAATCCGGCTACGATAGGGAACAGACCGAAAATTGCAAATAAGATATAAAATGGTGTGATGTACGCATACGCCACTTTATTTTGTTTTAATGTGTAAACAAACCCTTTTTTCTTTTTTGTTTTCAAAAGTGATCCTCCTTCCGTCCATCAGTATTTTTACTCAACATCAGCCGCCAACCGGACGATTCCGATGCAGCGGCCGATGTTGATTTTTTAATTTTTACTGATTTACTTCTTATTTGTCCCAAACGCCTGCGTCTTTCAGTACCTGAATCTGCTGTTCTTTTACTTCTGCAGTTGCTGCTTCGATATCAGATTTTACCAAATCACGGATACCTTCTGCATCCAGTCCCTGTTCCAGTCCGGAGTTTACAGATGTGTAGATACATCCATCAGCTGCTGAATCCATCATGGTTGTGTTTACAGGCTGCAGTTCTGTTGCAATTTCAGCCCACAGTTTTTTCGGCTGCTGTCCGCTGAAGTAATCATCTGTTGCATCATAGATAGAAGCATCTTCATATGCAGGTGTGTAAGCCGGGAAGTAATCTACAGCCTGGAAGATGTCGTTCTGACCTTCTTTTGTTGCCATCATGTATTTTACGAATGCCCAGGCTGCTGCTTTGTTCTTGCTCTGTTCCGGAATTACCAGGAAAGATCCACCCCAGTTGGAAGCTTTTACACCACCAGGGATCTTAGCAACACCCCATTTTCCAGAAGCGTCCGGAGCATAGTCAGTTTTCAGGAATCCACCGAACCATCCGCCAGAGATAACAGATGCCACACTGCCGTCAGCGTAAGCTGCTTTTGCTTCGGTACTCCACATATCAACGTTCATATCCAGACCTTCTTCACGCATCTTGATGACTGCGTTCAGGCAATCCAGGTCGCCGTCTCTTTCAACCTGCAGGTTCAGGTCTTCGTCATAGAAATCTCTGTTACAGAACAGTTCATAATACAGATATGCTGCATCTGGTAACAGCCAGCGTTTTCCAGGAATATTTACTTTTCTTGCTACTTCCAGTACGCCGTCCCATGTGCTCATCAGTTCAGCAACTTCATCCGGATCGGTCGGAAGTCCACATTCTTCAAAGATATCGGTACGATAGAAGTAGGTTGTTGGTCCTACATCCCAAGGAATCAGACGCATTGCAGTTCCGTCTGCAGACTGGCACTGATCCCATTTGAATGCTACGAAGTCATCTTTCAGCTCGCCTGCATTGTATGGCTCATCCAGCAGGTTTGTTAATGCGGAGGAGTCACGATACTGAGCAACATAAGCACCCTCTACCATGGCAACATCCGGAGCGCCGTCACCTGCGGACAGGGATGTCTGCAGTGCCTGATGATGTGCTGTTGTATCTGTAAACTGCCACTCTACTTCGATATTTGGATATTCTTTGTTAAATCCATCCATAGCTGCTTTGAAACCATCATCTCCAGATGGCCATCCGCCTACTGTAATTGTACCTTTGATGCTTTCCGGATCTGAAAAATCTGCCTCTGAAACATCATCGCCACCTCCGTTGGAGCCTCCACAAGCTGCAAGTCCAATCGTCATGGTTGCTGCCATAACACATGCTAAACCTTTCTTAATCATATTTCTTTTTTTCATACACTGACCTCCTGTGTTTTCTAAACACGTAGATTCTTTACACTTTCTCCCAGCTGCAATTTAGGTTTAATATGCACCATATATCTTTTATTGGTTTTCTCAATCATATCAATCAAAATATTGGCACATTCTTGTCCCTGTTTTTGCGGAAACATATTAATTGTGGTAAGGGTAGGGGAAAGATACTTCCTGGTTCCTGTTCCGTCTATTCCCATCACAGAAACCTGCTCCGGTACATGGACGCCCATCTCCTGAAATCCTCTTATCATTCCTATCGCAAATTCATCATTGAAACTGATGATTGCTGTCGCATCCAGCTTTCTCTCTGTAAAGACCTGTGCTGCAAGTTTTCCCTTTCCGAAAAAATCCTCTTCGGTATGGATACTGTTTCCCGGTATATCCTCGGAAAACGGAAGTATTCTGGGATCATTTTTCATCTCATTTTTATGAATGGCCAATAGATATTTTTCCCACCCTATGTTCCCGGTAAATTTTTTGATATAATCTTTCCAGGCCAGATACCTGGAATTGTAATTATTCCTGTCATAGGGAAATCCATATGCTATCATCTTATGTCCCATGCTGTTCAGATACTTCAGTGCAATCTCCATCGCCCGGTACATATCCGCTTCTACCAGTGGCACCGATTTGGGAATATCCACGACATTACAGTAAGAAGCACTTACCACCGGAAGATAATAATTCTTACCGCCCTGCTTCATGTAATAACTTGTCATGTCTTCGTTCGGCATAATGATTCCGTCAACCATCGTATCCTTGATTCTGTCAAATTCTATGATGCCGCTGATGGTTACCAGATATCCTCGTGCATTCGCCGCTTCACACATACCCCGGTACATATCCACATAGTACTCGTTGCTTAAGTCTTTACAATAATATAAAAGCTGTTTTGTTCTGCGCTCCTGTAGGCTCATCGCCACAGGCTGCGGAACATAGCCAAGCTTTTCTGCTGTCTCTATGATTTTTCTTCGCTTGCTCTCCTCCACATATCCGCTATTATTTAATGCTCTTGATACTACCGATATAGAAACCTCACATAATTTTGCAATGTCTTTTCTTGTAACTGGTTTCTTGTCCATATCTCTTCCACTCCTTGTCTTTTTGTGCACTTTATACAACAAGAGTTGGTTTTTCACATCCGTACTAGTACTTTTGATGCCTTTATTTTATTTCACCATCGTCTTGTTGTCCATATCGCTACATGTGGTCGCGCGACCACAGTGATTATTTTGTCATTTTTATCATTTTTTTGTGCGATTTGACTATTTCTTCATATGTTTTATATGCATTTTTACGATAATCTTTGCATTTTTTAGTATATACAAGTTATAGAAAAAAGCATACATGTGTATCAAAATACATGTATGCTTTCCGCTTTTTTATTATTTTGTAACTGTTCAGTACCCGCAGTTACATTTATTTAACTCATTGCTCATATACGCAGAAACCGAAGTTTTTTCCCTTCTATGCCAGTCTTCTCAAAACATCTGCCAACTCTCTACTATTCCGCACTTCCCCGTCTATCACAAAATCCACCAGTCCCACCTGAGGAATCTCATGGCAGTCGCTTCCCCTGGTTACGATCAGATGCTCTCTTCCCGGTTCCTTCAGCCATGCGTCCAGCTTTTCATTGTGATTGTCATGTCCGGAATTAAAGTTTCTCTCCACACCATGCAGATACTTCGGATTCTGTATCTGGCAATACTCCCGGAAGGGGTGAGCCTGTATCAGGACACATCCGTTTTCCTCACAGATCTCATATAATTCCTGCAGACTGCAGCCACAGATATCCATATGCTGCCGGATAAACTCCTTTGTCACGCCGTATACCAGATAATCCTCCGGTCCGCACTCCAAACGGATCTCCATACCGAGAATCACTGTCAGACCTACACGTTCTCCCTCTTCTTTTGCCAGCTCATACCCGCGAAGATAAGTCTGATAATGTTCCTCTGTCGTCTCCCCCCACAGGTGCATGATTCCCTTATCAAAATGATTGGTGATCACGATTCCGTCATATCCGGCCTCTTTATATCCATCCACCAGTTCCTTAGCTTTAATCACCGCACACGGGCTGACTTCACAGTCATGTGCATGCATCTCTAATCTCATACTTCTATTTTCCTTTCTTTCTGTTTTTTATAACCTGTTATCTCCTGTTCTTTATCTTCAGCACAATCGCCCTGATTCCAAGAATCACCATCCAGATGATGGATTCAAACCAAACCATTACCGCAAGAAAAATTCCGGTGTCTGCATCCCAAAACAAATTGTCGGATATTGTCGTAATCAATCCCAGAAACGACAGCCAGAACAGGATCCCGGCGATCCAGATCTGGGAAATTCCCACGCTATAATGTGTTCGAAGACCTGCGTATAATATTCCCAGTCCCAGGATCACAACGATCAGCATAAGCATGGTCGGAAAAGAGGACTTCCACTCTTCTCCACAGATTCCCTGTAACTGACCGATTCCAATGGCAGCAAATGCTGCCGCACCCCATACATTTGGAGTCTCTTTTTTATTCTTCTGCTCCAGATAACGAATCAACACCTTCGCTGACTCCGCACCGGATCCGGAATAAATCTTTTGCAGCGTCAGGTACACTTTCCCCTTCACCGGATATTTTTCCAGAAGATCAATCAGTCCGCTGACATATGCTTCCTGCAACATCACTGCCCGGTTTTCTCTCCGGAAAAAGAACGGTTCATACAGTTCCGTCCGATTTCGTTTCTTTTTATCCCCAAGAATCAGTTCCAGTTCATACAGCGAATCCCTGATTGCCCTCCGGGTCTGTTCCTGCAGTTTCTCCTGTTCTTTCTGCCAGTCTATTTTTCTTCGCCGTGTTTCCGCTTCCCGTTTCCACTGTTCCCGTCGTTCCGCTTCCTCAAAGGCATCAAATCGGGATTCCCAGTGACTGATATCCTGATATGCCTCTGTATTTTTTCTCTCCTGTTCAGGAGTTTCTTTTTTCTGCTGAGCCTCCGAATTCTCATTTTCCTGTAGATCTTCTGCGTCTTTTTCTGCCTTTTGCCAGGATTCTTCTGTTATCTCATTCTCTTCAAAATCCTCGTCTGACGCTTCTTTCGACTCTTCGCTTTCTTCCTGTTCTTCTTCCTCTTTCCACCGTGTATCAGAGTCACACGTTTTTTCTGATTTCCATTCAGATTCCGTCTTTTCTCCGTCTGAAAACCAGTCATCCCCCGCATCTGACGACCAGTTTTCCCCTTCTCCCCGGCCGGTCAGAAGCTGATAGGCTTCCTGGATCTGGTTAAATTCTTTCGGGTGCTCTTCCGGGTGATATTCTTTTGCCAGTCGTGCATAAGCTTCCCGAATTTCTCTTCTTGTGCTGCCCGGCATCAATTGCAAGATCCGGTACGCTGTCAGCTGGTCCACGAATGATCATCCCCTTCCTTTTTCCAGAACTCCTCCTTATCCGTTTCCTCATCTTCCGAAGCCTGCGCGTCTTCTTCGTCCCACAGATCCCAGTCATCCCCTGACGCATCAAATTCTTCCTCAAACGGATCATAATATTCCAGTACGCTGACCGCTTTCTCCAGATATCTTCGATATCCCTGGATCTGTCTTGGATTCTGTCCGTCCAGAAATTCCTCAAACGTACGGATCATCTGCTGCACCTGTTCTTTCTGTTCCGGATATACTTCCTGGTACAACGCTTCCAGCCGTTCCATCATCTGCTGATTCTCCGACAGATCCCGCGGATGCACCTTCAGTTTCTCCAGCTCCCGGACACGTTCTTCCAGTTCCGCTTCCGGGATTTTCTGAGAAATAATGTGTGTTTTTACCACACCGGTAGACACCACCCGGGTATCCACCACCAGAATCCCGTTGATATCATAAGTAAACCGGACATCTACCGCCTCTTTTCCCTTCGGTCTCGGAGGAACCGATATCTCGATTTTTCCAAGAAGCAGATTGTCCTGTGCATAAGTATTTTCTCCCTGATGCACCTCCACAACCACATAATCCTGCTGATCCGATGCCGTATAGAATCTGCGTACTCTCGAACACGGCAATACCGTATTTCGATTGATGATATTTGCCATATACGCCCGGTCCGGGTCTGCTTCATTTATCGTGGCAACACCAAGAGAAAACGGGCAGATATCCGTCAGAATATAATCTTTAATCTCCTCTTTTCTCTCTTTCACCCCACACACAAGCCCCAGTCCCAGTGCGATCAGCTCGTCGCAGTTTCCCTGCACCATGGGTGCTTTATGAAACAGATGTCGGATATACTTCTGGATCAACGGCATTTTGCTGGATCCGCCTGCCATCACCACAAGATCCACATCATGGATCGTCATTTTCCCGTCTTTCAATGCTCTTCCGATGACCTGACGGATCTCTTTTAACAGATCTTTACTCTCCTCAAACAGCCGATCCATCGTATAGGTACTCTCATAAACCCGATCGCCCACCGTCGCATGCATCACGACCTCTTCCTGTTGGGAAAGCAGCTTTTTGCATCGTTCCGCCTGTTTGAGAAGCACCGCATATTCCTGCGCACACAGCTGCTGCCTTCCCATTCCGTGTTCCCGAAGAAAATGCTCCGCGATCAGCCGGTCAAAATCATCCCCGCCCAGCCGGTTATTGCCTGCTACGGAAACAATTTCCACCATCGTATCAAAACAATCTACTAATGACACATCCAGTGTTCCGCCACCAAAGTCAAACACCAGCATATTCTGTTCTTCATTTGCTGTAAAATAAGATGCCAGCGCTGCTGCACTTGGCTCGTTGATGATTCTTTCCACACAGATCCCCGCCAGCACTCCGGCACGTTTTACCGCCACCCTCTGCTCATCATGAAAATACGCCGGAACCGATATCACCGCTTCCTCAATCTCTTCGCCCAGATAATTCTGTGCATCTTCCACGATTGACCGGATCACCAGGCTACTCAATTCTTCCGGCAAAAAACTTTTTTCTCCCAGCTTCCAGCTGCGCCCGGTTCCCATATCTTTCTTAAAAGAAGAAACGGTCCGTTCCGGATGAGTGATCAGCCGGTCTTTCGCCGGTTGTCCCACGATCAGTTTTCCGTCCTCCGTCATACTGACCACACTCGGTGTAAGATAAGAGCCGTATGCGTTCGGTATCAATTCCGCTTTCCCGTTTCGGTAAACACAACCAAGTGAATTGGTTGTTCCAAGATCAATTCCTATAACTGTCATCTTCTCTTCCCCTTGTATTACCAATACTGCTGAATAGTTACCCTGTATCTTTATTATTTTCCCGAACTATTCTTTTCCACTTGCGGTTCTTCCAGAAATGCAAAAATCCGTTTCCAGTATCCTCTCAGAATCCGACTTTCGGATCCGTAGATTTCATGCTTTGTCCCCGGTACAATGATCATAGTTCCCGACGTCAGTCCCCGTCTGGCAAGTTTTACTACAAACCGTACCTGCTCCGGCTTTGACACCAGATGATCCTCTGCCGACTGGAAGATCAGCACCGGTGCCTGGATCTTCTTCCACGCTTTCCGCTGCAGATACCTGTTCAGCCGACCCGCCTGATACAGCCAGCTGTAGGATGCCCCATTTGTCTGAAACAACGGTTCTTTCTCTTTTTTATCCTGATAATATTCAAACCGCACCCTGCAGGTAGAAGAACTGTTTTCAAAATTTTCCCGTCCCTCATACGGATGCTGTCCGACTACATATTCCGCTCCTTTTCCCTGCTGGCACGCACCGAAAGCGATCTGTTTTGCCACCGGCCACAGGATATTTCCGGTTGCAGGACGGATCATCGGGGAGGAAAGCACCACTTTCTTGAAAAGCTCCGGCTCCTGCGCTGCCTCCGCTGCCGCAAGACCTCCACCCATGGAATGTCCATATAAAAATACCGGAAGTCCCGGATTCTCTTTTGCTGCCATCTTTGCCACATACAGAAAATCGTTCACATATCGCTGATAATCGTCCACATGAATCAGCGAACTATCCGATATCAGCCGATAACTTCTTCCATGCCCGCAGTACTCCGGCAGATATACATGATACTGTTTTTTCACAAAATAATAGACCACTTCTTTATATTTTTCCGCGGTTTCCGTAAACCCATGGGAAATCATCACCACACCCTTCGGACTGTCTGCCAGATACCTTTCACAGTAGATTTTCTTCCCCTCTTCCCGTTCCGGCCACAGCACGGACTTGCGGATATCCAGATACGGTTCCACAACATTTTTCATCTGTTCCCGGTAACCCTGCTCACTTAAAATTAATCGCTCCACGCTATTCCTCCCGACTGCTATTCTATAAAATATATTATAATAGAATTTGTCAATCTGTCTACCAAAAAGGCTGCTACCATTTCTGATAACAGCCTTTTTTCATATCTTTTTTACCTGCATTTTTCTTTTGTAATTCTTTCATTCCTGGTATCCATCCGTGTAACCACCATATGTACTATATAGGGAATCAGTATCACCGGAATTGCCAGATAAGCCAATATGCTGTACGCTTTCTGAATTAATGTCAGCAGTCCGAACTGGGCAATTCCAAAATCCGCCACACAGCATACCAGTGCAACCAATATCTGCGTCTTTGTAACCGTCTTTTTCTGTTCCTGTTTTGTCTGCTGTGTTTTCTTTTCCAGCCCATAACAGAGCCTCTGCACCATGGCAGCTACCATATTGACAGCAGTTGACACCGCACCAAGGATGATCAGGACAGAAATCAGCGGTGTCAGAAAACTTTTCCCCACACCATTTTGCACCATGAATAATGTCGGCACACTCTGCTGGCTCATCTCGGGACCCAGATATACGGTCATGATTCCGAGAACGACCATCACCATCAGGATCGCATTTACCACACCACCAATTGTCATACTCTTCACGGCATCCTTCGGTTTTTCAAATGATTTTGCATGTTGTACAAACACGGCTACATTCGCCAGCTGAAAGGTTCCATATAAGAATGCCGCATACAATGCTTTTCCAAACGGCATATGACTTTCCGTCATTACCGATATCGTCTCACCGATTTTTCCGGCTCCTGCGATGATATTCGGCACATACACTGCCAGAAGACCGATAATAATACATACAGATAACACCGAAGCTACTTTTCTCACAAGATCAGTTCCAAAAATCGCCACTGCAAAGATAAACACGCCGATAAGTAACGTACAAAGCAGATACGGCAATCCGGTCAGCGTACTTAATGTAGCTCCTCCGGTGGCAAATGCAACCGCCGGTGCCACACACATCACACAAAGATATAACACTTCAAACAGATTGGAAAATACCGGTGCATATTTTCCGTAAAAGGCATCGTTATACGAGCGGTAATCATACACCTGATGTTTCCTTGCAAAATACAGGCAGTATGCAAAAAACACCCCATTATAAGCCATCGCCAGAAACGGCATGAGAAGGCTCCAGACTCCATATCTTACATAATAACTGTAAATCTGTGCACCGGATGCAAATCCTCCTCCGAAATGTGTGGTAAACCACACAAATGCCACACCAAGGATCATAGACCCCGCTTTCTTATTTTTCTCCATCTTCCTGCACCCTCTCTTTCAGTTTTCTCATCGCCTCGGAAAGCATCTCTTTTGTCACCTTATACGGATAATGCGCCACATCGGACATTTCCGGGATCCGATTCATACTTTCTTCCCACTGTTCTTCCGTTATCTCAATTTCTTCCAGTGACACCGGCAGATGGATCTTTTTATTCAATTCGTAAACCTTTTCAAACTCCGTCTCTTCTCCATCCACCAGAAGTGCCAGCAGGACGCCAAACCCAACCACCTCTCCATGCAGATGATGTTTTTCTATCACCGGATAGGAAGTCAGCGCATAAAAGATCGCATGTGCCAGACCACTGTTATAATCCGGCGTAAAATCTTTGGTCAGGAAAATAGACGCGATTCCCGTAGTCACTACGATTGCCAGGACAACCTGCTCCACGTCATACGTCGACAGTTTTTTCTTATGATCTTCATACGCTTTCGGTCCATACTCCAGAAGCGGATTCCGGCACATCAGGCTCAGTGCCACACCGAGAGAAGTAAAATGCTCCAGCTGTTCTCCCCTCGAAGAAATCGTCGCCTCATAATATTTTGCATAGGTATCGCCGATCCCCGCCCACATATACTGCGCCGGCGCTTTGGAAATAATCTCCGTATCAATAAAAGCATGCATCGCCGGTCGGATAAAGAAATGCGGTTTTAGAAAAGTTCCGTCATCATTGTACATGATCGATACCGAAGTACACGCTGCACAGTTCGATGCGATGGTCGGAAAGGTAAATACCGGTTTATCATCCGCGATACACAGGCACTTTACCGTATCCAGTGCTTTTCCGCCGCCAACACCAAACACCATATCCGCCAGCTGATACAGCTTCATACTCCGCAGCCGTTCCACATTCTGATACGTACAGTCATCCCCATACAGTTCTTTTCCGATGATCACCAGATTGGTCCGATCCACTGCTTTCTGAATCTTTTCATAAGCCGCTTCCAGCCCTCTCTTTCCTCCGATCACCAGAACTGTCTTTCCGTAAGACTCACAGACCGGTCCGATCTTGTCATAAATCTTATCGCCGATCGAATAACTCGGCAGATGCATCTCATAATTTTCCAGTTTCATGGTTGTTCTCCCTTCTTTTGGTTGTAAAAATATATTTCCTGAGTATACAGACATAACAATAAACAATAAAAAAGGCGTACAAACCCATCTATGAGCTCGTACACCTTTGTACTCCGTTTCATATCATCTGTTTTCTGATCTTTTTTCATTTCCAACCGGAAATTATAATCAGTATAACATGTATTTCTGAAACTTAAAACATGAAAACATTCAAATATTTATTTTGCTTCTACCACACAACTTCCGTCTGCATCTTTTTCATTTCACAGATGTTATCTCATGGATTCTTTCTGTCACTCCAGATGAAACACCGTCTTCAGATCCACACTCACCGGACTGTTATCCGGGTTTGTCTCCATGATATCCGCCATATAATCCCACCATTTCCGGCAATGAAATCTCTGTTTTTCAAAAAAGACGCGTGGAAAATATTTTTTTCTTTTCCACACGTCTTACAGTTCTTATATTTCTTATTCGTTTTTCTCTCTCAGGCAAATTCCGCCATAATATCCGCCACATGCTCCATCTTTTCACACCGCCATGCGTTTTCCCCGCAAAACAGCAGTGCCTCATCTGTCTCACCCTTGGCTGCATGCACCAGTGCTTTGGTAATACAGTACGGCGTGTCGGCCGGATTACAGGTGGCGATACACTGATAACATCTTTTAATTGGCTCTCTTCTGTTTTCTTTTTCTTCCAGAAACCGATTTCGTATCGCCCGTCCCGGCATTCCCACAGGACTGTCCACAATCACAATATTTTCTTTCTTTGCATGCAGATATGTCTGTTTATACGCCTCGGAGGCATCACATTCCCAGGTTGTCACAAACCGGGTTCCCATCTGTACGCCATCGGCTCCCAGTTCCATCGCATGAAGCATATCTTCTCTGGTAAAAATCCCGCCTGCCACAACCACAGGAATCTCTTTTTCATACTTATCCGCATACTTTTTCACTTCCGCTAGAATCCCTCGAATCTCCTGATCATAGGATTCCGGGGTAAACTCCTCCAGCTGCTTTCTGGAAAATCCCAGATGTCCGCCGGCTTTCGGTCCCTCGATCACCACAAGATCCGGCATCCGCTGGTAATGATGATCCCAAAAGCGGCAGATCACTCTCGCCGCCTTCACAGTGGATACGATCGGGGCGATCTTCGTCTTACTTCCCGCAACCAGCTTTGGCAGTTCCATGGGAAGTCCTGCGCCGGAAATAATCAGGTCAATCCCGGCTTTCACAGCGGCTTTCACATACTCCGCATACTGCTTCGTTGCTACCATGATATTCACACCCAGGATTCCACCCTTGGCAATCTCTCTGGCTTTTTGAATCTCTTCTCCGATCACCCGCAGATTGGTTCCGATGGGATCTTTTTTAAACTCAGGATCCCGATACCCGATCTGTGCCGTGGAAATCACTCCTACACCGCCACAGGCTGCCACACTTCCCGCCAATCCGGAAAGACTGATTCCGACGCCCATACCTCCCTGGATCACAGGAATCCTGGCTGTAAGTTCTCCTATTTTCAATGTTTTCATCTTTTCTCCTACATTCGGCGAAATCTTTCATACCGTTCTTCCACAATCTGTTCTCTCGTCTTCTGACAGCTTTTCCGCAAAAATCCATCCAGATCTTTCCGGATCTCTTCTGCAATCTCCGGAAGATTCTCCTCATTCGCCGATTCCGGCTCCCGGATCACTTTTTCAATAATCTGCAATTTTTTCAGATCTTTCGCTGTGATCTTCATCACCTCAGAAGCCTCTTTCGCCCGTTTTCCGTCTTTCCACAAGATCGAGGCAAATCCCTCCGGTGACAGAATGGAATATGTTGCATTTTCCATCATCCAGACTTCATCCGTCACTGCCAGTCCCAGTGCACCACCACTGCCGCCTTCTCCGATCAGAATGCTGACCATTGGTGTCTGGATTCCGGACATCTCCAGCAGATTTCTGGCGATGGCTTCTCCCTGTCCCCGTTCTTCTGCCTCGATGCCGCAGGCCGCTCCCGGTGTATCCACAAAAGTAACTACCGGCCGGCCGAATTTTTCTGCCTGCTTCATCAGACGAAGGGCTTTCCGATAGCCTTCCGGAGACGCCATACCGAAGTTCCGGTAAATGTTTTCCTTTACATTCTTTCCCTTCTGCTGCCCGATCACCGTCACCGGCTGTCCGCCAAACATGGCAATTCCACCAATCACTGCTCCGTCATCCCGAAACGCCCGGTCACCGTGAAGTTCCAGAAAATCATCAAAGACCTGCTGCACATAGGAAAGTGTTGTAGGACGTTCCTTACTCCTTGAGATTTCCACCCGTTCCCAGGCAGTCAGTTCTTTTTTATCGCATCCTGTTGCTTTTCCACGACTGCTCCTGATTTCCGGCAAGTTTTCCACATTTTGCGTATCTCCATAGTGGATATATTGCATGGACTCCTGATGAACATTCAGAAGTTTCCACACTGTCTCTTTTAATTCCTGCCGTTCAACCACACCGTCAATGATTCCCTTTTCCACCAGGAATTCTGCCCTCTGAAATCCCTCCGGCAGTTTCTGTCCGATGGTCTGCGCGATCACTCTCGGTCCTGCAAATCCGATCAGTGCCCCAGGTTCTGCCAGAATCACATCTCCAAGCATCGCAAAACTTGCCGTCACACCGCCGGTGGTCGGATCAGTCAGCACAGGAAGATAGAAAAGACCCGCTTCACTGTGTTTCCGGATCGCCGCAGAGGTTTTTGCCATCTGCATCAGAGATACGATTCCCTCCTGCATCCTGGCACCACCGGAACTGGTAAACAGTACCACCGGCAGTTTTTCTTCCGTCGCCCGTTCAAAAGCTCTTGTAATTTTTTCACCCACGACATAACCCATGCTTCCCATCAGGAAACGGGCATCGCAGACACCAAGTACCGTCTCCAGACCATGAACCATGCATTTTCCCACAGTAACTGCTTCATGAAGTTTTGTCTTTTCCTGCAGATCTGCAATCTTTTCTTCGTATCCCGGATATTCCAGCGGATTTTCCGTTTCCAGATCGGTAAACCACTCCTGAAATGTCCCCGGATCTGCAACCATGCGGATCCTGGTTCTGGTTCCGATCCTAAAATATCCCTCGCACTTCGGACATACATATCCATGTGCTTTTACATCATCCCGATATACCACTTCTCCGCATTTCGGACACTTAAGCCACAGTCCTTCCGGTGCCGATGGCTCTTTTTTTTCCTGATTCCTGTCTTCTCTGTCCCGGAACAGAACTGCCGTCTTTTTAAACATATGTTTTAATTTCGCCATAGTTAAAACCTCCTGTCTGCCCGGACAGATTTTCTGTCCTACAGATTAAAATGCATCGGGATAAAATCCGTTGTGATCTCTCCCGCCTGAAAATCCTCATTATCTAATATCTCATACTGAAAATCCACATTGGTTGTCACACCATCTATGATCAGTTCTCCCAGCGTACTGCGCATCTTATCGATGGCTTCCTGTCTGGTTCTCCCATGCACAATTACTTTCGCTATCATGGAATCATAAAAGGGCGGAATCTCATACCCGTTATAGGCTGCCGTATCGATCCGTACACCATTTCCACCAGGCAGATGAATTTCTTCGATGACCCCCGGACACGGCCGAAAATGATGAGCAGGATCCTCTGCATTGATTCTGCATTCCATCGCATGACCCTGCAGATGAATATCTTCCTGCTTTACTGAAAGTGGTTCTCCTGCTGCCACACGGATCATCTCTTTCATCAGATCTACACCGGAAACCATTTCCGTCACCGGATGTTCCACCTGGATCCGTGTATTCATTTCCATAAAATAAAAATTTTTATCCTTATCCAGTAAAAATTCAATAGTACCGGCACTTTCGTAATGTACCGCCTTTGCCGCGCGCACTGCCGCTTCGCCCATCCGTCTGCGAAGTTCCGGTGTCAGTGCCACACTGGGAGATTCTTCGATCATCTTCTGATGATTTCTCTGGATCGAACAGTCCCTTTCTCCGAACTGCACAACATTTCCAAACTTATCTGCCATGATCTGAAACTCAATATGTCTCGGTTCCTGCACGTATTTTTCAATATACATGGTGTTATCTCCGAATCCACGTACTGATTCTAACTGAGCTACCTGAAAGCTTTCTTCAAAGTCGTCCGGTCCAAAGGCAATCCGCATCCCTTTTCCACCGCCTCCGGAAGATGCCTTGATCATCACAGGGTATCCTATGCATTCTGCCATAGCTGCTCCCCGTTTTGCGTCATAGACCGGTTCTTTTGTTCCCGGAACCACCGGAACACCGGCATCGATCATTGTCAGTCTTGCCTGCGATTTATTTCCCATCTTGTCCATCATCTCCGCAGTCGGTCCGATGAACGTAATATTACATTTTTCACACATTTCCACAAACCGGCTATTCTCTGACAAAAAACCAAATCCTGGATGTATCGCATCCGCTTTTGTTGCGATACATGCACTCAGAATCTGCTCCATATTCAGATAACTGTCTGTCGCCGCTGCCGGTCCGATACAAACAGCCTCATCTGCCAGCTGGGTATGCAGTGCTTCCCGGTCTGCCTCCGAATAAACTGCTACCGTAGCGATTCCCATCTCTCTGCAGGCACGGATGATCCGCACTGCGATCTCTCCTCTGTTTGCAATCAATATTTTCCGAAACATGTTTGTTCTCCTATCCAATGGCTACCGTAAGTTCTGCCGTTGCTGCCACTTTTCCATCTACCGTAGCTGTTGCTCTTGCAATCGCAACCGGTCCCTTCTGTTTGATCAGTTCCGTCTCCAGCATCAGAACATCCCCCGGAACCACCTTTTTCTTAAATCGACAGTTGTTGATCCCACCAAAATAAGCAGTCTTTCCTTTGAATTTCTCACAGCTTAAGATACATACCGCACCCACCTGTGCCAGTGCCTCAATGATCAGCACTCCCGGCATCACCGGCTCCTGTGGAAAATGTCCACGGAAATAATACTCATCGTATGTCACACATTTTTTTCCTGCTGCCCGTACCCCCGGTACCAGTTCTTCTATGGTATCCACCAGAAGAAACGGATGCCGGTGAGGGATAATGTCCATAATTTCTTTCGTTGTTAACACTGACATAAACTCTGTTACCTCCTGCATATAAACATATGGTTTTCAGGTATTTTTAGTCATTATCCGATAACAAATAAAGGCTGTCCATACTCTGCCATCTGTCCGTTCTCAATCAGAATCTCTTTTACTACTCCGTCGTACTCACTCTCAATCTCATTCATCAGCTTCATCGCCTCGATGATTCCCAGAGTCTGTCCCTTTTTCACTGTATCACCCACGCTGACAAATGCTTCCGCATCCGGTGCCGAAGCCGCATAAAAGGTTCCCACCAGAGGTGCCTTTACTATCTTTCCTTCCGGCTGGCATTCCTCCTGCTGCTCCTGTTTCCCATTAAAACTGCCAGAACCGGTCGATACTGTATCTGCGTTTCCTGCCACTGCAGGTATCACCTGCATCCCGGTCTGTTCCACGACCACCTGTTTTTCCTTTCCCATGGAGATCTTCAGATCGCCGTCTTTCATGGTAAAAGAAGTCAATTCTGACTCGGAAACTGTTTTTATCAATGTCAGAAGATTTTCAAATTCCATTTTTTACTCTCCCCACTTTTTCACAAGAATGCTCGCGTTATGTCCACCAAATCCCAGAGAATTCGAAAGTGCATACTCCAGATCTTCTTCCACACCGTCACCTGCCACATAATTCAAGTCCATTTCTTCGTCCGGTGTCGTATATCCCGCCGTTGCATGAATAAATCTGTCCTGAATCTCTTTCACACAAGTAATAAATTCCACAGCCCCTGCAGCGCCCAGCAAATGTCCTACCATAGACTTGGTAGAATTCACCTTCATCTCATACGCATGTTCTCCGAACAGCTTTTTGATTGCTCTCGTCTCGAACAGATCATTGTGATGTGTCGCAGTTCCATGTGCATTAATATACATCAGTTCCTCTTTTTTCACTCCCGCTTCTTCCAGTGCCAGTTCCATCGCTTTCGCAGCCCCGGAACCGTCCTCTGCAGGAGAAGTAATATGATACGCATCACTGGTTGCACCGTATCCGACAACCTCCGCGAGAATCTTCGCACCACGCTGTTTCGCATGCTCCAGTTCTTCCAGAACAACCACTCCGGATCCCTCTCCCATGACAAATCCACTTCTGTTTTTGTCAAATGGAAGTGAACACTTCTCCGGGTCATCCACCGTAGAAAGTGCTGTCAGTGCGGTAAAACCTGCCACACCAACCGGACAGATACTTGCTTCCGTACCGCCTGCCAGCATCACATCCGCATCTCCACATTGGATACTGCGATATGCCTCTCCGATGGAATGTGTTCCCGTTGCACACGCGGTTACCACATTCAGGCTTTTTCCTTTCAGCCCCAGTTGAATCGAAACATTTCCTGCTGCCATATTGGAGATCATCAGTGGAACCAGAAGTGGATTTACTCTGGAAGGTCCTTTCTCCGCAATTTTCTGACATGCCGTCTCTGCTGCCTGCAGACTTCCGATTCCCGATCCGATGGAACATCCCACGCGAAACGGATCTTCTTTTTCCATATCCAGTCCCGCCTGTACAAACGCCTCTTTTGCCGCAGCCACCGCATACTGGCAGAACAACTCCATTCTCTTTGCTGCCTTAAAATCCATATAGTCTTTTCCTGCAAAATCTTTCACTTCCGCAGCAATATGTACTTTATAATCTGTCGTATCAAACCGGGTAATCTCACCAAATCCCAGTGTTTTTTTCTTAACATTTTCCCAGAACGTATCCACACCAATCCCAATCGGTGTCACAGCACCCATTCCGGTCACCACAACTCGTCTCATAGTCTCTCCTTTCTTTACATCGCCATACCGCCATCCACACAGATAACCTGTCCGGTAATATAATCCGCTTTTTCAGATGCAAGAAATGCCACCGTATTGGCAATATCCTGCGTCTCTCCGAATCTTCCCAGTGGAATCTGTGCGACTGCTGCCTCTTTCACCTGATCTGAAAGTACTTCTGTCATCTCCGTATGAACAAATCCCGGAGCTACCGCATTGACTGTAATTCCTCTGCTTGCCAGTTCCCTCGCCACCGTCTTTGTAAGCCCGATAATTCCTGCTTTCGATGCTGCATAATTTGCCTGTCCTACATTTCCCAACACACCGGATACCGATGCGATGTTGATGATTTTCCCGCTTTTCTGTTTCAGGAAATACCGCGACAGATGGCGGATCGTATGAAAACATCCCTTCAGGTTGGTTTCCACGACCGCATCAAACTCTTCTTCACTCATTCGCAGGATCAGATTATCTCTTGTAATTCCCGCATTATTTACCAGCACATCTACATGCCCGTAACTTTTTATCAGTTCCTTTGCCATGGTTTCTGTCTGCTGATAATCCGCCACATCACACTGATAAAGAACTCCATCGCCACCATTTTTCCGGATTTCTTCCAGAACATCCTTTGCCCTCGCTTCCGATCCGCAGTAATTGACAACTACAAACATTCCTTCTTTTGCCAGCGTGAGACTGATCTGTCTTCCAATCCCCCGGCTTGCTCCTGTCACCAGTGCTACTTTTTTCTCCATCGCTGCTCCTTTCACCTAAAGTTCATTTTTCATATTTCCTGTAAACTTTGATTATTTGTAACTGTTCAGTACCTTCACAGTTACTTACTGTTTTTCATCCAACATCTTTACAACCGCATCCAAATCTTCTACTTTTTCAATGTGTAATCCAGTTACATCTTTATTAATTTTCTTCAAAAACCCCGTCAGTGTTCTTCCCGGTCCGATCTCGATAAACGTATCCACGCCATCCGCAATCATCCGTTCCACACTCTGCTGCCACTTCACGGAAGAATACACCTGTCTGCCAAGCAGTTTCTTAATCTCAGAAGGCTCTGTCACATACTCTGCAGTCACATTTGTGACATACGGTGTGGAAAATGCTCTCAGTTCCACTTGTTCCAACACTTTTTCAAGTTTCTCCCCGGCTTCTTTTAACATTGCTGAGTGAAACGGTCCGCTGACATTTAACGGGATACATCTTCGCGCCCCCGCCTCTTTCAGCTTCTCAGCCGCCACTGCCACTGCACCTTCCTCTCCGGTAATCACAATCTGTCCCGGACAGTTATAATTGGCAACCGAAACGATGCCTTCCGTCTCATCGCAGATTTTTGCAATCTTTTCTCCATCCATTCCAAGAACTGCACACATAGCACCACCTGAAGGCACTGCATCCTGCATCAGGATGCCTCTCTGCCTTACTACACGGAACACATCCTCCAAAGACATAGCTCCTGCAGTCAGGATCGCTCCGTACTCTCCGAGGCTTAAACCGGCAGCTACATCTGCCTTCACTCCCTTTTCCTGTAAAGCTGCCAAAATTGCCGCCTCCGTCGTCAACATGGCAATCTGCGTATATTCTGTAATATCTATCTGCTCATTTTTTTCAAAACAAAGTCCCGGAAGATTCAATCCGGTCACCTCTGACGCAATTGTATACACCTGTCTGGATACAGAAATCTGTTCGTAAAACTCCTTACCCATTCCCACATACTGTGCGCCCTGTCCCGGAAAAACAAATGCCAGTTTACCCATGAATGTCTCCTTCTATAATTTGATTTTCAAAGTATTTATCTAAATTTTTGTGGCGACAAAATCAGATTCCCATACCTGTTATTTTTATCGCCACTTTCTATTTTTCTTATTTTATAAGTTCAAGTATTCTCAGCTTTTAAAGCTTTTATTTCTTTCATCCTGTCTGCATTTCTAGAGCGTTTTCAAAATAACTTTCTGTAAATTATTGTAACTATTCATCAGACAGTATCCCGAGACATACAAATTGAAATGCCATCACCAAAAGCGATTTACGCAAGCAATTTCTCAGCCTCAGACATAATTTCCTGCAGGATCTCCTTACAGCTCTGTCTCTTACTCACCAGACCTGCAATCTGCCCTGCCATCACAGTGCCATTTAAAATGTCCCCATCCATAACTGCTTTCCGAAGAGAACCAAGTGTCATCCGTTCCAGTTCCTCAAACGGTACACCTTCCTGTTCCTTTTTGATATATTCCTTCGTCATCTGATTTCTCAGACACCGAACCGGATGTCCTGTACTCTGACCGGTTACTACAGAATCAATATCTTTTGCTTTCACGATTCTGTCTTTATAGTTATCATGGACAATTGATTCGTCTGCCACTACAAAACGGGTTCCCATCTGCACTCCCTCTGCTCCGAGCATAAAAGAAGCAGCAACACCGCGTCCGTCTCCAATTCCACCTGCAGCGATTACCGGAATATTTACCGCATCCACAATCTGTGGAATTAACGCCATCGTTGTCTGATTTCCAATGTGGCCTCCGGCCTCCATGCCCTCTGCTACTACCGCATCCGCACCATATCGTTCCATTCTCTTTGCCATGGCTACTGATGCAACAACCGGAATTACCTTTACACCGGCTTCCTTCCACATCGGCATATATTTCTCCGGATTTCCGGCACCTGTGGTAACCGCCTGAATTCCTTCTTCTACTACGATTTTTGCTACTTCATCAGCATTTGGATTCAGAAGCATAATATTTACACCAAATGGTTTATCCGTCAGTTCTTTTGCCTTTCGGATCTCTTCCCGCACAATTTCCGGAGGTGCACTTGCCGCACCGATCAGACCAAATCCGCCTGCCTCGGATACTGCCGCCGCCAGATGATGTTCTGCCACCCAGGCCATACCTCCCTGAATAATCGGATACTCAATCTGTAAAAGTTCTGTTACTTTCGTCTTCATCTGCTTCTGTCTCCTTCCCTGCTTTCAGAAAAGGTGTGGATTATGCCTCCACACCTTTATTCTTCAGATATTCCATAACTGCTCCAACTGTTGTCAGTTCAGCCAGTTCTTCAGACGGGATCTCAACTTCATATTTTTCTTCCAGTGCCATCACCAGTTCAAACAGATCCAGGGAGTCTGCACCCAGGTCATCCTTAAATGAAGTTGTTTCTGTAATACTGCTCTCCTCACAGTTCAACTGTTCTGCAATCATCTCTTTCATTTCTTCTAACATCTTTATTCTCCTTTACACATGTTTCTTATTTTTAATAGTTTTATTTTCTAATGTTTTGACTTTCAAAGTATAATACACAAATAAAGGTTTGTCAATAAATTCTTTTTTGATTTTCAAAGTATTTTTTGTAAATAATGATTTTTCTTACGTATATTCTTCCCACCGTGGTTTTTCTTCACCCTTTTTCAATGCATCACGGACATCCGAGTAAAACCGTAATTTTTTCTGTACATGTATATAATCCTTTTCCAGTTCTTCCAACTGTTGTTCCACAGACTTTTTTCGTTCTTCCAGCAATTTCACAATATCATCGATAGATTCGTCTTCTGTCTCCTCATACTGAAAAAACTTCTGCAATTCTCCGATTGTCATCCCTGCCCGCTTAAAACAGCAGATGGTTGCCAGACGATTTACGTGCATCTCACGATAAACTCTCTGATTTCCTTCAGTCCTTCCAACCTTCGTTAATATTCCTTCATCCTCATAATATCGCAACGTCGAAACCGGAAGATCAAACATCTTTGAAATCTCCCGGATAGAATATGTTTTTTCTGTTTGTTCTGATACCATTTTCTTCATCTTTTTCTCATCTCTCCTGCAGATCTATTACTTTTACAGACAGTTTCAATAACAATACTTTTATATTTCCGGATATAACTATAAATGTTAGAATTGTCTTGTCCTCAAGTATACTTGAAGTGTTATACTTTGTAAAGAAACATACATCACGTCATATATGGAGGTTTATATGTATCAGGCAAAGGAAACACGTTACGACACCATGCAGTACAACCGCTGTGGAAACAGTGGTCTGAAGCTTCCCACCGTCTCCCTGGGACTGTGGCACAACTTTGGAGATTTTTCTTCTTACGACAATATGAAAAATCTCTGCTTTACCGCTTTTGATCATGGCATCACTCATTTTGATCTTGCCAACAATTACGGACCGGAACCGGGAAGTGCAGAAAAACACTTCGGACTGATCTTAAAAGAACATCTTTCCGCTTACCGTGATGAACTGCTGATCAGCACAAAAGCCGGTTACGATATGTGGAAAGGACCTTACGGTAACTGGGGCAGCCGCAAGTACCTGATTGCCAGCCTGGATCAGAGTCTGCAGCGACTGGGGCTCGATTATGTAGATATCTTTTATCATCACCGTATGGATCCGGAAACACCACTGGAAGAAACCATGGGTGCCCTGGATCAGATTGTACGGAGTGGAAAAGCTTTATATGTGGGTCTCTCCAACTATGACGGAGAAACCATGAAAAAAGCCTGCCGGATTCTCACCGATCTGAAATGCCCGTTTATCATCAACCAGAACTCTTACAATATTTTCAATCGAACCATTGAAAATAACGGTTTAAAACAGACCGCCCGCGAATGTGGAAAAGGTATCATCTCCTTCAGTCCTCTTTCTCAGGGCATGCTGACCGACCGCTATCTTCACGGAATCCCTTCTGACAGTCGCGTCGTCACTGATGGACGCTTCTTACACAGAGAACAGCTAAATGAAAAACGAATTCATACGATTCAGCAGTTAAATGATCTGGCTGCCGAACGTGGTGAAAGTCTGGCTCAGATGGCATTAAAATGGGTATTGAAAGACAGTGATGTCACCAGCGTCCTCATCGGTGCCTCCAAACCGGAACAGATACTTGAAAATCTGAAAGTAATGGATGCAGCACCATTTACAGAAGAAGAACTGAAAAAGATCGATGAAATCTCTTTAACCTGATTCTTCCTTTCATGCAGAAAAAAAGTCCCTCCCGTCATATCTGTCGATCGGGGGGGGGGGCTTTTTTCGTATTTTCCTGCATAATAAATGTACAGGATCTACAAATCTATACACCCCTTCAGATTATAGATTTGAATGGATCCACAAAAGAAACTTTCGGAATGCGTGTTATCAAACAAACTTTTAATTAACACTGATATCTTTTTTAAATGCACTTCGCGAATTTTACTCTTTAAATACAAAAAAACCGTTTTCATATTATATGAAAACGGTTGAAAATGAGGCATCGGGGATTCGAACCCCGGACAACTTGATTAAAAGTCAAGTGCTCTACCGACTGAGCTAATACCCCA
>CAKRLG010000002.1 GCA_934359255.1 uncultured Ruminococcus sp.
CCAATCAGCAAGCCGGATGATCTCTGCTGTGCCGTTTTTTTACTTTCTTAATTGTATCATGCTAATGTAAAGAAATCCATATTCTCTGAAAAGTTGTCCTGTTTTTTGAAAAATCCGGCATAACCATAGTAGAAAGAGTCAAACTCCCGCGCACCTGCGGCAGAAACATGACAGATTCCATAGAAGACTGTGTGAAAAGGGAAAAAGCCTTTTGTCGGGTCTGTATAAGATGGGGATGATATTATTCAGATTTACCTGGATAATGTCGGAGAGTATAAGAAAATACCGGAAAAAGAAATCTTTATCAAATGTTATAAGTGTGTATTTGCCGGATCGATCATGGAATCAAACAAACCGGAAGAATCATTAAATGGGGTCTGAAAAAACAGACTCCATTTTGCATTTGTTTACTGGTGAAAAGAAAAAAGTATGTTATAATGATACAGATACTGTTAAAAACGAAATGCAATAAGGAGATGGAAATCCATGAAAGTATCTATGTGTAAAACCATACGAACTTATGAGTGGAAAAATCTGTCGAAAGATCTTCTGGCGGGGCTGGTGATCATGGCGGTGTCGATTCCGATATCCATGGGATATGCACAAATCGCGGGGCTTCCGGCAGTGTATGGACTGTACGGCTCAGTTTTTCCGATAGTACTGTTTGCCTTATTTTCTACTTCCCCGCAGTTTGTTTTCGGTGTAGATGCTGCTCCGGCGGCGCTGGTAGGATCGGCACTGGTAAGTCTGGGGATTGAAGGTGGATCGAAGGAAGCACTTGCGGCAGTTCCGGTGCTTACATTTTTTGTCGCCATCTGGCTGTTGGTCTTTTATCTGTGTCGGGCGGGAAAACTGGTCAATTATATTTCAGCACCGGTGATGGGAGGATTTATCAGCGGAATCTGTACCACGATCATTCTGATGCAGGCGCCTAAATTATTCGGTGGTAAAGCAGGGGTCGGGGAACTTCCGGAACTGGTGCAGCATATCTGGGAGAGTCGGACGAGCTTTCATCTGCCATCCTTGCTTTTAGGTGTTGGTACACTGGTGATTCTTCTGGTGTCAAAAAAGCTGATTCCGAAATTTCCGATGGCGGTGTGTCTGATGGCAGTGGGTGCGATCGGTACGGCGTTTTTTCATCTGGAAGATATTGGTATTCAGACGCTTGCAGCAGTGGAACCGGGGCTTCCGGCATGGACGGTTCCGGATTTTGGAGCGGTTCCGTTAAAAGAGGCGGTGACCATCAGTCTTTCCGTGTCAGTTGTCATTATGGCAGAGACATTACTTGCGGAGAACAGTTTCGCACAGAAAAATCGTTACCGGATCGATGACAATCAGGAAATTCTTGCGTTTGCCATGGGAAATCTGGTTGCCTCCGTTACCGGTTGCTGTCCGGTCAATGGATCCGTATCGAGAACGGCTATGGGAGAACAGTACCAGGCGAAAACTCAGCTGACCGGTATCGTAGCCGGACTGTCTATGATTGTATTATTGCTTTGCGGAACCGGATTTATCGGGTATCTTCCGATTCCGGTGCTGACAGCGATTGTGATTTCAGCATTACTGGGCGCAACAGAATTTGATCTGGCGGTGCGGCTGTGGAAGGTGAGCCGCACGGAATATCTGATCTTTGCCGGAGCATTTTTCGGTGTGCTGATGCTTGGAACCATCAACGGAGTATTAATTGGAATTATTCTTTCTTTTTCAGAGATGATTATCCGAACATCCAAGCCGTCCAGAGGTTTTCTTGGGATTCAGCCGGGACACCGGCATTTCCGGGATCTGAAAGAAGGCGATCAGATCCATGCCATCGAAGGGGTGTTGATCTACCGGTTCAGCAGCAATCTGTTTTTTGCCAATATTCAGGTACTGCAAAGTGACATTGAGGATAATCTGCAGGAAGATACCAAAGCAGTGATTTTGGATGCCAGTGGAATCGGAAGTATGGATATTACAGCGGCAGATCGGTTAAAACTTTTATATGAGTCACTGAAAGAGAAAAATATTCGTTTTTATATCACAGAACACATCGCAGGCTTGAACGAGCAGATGCGTCAGCTGGGACTTGGATGTTTGATTCAGGAAGGCTGTGCACGAAGAACGATACATATTGCATTGAAGGATATGGGGATTACCCGTCCGTACCCGTTAGAGGGCGGTGTGGATAACGAACAGCGAAGTGCGTCCAGAAAACGTGCCGACAACCGGGTGCAGGAATTTGTCTGGGCGTTTGGCAGTCAGGCAGAAGAGGAGATCGAACGACAGATCGGGTGTCAGATTGAACAGTTGAAGAAAACCGGTGATGTGGAATATCTGCTTCACGGCCGCTGGTCTCATATGGAGGATCTGGATCAGGATGAGTGGCTGGAACATCTGGAAGAGCATCTCAAAGAAATTGTCAATATTTCCGGAAAAGATGAAAATACTCTGGCAATTCGACTGGAAAAACACCGTCAGGAAGTGCATGACCGTATTGCCAGAGAACATCCGGAACTTGCGGAGCGTTTCAGGGAGAGGCGCCATCTGCTGGATGAACATCTGAAGGAAAAGAGACCGGAAGTTTATGAACTTGTAATTGAGCTGCGCAAAAAGATCCGGGATGAGCAGAAGGAAAAAGAGGAACAGCAGTTACATTAGAGGGCAGTAAAAGATGACAGAGCAAAAGATAACCATGACGATGGAGCAGGTGGAACAGGAGATGGAAGAGTATCGCAGGATTTTTGATGTGGTGCGGCTCATCGAAGAAGAAACGATTCAAATGATGGAAGATGGCAGGGAGGAAGAAATTGATCCTGACAAAGTGGCCTGCTATTCATTCTGGAAGAAAAGCAGGCAATGTAAGAACTGTATATCTGCAAGAGTACTCAGGGAAAAGAACCAGAGAACCAAACTGGAGTTTGTGGAAGAGGCTATTTATCAGGTAACTGCCTGTTATATGGAAATAGATGGAAAAGTATATGTAATGGAACTGGTGAAGAAACTGAATGAAGAATTCCTTCTGGACGCAGAGGGTTGTGAAAAACTGGTTCGAAAACTGGACGGATATAACCAGGATCTTTACATTGACGCACTGACAGGCTCTTATAATCGAAGATATTATGAGGAACGACTGAAAGAAAAAGAAACTTCTGCCGGTGTGGCAGTTATAGATCTGGATGATTTTAAATTGTGGAATGATACATATGGACATGGAGCAGGAGATGTGGCACTACAGACAGTGGTGAAAGCGATCCGTCAGTCCATACGGAAAACAGACAGTCTGGTACGCTATGGAGGGGATGAATTTCTTTTGGTTATGCCGGATGTTTCCGAAGAAGTGTTTCTGAAGAAACTGGAATATATTCAGAAGCAGATCAGGGATGCGGATATTCCCGGATTTTCCAGAATGCGTCTTTCCGTCAGCATCGGAGGTGTGACAGTACGGCAAGTAGTTATGGAAGAGGCAGTACGAAAAGCAGACCGGCTGATGTACCAGGCGAAAATCCAGAAAAATATGGTGGTGACGGAACGAAAATCAATTGATGCGGATGGAAAGATTTATCTGGAAGAAGAAACAAAGCGGACAAAACAGCTGATCATGATCGTAGATGATTCTGAGATGAACCGTGAGATCCTTGCGTCGATTCTGGAAGAAGATTATCAGATCATCGAAGCGGAAAACGGGGAAGCCTGTCTGCATCTGCTGCAAAAGCATGGAACTGAGATATCACTGATTCTTCTGGATATTGTAATGCCCGGCATGAACGGATTTCAGGTCTTACATGATATGAACAAAAATCACTGGATCGAGGATGTTCCGGTTATCATGATTTCCAGTGAAGACTCGGAAAAGAGTATACGACGGGCTTACGAAATGGGAGTATCAGATTATATCAGCCGTCCATTTGATGCAAAGGTTGTTTATCAGAGGGTATTCAATACGATCAAACTGTATGCAAAACAAAGAAGACTGATCACACTGGTAACGGATCAGGTTTATGAGAAGGAAAAAAACAACCGGATCATGGTAAGCATTCTGAGCCAGATCGTAGAGTTTCGAAATGGAGAAAGTGGACTGCATGTGGAAAATATCAACAAGCTGTCCGGTATGCTCCTGGAACGTCTGGTACAAAAAACCGACAAGTATCATCTGACCTGGACGGATCAGTATCTGATCACAGTAGCATCTGCTCTTCATGATATTGGAAAAATCGGGATCGATGAGAAAATCCTGAATAAGCCGGGGAAACTGACGCCGGAAGAATTTGAATTGATGAAAATGCATACGATGATAGGGGCATCTATGCTGGAACGGCTGGAAATATATAAAGAAGAACGGCTGGTGCAGATTGCCTGTGAGATCTGTCGCTGGCACCATGAACGGTATGACGGAAGCGGATACCCGGACGGACTGAAGGGTGAAGAGATTCCGATTGCAGCTCAGGTGGTTTCTATTGTAGATGTCTACGATGCATTGACGAGTCAGAGAGTCTATAAACAAGCATACTCTCATGAGAAAGCGATGCAGATGATTCTGTCAGGAGAATGCGGTGCATTTCAGCCTTTGCTTCTGGATTGTTTTTGTGATATTCAGGAGGAAGTGCGGAAGATGACACAGGAAAAAAGAGAAAAAGAAGGAAAAATATCTGGATTTGAACTGACAGATCTGGAAGAAACCTTAAAAAACAGTCACCTGATCGGTGATTTAAAACCGGAAAAGAATCACTGACAGGGTAGAAAAACCGGTAATTATGTGATAAGATAAATACAACGTGTTAAAGTGGAAAAGTGTTAGAGGAGGAATAGTGTTATGTATATTACATGTCTGGATGTGGAAGGTGTGCTGGTTCCGGAGATTTGGGTGGCGTTTGCCGAGGAGAGTGGAATCCCGGAACTGAAGAAAACAACCAGAGACGAACCGGATTATGATAAGCTGATGAAATGGAGACTGGGTGTCCTGAAGGAGCACAGGCTTGGGTTGAAAGAGATCCAGGAAACCATCGAAAAGATCCAGCCACTTCCAGGTGCAAAAGAATTCTTAGATGAATTAAGAAGTTTCAGCCAGGTTATCCTGATCAGTGATACCTTTGCAGAATTTGCCAGTCCGTTGATGGAAAAACTGGGACGTCCCACATTATTCTGCAACAGTCTGGAGGTTTCTGAGGACGGAGAAATCACAGGATATAAGATGCGTGTGGAACAGACAAAGCTGACCACTGTAAAAGCACTGCAGTCTATCGGATTTGAGACCATTGCCAGTGGAGATTCCTATAACGATCTGGGGATGATCCAGGCAAGCAAGGCAGGCTTCTTGTTCCGAAGCACGGATAAGATCAAAGCAGAGTATCCCCATATCCCGGCTTATGAGACCTATGACGAACTGCTTGGTGCTGTCAAAAAAGCAATGGAAGAGTAAATAAAAATGCTTTTACCAAAGGGAAATATGAAAATCACAAGATAGAAGCATGGGTTTGTAAGAAAAAACATATTGACATAGTATGTAATTAATAATATGATAGCAATATCCGGTTCAGTTGCAGAAGAGACTGAGAAAAGAGACAACAGCCAGCTGGGCAGGATATAATTGTGACCGGGAGTAGTACTGCCCGGTTATAATTATATTTACACAGGAATCGGTCCGGCGAACCGGTTCTGAGGATGAGAACAGGGAGAATGATATGTTAAATCAGTTTTCAAGAACACAGCTGCTGCTGGGTGAAGAGGCGATGGAAAAGCTGAAGAATTCACGAGTGGCTGTTTTTGGTATCGGCGGTGTCGGCGGATATGTCTGTGAGGCACTGGTGCGAAGCGGTGTGGGAGCCTTTGATCTGATCGATGATGATAAGGTGTGCCTGACCAATCTGAACCGTCAGATTATCGCTACGAGAAAAACCGTAGGAAAATATAAAACGGATGTGATGAAAGAACGGATGCTGGAGATCAATCCGAATGTGGATGTGCATATCCATAAGTGCTTTTTCCTTCCGGAAAATGCGGATGAATTTCCATTTGAAGAGTATGATTATGTGGTAGATGCAGTAGATACCGTGACTGCCAAAATCGAACTGGTAATGAAATGCCAGGAGAAAGGCGTGCCGATCATGAGCAGCATGGGTGCCGGCAATAAGCTGGATGCCAGCCAGTTCAAGGTTGCCGACATTTATAAAACAAAGGTATGTCCCTTGGCCAAGGTTATGCGCCGGGAACTGAAAAAGAGAAGAGTGAAAAAATTAAAGGTGGTTTATTCGGAAGAACTGCCGAAACGTCCGATTGAAGATATGTCCATCAGTTGCAGAACAAACTGCATCTGTCCACCGGGCGCTGCACACAAATGTACGGAACGACGAGATATTCCGGGCAGTGTGGCATATGTGCCGTCGGTAGCGGGACTGATCATTGCAGGAGAAGTTGTAAAAGATCTGATAACGGTAAAAAAACAGAAATAAAGCAGAAAGGAAAGACAGCATATGGAAGAAATGAT
The DNA here is from genome assembly GCA_934359255.1 of uncultured Ruminococcus sp. Taxonomy (GTDB): domain Bacteria; phylum Bacillota; class Clostridia; order Lachnospirales; family Lachnospiraceae; genus Oliverpabstia. The sequence continues at coordinate 6,461 of CAKRLG010000002.1, forward strand.
TACAAGAGAACAGATGGAAAAACTGAAAAAACTGCAGGATTATCTGAAAAGTCTGGAATCTGTTGCAGTAGCTTTTTCCAGTGGTGTGGATTCCACATTTTTATTAAAGGTAGCAAAAGACACACTTGGTGATAAGGTGATGGCTGTAACAGCCCAGTCCTGTTCGTTTCCGAAAAGAGAGTTAAACGAAGCGATTGCTTTTTGTGAAAAAGAAGGCATCAAACACGTGATCTGCGAATCTGAGGAATTGAGTATCGAAGGATTTGCACAGAATCCGAAGAACCGCTGCTATTTGTGTAAGAAAGAGCTGTTTGAAAAGATTCAGAAGATTGCAGCAGACAACGGTATGAAAGCCATCGTGGAAGGATCCAATCTGGATGATAACGGAGATTACCGTCCGGGACTGCAGGCAGTTGCCGAGCTTGGAATCAAAAGTCCGTTACGTCACTGTGATCTGACCAAAGCAGACATTCGTGCACTGTCCCATTACCTGCATCTGCCGACTTGGGAAAAACAGTCTTTCGCCTGCCTGTCTTCTCGCTTTGTATACGGAGAGACGATCACAGAAGAAAAACTTGGCATGGTAGATAAGGCAGAACAGCTGCTTCTGGATATGGGATTTCATCAGGTACGTGTCCGCATCCACGGTATGATGGCGCGAATCGAGGTTGATCCTTCCGAGTTTGGTAAACTGATGGAAGAGGAGAACCGGGAAAAAATTGCGAAAACACTGAAAGAGTACGGATTTACTTATGTAACGCTGGATCTGATGGGGTATCGCACAGGAAGTATGAATGAAACACTATAAGCAGATAGTACGCATATTAATATAGAAGAAATTAGAAAAATAAAAAGCCCCGACAATGGAGAAAATTTTCCAGTGTCGGGGCTTCGTTAAATCTTTATTATGACAGAACTGACCGTGTGCAGGTGAATCAGATTTTATGATCGTCAGATACTGGATTTCCGGTAAATCGTATAGGAAATTCCGGCAGTAATTGCCTCACAGATCCAGAAGGCATGCCACACACCGGACGGACCAATCAGGCGACTCAGAAGAAATGCCAGTGGCAGAATCAGGATCGTATAGCGGCAGAGGGATATCATCAGCGACGGTATGCCTTTTCCAAGACCTTCGAGTGCTCCACTGGAAGTGATGGACACGGAAGATACGATAAATCCAAGACTGATGATTCGAAGTGCTGTACTTCCGGCTGTGATCGTCTGTGGGTTAGTAGTAAAGAGTCCGAGTAAAGTACCCGGAATAAACATGCAGAGCAGTGTGCCTGTAAGCATGATTCCGGCAGAGAGATATAACGTATAGGAATACAGTTTGTGTACCCGCTTTTGTTCGCCGGCACCGTAGTTGTATCCAATCAGCGGGCGCATTCCCTGGATAATCCCGTTTGCCGGAAGATACAGGAAGGTTTGGAGCTTGTAATAGACACCAAGGATCATCACATACATCTGTCCGTAAACTGCGAGGATCGCATTCAGGGAAGAAATCAGCAGGGAAGACAGTGCCATATTTAAGGTTGCCGGAATTCCCACAGCATAGATCTTTTTTAACAGTATGAGATCATATTTCAGAGATTTCAGAGAAATCCTTACCGGCAGCGGACGGATCCATGCGAAAAACAGATACGCCGCCAGCGTAAGCAGCTGTCCAAGTCCCGTCGCCCATGCGGCACCCCGGATTCCCATCCGGGGAACCGGTCCGAGTCCGAATATCATGATCGGATCCAGAATAATGTTTAGAATACATCCACTCATCATACAGAACATTGTGGTCTTCATCCGTCCGACGGACTGGAAAATCTTTTCATAAGCAACCCCCAGAGATATAATAACAGAAAAACCAAACGTGATCCGGGAGTAGGTGATTCCCATGGAGAGAATTTCCTGTTCTTTCGTGAACATGGAAAGAAACGCCGGCATGATGGTAATCGTTCCAATGGTTAAAATTACACCGTGAAGAAACGAACAGGCAATGCCAAGCGTGGCGCTGGTATCCGCTTTTTCCTGTTTCTGTGCACCCAGAAAATAGGCAATCGTCGCGTTGATGCCGATGCCGAAACCGACACCTACGGCAGTGATCAGATTTTGAACCGGGAAGACCAGAGAGAGCGCGGTCATCGCATTTTCATTGATCTTTGCCACAAAATAACTGTCGATAATGTTGTACAGTGAATTGACCATCATTGACAATACCATCGGAAGTGCCATGGATAAAAGCAATGGCAGGATAGGTTTCTCTTTCATGTAAGTTTGTTCCATAAAATATCCTCCTTGAAAATATCGATACCGGATGGTACCTTTTACCTCTGGTATCATGAAAATAAAAAAGCCACATAACCGCATCTGCCGGAACAGAAGGGTTATGTGGCGAAAAATAGATATATCCTTTCAGACAGGATACATCCAGAAAAATCCACATGGGTTTTGGATGTCATGTAAGACAGTCGTATTCTATTGGAAAACGAAAGGTTTGTCAATAGAGTTTAAAAAATTTATAAAATCTTTCAGAAAAAGGTAGGCAGATGAAGAGAAAACAGATATAGTTATTATTTATCAAAGAAAGAAAAAAATCAGAGAAGTTAAAGGAGAAGCGATGGAACATTTGGCGTGGTATGAATTGTTACTGCTGTTTTTTTCCGCATCTTTTCTTGGATGGGTGCTGGAGACTGCAGCGGCAGATATCAAACAGAAAAAATTCGTAAATCGTGGTCTGGTGACCGGTCCGTTCTGCGTGATGTATGGTATCACGACGGTACTTTTGACGGTGGGGCTGGGAGAACTGCGTGGTATCTGGTTGTTTTTATTTTCTGCAATTTATGCAACGGTGGTGGAATGGATCGGGGGTCACCTGATCGAACGGTTATTTCATCAGCGATGGTGGGATTATTCCGGGAAAAAGGGAAACCTGGACGGTTATATCTGCCTGGGTGCTTCTGTGTTCTGGGGTGTTCTGGGATTTGTGATGGTGACCTGGGGAAATGATCTGCTGTTCCGGTTGATGGCGCTGCTGCCGTTGCTGCTGGTAAAAATTTTACTTCTGGTACTGGCTGGCCTTCTGGTGGTAGACATTCTGGCTTCCTATATTCTGCTTCGCGGTTACGGAAACAATATCCGCCAGTGGGAGGAGGCAGATAATCGGATCCGCAAAGTCACGTTACGATTGCAAAACTGGATCGGAACGGTCATTGCACGACGAATCCGAAAGGCATACCCGAAAGCAGCGGAGACAAAAATCGAAGAGAAAGAGGCAGCGAAAGTAACCTCCACGGTATTTGCCGCCGGATGCAGTTTTTATAAAATTGTTCTTTTATTTTTCTGCGGAGCCTTTCTGGGTGATCTGACAGAAACCGTTTTCTGCCGGATCACCGCCGGTGTCTGGATGAGCCGCAGCAGCGTGGTCTGGGGACCGTTCAGTATCGTCTGGGGACTGGCGATCGCACTGGTCACTGCCCTGTTATACAAATACAAAGATCGTTCCGATACCTTTCTCTTCGTTATGGGAACCTTTCTCGGTGGCGCTTATGAGTATCTGTGCAGTGTTTTTACGGAACTGGTATTCGGTAAAGTATTCTGGGATTACAGTGAGATCCCGTTCAACCTGGGCGGCAGGATCAACCTGTTATACTGCTTTTTCTGGGGCATCGCTGCGGTGGTCTGGTTCAAACTCCTGTATCCGCGATTGTCCGACTGGATCGAAAAGATTCCGATGAAACCGGGAAAAATCATCACCTGGGCACTGATCCTCTTCATGTGCTGCAACATCGTGATGTCCTGTATGGCACTGATCCGGTACGACGCAAGGGAAAAAGGCGTGTCCGCAGAAAATACACTGGAAGAATGGCTCGACGAACATTACGACGATGCCCGGATGCAGCGGATCTATCCGAATGCGATCACCGCATCCTGAGCAGTGATCGGAGATGAATGTGCATATTGAATAAAAAACATACAGGAAAATCATCACAATCGTCTATAAAAGAAAACGCATTCTCATGCTAAGATAATAGAAGTGCGGAAATAATGCACGAGAAAGAAAGAGGAGAAAAGCAGCCGGGAAAGCGTGCTGCAAAAGAAAAAGGAATGATAACAACATACATAAAAAACACAAACTGGTACCGTGTACTTCTGATGTTTGCCGGTAATGTATTTCTGTCAATGGGAGTGGCAATCTTTAAACTTTCCAGTCTCGGAAATGACCCCTTCAACGGAATGGTTATGGGCTTATCCGACTGCTTTGGAATAGCATATGCCAATTTTCTGGTGATCATCAACCTTCTGATCTTTGCCGTGGAGATCATCTTCGGTCGTCACCTGATCGGCTGGGGAACCGTTGTAAATGCCTTTATCAACGGCTACATGGCGACCTTCTTTTACAACGCCTTCAGCGCCGCCATTCCTGCAACCCAGATGTGGCAGAGAGTCCTGTGTGTTCTGATCGGTGTCGTGGTCTGCAGCTTCGGTCTCTCCATGTACCAGGGCTCGGACGTAGGTGTAGCCCCTTATGATGCCCTGTCCCTGATCATGAACAAACGCCTGCACATCCCCTACTTCTGGTGCCGGATGTCCAACGACGTAGTCTGTGCCCTGATCTGCTTCTTCAGCGGCGGAATCATCGGCCTGGGAACTATAGTCTGCGCCTTCGGTCTCGGCCCGGTCATCCACTTCTTCGACGACCACTTTACAAACAAAATATTACAAAAACCAATCTTCGCAAAGAAGTGATTTAAATCAAAAGCCGGAAAGCTCCAACCACAAAAGTGTGCAGAACTTCCCGGCTTGCTTTATATTAAGATATAATAAAACAACAAGAGCCAAAAAACTCCGTCCCCAATGGCATCATCCCCAGGAAAATTCATAATACATCCTACCTCCAGCCAACAGCCGAGAAACCGGGCAGGGACAGCGGGATCAGAAAGGGGGACACTTTGTGGGCGGTTAGGGCAAGCTTTGAGATCCGGCACCTACGTAGACTTTCGCGAGGGTCAGCTGACCCTCGTGAATCTAGTCGAAGTTGGTGACTAGCTCAAAGTTGCCCTGCCCACGTCCCCCGTCTGATCCCGCTGTCCCTGCCCGGTTTCCCGGCGTCCGCGTAGTCAAAAAAAGAATATTAAGAATTTTCCCCCTTCAACGCCTGCGTAATCCCCTTCACCGAAGAAGCATACTCCATCGGAGCCATCCCCGTAGCCTTCTTAAATTGCTTCGAAAAATAAGGCAGCGAACTATAAGACAAAAACCCTGCAATCTCCGTCAGATTTTTCCGTCCGTCCCGGATCATATCCTTTGCCCGCTGAATCTTCATCCGGTTAAAAAATTCCATCGGACCACATCCCTTCTCCTTCTGAAACAGCTTCTGAATCGAAGAACGGCTCAGCGAAAAATGCTCACACAGCTGATCCAGCGAAAGCTGTTCGCAGATATGGAACTCCATAAACTCCGTAATTTCCTGCAACCGCTTCTCCCGTGTTCTCGAAAGCTCCACCGGACTCACGAACGTCCCCGTGATGCGCCGGCGCGGAAAAACATCCGGCTTTGCATCGTTTTGAAGCACAGTGATAAGAAAAAGCTCCAGATACAGCAGGATCATCTGCTGGGAACCGATCGGTGCATCCGCCCGAAGTTTGACCTGTTCCACCGAAGGAATATTCATCGGTGTGGATAACACTTCCCGGGCGGCGTTGAGAATGTGGGAAACCAACGTCCGTTCTTCCATATTTAACGTCATCTTTTTCCCGCGGAATTCAACCATTGCCGGAGAATGACTGACAAAGGAGACAGCAACAAGATTCGGTGAGGAATTTCCGACTGAGCGGATCGCATGGAACTCATTTGGTTCATGAAAAATAATATCTCCGGCGTGAAGCGTAAATTGATGTTCCCCGCCCTGAACGATCACACTGCCTTTATCAACATACATAAATTCCCAGAAATCATGGGATTCCCCACGGAATACAAAATCCCGCATATATTCAAAATAATGAATCGTGATGATCGAATCAATCACGATCTCGCGTTTCAGCTTTGTTTCAATATAAGTCATAAGTGAATACCCTCCGAATACCCCTATTTTACCAGAGAACAGGGTAATCCACAACAAAAGGATCGGCCTGATTTCGTGCAAAATAAGCGCTTTACTATGGTAAAACACTAAAAACTATACGTAATCAGACAATAAGAGTACATAATAAGACAACTCAAAAACGAAAAAACTGGTTATAATGAATAAAACAAAAAACAACTGTCTGAGAGACAAAGACGAACAGTTGACAAAGGAAAAGAATAAAGAGGCAAACACCTATGATGACAATTGAAAGAGGAAATACGAAAGTCTGTCTCTGTCAGGAGACTCTGGCGGTGACTGTAGAAAAGGGTCAGACCTGCTGGGAATGGACGGATGGCTTTCAGCCGAAATTGATCTGTAAAGAAGGAAACTTTTCTTTTCTGGATGCAGTAACTATCACCCATGAAACCTATACTACGGGTGTCGGCATCGGAATCCGAAGCTGTTTTGAAGGATTTGAAAAAGACGGCGTGACTTATCCGTATGCTTTTGAGACACTGATCTGGATGGAAAATACCACAGAACAGGTATATTTCGAATGGGTTCCGTTAAAAGAAGAAGGACTTCAGGTTGAAAAAGTACTCTGGCCGGGTCAGATGGCTTTTGAAGAACAGAAAGACAGCTGGTATACGCTGCTGACACATCAGCAGGGTATTTTGATTCCGAATGACTGGGAGATACCGTTGTCTGCGATTCCGTTTGCAGGATTCTTTGAAACAGCAGGCGGATACATGCCCTGGTTCGGTCAGGTAAAAGACAGACAGGGTTATATCGCGATCTGCACCACACCGTGGAATGCAGGATACTATGCCGAGCATCCGGCAGGCGGTCCATACACCCACGTCGGTGTATACTTTGAACCGAGTCTTGGAAAGATGGATTATCGCAGAGTGATGCGTTATACCTTCCTGGATGACTGTGATTACAATGATCTGTGTAAAGAATATCGGTCCTATGTAAACGAACAGGGAAGATTAAGAACGCTGGAAGAAAAAGCGGCAAGAAATCCTTCCGTCAACGATCTGATCGGATGTGCCTTCGTTCACAAGGGAATCAAAACCCAGGTGCAGCACAACTCCGATTTCTTTGATCCGGCAAATCCGGAAAAGAACAATCATCTGACAACTTTTGCACAACGTACAAAAGAAATCAGAGAACTTCATGAGCAGGGAGTGGAAAAGCTGTATCTCCATCTGGATGGCTGGGCACAGCCGGGATATGACAACCAGCATCCTGATTACCTGCCGGCATGTAAAGAAGCCGGTGGCTGGGAAGATATGAAAGAACTGGCAGATACCATGCACGAATGTGGGTATATGTTCGGAATCCATGATCAATACAGAGATTTCTATAAAGCTGCTCCAAGTTTTGATGAAAATTATGCCTGCAGATTACCGGATGGAAGTATTCCGGAACATCAGAGATGGGCGGGAGGTCCACAGTCGTATCTGTGTGCAACGCAGGCACCGTATTATGTGAAGCGCAATTTTACCGAGATCAAAAAACACGGAATCCGGCTGGATGGTGCTTATCTGGATGTATTCACCTGTAACGAAGGGGATGAATGTGACAATCCGGAACATCGCATGACACGTAGAGAATGTTATGAATTCAGAGGAAGATGCTTTGAGTATCTGCTCTCCCAGGGTATCCTGCCAAGTTCGGAAGAAGTAAGTGACTGGGCAGTCCCGAGTCTGGTTTTCTGTCATTACGCACCGTATGATTTTATGATGAAAAAACCGGGAACACCGAAAGAAGGAGTTCCGGTACCGTTATACAATCTGGTATATCATGACTGTGTGATTCAGCCATGGATGATGGATAAAGTAAGTGAAGCGGAAGATTACATGCTGTACGCTCTGTTAAATGGCGGCGCACCCTATCTGATCCGTGACGCGGCTTATCCGAATATCGACGGAGCTTTTGACGATAACGTAACACTGAGTCGAAAAGAAGAAATCGAACGTAGCAAGGCAGTGACAGAATTACATAAACAGGTGGCAAAATGCGAGATGCTGCATCATGAGATGGTAAATGGAGATTATATGGTACAGGAGACAACGTTCTCCGACGGAACCAGCGTACGGGTGGATTTCAGAAAACAAACGTACCAGATCTTCCATAAATAAAACGATTCAATACGAAAAGACAACGAGAGGGAGCCAAAGCGGGCATATGTACAGGAAGACTGTGCATACCCGCTTTTCCCGTATCAGGCTGAAAAAATTATGGCATTTTCAAAAAAAGATGTTATAATGATGCAGAATAAATAGTTAAAAAAAATACGTATGTAAGTGGGTAACCCTTTTGGCTCGTTACGGTGCAAGTACGGAACAGTTACTCATTTTCATAATAGAGTAACCCGACAACGAATATTCCAACAAAGATAAAAAGGAGAGAAAAGTCATGAAAAACATGAAAAAAATTGCAGCACTGGGTATGTCAGCTGTCATGGTAGCAGGAATGATGGCCGGATGCGGAAGCAGCAGTGATTCTTCCAGCAGCGACAGCAAAGGAAGTTCCAAATCCGGTGACAAAGTAGAACTGACACTGGGTATCTGGGATGAAAATCAGAGAGATGCCATGCAGAAAATGATCGATGCATATGAAGCAGAAAATGATAACGTATCCATCAGCATCCAGCTAACACCATATAAAGGTGGAGAATACTGGACAAAACTGGAAGCATCTGCAGGTGGCGGAACAGCTCCTGACGTATTCTGGCTGAACGTTCTGCATCTGGATTCTTACGTGGAAGGTGGTATCCTGGATGACATGACCGATGCAATCGCTTCTTCTGACATCAAAGATAACTTCTCTGATACTCTGGTAAACAACTATGTGCGTGACGGTAAAAACTACGCAGTACCGAAAGACTTCGATACCAACGCTCTGTGGTACAATAAAGACCTGTTTGATCAGGCTGGTGTGGAATATCCGACCGATGATATGACCTACGATGATCTGGTTGCTCTGGCTACAGAACTGAAAGACAAACTGCCGGATGGTGTATATCCGTTCGCTTGCCCGGTTGACTTCCAGACCTGGTATTATCAGACTGTATACGCAAACGGCGGCTGGATCCTGAATGATGATGCTACCGAAACAGGATACGGCGATGCAAAAACACAGGAAGGTATCCAGTGCTGGATCGATATGATCGATGCCGGTCTGTCACCAAGTGCTTCTACTCTGTCTGAGACTGGTTCTGATGCCATGTTCGAAGGCGAGCAGATCGCTATGACACTGGCTGGTTCTTACATGGTTCCGGAATACGCTTCCAACGATACTATCAAAGACAAAATCGACTGTGTAGAAGTTCCTACATTTAACGGTGTGGAAGATAACTGTATCAACGGTCTGGGATTCGCAGTATACGAAGGATCCAAACAGAAAGAAGAAGCTGAAAAATTCGCAATCTGGATGGGAAGCGAAGAAGCTCAGAAGATCCAGGGCGAAACCGGTGTAGTAATCTCTGCAAGAGAAGACGCACAGCAGTATTTTGCAAAAGCAAATGAGCAGTACAACCTGGCAGCATATACAAACCACTCCGCTGAAGCTTATCCACTGCCGGTATGCAGCAAAGCAGCAGAACTGTATGATATGGAATCTACCTGGTTAACAAAAGCTTATACGGGCGAAATGTCACTGGCAGACGCCTGCTCCGGCCTGAAAGAAGAAGCAGATGCTCTGTTAGCAAAGTAATAAAGTAGGTGAAAGAATGGCTGAAGTGAAAGCAAAAGTAAAGGCGCCGAAGAAAAAAGCGTCGAAAAGAGAGAAAAAAGACTGGATTGCCGCATATATCCTGATCGCACCCGTTACTCTGGGTCTGCTGGTATTTTATATTTGGCCGTTTATCCAGAATGTCTGGTTCAGTTTTAATGATGTAAATAAATTTAATATGTCTACTTTTGTAGGTCTTGCGAACTACAAAGAAATGATCGGTGACAAAGAAGTATGGAGAACCTTCGGCAATACCCTGAAATACGTTATCGTAACCGTACCGGTAGGGCTGGCGTTATCCACTTTCCTTGCGGCTTTACTGAATGCAAAGATCAAAGGAAAATCCATTTACCGTACCCTGTATTTCCTTCCCTCTGTTACCATGTCTGCAGCTGTGGCCATGGTCTGGAAATGGATCTACAATGAACAGATGGGTATCCTGAACAGTGCTATCAAAGCCATGGGAGGAACCGGTCACAACTGGCTGACTGATTCCAAGACAGCATTGTTTATGATTATGATCGTAGGCCTCTGGATGACTGTTGGTTATAATATGATTATCTTACTGGCAGGTATGCAGGGAATCAACAGTGTGTATTACGAAGCAGCCGCTATCGACGGTGCAAGCGAAATTACTCAGTTTTTCAAAATCACAGTACCGATGCTGACACCGACAGTCTTCTTCGTTATGATTACATCCATCATCAGTGGTTTCCAGGTATTTGATACCGTCTACATGATGATCGGCAAAGCAAGTCCGGCATTCGAGGCAACACAGACCGTTGTGGCACTGTTTTACCGGACGGCATTTGACTATGGTTATAAAGGATATGCAGCAGCTATTTCTATTCTGATCTTTGCAGCGATCATGATCGTGACCGTGATCCAGATGATCGGACAGAAGAAATGGGTCAACTACGACTAAGGAGGAGTGAGCACATGAAAGGTAAATTTAAGCTAAATCACCTGATCGTCCATCTGATCCTCCTGGTCGGAGTGATCGTGGTTGTTTTTCCATTTGCATGGATGATCCTGACATCATTTAAAACATCCGGTGAGGCGATGAAGATTCCGCCGACAATTTTCCCGGAAAAATTCGTTACAACGGCATACCATACCATTGTAACTTCTGCAATACCTTTTGCAACTGTTTATATGAATACGATCATCAACACCGTGGTTACCACACTGGTACAGATTGTATTCTGTTCCATGGCAGGTTATGCTTTCGGTCGTATCGAATTCCCGTTCAAGAATGCGATCTTCATTCTTGTATTATCTGTACTGATGGTACCGGGACAGATTTTCCTTCTGCCACAGTATCAGATTGTTCAGAAACTGGGACTGCTGGATACGATCCCGGCACTGTTTCTGCCCAACCTGTTCAGTGCGTTCGGTACTTTCCTGCTGAGACAGTTCTTCATGTCTCTGCCGAAAGAACTGGAAGAAGCAGCCATCGTGGACGGATGCGGACGTTTCCGTATCTTCGCGCAGATCATGCTGCCGCTGATCAAACCGGGTATCGTGGCGATGTCCATCTTTACCATCAAGTTTGCATGGAATGACTTCATGTGGCCTCTGATCGTCAACACTTCTATGAATAAGATGACACTGGGACCGGCACTGTCTACTTTACAGGGACAGTACACCACAGAGTATCCGATGCAGATGGCAGGTGCGGTTCTCGCCGTACTGCCGCTGGTAGTGATGTTCTTCATTTTCCAGAAACAGTTCATCGAAGGTGTTGCCCAGTCCGGTATCAAGGGCTGATGCTCAACCTATTGACAATGTAGGAAACCACATGCTACTATAATCCACAGAATTGTGGGTTTCAAATGAGATAAAAAAGATTTCGGGACTTTCAGTTCCCGGAATCTTTTTCTTTATATAAGGAAGTCATGAAAAGGACAGGGAGAGAAAAAGAATGGAAATGACAATACAGGAAGTAAAACAACTGGACAAAGACAGCTATCAGATCATCGATATCCGGGATGAAAATGAGATTGCTCACGGTGCGATTCCGGGAGCGGTAGCGTTGAAAGTGGAAGAGATTGCGGAGAGTCCGCTGGTGGATAAAAGCAAAAAACTGGTAATCTGCTGCAGCAGAGGAAAATACAGCCAGGAAGTGGTGCCGGAACTGGTGAAAAAAGGGTTTGACGCTGTCAGCTTAAAGGGTGGTTATATTGCCTGGCTGATGGATCTGATGCGGGAAGATCAGGAAAAAGATATCAGTGCCGATGTGGAAAAAAGCATCCGTAAAAAGTTCCGCAAATCCATCTGGTGCAAATTTACGAAGGCCATCAATCAGTATGAACTGGTTAAAGAAGGAGACTGCATTGCAGTCTGCATCTCCGGTGGAAAAGATTCGATGCTGATGGCAAAACTGTTTCAGGAATTAAAACTGCATAACAAATTCTCTTTTGATGTAAAATTTCTGGTGATGGATCCGGGATACAGCCCGGAAAACCGCAAGGTGATCGAGGAGAATGCAAGAAAACTGAATGTTCCGATCACAATTTACGAATCGGATATTTTTGAGGCAGTTTTCCATGTAGATCAGTCCCCGTGCTATCTGTGCGCGAGAATGCGAAGAGGGCATCTCTATCATTATGCACAGGAACTGGGCTGTAACAAGATTGCTCTCGGTCATCACTATGACGATGTGATCGAGACCATCCTGATGGGTATGCTGTATGGCGCGCAGGTACAGACCATGATGCCAAAGCTGCACAGCACCAATTTCGGGGGGATGGAACTGATCCGTCCGATGTATCTGATCCGAGAGGACAGCATCAAGGCGTGGAGAGATTATAACGATCTGCATTTCATTCAGTGCGCATGTAAATTTACTGACACCTGCACCACCTGTAATAATGAAGAGACAAAATCCAAACGTATGGAGATCAAACAGCTGATCCAGACATTGAAAAAGACGAATCCATTCATCGAGAGCAATATCTTCAAGAGTGTGGAAAATGTCAATCTGGATACGGTGGTTGGCTATAAGCAGTATGGAGAACGCCATTATTTCCTGGAAAATTATGATAAGATGGGCGAGTTAAAGAGAGAGGAACTGGCGAAAAAAGAAGCAGCACAGGAATAACTGAGGTGAGTATATGGCAGCAACACTGGAAAAAATCTATGAGGTAGCGCTTCATCACTATCATATGAAACTGGTCGCAGGCCGGGGAGGACTCTCGAACCTTGTGGACTGGGTCCATGTGGTGGAAGAAGTGGATTATGTGCATTTCTTAAAAGGACGGGAACTGATCGTAACCACCGGGATCAAGGAACCGGACGATGCACAGCTGCTGGAATTTACCCGGCGGGTGTATGCAACGGGAGCCAGTGGACTGGTGTTCAATGTCGGAAGGTATATCAAACATGTGCCAAAAGAAGTCCAGGAATTTGGCGAGGCGCAGGATTTTCCGATTTTTATTCTGCCGTGGGAAGTGCATCTGGTGGACTTTAACCGGGAACTGTGCAATCTCATCTACCGGTCAGAACAGGAGCAGGACGATCTGGAGAGTGCCGTTCGAAAAGCGGTATTTTCTCCGGAAAAGAAAGAAACATATCTTCCGGTGCTGGCAAGAGAGGGGATTCATGGAGATACCGGTCTTACGATGGTGCAGTGTTATGTTCCGGCTTCCGGAAAGACCGATATTACCAGCTTTTATTACCACTTTTTAAGGCAGTGCCAGCAGATTCTTACAAAACAGAATCTGACACATGTAGTCTTTCATCACGACAGGTATCTGACACTGGTGATGGTGGAATACAGAAAAGAGATTGTGGAGCAGGTGCTGGATGCGATGAAACGGTGTGCCCTAAACTCAGCAGAGGGAACAGCGATGTATCTGGCTGTCAGTGAGGGAGAAACGTTGATTGGTAATCTCAGGGAAAAGTATCAGACGCTTTCTTATCTGTGTCGCTGGGCTGCCGATAAAAAGCAGACCCTTTGCCGGGAGAGCGAAATTGGTGTGACAAAACTTCTGCTGGCAGTTTCGGATCGGAGAAAACTATGGGAATATGAGACACAGACCCTGGGAGAACTGGAGAGGATCGACCAGGAGACAGGAAGTGAATATCTGAAGATTCTGAAAATTTATCTCGAAGAAAACGGTAATATTCAGGAAGTGGCAGCAAAATGCTTCCTTCACCGGAATACGGTGGCATATCATCTGAAAAAGATCAGCGAGATCACCGGGAAAAATCTCGGGGAGACGAGAAACCGGACCCAGTGGGAACTTGCCTATCTGATCCGGAATCTGCGGAGGCTGCTGGAATAAATGAGACGGAGTGAACAGATAACAATGTGAACGATGCACAAAAACCATGTGCACGGTGACAATGGACAGAACAGGAAAGTGTGATAATATAGGATACAAGCAAAGGCGCGATACAGTTGAAAAGCTGTGATCGTGCCTTTTTGTTTTTCAGATTAGAATTCCACAGGAATGAGGCATAAAGGAGGAGACAGAAATGTTAAGAGAAGCATTACCTGAGATTGTAACAGGAAGTGTACCGGGACCGAAAGCTGCGGAAATTTTAAAACGACGTGATGCAGCGATTCCGAAAGCCATGTGCGGAACTACTTATCCGATCTGTATGGGAAGAGGAGAGGGAGCCATGCTGGAAGACGTGGATGGCAACCGTTTCCTTGACTGGATCGGTGGTGTCGGTGTTCTGAATATCGGATACAGCAACCCGGAAGTCGTTGAGGCAGTGAAAGCCCAGGCGGACAAATATTTCCACGGCATCTTTAATGTCTATGTACATGAAGGATATGTAAAACTGGCAGAAATGTTTGATGAGACAATGCCATGCCGCGGTGACAAGATGAAAACATATTTTGCAAACTCCGGAGCCGAGGCAGACGAAAATGCGATCAAGATTGCAAAAGCCTATACGGGAAGAAATAATATCATCTGTTTCTCCGGTGCATTCCATGGAAGAACCAACCTGACCATGGCACTGACTGCAAAGAAAGCCTACGCCCTTGGCATGGGACCTTTCCCGGCAGGCATCTACCGTGCGGAATTTCCTTATCTGTACCGTGCACCGAAAGGATACACCGAAGAGGAAGCCATTGACTATTATATCGAAAAATTCCTGAAACTTTTCGATGAAGCTACACCGGCAAGTGATGTGGCAGCTGTCATCCTTGAGCCGTTACAGGGCGAAGGTGGATTTATCCCGGCACCGATCGAATTTGTGAAGAAACTGAGAAAGATCTGTGATGATAACGGCATCATGCTGATCGCCGATGAAGTACAGTGTGGTAACTGCAGAACCGGAAAATACTTCGCATCGGAATACTGGAAAGAAGCCGGTGCAGCACCGGATATCATCGCCACAGCAAAATCCATGGGAGCCGGAGTTCCGATCAGTGCCATCACAGCAAGAGCAGAAGTCATGGATGCAGCACCGGCGGGAACCATCGGCGGAACCTACTGTGGTAACCCGTTAGCCTGTGCAGCAGCCATCAAAACAATGGAAATCATGAAAGCCGAAGATTACTGTGGAAAGTCGATGCACATCGGAAAAGTGGTTACAGAAGCTTTCGAAAAGATGAAAGAAAAATATTCTGTGATCGGAGATGTCCGGGGACTTGGAGGCATGATCGGTGTGGAATTTGTCAAAGACAAAGAAAGCAAAGAGCCGAATCCGGAATTTGTAAAGAAACTGATTCAGTCAGCTCTGCAAAAAGGCCTGCTTTTGGAAAATGCAGGATCAGCCGGAAATGTCATCCGTTTCCTGGCTCCATTATGTATGACCGATGAACAGATGAAAACAGGACTGAAGATTTTCGAAGATGCTATCGTAGAAAATCTGTAAAATATTCATGAAAATCGCTATAGAATAAAAAATAGAAAATATAAAATATAAAAAGACGGCAAAGGCGCTGAATAAACAGTTTCCTGCCGTCTTTTTGTTTTGATTTACGCGAGCAACAAGCCATATTTCATAAACAAAAATCAGGGAGGACAACACTATGAAATTAAAAGACACAGGACTCACATTCCAGGACATCAAAGACAAAGTAGACAAATACATGATCGAGACATACGAGAGATTCGATTTTCTGGCTGAGACAGCAAAAGATCAGTATATGTATGACGAAAACGGAACCCCTTATCTGGATTTTTATGCAGGAATCGCTGTAAACTCCGCCGGAAACTGTAATGAAAAAGTGGTAGCAGCAGTGAAGGATCAGGTAGAAGATATCATGCATACCTTTAACTATCCTTATACCATTCCGCAGGCTCTGCTGGCAGAAAAAATCTGCACGACCATCGGTATGGACAAGATCTTTTATCAGAACTCCGGTACAGAAGCTAACGAAGCGATGATAAAGATGGCAAGAAAATATGGTGTGGAAAAATACGGACCGAAGAGATACAACATCGTAACTGCATCCATGGGCTTCCACGGAAGAACCTTTGGTGCCATGTCTGCAACCGGGCAGCCGGATAACGGATGTCAGATCGGATTCGGACCGATGACCGATGGATTTACCTATGCAGAGTACAATAACCTGCAGGCATTCAAAGATGCGTGTACCGAAGATACCATTGCGATCATGGTAGAGCCGGTACAGGGTGAAGGCGGTGTGCATCCGGCAACCATGGAATTTATGCAGGGACTGAGAGAGTTCTGTGATGAACATGAGATGCTCCTTCTGATCGATGAAGTACAGACCGGCTGGTGCAGAACAGGTAAAGTAATGTCCTTTATGAATTATGGAATCAAACCGGATATTGTATCTATGGCAAAAGCTCTGGGTGGCGGAATGCCCATCGGTGCCATCTGTGCAACCGCAGAGGTAGCCAAAGCATTCACCCCGGGATCTCATGGTACGACTTTTGGCGGACATCCGGTATGCTGTGCGGCAGCTCTGGCAGAGGTCAATGAACTTCTGGATCGGGATCTTGCAGGAAATGCCGCAAAGATAGGTGCATATTTTATGGAACAGTTAAAGACACTTCCACATGTAAAAGAAGTCAGAGGACAGGGACTCCTGGTCGGTGTGGAATTTGACGATACCATCTCCGGTGTGGATGTGAAACATGAGTGTCTCCACAGACATCTGCTGATCACAGCCATCGGAGCACATATTATCCGTATGATTCCACCGCTTATCATCACCGAAGAAGATTGCGACAAAGCGGTGGCAATCATCAGAGAAGCCGTAGAAGCACTGGAAAAATAATGGAGGATGACCTATGAAACATAAAGTAATCACCATCGGATGTGAATACGGTGCAGGCGGTCCGGAGATCGGAAAACGGATCGCCCAGGCACTGGGAATCGAATTTTACGACCGTGATCTCGTGGATAAAGTTGTGGAACAGATCGGTGTTGACCGTGATCTGGTAAAAAAGGCAGATGCCGGAAGCAATGTTTTATACAGCTTTGAGACACAGTATGGTCCACGGTATGCAAATCTGACAAACCGTGTGATTTATAACCAGTTTGAGGTTATTCAGAAATTTGCAGAGAAATCTTCCTGTGTCATCATCGGACGATGCAGCAACTATATCCTGAAAGACCGGAAAGACACCCTGAACTTTTTCGTCTATGCCCCGGAAGAAGTCCGGATCCAGGCAACGATGGAAAAGAAAAACATTGGCCGGAAAGAAGCGGCAGAACTGGTGAAATATCATGATGAGATGCTTCATTCCCGTTACAAATATATGACCGGTTCTTACCGGGGGGACCGGAAAGGTCGTCATATGATGATCGACAGCAGTGTACTTGGCTGGGAGAAAACAGCACAGTATATGCTGCAGATGATCGATCTTCGATTTGAAGACTGAGGAGAGAATGAGAAAAGGAAGTGAGTGTTTATGGATAAGAAAAAATCAGAATTTGATAAAGTATTCAGTGCCTGGGACATTCTGGTCATAGCATTTGGAGCCATGATCGGCTGGGGCTGGGTTGTATCCTCCGGTGACTGGATCCAGAGAGGCGGCGTGCTGGGAGCCATGATCGGTTTTGCTCTCGGTGGCGTGATGATCTTTTTCGTTGGTCTGACGTATGCGGAATTGACCGCTGCCATGCCCCAGTGTGGTGGGGAACATGTCTTCAGCTACAAGGCAATGGGACCGATTGGATCCTTTATCTGTACCTGGGCAATTGTCCTCGGATATGTCAGTGTAGTTTGTTTTGAAGCCTGTGCCCTCCCAACGATCATTACCTATATTTATCCGGGATTCCTTAAGGGATACCTGTATACGGTGGCAGGATTCGACATTTATGCTTCCTGGCTTGCAGTGGCGATCCTGGTAGCCATCTTCATGACTATAATCAATATTCTGGGAGCCAAGACGGCAGCCGTGTTACAGACAGTGCTGACAGTGATCATCGGCGGTGTAGGTCTCCTTCTGATCGCATCTTCTGTGGTCACCGGTGATGTGGCGAATCTGGAGACACAGCTTTTTGTAGGCGATTCCGCTTCCACAGTGATCAAAACCATCTTCAGTGTGGCAGTGGTAACTCCGTTCTTCTTTATCGGTTTTGATGTTATCCCTCAGGCAGCGGAAGAAATCAATGTACCATTAAAAAAGATCGGTAAGATTATGATTCTTTCCATTGTCCTGGCCGTTGTGTTCTATGCACTGATCATCTTCGGTGTTGGATATGTGATGAGTCCGGCCGATATCGAAAGTTCTCTGTCCGGAAGCGGTCTGGTAACGGCAGATGCCATGGCGAAGGCCTTTAACAGCAGTGCGATGTCCAAGGTGCTGATCGTCGGTGGTATGTGTGGTATTATCACCAGCTGGAACTCATTCCTGATCGGTGGAAGCCGTGCCATGTATTCTATGGCAGAGTCTTATATGATTCCACGGTTTTTTTCAAAATTACATAAAAAATACAAAACTCCGGTAAACGCTTTGCTTCTGATCGGTGGACTTTCTGTAGCAGCACCATTCTTAGGAAGAAAGATGCTTGTCTGGATCGTGGATGCAGGTAACTTCGGTTGCTGTCTGGCATACTGTATGGTGGCTGCTTCTTTCATCATCCTTCGTACGAAAGCACCCGAGATGGCAAGACCATATAAAGTAAAACATTATAAAATAGTAGGTGCCATTGCTGTACTTATGTCCGGCTTCATGGTTGTTATGTACATGATTCCGGGTTCCGGTTCCACACTGGTGGCTCAGGAATGGGCTATGGTAGGCGGCTGGTCTCTGCTGGGTGTTGTCTTTTGTATAGGTTGTAAATTAAAATACAAAGAAAAATTCGCTTCTCATATCGACGTAGAGGTAGAGGAACTGAATACCGAGCCGGATGCTGTGACAACAACCCTGGAAAAGGCACTGGAAACTGTCCGTTCCGAAAAAGTGGAAAAAGAAGAGACACCGGCAATCGACTTTTCTTACTTCCTGCCGGCCAATATTGTATTTGGTTCCGGTAAGGTTAAAAAAGCAGGCGAACTGACGAAACCATATGGTAAGAAAGCATTGATCGTCACAGGACGAAGCAGTGCGAAGAAATCCGGTATCTATGATAAAGTCAAAGACAGTCTGGAGGCAGCAGGACTTACTACAGTACTGTATGATAAAGTCAGCCAGAACCCGCTGACGACGACAGCAGAAGAGGGCGCAGCATTTGCAAAAGAAAATCACTGTGATGTAGTGGTTGCCATCGGTGGCGGAAGCATCATGGACTGTGCGAAAGCAATTGCATTCTTAAGTAAAAATAAGGGTGATATCAGCGATTATATTTACAATCGATTAAGAAGTGATGAGGCACTGCCTCTGGTTCTGATTCCGACCACCTGTGGTACCGGATCGGAAGGAAACGGATTTGCCGTACTGACAAACCCGGAAAATGGCGATAAGAAATCTCTTCGCTGCAATGCGATCGTGGCAAAAGTATCCATCGTTGATCCGGAGTGCATGATGACGATGCCAAAGAAAGTGCTGGCTTCGGTTGCCTTCGATGCGCTGTGTCATAATATAGAAGCATACACATCCAGAATCGCACAGCCCTTTACCGATGCGCTGAGTTTATATGCGATTGATCTGATTGCTCATAATCTGGTGGATGTCTATAACGGAACTGCCGGTAAAGAAGGATGGGAGAAGATCACCCTGGCCAGCACCATCGGCGGTATGGTGATCAACACAGCCGGTGTTACCCTGGCGCACGGGATGGAACATCCGGCCAGCGGCCTGAGAAATATTGTTCACGGTCAGGGACTTGCCGCACTGACTCCGGTGATCATCGAGGCATCCTACAAAGGAAACCGTGAAAAATTCAGCAAGATCGCAAGGATCATGGGCGGCATGACCGCAGAAGACTGTGCAACCAAGATTCGTACCCTGTTAAAAAAACTGGATCTGAATTATACACTGTCTGATCTTGGCATCAAAGAAGAAGACATTCCGTGGATGGCAGAAAACTGCATGAAAGTCTCTGCCGCCGGTGTCATGAATAACCCGGTTGTATTCTCAAAAGAAGAAATTGCGGAGATTTACAGAAAAGCACTGTAATATGCATATATTCTCTGAAAATGGAGAAAGAGAAAGATACAGAAAATTCCTCAAAAAAGCAACTTTCTGTATCTTTCTTTTAAATTACGTGAACAACGGGCAAAGGGTCATGTTGTATTACTTTGTCACATAAGTTTTCAGCAGGTGAAATGTATTCTGTACGCCATCCATATGAGAACGTTCATAATTATGAGACGCATAGACACCGGGACCGATCAGGCCGTGGCGGATATCATAGCCGGCACGGAGAGTTGCCTCCACATCAGATCCGTAATGGGGATAGACATCAATGGCATAACCAAGGTGCTGTTCTTTTGCAATCGCAGAAAGGGCAGTTACCAGATCATAATTGTAAGGTCCTCCGGAATCTTTGGCACAGATAGATACCATCCGTTCGGTACAGCCAAGGTCAGCACCGACACAACCCATATCAACGGAGATCATTTCCTCGGTATCCTCTGATACAAAGCTTCCTCCGTGTCCCACTTCTTCATAAACTGTAAACAATAAGGAAACTTTCCGGTTCAGCTTCAGTCCGTCTTCTTTTACCGCGTGTGCCAGTCCGAGCAGTATTGCTGCGGAGAGCTTATCATCGAGGAACCGGCTTTTGATATAACCACTTTCTGTGATTACTGTGCGCGGATCCATGGCGATGATATCTCCGGTCTGGATCCCCAGAGCAAGGGTGCTTTCTCTGGAGTCTGTATGTTCATCCAGCAGGATCTCCATATGCTCTTCAATCTGTTCCACTTTTTGATCAGCCACATGGGCAGAGGGCTCGGTGTTCAGGACAACGCCGGTATAGACCCTTCCGTCACGGGTGTGAATGGTACAATTTTCCCCATCTGCGGTGGACCACTGGTGACCGCCAAGGGTTGTCGGGCGAAGGCGTCCGTTATCCTTGATGGAGCGCACCATAGCACCCAGGGTGTCTACATGGGCAGCCAGTACAAGCGGAGAGCCGGATCCTCCCAGAGTGACAAAAACATTTCCTTTTCTGGAACGCTCCGGAGCGAATCCGAGGGCGGTCAGTTCAGATAAAAGATAATCGGTCACTTTCTTTGTGAAGCCGGAAGGACTTGGAATACCGGTCAGCGCATACAGCTGTTCTTTGATAAAATTCATATGAGAATTCATTTGATGTTCCTCCTGAAATAGAAAATAAGTAACTTCATTGTAAACAGCGAAGGAAAAAAGGTCAACAGGAAAATAAAGTTATAAAGAGAAAAGAACAGGCATAAACTAGTAGTTATAAAATTGAAATGAAAAAAGAACAAAAAAAGAAAATCCCTCTTATGCCGACACTTTTTAAAGAGTGTCCGTATTACGCGCACATGTGTGCGAAAAATAAAAACAAATTCGCTCATTTTTCTTGACATTACCACGTTAAAGTGGCTATAATATCGTATATTGTCGACAATCCACAATCGACAGGAGAGATGAAAAAGAGAGGAAAGGTGTAGAAAATGACAAAATACACAGTTCGAAGAGTCTGTATGGCATTTGTTACGCTGTTGCTTGTTGCCTGTATTACCTTCTTTCTGATGAATGCGATTCCCGGTAATCCATGGTTATCAGAAAAGACGCCATCTGAGGCAACCATCCAGGCACTGAATGCAAAATACGGACTGGATCAGCCAAAGTATATTCAGCTTGGCAAATATCTGAAAAACCTTGCACAGGGAGATTTTGGCACTTCCATTAAGATGCAGAAAAACCGTCCGGTTATCGAAATCATCAAAGAGATGTTTCCGGTTTCCGCAAAAGTCGGCAGCCTTGCTCTGCTGTGGGCAGTGATCGTAGGTGTTCCGCTGGGATGTCTCGCAGCTTTCAAGAGAGGAACCTGGGTGGACAGCTTTTTACGTGTGCTGTGTACCATCGGTATCTCCATGCCGGGATTTGTAGTGGCAACCTTACTGTTACATACACTTTGTGGCGGTGTCGAAGGGGTAAAAGTATTTCCGGCTCTGTTTGACGGAACACCGGCAAGTTATGTACTGCCCTGTGCTGCGTTAGGCTTCTATCCGATGTGTTATCTGTCCAGACAGACAAGAACAGCCATGTTGGATTCTATTAATCAGGAATACATCAAGACGGCCAGAGCAAAGGGTCTGAAAAACAACAAGATCATTTTCAAGCATGCACTTCGTAATGCTTTGATTCCGGTTATTACTTACCTGGGACCGCAGATCGCATTTACACTGTGTGGTGGTCTTGTCGTAGAAACTGTATTTTCTATTCCGGGACTGGGACGTTATTTTGTACAGGCGATCCAGAACCGAGATTATCCGCTGATCATGGGAACCACCATTTTCCTGGCAGCATTTATCATTGTTATGAACCTGGTGGTAGACCTGTGTTACAAACTGGTAGATCCGCGAATCAATCTGGTGAAGGGAGGAAATTAAGGTTATGTCCGATAAAAAAAGATTTAACAAACCGGGCTCACTTCAGCCAAATATCGAGGATATTCTGCAGTGGAACGATCTGCCGGCAGATGCATTTGATCCGGCAACATCAGAGGAAAAAGAAAACTTTATTCAGGATCGCAGAAGCGTATCTTACTGGAAGGATGCTTGGAGACGTCTTCGTAAAAACACGGTTGCGATGGTGGCACTGGTGATCATCATCCTGCTTTCTGTTTTCGCTTTCGTAGGACCGTCCATCGTTCCTTATACTTATAAACAGCAGATCCGTGGTTCCGAGTCTTTACATCCATGGCATTACAGCCTGGAAGACCAGGACAAGATCAATGCTTACATGGAAGAACATAACGGTGCAGGAAACCTGACACCGGATGAAGCGGTAGAACAGGCACGGCAGGAAGCAGAAGCAAAAGGTGAGACTTTAAGCCGTGTAGATGAAGCAAAGATCCGTGCGAAAGCAACCGTATCTCAGCAGTCTGCCGATCAGGAGGCAGTGACAGAAGAAGAAGCTGCCAAAGTACTGGGTGTCAAACACAGCATATTCGGATACTCCAACAAAGAGCTGGAGCGCAAGGCAGCAGGGGAAAAGGTATTCCCGCATGTGTTCGGTACAGATGATCAGGGCCGTGATATCATGGTTCGTGTTATGGTTGGTTCCCGTGTATCCATCATCGTAGGTATCTGTGCAGCGATTCTGGTACTGATCATCGGAGCACTGTACGGTTCTGTATCCGGTTACTGTGGCGGCATGGTGGACAACGTGATGCAGCGAATCGTAGAGATTATCTACTCCATCCCGGAGATGCTGATCATCCTGCTGTTATCCGCAACCTTAAAACCGGCACTGGAACAGTTCCAGAACTCCGGTGACGGCGTGTTCCAGAAACTGGTAACACTCCTTGGACCGAACCTGATCTCCATGTTCATAGCTTTTGGTCTTCTGTACTGGGTAACCATGAGCCGTATCATCCGTGGACAGATCCTGCAGTTAAAACAGCAGGAATATGTAACCGCAGCGAGAGCACTGGGTGCAAAGGGCGGGCGTATCATCAGTAAGCATCTGCTTCCGAACTGTATCGGACAGATTGTTACCACAACATTCCTGCAGATTCCGTCAGCGATCTTCCTGGAATCTTTCTTATCTTTCCTGGGTGTGGGTGTATCCGCACCGCTGACCAGTCTGGGATCCATGTGTTCCGAAGCACTGAGCGGACTGAAAACCTATCCGTACCGACTGTTCATCCCGGCAGTGATCCTGAGTGTTATGATCCTGTCCCTGAATCTGTTTGGTGACGGTCTTCGTGATGCATTAGATCCGAAGCTGAAAAAATAAGAAAGGGAGAGACACAATGGAACAGAATAAAAAAGCTGACAAGCTGTTGGAAGTCAGAGATCTCCAGGTCTCTTTCTTCACTCCGGCAGGAGAAGTAAAAGCAGTAAACGGCATCAGTTATGATGTGAATTATAATGAAGTTATGGGTGTTGTAGGAGAGTCCGGATCCGGAAAGAGTGTGGAAGCATATTCGATCATCGGTCTGTTACAGAATCCCGGAAAAGTAATCGGTGGTTCTATTACCTTCGAGGGTCAGGATGTCCTGGCGAAGACACCGGCAGAGATGGTAAACTTCCGTGGAAATGAAGTAGCCATGATCTTCCAGAACCCGATGACCTGTCTGAATCCGGTATACACCATCGGTAATCAGCTGGTGGAGGCACTGAAAGCCCATGATAAAAATATCAGTAAAGAAGAAGCACAGAAACGTGCGATGGAGATGCTTGAGGAAGTAGGTATCAACAACGTGGAAAAACGTATGAAACAGTATCCGCATGAGCTCTCCGGTGGTATGCGTCAGCGTGTCATGATCGCGATGGGACTGATCTGTCATCCGAAACTTCTGATCGCGGATGAGCCGACAACTGCCCTTGACGTAACCATTCAGGCACAGATTCTGGAACTGATGAAGAAACTTCAGAAGACCAATCAGATGGGGATTATTTTCATCACACATAACCTGGGTGTTGTGGCTGAAATCTGTGACAAGGTATCGGTTATGTATGCAGGTAAGATGGTGGAGCAGGGTCCGGTAGATGATATCTTCTATGCACCGGGTCACCCCTATACCAGAGGACTTCTTCGCTCCATGCCCCGTGTGGATGCGGAAAGTTACGAACGTCTGATCCCAATCGAAGGAACACCGGTTGATATGCTGAATCCACCGGAGGGATGTCCGTTTGCACCGCGTTGTGAAAGTGCCATGAAGATCTGTCTACAGAAGATGCCGCCGTATGTGGAACTTGGGGATAATCACCGTGCCGCATGCTGGCTGTGTGTACAGGAACAGATGAAAGCACAGAAAGCAGCAGAGAAAAATAATGAAAAAACGGAGGCAGGCAGCCATGAGTGAGAAAAATGATACCCTCGTTCAGGTTGAACACCTGAAAAAATATTTCCCGATCAAAGGTGTGAAGGGACCGGGTGTACAGGCTGTGGAAGATATCTCCATTGAGATTAAAAGAGGAGAAACCCTTGGTCTGGTAGGAGAGTCCGGTTGTGGTAAGACGACTTTCGGACGCACGGTATTACAGCTGTATAATCCGACTTCCGGAAAGATCATCTATGACGGCAAAACTATTTTTGAAGGAAAAGACCCGTGGCAGAGAGACGAAAACGGTATTCTGCGCCAGGTGAAAGTTCCGAAAGCAAAACAGGTGAATATGCTTCCTTACCGCCGGAAGATGCAGATCATCTTCCAGGATCCGTCCGCCAGCCTGGATCCACGTATGACCGTTGGCGAGATCATCGGTGAGGCGCTGGATATTCACAAATTATATAAGAGTAAACAGGACAGAACCGACCGGATCAAGGAACTGCTTGGTCATGTAGGACTGAACACCGAACATGCCAACCGGTATCCGCATGAGTTCTCCGGTGGACAGCAGCAGCGTGTCGGTATCGCCCGTGCGCTGGCAGTCAATCCGGAATTCATCGTCTGTGACGAGCCGATCTCCGCACTGGATGTTTCTATCCAGTCACAGGTAGTCAACATGCTCGAAGACATGCAGCATGAGATGGGACTGACCTATCTGTTCATCGCACATGATCTGTCCGTCGTAAGACATATTTCCCACCGTATCGGTGTGATGTATCTTGGAACTATGGTGGAACTTGCGGAAAGTTATGAACTGAACCGCCATCCACTGCATCCATATACCAAGACGCTGCTTTCCGCTGTTCCGGTTCCGGATCCGCAGGTAAGCAGAAGCAGACAGCGAATCGTGCTCGAAGGAGACATTCCGTCTCCGATGAATCCGCCAAGCGGATGCCGGTTCCATACCCGCTGCCCGTATGCGACAGAAAAATGTAAACAGATCGTACCGACATTCAAAGAGTATGAAAAAGGCCACTGGGTGGCATGCCATCTGCTGGAACAGTAGATGAGAAGACAACTGGATAATACAGGGGATTCGCTGGCAGAATCACCTTGTTTATCAATAAAAGGAAAAGGAGAGAGGATAATATGAAGAAAAAAGTTTTATCCATCCTGTTAGCTGCAACATTTACCGTATCTATGTTTGCAGGTTGCGGAAACAGCAACACTACAGCAAAAGACGACAGCGCAGCTAAAACAGAAGACACTGCCGATGACGCAGCAGAGGAAGAAACCAAAGATGACACTGCAACAGAGGACACAGCAAATGACGGTGACTTTAATATTACTGTAAACCTGGCTTCTGAACCAATGACTATGGACCCGGCGCTGAACAGCTCTGTAGACGGTGGTATCATGGCTCTGCATCTGTTTGAAGGTCTGATGAAATGGGAAGACAGCGGTGAAGTTGCCAACGGTACCGATGGAACAGCTGACAGTGGAAAACTGGTTCCCGGACAGGCAGAAAGCTATGAAAAAACAGAAAATGAAGATGGTACTGTAACTTATACTTTCAAACTGCGTGACGGTATCAAATGGTCTGATGGAAAAGACGTAACAGCAGGTGACTTCGAGTACTCCTGGAAACGTCTGGTAAATCCGGAAACAGCAGCAGACTACAACTACATGCTGGATGGCGTGGTAAATGCCAATGAGATCATGGCAGGTGAAAAAGATCCTGATGAACTGGCTGCCAAAGCATTAGACGACAAAACATTTGAAGTAACTCTGGTAAACGACCTGAACTACTTTGAAGAACTGTGTGCATTCCCGGCTATGATGCCTGTACGTGAAGATATGATCGAAAAAGCAGGTGACCAGTGGACATTTGACACAGCAACTTATATCTCCAATGGTGCTTACAAACTGAAAGAGTGGACACATAACTCTCAGATTGTAGTAGAGAAAAATGAAAACTACTATGATGTAGAAAACCTTGGACCGGAAACCATCACCTTCAAACTGATGGATGACCAGAACGCTATGCTGTCCGGTTTCAATTCCGGTGAACTGGATTTCATTCAAGATGTACCGCAGGCAGAGATCGCTAACCTGATCGCTTCCGGAGATATGAAGATCGTAGACTATATCGGAACTTACTATGTATGCTTCCAGACACAGAAAGCACCTTTCGATGATCCGAGAGTTCGTAAAGCATTCTCTCTGGCAATCGACCGTACTTACATCGTAAACCAGGTAACACAGTCCGGACAGGTAGAAGCCGGCGGATTCGTTCCGTCTGGTGTATATGATGCAGACGGTGCAAATGGCGACGATTTCCGTACAGTAGGCGGAGATTACTATAAACCGACCGATGCGGATTATGAAGCAAACTGTGATGAAGCAAGACAGCTTCTGGCAGATGCGGGATATCCGAACGGCGAAGGATTCCCGGTTGTAGAATACCTGTACAACACCAGTGATGCTCACAAAGCTGTAGCAGAAGCCCTGCAGTTCATGTGGGAAGAAGAACTGGGCGTAAAAGTAACCCTGAACAACCAGGAGTGGGCAGCATTCCTGCAGACACGTAAAGACGGAGACTACTCCATCTCACGTAACGGCTGGATCGCAGACTACAACGACCCGATTTCTTTCCTGGACATGTGGATGACAGGTGGCGGAAACAACGATGCACAGTATGCAAACGATGAGTACGACGCTCTGATCAAACAGGCAAAGACAACAACAGATAACGCAGAGCGTATGGATCTGCTGCACCAGGCAGAAGACAAACTGATCGGTGAAGACAGCGTACTGGCTCCACTGTACTTCTATACACAGAAATATATGCTGGCTGACGGCATTGAAGGTATGTACTACTGCCCACTGGGATATTTCTTCTTCGGATATACCCATCAGGCATAAATAAATGCAATGCAACGATACAGCCCGGATAAGCAGTCCGGGCTGTATTTTTCTAAAAGAAAAAGGGAAAACGCAGGGAGAAAAAAAGATGAAAGCCTATGAACGCTTACTGAAATATGTTACCGTATGGACGACCAGCGACGAAGACAGCACAACGGTTCCAACTACAAAAAGACAGCTCGACCTGGGGAATCTTCTGGTAGAAGAGATGAAAGAGATGGGACTTTCGGATGTGTCGATGGATGAATATGGATATGTTTACGGATATCTTCCGGCCACGGAGGGAATGGAAGATGTGACACCGCTTGGTCTGATCGCGCATCTGGATACCGCACCGGACTTTAACGGACAGAATGTGAAACCACAGATTATTCCGGATTATAACGGAGAAGACGTGGTGCTCGGAACTTCCGGCAGAGTTTTGGCAGTAAAAGATTTTCCGAGACTGAAAGGGTATAAGGGAAGAACGCTGATCACAACCGACGGAACTTCTCTTCTGGGGGCCGATGACAAGGCCGGGATTGCAGAGATCCTGACAACAGCAGAAGACCTGATGCGGGAAAAGATACCACACGGAAAAATCTGCATCGCATTTACCCCGGATGAAGAGGTGGGTGGCGGTGCACAGTATCTGAAAATCAAAGAATTTGGCGCAACGTACGGATATACGTTAGACGGAAGCCATGAAGGTGAGATCCAGTTTGAAAACTTTAACGCGGCAGGCGCGGAGGTCACTGTTCATGGTGTCAATGTGCATCCGGGGAGTGCAAAAGATATCATGAAAAATGCACAGACCATCGCGATGGAAATCCACGGACTTCTTCCAAAAGATGCGTGCCCGGAGAAGACGGAAGGGTATGAAGGATTCTATCACATGACCGAATTCAACGGCAATGTGGAACAGGCAGTGATGCGTTACATCATCCGTGACTTTGATCCGGTCACATTTGTGGAAAAACAGGAGAAACTCCGTCAGGCGGTTGCACAGATCAACGAAACCTACGGCGAGGGAACCGCGGAAGTAAAGATTGAAGAATCTTACCGCAACATGCGTGAGAAGATCGAGCCGTGCATGCAGCTGATCGATTACGCAAAAGAGGCGTGCAAAGAAGCAGGCGTGGAACCGGATATCGCCCCGATCCGCGGAGGCACAGATGGTGCACGGTTAAGCTTTGTCGGTCTGCCATGCCCGAACCTGGGTACCGGCGGAGACGGATTCCATGGTCCGTTTGAACACATCACGGTGGAAGGTATGGATCTGTCTGTGGAAATCATCAAAAACATTATTAAGAAAATGTGATACCGAATGGTTTGGCGGATTGCGCGAGTACGAAGTATGGAGCAATCTGGTGTTGTTAAATAGAAAAGAAGTAACTGTTCAGTAGCCACTGTACCGCGAGGTGTTTTGGCATGAATATGCCAAAATCCCGAGGCATACAAGCCAAAATGCCATCACCGAAGGTGATTTTAAATGCATTTTGGCTCGTAACTGTGAAGGTACTGAACAGTTACGAGAAGAAATACTTTACAGTGCCCGGAAATTCAGATAAAATATTTCGTGGTAAGATAATAAAGTAAGACAGGAAGATACATGAGCGAATTATTATACCAAACATTAAGAGAAAGTGTAGTGAATGCAATCCGGACCAAGATCATGAATCATCAGATACGCCCGGGGGAGCGGATCGTGGAAATGGAACTGGCACATGAATTCCAGACCAGCCGGGGGCCGATCAGGGAAGCACTGCGCCAGCTGGAAAACGAAGGGATCGTAGAGTATACCAGAAACGTGGGATGTTCCGTGCGGACATTTTCTTTCTGGGATTCCTATGAAGTATATCTGCTTCGTACCAACTATGAGGCCGTCAGCGTGCGGTTTCTGAACGGGAAAATACCCGGGGAAACAATACAGAAAATGGAAGAGATTCTGGAACGGATGAAAAAAATTCCAACAGAAGAGTTCGAGAGTGTTTTTGAATACGACAACTGTTTTCATGAGCAGCTGGTGTTGATGTCCGGACTTCCGAGACTTGCCAAAGCGTGGAAAGAACTGTACTATGGAAATCTGCTGGCAGGGTACGATCTGGTAAACGAAAAAGAAAAGATTCTGGCAAACCAGTACGACAATCATATTGCGATTCTGAAAGCCTGTAAGGAAGGCAATCCGGAAAAAATCTGCGATGAAGTGAAAAAACATTACTGGAAGACAATTTTCCGCATGATGCAGGAACAAAAGATTAAAGATCCTGATCTGGAACAGGCATGGATGCTGGCAATCTAATAGAGAATGGAGAAAAAGCATGGAAGAGTTATATCGGGCAATCGAAGAAAAAATCAAAGCTTCAGGATATCCGAGAGAAATATCCGGGGAACGGGTCTATGATGATATTTGTGATCAGATCGAAGGAAAAGAAAACGGAACGTATCTGGTACTCTCCAAATTTGAGGAAGATGTGGTATTTGAGTATCATATCACTGTTTCTGATGATAACTTTAATCTGGGAATTCTGACGATGAAGACACCGGAAGGAGTTTTTGAGACAGATTTTGATCGCTGAGCGTTGTGTCGTGAATGGGGAATACTAGTTACATATACGGATGAAAATCCCCTGAATCCAGAGATGTGATTCAGGGGATTTTTTCATATGGAGAGGGAAAGATGCAAAAATATATGCAAAAAAAGAGAATCTTTCCGGCATGTCTGTTTCTGATGGTTGTTCTGATGATTCTGGTAATTGGAAAAGGAACAGAGATGACCGGGAGAGGGGAAACTCAGGAAATCCAGAATCTGAGCGATGGATGGTATTATCTGAAAGACGGGGAAAGAACAGAAGTGACTTTTCCGACAACACTTCAGGCAGATCCGGGAACAGTACTGGAATTATATAACGATACAGTGACGGACGAGAACAGAGATATGGTTCTTCTTACCTGGGGAGCACCATATCACCTGCAGATCCAGATGGATGGAAAAACAATTTATCAGTATCGCGAGTACGGATTTAAAAGAAACCTGCAGATGGCGAGAAAACTGGAATGCCGTGTGACATTGCCGGCGTTACACAAAAGCAGTCAGCTGTGCTTTCTGTATACTGTGCCGGAAAGTGGAGTGTGTAAATTGCCACCGGTATATCTGGGAAGCAGCGAAGCTATTTTCAGATTCCAGATCATGAATGCGGCTCCTGTACTTGTGATCGTTTTGGTCATGCTGGTACTGGGTATTTTTGCAATCGGAATCTATGCGTATCTTCGCGCACGGAAAATGACAGAACGACGGTTTGCCAGTGTGGGATTGTTTCTGCTCTTATGTGGAATCTGGTGTGTGACAGACTCTTCTCTGATGCAGTATCTGAGCCATTATTCACCGGCGGTCAATGAAATATCTTTTTATGCGTTTATGCTTATGAGTGTTCCGGTTATCCGGTTTGTTCAGGAGACAGAAGGAATGCAGAAATATAAAAGCATATCGGTTTTAAGTGCGCTGTTTTATCTGAATGTGATTTTGCAAAGTATCTGTACTTACTGGTTCCATATCCAGCTTATCAACATGCTGATGATTACCCATCTGCTTCTTGGGGGTGGATGTATCCTTCTGAGTGTTCTTTTATACAGGGAATACAAGGCAGTGAAAAACAGGCAGATATATTCGATTCTCCTGGCATTCGGTGTGCTGGCCTTTGTCGGCGTGGGAACCCTGGTGTTATACTGGTTTTTCGGAATTACCGGATACGATCTGATTTTCGAAGCGGGAATTGTCGTTTTTGTATCTGTTCTTCTGTGGGGCCTTGGCAGGACTATGGTGGAAAATATGCGTTTCCGGACGGAAGCAGAGGTATATAAAAAACTGGCACAGGAAGATCAGATGACCGGTATGAAAAACCGGTATGCCTATGAAAAAATTTTAGAGGATCTTGAAAGGGGTATCTGTAACTGGAAAAATGCAGTGCTGATATTTATGGATATGAATCATCTGAAACAGATAAATGATATTTATGGACACGGAGCCGGAGATGAACTTCTGATTGGAGCAGCACAGAGTATCCAGAAAGCGTATGGAAGTCTTGGATATTGTTTTCGGATAGGAGGAGACGAGTTTTGCGCGATTCTTCCGGAAATAAAAATATCCGAAGAAGAACTTTCCCATAGACTGGATGCAGCGGTAGAAGAATATAATCGTTCCAATGACCAGAAGCTGTCAGTAGCCCGGGGATTCAGCTGGTTACAGGACAGTCGGGGGATGAGAAAGAGTATCAGCGACTGGAAGTTCGAGGCAGATCAGAATATGTACAGCAATAAGGGCTGGTACAAAAGAGAAGAAGTACAGGAGGAAGGTACCCACTATGAGATATAATATGGATTTTTTAGTGGCAGCACTGATCTTTCTGATTGTCTTATGGCATCATTTTATGAAACAACGACAGTTTGCCGGTAATAAGACAGAAAAAACATTTCAGATTTTTATGATGCTTGGTATCGGAGATATTGTGCTGGATATGGTCAGTACAATTGTTATTGGTAACAGTCGTCCGGAATTTTCCAGAATACTTTATGTGATTTTGTTACTGTTTTATCTGTACCAGCTGCTGATTCCACCGGTTCTTTATCTGTATACACTGGCACTGGCAGGATGGTCAGTGGAAGAAAAATTACTGGGGATACGTTGTCTGCTGTTTTTGCCAACCGTGGTGCTTACGGTGCTGGTCATGGGTAATTTTCAGACAGGTCTTTTGTTTTCAGTCACAGCGAACGGAGCGTATGTCAGAGGACCGCTGTATCTTATGATGTATATGCAGGCTATCTGGTATGGACTGGTGATCGGTGGGGAAAGCATCCGGAATTATCAGAAACTGGGGAAACGGAAATTTGGTGTAATCTGGGAAATTCTTTTTATTATGGTCAGCTGCGTGCTGTTGCAGGGATTTTATCAGGAAATTCTGATGACCGGATTTGCCATAGCACTTTGTCTGATGGTTCTGCTGCTTGCTTTTCATAACCCGTATGTGTATACAGATAATCTGACAGGACTTTTGGATATGCAATGTTTTCAGGAGTGGGCAGAAGAACAGTGCAGACGCAAACGGGATATTCATGTGGCAGTTGTTGATCTCCGGCAGCTGAAACAGCTGAATACCATTTACGGGGTTCCATGGACAGATCGTTTTTTGAAAAAGATAGCAGGGCAGGTACGGGAGTTTACAGAAAGTCCCTATGTTTACAGAATCAGTGGAAAAAGGATACTGATCGGAATGTACTCTTTTGAAGAATACGAAGTGGTATTGCAGAAGCTGCTGCGGTATTTTTCTCATCCGATTGCCATGGAAGGGGAAGAAATTCTGATTTCAGCAGCAATCTGCGGAATACCATACGGGAATCAGCTTGGCAGTGAAAATCTCCTGAATTATGTAGGATATCTGACGGCATTAGTTCCGAGAACGCAGGAAACATTGCTGGTCCGGGGGGACGAATACGTGAAGCACGGATTTCTCCGGCAAAAAACAATTGAAGCATATCTTTACAGAGCGATAGAAGAAGATTTGTTTGAAGTATATTACCAGCCGGTTTATTCGATCAGGGAAAAGAGATTTGTTACGGCAGAAGCACTCAGCCGGCTGCATCACCCTGGTCTCGGACCGATATCTCCGGAAATATTTATACGGATTGCTGAGCAGAATGGACAAATCAATGAGATTGGTCTGCAGCAGTTCCGAAAAGTGTGCCGGATGGTCCAAAAATGTCCGGAAATCATGCAGCAGCTTAAAAATATCAAGTACAATCTTTCGCCGGCACAGCTTTTAAAGAAAGGATATGTGGGACAATTGCTGGAAATTATCCGGGAACATGGATTGGAGCCGTCGTTTTTTCAGTTTGAGATCACAGAGACTGTTGCGACAGAATACAAAGAAGAGGTGTATGAGGCGGTGGAAGTCTTTGTAAAAGATGGTATAGGCCTGTGCATGGATGATTTTGGTTCCGGATATGCCAACCTGAATGCTGTACTGAAATTGCCGTTCCAGTGTATTAAGATGGATCGCTCCATGTTAAATGGTATCCGTCAGCATAAGGTAGCAGGAGAGTTTTATCGTAACATCGTAACGATTCTCCGGCAACAGGGATATGCCATCGTGGCAGAAGGAGTAGAAGAGCAGGAAGAGGTGGAACTTCTGGAAGCGTGGGGTGTGGATATGATTCAGGGATATTATTTTTCCAGACCGCTCCCGGTGGAGGAATTTCTGAAAAAGATCCGGGAAGCCGGATAAATAAAAAAGAGGAAGCTCATATCGGAGACTTCCTCTTTTTTGCAGAGTTTTATAAATGTTGCTTATTTCATGATCTTACGGAACAGGTCTTTCAGATCTTCCACACTGGCATCTTTCGGGTTACCCGGTGCGCAGGCATCTGCGTGGGCGGATTCTGCCAGGAACTGCAGATCTTCTTCTTTGACAGCTTCGAGAACAGACGGGATTCCCACATCAGCGGACAGTTTCTTGACAGCATCGATGGCTGCTTTTCTGTACTCTTCCTGTGTCATCTCATCGACACCTTTCACACCCATAGCACGTGCGATCTCACGATATTTCTCGCCGGTGCATTCCTGGTTGTATTCCATAACGATCGGCAGCATCATCGCGCAGGCAACACCGTGAGGGGTATCATAAACAGCACCCAGAGTATGAGCCATGGAATGGGCGATTCCAAGACCAACGTTGGAGAATCCCATACCGGCAATATACTGACCAAGAGCCATGCCTTCGCGGCCTTCTTTTGTATTTTCCACAGCACCACGCAGGGATTTGGAGATGATTTCGATAGCTTTCAGATGGAACATATCGGTCATTTCCCATGCAGCTTTGGTGGTGTAACCTTCGATAGCATGTGTCAGAGCATCCATACCGGTGGAAGCAGTCAGTCCTTTTGGCATGGAAGACATCATTTCCGGATCAACAACAGCGATGATCGGCATATCGTGTGGGTCAACACATACGAATTTACGCTTTCTTTCCACATCGGTAACAACGTAGTTGATGGTTACTTCCGCAGCAGTTCCGGCTGTGGTAGGTACGGCGATGATCGGTACGCAAGGTTTTTTGGTCGGAGCCACACCCTCAAGGCTTCTCACATCTTCAAATTCCGGATTGGCGATGATGATACCGATGGCTTTGGAAGTATCCATGGAAGAACCACCGCCGATGGCGATCAGATAATCCGCACCGGAATCCTTGAAGGACTGTACACCGTGCTGTACATTTTCGATGGTTGGATTTGGTTTGATGTCGCTGTAAAGTTCATAGTCCAGACCGTTTTCTTTTAACAGGTCGGTAACTTTTGAAGTTACATTGAATTTTACCAGATCTGGGTCGGAGCATACGAACGCCTTTTTAAATCCATGTGCTTTTGCTTCATTAACGATCTCCTGAATAGCACCTGCTCCGTGATAAGAAGTCTGATTTAACATGATACGATTTGCCATAATACAAACACTCCTTTTCTTCTGGGAATCATCGTTTTCCGGATGTTCCGTTCTTTTGTGATTATATTAACAATGTTTTTGAAAAAAAGAAAGTTACAGAATTCGGTAAATGTAACATTTTGATGAGAATTTTTAGCTTTATTCCGTCAGAACGCCGAAAGAAGCAAAAAGCTCTGCCAGTTTCGCGGGCATTGCTTCCACCATCAGGCGTGCCAGGTCTTCCGGGGAGTTTGCCATGCCGGAAAGTACCCATTCGATGGTCATGGAGATTGATCCGTGGCAGTACATCTCAAGAAGAAACCGGATATCATCGGATGCCGGAGCACCGGTTTTTAACTGGATCAGATCCTGATAAAAGCGGAAGATCAGCTGAAAATCATGTTCCCGCAGGGAGTTCTGCCGGTCATAACGGAAGGCGGCACGGAAAAATTCTTTCTCTTCCGCGATATAGGAAAATTTTAACTGCAACCCTTCCTGTACCGTTTTTCCCTGTCCCATGTATTCAAAGGATTTGATCAGCAATTTGTCAAAGTACCAGTTAATCAGATCAAATTTGTCCATAAAATTTCGATAAAAGGTCTGTCTGGTCAGACCGCAGTTTTCTGTGATCTGACGGACGGTGATGGCATCTACCGGGGTGTGACACATACACTCCTTCATGGATTCTGCCAGTCTGTATTTTGTTTTCTCACCCCGTGTGAGGGAAGAAGATTCGTTTGGTAAGGTCATAAAGAAATCTCACTTTCTGTTTGTTATGCATTGCATGGGAATGATGAACAGTAAACATTTATAATCATAAGCATCATAGCACACAAAGGAAGAATTTGACAGAAAAAAGACAGGGATGGTAAAAAATATATTGTAGGAAGTAGTCAGGGGATTTATAATAAGCACAGGAAAGAAAATGGGGGATGAAAAATTGATTGCATTATTGCTGATGCAGCAGATTGCTGTATTGTTTTTGATTATGGGACTTGGCTTTCTGATCGTTAAACTTGGAATCGTGAAGACAAAGGATAGCCGGGTACTTTCCATGGTGACGATTTATCTGGTTTTGCCCTGCGTGACGATCCATGCTTTTCAGATTGAATATTCCACAAAAATAAGAAATGGCTTTCTGCTTGCCGTTGTTGTGGCGATTCTGATCCATGTGGTGCTGTTTATGGTCTGTGGAATTCTGAGAAAACTGCTGAAAATGGATGAAGTGGAGACGGCGTCTCTGATTTATTCCAATGCAGGTAATCTGATCCTGCCGCTGGTCACTTCCATCCTGGGGGAGGAATGGGTAATCTATGCCAGTGGTTTTATGTGCGTACAGACGATCATTGTATGGACCCACGGACAGTCTCTGATGCAGGGACAGCGCCAGGTGAACTGGAAGAAAATCGTGCAGAATATCAATCTGATCGCGATTCTGGCGGGACTGGTATTTTTCCTGTGTAATATTCATTTGCCGAAGATTCTCGATTCTATGACTTCATCCCTTGCGGGTATGATCGGTCCGATCAGTATGGTGATGATCGGTATGCTTCTGGCGGGAGTTGACTGGAAGCTGGTCTTTGGAAAACGGAGAATCTATGGTATCGTATTTTTGAAAATGATCGTAGTGCCGGGAATCATTACCCTGTGCCTGAAACTGGCGGCACCGTTGATCCCGATGGAGAATGCAAAAACGATCCTGCTCATCAGCCTGCTGGCAGTGATTGCGCCGACGGCGGTAACGATCACACAGATGGCTCAGCTTTACAAGAGAGATGCGGCGTATGCAAGCTCGATCAATGTATTCACTACGCTGGTATGCATAGTGACGATGCCACTGATGGTGATGTTATATATGCTATAAGAAGCAGACGGAGAGAAAATTATGCGGATTAACAGAGAAGATATGCTGGAACTGACCCGGCGGATGACAGTAAAACGATCCTCGATGACACGGATCGCGGGAGCTTACATGGATCGGGAAGGGTATGTGGACGGAACCTTTAATACCAACTTCCTGAAATTGTCTCCGACAGATAAGGAGAAAAATCTGGCACTGGCAAAAGCAGTTCCGTTTTCGGAAACAAATGTCAATCTGAAACGGTACCGGTTTCCGAAAGAACAGATGACAGCGGGAACCATGTGGCAGCTGTTAAACGGGATCAAGAACAGCGGACTGAAAAATGATGCACTGATGGATACCTTTTATGAGATTGCAGGGGAAGAGTACCGTTCCTGCGGAGATTATGCCGTGTATATGTTCCATGATCGCTACGATATTCCGGTGAAAGCGGCAGATCATGAGCGGGTGGGAGAGTCAGAAGAAGTCTACGAATATCTGATCTGCATCTTCGCCCCGGTCAGCGGCGACTACGAGCCGGGACAGCCGGAGTGCGGGTTCCTC
Organism: uncultured Ruminococcus sp.; assembly: GCA_934359255.1. Classification (GTDB taxonomy): domain Bacteria; phylum Bacillota; class Clostridia; order Lachnospirales; family Lachnospiraceae; genus Oliverpabstia. The sequence continues at coordinate 44,333 of CAKRLG010000002.1, forward strand.
TATCCGGCATTCTGTGACAGAAGCAGTGACTGGAACTATGTGGATATTTATCAGAGAAATGCGGAGCGGCCGCATAATGAACTGCGTAAGATTCTCGGGGTATAAAAGGAAGAATATATGCAGCTGTCTGAAAGTAAAAAGTGACACAGGGCATGAGGAGATGCTGCTGTGTCACTTTTTTGCTTTACAGAAAATTACATATCAGTAATGGGTGGTCAAGGTAATTATTGTGGATGTTCCTCTTCCCTTACGGTCTTTTCTTCTTCATCCGTCTCGAGATATGGCTTGAACATCCGATAGAAGAAAAAGGAATTGATATAAGCCGTCAGTCCAAATCCGAAGAAAAACCAGCAGCATGCATACAACGGAAGCAGTTTCAGATCCTGATAGGTCATATACATCGGCAGAATGGAGATTACTGCGATGGCAAGTGTGGAAGGAAAATGCATGAAGGCAAATATGAAAGCATTCTTTAACAGATTTTTCAGTGTATTTGAAAAAGCTGCGATCACAGGAAAGACGTAGAGCGCCAGGATTACGACAAGTGCCAGTACGATTCCGGAAAGATAATAAAAAAGTTTACCTGTCTCTGAGCCGGTCTGCAAAAGAAAACGGGTGTCGAGAAATAATAGCAGCCCGACAACCACAAGACCGAGCCAGACAATCAGAGACTGTCGGAATGACTGACGAAATGCCCGGAAAAAAGTCTTTACAGTCCCGTTGTTGTTCCCCTTGACCGTACGCAGCATACAGTGATAGAGTGCTGTCAGTGAAGGACCGATGGTAACCAGCGGGATGCTGCAGAGGATAAACAGCAGGTTGGCCAGCACGATATCGCCGATCTTATTCAGTGCCACAAAAACGATGTTGTCTTCATTTAAAAAATTCATATCGAAACTCCTTCCGTTTGTAAAATCAAAGTACAGGTAAAACTCCACGATAACTCATTCTAGACCAGATATGGCGAAATGCCAAGTGGTTTTGGAATATAAAATCAAATCTTGTGTAATATATACATGTGCAAATGTGTAAAATTGTAAAAAACAGAGAAACACCATATAAAATATGGAAAAATGTTGCGTATAAATGTAAAAATAAAGATAGGCGTGTAGAAAAAAGCAGAATGATATATGTAAAAATAACAATAAAAAACAGAATAATAAATAAAATGACATAAAAAACACCTAATGAAGTAAGAAAAACGAACGAAAAATATAGAAAGTACACAATAATACAACATTAATCCATATTTTAAAAACATACATCTATTTATTATTTTGACATATATTCGTATAATGATGTCATCAGTCAGGGGGAGCGAAACGAAGGAACGCTTACCTGAGAATGTCCAATATAAGGAGGAAAAACATATGAAATTAAGAAAAGCAATGGCACTTTTACTGGCAAGTACAATGGCATTGTCCATGGCAGCATGTGGCGGAAGCTCCAGCAGCTCATCCGATAACTCATCATCGGATGCAAAAACAACGGATACCGCAGACGGCTCCGACAGCTCATCCAGCGATGTTACACTGTCCGTAACCATCTGGGATTCCAACCAGGAACCGGGTCTGACACAGATTATGAATGATTTTACCGAGAAGACCGGTATCAAAACAAAAGTATCTGTTGTTAAATGGGACGAGTACTGGACACTGCTGGAATCCGGTGCACAGGGCGGATCTTTACCGGATGTATTCTGGATGCATTCCAATGAAAGTGAAAGATACATGTCCAATGATATGCTGTTGGATCTGACAGATAAAATCGCAGACAGCAGTGAGATCGATCCGGCAAATTATCCGGAAGATATCTGGGGACTGTATACATACGATGATAAATACTATGCAGTGCCGAAAGATGTAGATACCATCGCACTGTGGTACAACAAAACACTGTTTGATGAAGCCGGACTGGAGTATCCTACCGCAGACTGGACCTGGGATGATGTAACAGAAGCAGCAAAGAAACTGACAAAAGATGACGGAAGTCAGTATGGTCTTGCGATGGGAAATGGAAGCAACCAGGATGGTTATTATAACATGGTTTACGATAACGGCGGATACATCATCAATGATGACAAGACACAGTCCGGATGGGACGATCCGAAAACCATTGAAGCAATGCAGACCATGGAAGGATGGATCAATGACGGTGTAATGCCTTCTCTGGAAACCATGTCTGAGAACGGTAACGACGTTCTGTTCGAATCCGGTAAAGTTGCCATGATCACACAGGGTTCCTGGATGCTGGCTGCATACCGTGACAACGAATACACAGCCGCAAACTGTGACTGCGTAGAACTTCCGAAGAGCGCAACAACAGGAAGAAGAGCATCTATCTATAACGGACTTGGTTGGGCGGCATCTGCAACAACCGAACATCCGGATGAAGCTTGGCAGCTGATCGAATACCTGGGATCCAAAGAAGCTCAGGAAAAACAGGCAGAACTTGGAGTAACAATGTCCGCATATACAGGAACATCTGATGCATGGGCAAAATCCGCAGACTTCAACCTGCAGGCTTATCTGAACATGATGGATGACATGGTAATCAGACCATACTCCAGAACTACAGTAACATGGGAAAATGAAGACAGTGAAATCATGAAAGACGTATTCAGTGGTGACAAAACCATGGAAGAAGCTTGTAAAGCAATGGCAGATCAGATGAACGAATGCCTGGCAGACGAGCAGTAATTCGACAGTAACTGGAAAAATTAAGCAGTAACCAAAGAGCAGGCAGGTTCGAAAGAATCTGCCTGTGTTTGAAAAAGGAGTGAGTAGTTTGGCAGGTAAAGCGAAAGTGAAAACAACCGGAAGACAGCGAAGCGAATTTTTATGGGGCTGGCTGTTTATCCTTCCAACTGTGATCGGTCTGGTTGTATTAAATATTATCCCGATTTTCCAGACAATTTATCAGAGCTTTTTTAAGACCGGTGATTTCGGTAAAGGAAATATCTTCATCGGTTTTGAAAACTACCAGAAAGTATTCGGAAGCCAGGAAATCTGGCAGGCACTGATCAACACATTTAAATATGCGATTGTAGAAGTACCTTTCTCCATCTGTATCGCCCTGGTTCTGGCAGTTCTGCTGAACAGAAAGATGAGAGGAAGAAGCGCCTATCGTACTATTATCTTCCTTCCTATGGTTGCAGCTCCGGCAGCGGTAGCTATGGTATGGAGATGGCTCTTTAACTCGGATTTTGGTCTGATCAACAATCTGTTCCACGTAAATGTAAAATGGATCTCTAATCCGAAGATTGCTGTATTCTCTATCGCAGTCATCGGTATCTGGTCTATTATAGGTTATAACATGGTACTGTTTATCGCCGGTCTTCAGGAAATCCCTCATGATTACTACGAGGCAGCAGAAATTGACGGTGCTACCGGGATCAAATGTTTCTTTAACATTACTATCCCACTGTTATCCCCGACCATCTTCTTTGTTATGATCACACGTATCATCGGATCCCTGCAGGTATTCGATCTGATCTACATGGTAATGGAAAAATCCAATCCGGCACTGGAAAAAACCCAGTCTCTGGTATTCCTGTTCTATAAGTACAGTTTTACCAATAAGAACGTAGGATATGGTTCCACAATTGTTATCCTGCTGCTGATCATTACCCTGATCATTACAGCAATCCAGATGGTAGCTCAGAAAAAATGGGTATTCTACAATTAGGAGGGAGGAAGCAGTATGGACAGCATGAAAACAAAACAGACAGCGATCAATGTCCTGATTCAGGTCATCATGATCCTTGTATCGATTACGATGTTAGTTCCGTTTTTATGGATGATTTTAACAGCGTTTAAGACAGTAACAGAGGCAACCAGCGTGAATCCGTTCGTTATCTTTCCGAGAGAGTGGAGAACGGATGCGTTTAAAGAGGTTATCAGCAATATGAACTTCTTATTACTGTATAAAAACACACTGCTGATGATTTTCTTCCGTGTACTCTGTGCGGTTCTGACAGCAACTATGGCAGGCTATGCTTTCGGACGACTGCATTTTAAAGGAAGAGATTTCTGCTTTTCACTGGTACTGCTGCAGATGATGGTTCCTGGACAGATCTTCATCACACCGCAGTATCTGATGGTAAGCAAGATGGGGATGTTGAACACCATTTTTGCTCTGGTATTCCCTGGTATGGTAACGGCGTTCGGTACTTTCCTGCTCAGACAGGGGTATATGGGACTGCCGAATGATCTGGAAGAAGCAGCCCGTCTGGATGGCTGTAATATCGGACAGACCTTCCTGTATATCATGGCTCCGCTGACCAGATCCAGTATGGTTGCACTGGGTATCTTTACCGCAGTGTTCGCATTTAAAGATCTGATGTGGCCGATGATCGTAAATACAGATAAAGATATGCTGGTTCTTTCTTCCGCACTGGCGAAGATGCAGGGTCAGTACAGTTCCAAATTCCCGGAATTGATGGCGGCATCTCTGATCGCATGTATCCCGATGATCATTTTATATATGATTTTCCAGAAACAGTTTATCGAGGGTATCGCAACCAGCGGTGGTAAGTTATAATAAATATAAATCGAGACAAAGCCGGCGTGACAGGTATGTGCGTCGGCTTATTTTGAAAGGAGACGAGAAGAAAATGGCAATTGTATTCCACAAAGAGAGCAGATGTTTTCATCTGTATAACGACGAAGTAAGTTATATCATCCGTATCATGGAAAATGAGCAGTTAGAGCAGTTATATTATGGAAAGAAAATTCATGACAGAGAAGATTTTACGTATCTTCATGAGGAGTGCATGCGCTCCCAGATGTCCATCTGTGTTCCGGAACCGGGCATCCTTTCCATGCAGTATACCAAACAGGAATTCCCAACCTATGGAACCGGCGATTACAGAAGCCCGGCACTGACGATCGTACAGGAGAACGGAAGCCGGATCGTGAACTTTACCTATGCATCCCATGAAATTTATAACGGAAAGAAAGACATTCTTCCGCTGCCAGCCACTTATGTGGAAAACGAAGATGAGGCACAGACCCTGGAAGTCACTCTTCACGATGCAGTGATGGATACCGACCTGATCCTTTCTTATACAATCTACGAAGAGTATCCGGTGATCACAAGAAATGCAAAGATCTGCCACAAAGGAAGTGAAAAGATCGTTCTGGATAAAATCATGAGTGCCAGTGTGGAATTCAATGACATGGATTATGAGATGGTACATCTGTCCGGCGGCTGGGCGAGAGAGCGTTATGTGAAAAACAGAAAACTGGAGATGGGTATCCAGAGCATCCAGAGCTTAAACGGTACCTGCAGCAGCGCGGAACAGAATCCGTTCCTGGCACTGAAACGTCCGTATACCACAGAAAATCAGGGCGAGGTATATGGATTCAGCCTGGTATACAGCGGCAATCATTTGGGACAGGTAGAGGTTTCCACCTTTGACATGACCCGTGTGATGATGGGTATCAACCCGGAAAACTTCAGCTGGGAACTGACACAGGGCGAATCCTTCCAGACACCGGAAGTAGTTATGGTCTACAGCGATCAGGGACTGAATAAGATGAGCCAGGCTTATCACAGAATCTACCGGAAACGTCTGATGCACGGAACCTGGAGAGATCAGGCACGCCCGATCCTGTTAAATAACTGGGAAGCAACCTATTTTGACTTCAATGAAGAAAAAATCCTGAATATTGCGAAAAAAGCAAAAGAAGCAGGTGTGGAACTCTTTGTTCTGGATGACGGCTGGTTCGGTGCAAGAGATGATGATTACCGTGGACTGGGTGACTGGTATGTCAATCTGAAAAAACTGCCCTCCGGCATCAGTGGTCTTTCCAGAAAAGTAGAAGAACTGGGACTGAAATTTGGTCTGTGGGTAGAATTGGAGATGGTCAACAAAGACAGTGATCTTTACCGTGCACATCCGGACTGGATCATCAGTGCGCCGGAGCGTTTTGAGTCTCATGCAAGACATCAGTTTGTTCTGGATTTCTCGAAAAAAGAAGTGGTTGACTATATCTACGAGATGGTTGCAAAAGTGATTCGTGAATCTTCTATTTCATATATTAAATGGGATATGAACCGTTATATGTCCGAACCTTACAGCAAAGGAACTGATCCGTCCCAGCAGGGAAAAGTGATGCACAAATATATTTTAGGTGTATATGATCTGTACACCAGGCTGACCACGGAATTCCCGGAGATCCTGTTTGAGTCCTGTGCAAGCGGCGGAGCGAGATTTGATCCTGCCATGCTGTATTTTGCACCACAGACATGGACCAGTGACGATACCGATGCCAGTGAGAGAACAAAGATCCAGTATGGTACTTCCTATGTCTATCCGATCGTCAGCATGGGATCCCATGTATCTGCAGTACCGAACCACCAGTTATACCGGACGACACCGATCGAGACGAGAGCAAATGTCGCTTACTTTGGAACCTTCGGTTATGAACTGGATCTGAATCTGCTCAGCGATGCGGAGATGGAAAGTGTCAAAAAACAGATTGCATTTATGAAAGAATACCGGGAACTGATCCAGGTGGACGGAGATTTCTACCGTCTGTTGAATCCGTTTGAAGGAAATGAGACGGCATGGATGGTTGTTTCTCAGGATAAGGCACAGGCAGTGGCAGCACTGTACCAGAGACTGAACAAAGTCAATGCATCCTGGCTGCGACTGAAACTGGAAGGTCTGGATCCGGATGCGAAGTATCAGGTAAGCTGTGACCTGACACCGTCCTCCTCTTTCGACACTGAACTGGCAAAACACTATGGTTACGATACGGAAGGAAATCAGATAAAAACATATGAAGCATACGGGGATGAACTGATGCGTGCAGGTATCCCGGTTGACAGACAGGATCTGAATAAAAAAGGTGGAGATTTTGCTTCCTTACTGTATACAATTAAGAAAGTGGATTGATAAGAAATGAAACATGTATCAGGTTATACCAATTCTGCAAGATACCGTGCTCTGGAAGACTTGCAAAAGGATTCGGCAGACCTGTGTCTGAGCTACTGTGGCTGGGAATATTGTGATCCCGGTCACAGATATGGTCCGAATATGCGTACCACGTATGTATTGCATATTATCAGGAGCGGCAGGGGAACACTGGAGATTAACAATCAGAAATATGTACTGACTGCCGGTGATGCATTTCTGCTCAGCCCGAATATGGAAGCCTGGTATGAGGCAGACAGGGAGGATCCCTGGTCTTATATGTGGGTTGGAATTACCGGGTATCGTGCGAAGGAATATGTGGAACATGCAGGATTTACCAAAAGAGCACCGATCCGCAGGGTGAACTGCGAGAAAGAACTGAATACTTATATTGATGGTATTCTGGAAGCACATCAGCTTTCCTACACAGATGAACTGAAACGAAATGGCTATCTGATGCTTTTTTTTGCAACACTGATGGAGGACTACAAAAAGATGGTTCCGGGTATGGCCAATCAACATTCCTACCCTGGGGGGGTTTATGTGAAGCATGCAATGGATTATATTGCATATCACTATCGGGAAAAAATCAAGATCAATGAACTGGCAGATTATATCGGCGTTAACCGAAGCTATCTTACCAGCAGTTTTAAGAAGGCAATCGGCTGTTCGCCACAGGAATATCTGGTGAATCTCCGGATGGAAAAAGCAAGAGAGATGCTGCGAAATACCGGTATGCAGATCAATGCCATCGCTGCAGCGGTAGGATATCAGGATCAGCTGGCATTTTCCAAGATTTTCAAACAACATTTCGGTGCCAGCCCAAAAGCTTACCGGGAGATGGGAGAAGAACTTCAGCTTGTAAGTAAGAAAGGGGATTATTCGTCGGTAGAGCGTTTATAGAGACAAAGGGAGAAAAATATGGAAGAACGAAAAAAAATTTACATGGGTGTTCCTTCTTTTATCACAGTAGAAACAGAAGATGGTAGCTGGATAGGAGAGAAGGATGCGCAGAAAACGGAAAAAGATGACGTTAAGGTAACATACGAAACCACGCCGGAGACAGAAGAAATCTGGCTGACCGCGGATCAGACAAAAGTGAAAACAATCAAACTCCGCTGGAATACACCGGTAAACAAAAAATCACGGATCCTCGGAGGATCCTGGGAGAGAACGTACGGGGATGTGGACTGGAAAGGTATCAGCGGCAGTCGTTTTATGCCTTGGTATTTTCTGGCAGCAGCCGGAGAAACTGTGACAGGGTATGGAGTAAAGGTAAGACCTTCCGCCATGTGTTTCTGGCAGACAGATACCCGTGGAATTACACTGGTGATGGATGTGCGCTGTGGCGGTACCGGTGTGCAGCTTTCCGGTAGAAAACTTCGGGCTGCTCAGATCGTAGCGATGCAAACTAAAGGAATGGGGACTTTCGAAAGTGCCAGAGAGTTTTGCAAAGTCATGTGTACCGATCCGATCTTACCGGACTATCCGGTTTATGGAAGTAATAACTGGTATTATGCTTATGGAGACAGTTCAGAAGAAGAGATCCTGCAGGATACCGACTATATCGTGGAACTGACCAAAGGTGTGGACAATCCGCCGTATATGGTGATCGATGACTGCTGGCAGGAACATCACCGCCTGAATGAGTACAATGGTGGTCCATGGAAAAAGGGAAATAAAAAATTCCCTGATATGAGTGCACTGGCAAAAAAACTGGAAGAAAAAGGCGTACGTCCTGGCATCTGGGTTCGATTCTTATTGAATGAAGAAGAGACGATTCCCAAGGAGTGGAGATTATCCCATAACGATTGTCTGGATCCTTCCCATCCGGGAGTCCTTTCCTATATTCAGGAGGATGTGGAAAGGATCTGTAACTGGGGTTATACACTGATCAAACATGATTTTACCACTTTTGATATCTTCGGAAGGTGGGGTGTGGAGATGAACCCGTTCCCGACAGAGGACGGATGGCACTTTTACGATACCGCAAAGACCAGTGCGGAGATTGTAATCGGACTGTACCAGGCAATTTATGAGGCTGCGAAAAAGCACCATACTCTGATCATGGGCTGTAATACCATCGGCCATCTGGGGGCAGGTCTGATGCAGCTGCAGCGAACCGGAGACGATACCAGCGGTATCACCTGGGAGAGAACAAAGAAAATGGGAGTCAACACTCTGGCATTCTGTCTGCCACAGCATGGAACATTTTTTGATGTGGATGCGGACTGCGTAGGTATTACGGGTTCCATCCCGTGGAGCCTGAACCGTCAGTGGGCGGATGTTGTTGCAGAGTCCGGAACCTCTCTGTTTGTCTCAGCAAAACCGGGAGTGCTGACAGCAGAAGAAAACGAAGAACTGCACCAGATTATGATAAAAGCATCCCGGCAGGATCATCACAAAATCCCGTTAGACTGGGAAGAAACCGACTGCCCGGAAGTATGGGGAGACGAAGAGGAAGAGGTAGAATATAACTGGTACGAAGAAGCCGGCCCGGTAGCAAAAGGAAATAATCATCTGTATTATGCGTATATTCCGCTGTCATAAAAGAAACAGGACGATTGTAAAAGGAGAAAAGTTATTCAGAGACTTTTCTCCTTTTTGCTATCTAAAGTTATATTGGTAATAAAAACAATTAAAATAATGGATTTTAAATAGAAAAAACAATTAAAATAATTGTTCTTTATTTACAAAGATAACTTTTCGTGATTTAATAAAGAAAAACAGGGTATGATTAAGCTGGAAGGTGAGTTCATGAAAGAAAAATTATTTATTACACCGGAATATACAACAGCGGAGGAAATCAGGCAGGTTCGAAAAGGATTGCATCTGACACAGAAAGAGTTTGCAGAATTTGTCAATTGCTCCAAACCGACGGTAGAGCGTTGGGAAAGGAGCGAAGAGGTAATCCGGGGACCAATTGTTTCGTTGTTAAAAATGTTGCAGAAATATCCGGAATATGAGCAGACGGTGAAGGTGCCGAAAAAAACGTGGACACTCAGGATCTGGTACATGTATCAGCAGGATGTATGTACGTTAATTGATGTGAATGAGCAGGAGAAAAAAGTGAAAATAAAAAACTACGCAGATAATGTTATGTTCTGTGCATTTGGCGTGGTTGAAAAACCGGATTATCATCAATACTTGGAATTTCTTGAGTCGAGATGTTTTCCGAAAAGCAGAGATAAGATGAAATTGATACTGAAAGACATGGGACTTCCATTTTACGATCCGATTCTGATCATAGAGAAGACGGAAGGGCGGATGGCGGAAGATGATTTCTGGATGCGAATAGAGAGGTAAGTTCATGATAGAATTATTTGAGCAGAATATTCGAACCTGTGCCCGACAGTCCTCAAAAGGAAACCAGTTAAAATGGGAAAATGCAGGGATATGGTACAAAGCAGATTATACAGGGTATGAGGGACTGGCAGAATACATGATTTCTCATCTTCTGAGAAAATCGACATTAGAAGAAAATGAATTTGTATGTTATGAACTGGAACAGATAAAATACGGAACTGTGATTTATAATGGAGCGAAGAGTAAAAACTTTCTGAACGAAGACTGGCAGATCATTACTCTGGAACGGCTGTTTGGAAATTTTTTCGGAGAAAGTCTGTATAAAGCATTGTATAGGATACCGGAACATGAAGAAAGGTTACAGTTTTTAGTACAGCAGGTAGAACGCATGACGGGACTTCAGAACTTTGGTATTTATATGAATAAATTGCTGACGATAGATGCCCTTTTTTTAAACGAAGACCGCCACACACATAATATTGCTGTCCTGATGAACGGAAAAGGAGGGTATACATACTGTCCGATTTTTGATAATGGAGCGGGATTGCTGGCAGATACAACGATGGATTATCCGCTGACTGGGGATATGTATTCCATGATAGATAAGGTTCAGTCAAAAACAATATGCAGTGAATTTAGCGAACAATTAGATATTTCTGAAACTTTATACAAAATGAATCTGAAGTTTCGGTTCACAAAGAAAGATGTGAAAGAATTGCTTGCAAATGCAGAAATATATCCGGAAGAGATACGAAGTAGAGTAGAAACAATTATTTTTGAACAGATGAGAAAATATAAGTATTTGTTTACAACAGAGTAGAAAAAATGGAAAAAGCGCAATGGAGATAAAAATTTTACGGAAAAGATCCGGAACTTGCTTATGCGGGTTATATCAGTGGGAAACGGGAGCATCTGGAAGTATCGAAGGATTACTGATAAAGCTAATGTTGAAAGGTAATATCCCGCGAAGCATTTTGCTGGCACAGAATAGACAGTAACTGGTTTCAAGATTTTCTATGGTATATAGAAGAAAACAGGTGTATAATGCAGGGCAGAGACCGTGAGAAACGCGGGTGCACCTGGGAAATCCATAAGAAAATACCGGGTGCGGAAAGAAAGGACGAGGAAAGATGGACATGACGAGAATAGAAAAAGTAATCGAAGGCATGCGCCAGATGAATCTGGAACAGTTTCTTGTGACAGATCCGATGGCCGTGTATTATCTGACCGGACAGTACTATGCATGTGGAGAACGCATGATGGTTCTCCGACTGGATGTGGAAAAGGATCCGGTATTGGTGATCGGAAAGCTGTTTCCCCAGGATGAAGAAAAACTGGGAATCAAAGTCGTATACTTTGATGATACCGATGACTGTGTGGAAGTTCTGGCTTCCCATATGAGAAAAGGCGGAACCATCGGTATCGACAAAACCTGGTCGGCGCGGTTCCTGCTTCGCCTGATGGAACTTCAGGTAGGAGATGCTTATATCAATGCATCCACGATCATCGACCATATCCGTCAGATAAAAACAGCAGAAGAGCAGGAAAAAATGCGTGTGGCTTCCCGCTGTAACGATACCAGCATCGAAGAACTGATTCCACTGGTAACCAAAGGAATGACAGAAGCGGAGCTGGGAGAAGAACTCCTGAAAATCTATCTGAAAAACGGTGCCCAGGGTCACTCCTTCGAGCCGATCATCGCATACGGTGCTCATGCCGCAGACCCACACCATGAGACAGACGATTCCAAGGGAAGTTACGGCGATGCGGTAGTTCTGGATGTGGGATGCCTGGTCAACGGATACTGTGCCGACATGACAAGAACTGTCTTTATCGGAAAAGCCAGCGAAGAAGCAAAGAAAATCTATGCGATCGTCAAAGAAGCCAACCGCCGCGGTATTGAAGCTGCAAAACCGGGCGCAAGATTCTGCGACGTAGACCGCGCAGCCAGAGATTACATCGAAGAACAGGGCTACGGTCAGTACTTCACCCACCGTACCGGTCACAACATCGGCCTGGAAGTCCATGAGTTTGGCGATGTCTCCTTCACCAACGAAGAAGTCCTGAAACCAGGCATGTGCTTCTCCGTAGAACCGGGCATCTATGTCCCGGGCGGCGTCGGCGTAAGAATCGAAGACCTGGTCCTGATTACCGAAGACGGCTGCGAAGTTCTGAACCACTTTACAAAAGATCTGATTGAAGTGGAAGCATAGAAAGTAAACAATGTGTTACCTGAAAGACGGTACACTAGGAAATTATCTACATAGAAAAGTAAGCGTATGAGAACACGACTTGCTTTATGCAATATTATAATGTTAAAAAGAAATAGCAATCACTTTGGCGTGTGGGATGCTATTTCTTTTTATTTATAGAATTATCTATATAAGATAGAACTAAGAACCCACTAACAATAAAGTGGGAACTTCCATTGGGTTTAGAGGGCATCAAATAGTCAGAACAACACATACTCCTTTTCGTTCAGTTATCCATTTTTATTTTCTATTACAATAAAAATAGAATACATGTTTGAAAGTATTTGCAATTATAATACATTATTCTGATTTCATAATATACTCTATAGAATTTTCACTTTTGCAATTTCAGCCAACGAACAGCATCATGCAGTGGTTTGGTCTGCAGGCAGCACTTTATGGGCGGTTAGGGGAAGCTTTGAGATCCGGCACCTACGTAGACTTTTCGCGAGGGTCAGCTGACCCTCGTGAATTGTAGTCGGAGTTGGTGACTAGCTCAAAGTTCCCCTGCCCATGCTGCCAGCAGACCAAACCACTGCATGATGCGTCCGTCTTGAAAAACCTCCCCAAACAAATTTTTCTATATTCCCTGTTGACATATCTCGTATAATTGTATACAATTATACGAAGATACAGAAATACAAGCATGCAATACCAAAAAATAAAGAACAAAAGCACAGAATCAATCTGGAGGCAACTATGGAATATCAGGAACAATCCCTGGGTGGCCAGATCTTCAACCGGATCCGGGACGACATCTTATCCGGAAACTATGCACCCGGCGAAGAACTGAAAGAAGCAACCCTGGGAAAACAGCTGGGAGTCAGCCGGACACCGGTGCGGGAGGCTCTTCGGCAGCTGGATCTGGAAGGTCTGGTGGAAATCGCACCCAACCGCGGTGCAAAAGTGATCGGCATCTCCCGGAAAGATGTGGAAGACATCTATCATATGCGGGCAAGATTGGAAGGTCTGGCGGCGAGAAAAGCGGCAGAACAAATCAAAGAAGAAGAACTGGCAGAACTGGAAGAAGTAATCCTTCTATCTGAATTTCATGTAAAAAAGCCGGAGAGCAAGCAGATGGTCCGGCTGGATGGAAGATTTCATGAGATCATGTACCGGGCATCGGGAAGCCGGATGCTGGAACACGTGCTGACCGATTTCCTTCATTATGTGAAAATGGCACGCTCCCATTCCGTAAAAACAGAACACCGTGCGCAGGAATCCGTGAAAGAACATAAAAGGATCCTGGAAGCAATCAGACAACGAGATGGAGATCTGGCGGAACAGCTGGCAAACGAACATATTCAACATGTAATCGAAAACCTGGATCTGCACTGAAAGATACCAATAAGATCTATAAAAGAGAAAAACCAGAAACCTCAAACGGTTCGAAAGACAAAAAAGCAGAATAAGATAAGAGAATAAACAGGAGGAGATAAGAAATGAGTAAAATTCAGATGACAACACCACTGGTAGAGATGGACGGAGACGAGATGACAAGAATTCTGTGGAAGATGATCAAAGATGATCTGCTGCTTCCATACATCGACCTGAAAACCGAATACTATGATCTGGGTCTGGAACACAGAAACGAAACCGACGATCAGGTAACCATCGATGCAGCTATGGCAACCAAAAAATACGGTGTTGCTGTAAAATGTGCAACCATCACTCCAAACGCCGCACGTATGACCGAATATGATCTGAAAGAAATGTGGAAAAGCCCGAACGGAACCATCCGTGCGATCCTCGACGGAACCGTATTCCGTGCTCCGATTGTTGTAAAAGGCATCGAACCGTGCGTAAAGAACTGGAAAAAACCAATCACCATCGCAAGACATGCATACGGTGATGTATATAAAAATACCGAGATGAAAGTTCCGGGACCTGGAAAAGTGGAACTGGTTTATACCGCAGAAGACGGAACCCAGACAAAAGAACTGGTATTTGATTTCAAGGGACCTGGTGTTGCACAGGGTATGCACAACCTGGATAACTCCATCGAAAGCTTTGCAAGAAGCTGCTTTAACTACGCGCTGGATACGAAACAGGATCTGTGGTTTGCAACCAAAGATACCATTTCCAAAAAATACGATCATACCTTCAAGGACATTTTCCAGGAAATCTTTGATGCGGATTATAAAGAAAAATTCGAAGAAGCAGGAATTACATATTTCTATACTCTGATCGATGATGCCGTAGCCCGGGTGATGAAATCAGAGGGCGGTTACATCTGGGCATGTAAAAACTATGACGGAGATGTAATGAGTGATATGGTATCCTCCGCGTTCGGTTCTCTGGCCATGATGACCTCTGTGCTGGTATCTCCGGACGGATACTACGAATACGAAGCTGCACACGGAACCGTGCAGCGCCATTATTACAAACACCTGAAAGGGGAAGAAACATCCACCAACTCCGTAGCAACGATCTTTGCATGGAGCGGTGCTCTGAGAAAACGTGGAGAACTGGACGGTAACAAAGAACTGATGGATTTTGCAGATCGTCTGGAAGAAGCAACCATCCGCACCATCGAAGAAGGAAAGATGACAAAAGATCTGGCTCTGATCACAACCATGGAAAATCCAACTGTATTAAACAGTGAAGGATTTATCAAGGCAATCGCTGAGAATCTGTAAGAGCAGAAATAATAGAAAAAAACAGGAGGAAGACCCATGGGAGCAGAAGAATTTCTGAATATAGAAGAAGAACATAAACAGGAGTTTAGCGAACTGTTACAGTACTGTCTGGCATCCGGCCGGATCGATCAGAACCTGTATCAGGAATATGATGTAAAAAGAGGATTGCGTGATTCCAGCGGAAAAGGTGTACTGACCGGTCTGACAGAGATCTCGGACGTTGTCGGTTATACGTATGAAGACGGAAGAAAGATCCCGGCAGACGGACAGTTATTTTTCCAGGGATATAACGTAGCGGATATGGTGGCGAGCCTGGAGAAAAGAAAAAAAGGCTTCGAGGAAGTCATCTATACACTGCTGTTCGGACGTATCCCGAACGCAAGACAGTCAGCGATGTTTAACGATCTGCTGTCGGAGATGATGAATCTGAACAACCGTTTCATCCGTGATGTTGTCATGAAAGCATCCAACGAAAATATCATGAATGCCATGCAGCGATGTGTGCTGACTCTGTACACCTACGATGATAATCCGGATAACACCAGCGTGGAAAATGCCCTGCGCCAGTCCATGCAGCTGATCGCAAAAATGCCGCTGATCGCTGTATATTCTTATCATTCCTACCGGCATTTCCGTCAGGATGAAAACCTGTTGATCAAAAACCCGAAGAAAGAGTACAGCTTTTCCGAGAATATCCTGTATATGCTTCGGGAAGACGGTCAGTTTACCGAACTGGAAGCAAAAGTTCTGGACATTGCATTGGTTCTTCACGCAGAGCATGGTGGTGGTAACAACTCTACGTTCACGAACCATGTGGTAACCTCTTCCGGAACGGATACCTATTCCGCAGTTGCAGCCTCCATCGGTTCCCTGAAAGGACCGAAACATGGTGGTGCCAATCTGAAAGTTCAGGATATGTTTGAAAACATCATGGAAAACTGCCCGGACTGGGAAAATGAAGCATCTCTGAGAGATTATCTGAATGATATTCTGGATAAGAAGGTCTTTGACCATGCAGGTCTGATCTATGGTATGGGGCATGCGGTATATACACTGAGTGACCCGCGTGAAGTGATCCTGAAACGTTATGCAAAATTCCTGGCAGAAGAAAAAGGAAAGACCAGAGAATTTGCCCTGTATGAGAAAGTGGAAGCGATTGCAGGTGAGCTGATCATGCACAAGAGAAAACTGTTCAAACCGGTATGTGCAAATGTCGATTTTTACAGTGGATTCGTTTACACGATGCTTGGCATCCCGAGAGAGCTGTTCACCCCGATCTTTGCGATCTCCCGTATGGCAGGATGGTCCGCACACCGTCTGGAGGAACTGGTCAACGCCGGTAAGATCATCCGTCCGGCATACCGTTATGTGGGACACCACAGACCATATCTGGAAGTGGAAGACCGCGAGGAGCAGAACCCGTTCACCGAGGAATATCAGAGAAAATACAAGATTAAGAGCATTAAAAATGCATAAATAAAAAACAAACATCCGCCTGACAGCGTAGTCTGCAAGGCGGATGTTTGTATATACGTGAGTAACGAGTCAAATTTTGTGCTTCTACAAGAACCTGACGACTTTCGTGATGACAATAAGATTTCTTATAATCATCCGATCAGTCCATAGTGAGCCATCGCTTTCATCAGTCCGTCATTTTCCACCGTATCTGTGACAAACTCCGTATATGGATCAAGTACCGGATCATGAT
Organism: uncultured Ruminococcus sp.; assembly: GCA_934359255.1. GTDB lineage: Bacteria > Bacillota > Clostridia > Lachnospirales > Lachnospiraceae > Oliverpabstia. The sequence goes on from CAKRLG010000002.1 coordinate 61,160, forward strand.
GCCCCAGAGCCACGGTGTGCTTTCCGTAAGTAAACATGGCAAGGTCATTGCTGCTGTCACCGAAGATATAAGCGTCATCCAGTTCCAGTCCGAAGTGTTTCAGGATAAAATCAATGGCGGTTCCCTTGGAATAGCCTTTCGGAACAACCTCATAGACCCCGCCCAGCCGGTCGATCAGATCCATATCTTTTGCCAGTGCAGGGAACAGGGTGTCGGTATCGGTCTGCTCATCGGTGTAGATGACGAATTTATCAAAGTCGCAAAGTCCGCTCTCAATATAGTGTTCTCTGGTCAGTCCCAGTGTGGCGAGATAACGGCAGGTTCCCTCCAGCTTTGCAAACCGGGTAATATGGGAGGAACGGTAGCAGTCCTCTTTTCCCTCGAGAAGCAGTCCTGCATTTGCCGCTTTTACCTGACGGATGATCTCCGCCTGACGCTTTTTCGGAATCTGCGTGGAAGTGAGCACTTCATCGTTGTATACAATATAGCTTCCACAGCCACAAAGATATCCGCTGAACGGCAGCTGGCAGATCATCGGTGGCAGACAGCAGATGGTCCGTCCGGTGTTGATAAACAAAAGATGTCCCAGATCGTGGGCTTTTTGCAGGGCAGCAGAGGCTGATTCGGGGATCTTACCGGTGACCTCACTTAAGATGGTTCCGTCGATATCAAAAAATAATGCTTTCTTATTTGTACTCATGTTGATTCTCCATAGAAATGTTTTCTGTAACTGTTTGGCAATCCGATTTTTATTACAAACGCAGTTTATTATACTGCCTGAGAGTCCGAAATGTAAAGAGATAAGATGAACAAAAGCAATGAGAAGGATGGTAGAGGAAAACGCATTTTGACAATTAAAAAGAAAGTTGAGAAGAAAAAATAGAATCTGGGGATTTCAGAGGGGGCAAAGTATGTTAAAATAGAACTATTCAGCGGGAAAATAGGAAGAAATCCGCAGAAAAATGATTAAAACAGGTGTAACTGTATGGTGAGTGGAAAAGAGTGAAGCTATGAAGCAGTTACAAAAAGATAAATTTTCAGGAGGGAGAAAGATGACCAAAAAACAGAGAACCCTGGAGATTATAGAGCGGTTGAAGAAGGAATATCCCGATGCGGCCTGCACCCTGGATTATGACCAGGCATGGAAACTGCTGGTGAGCGTGCGGCTGGCGGCTCAGTGCACCGATGCCAGAGTCAATGTAGTCGTGGAGGGACTGTTTGAAAAATATCCCAGTGTGGAAGCACTGGCGGCAGCAGATGTGGAAGATATCGAAGCGATTGTCCGTCCCTGCGGACTGGGAAAAAGCAAGGCGCGGGATATCAGTGCCTGTATGAAGATGCTGCAGGATGAATATGACGGGAAAGTACCGGATGATTTCAATGCGCTGTTAAAACTTCCGGGTGTGGGAAGAAAGAGTGCGAACCTCATTATGGGGGATGTTTTTGGAAAACCGGCGATCGTGACCGACACCCACTGCATCCGCCTGACCAACAGGATGGGCCTGGTGGACGGAATCAAGGAACCGAAGAAAGTAGAGATGGAACTGTGGAAGCTGGTTCCACCGGAAGAGGGAAGCGATTTCTGTCACCGGCTGGTGATACATGGAAGAGAGATCTGCACGGCAAGAACCAAACCGTACTGTGACCGCTGTTGCCTGAACGATATCTGCAAAAAGATGGGTGTAGAGTAGAAAATCGATATGCTTGATAGTATTTGTTAAAGATCAATAAGGAAATTTTCAGTGGTATAGGAGACAGGAGGATGGAAGAATGAAAATCGGGATCATATCGGACACTCATGGAAAATTACATCCACCGGTTCTGGAGCTGATCGCTTCCTGCGATGTGGTCCTGCATGCCGGAGATGTGGATAACAGTCAGACACTGGACCAGCTCTGGATGCATCTGAAACCAAATGCCCCTTTCTATCTGGTGCGTGGGAATAACGACCGGAGGTGGGCGGAACGCATCGCGAAAACACAACGGTTTTGCCAGGCGGGTGTTTCCTTTTTCATGGTGCACGATAGAAAAGATGTTTCCTGGGATCTGAATGACGTACAGGTAGTTGTCTTCGGTCACAGTCACAAGTTTACCGTGGAAGAAATCGACGGAAGACTATGGCTGAATCCGGGAAGCTGTGGCAGACCGCGGTTCGGTGCTCCTTTGACGATGGCAGTGCTTACGATAGAAGACGGAGTGGAAAACCAGGAGTGGACGGTGGGAAAAATCACGATTTCCAGCCGGAATGTGGAAAACAGGAGTATAGTATGGAAAAAAATACAACCAAAACAGAAGTAAGAGAGAAAATACAGGAACTTTTAAAAACGTTAAAGGCAGAGCAGGAGAAAAAGCCGTTGCGTCTGGTGGAACAGCTGGGGTATCTGATGTATGTCCGCCTGTTTATTGAGTCGCAGAAGAGAACGACTCTGCAGGAGAGTTTTCCGTTTGCCGGATTTCCGATGGAGTGGACACCGGGGGACGAGGAAGTGGAGGATGGTCAGCGGATCTGGCAGCTACAGTATCAGGTGCAGTACTGTTCTTCCATGGTGGAGCCGGGGCATTTTATGGAGACCGCGAAGCTGGAGGAGAACGGCCTGTGGATGAGAGAATTATGTAAACTTATTGACTGGACCGTAGATCACTGTGACTGGGAAGAAGGGATGCCACATCTGTTTGGAGCGATGCTTGAGGAAACGCTTCGCCAGATGTATGCCTGGGGAACGACCGGATTGTTTCTGATGCCGGAGAATCTTACGGAAGCACTGATCCGGCTGGCAGATGGCCGTAATATCGAAAAAGTCTGGAATCCGGCAACGAGAACCGGCGGTTTTCTTGCAGCAGCCCACCGGCAGTACCCGCAGTGGCAGTTATATGGATGCGAGGAAGAGAAAAATCAATGGCAGATTGCCCGGATGCTGCAGTTTTACCATGGTGGCGGCATGGAAGGCATCCGCAGGGAAGATCCACTGGAGGCAGACCGCATCGACAAAACCGGGGAGCGCACACCGGAAGGGGAAGTGCCGGTATATGAGGAATACGATCTGATCGTGACCAACCCGCCGGTAGGCGAACTTCCCTTAGAAGATCAGGATCGCTACTGGATCAGTACCAGAAAGGCACAGCTGCAGTATATGCAGATGCTGATGAATCATGTGAAAAAACAGGGTATGGTCATTACGGTGGTCAATGAAGGAACTTTATTTATGTACGATGCGGAGCAGAAAGTGCGCCAGTATCTGTTAAATGACTATCAGATCCAGGGTGTGATCTCTCTGCCTGCGGGAGCATTTTTACCGTATACGGGAAGTAAGGCTTCGGTTCTGATCTTTACGAGAGAAACAGAAATCGACAAAGAACAGCCGGTATGGTTCTATGAGATCCAGAACCTTGGGTACAGTCTGGACAGAAAACAGGAGGCGACCGGTGTGGACGATATTCCATCGATGCTGGTATCCTGGGAACAGAGAGAAAAACTGGCACAGAAATGGAAAGAGCAGTTAAAAGAAAGTTCCACACAGAACCAGTGGGAGAATCCGGTGCCGGTACACTGGGAAGAAAAATCCTGCTGGTTTGCAGATCTGGATACAATTGCAAAAAATGACAATAATCTGTCCGCCGGAAGATATAAACCGTGGAAAACTCAGGAAACGATTGTGACGGAATCCCCGGCACAGCTGCTGAAAAAGCTTGCAGATCTGGAAGCGGATACCATGACAAAAGTGCAGGAACTGATGGAGATGGCAAGGGACTATGAGTAAGAAGAAAAATATGTACAAACTGGAATCTCTCGCCCGGCTGATCTCCGGAAGAACACCGGAGCGGGAGCAGAAGGAATATTATGCAGAGACCGGAACGCCATGGGTCAAGATTGAGAATCTGGATCAGGGTTATATCCGGGAGACTTCGGAATATCTGTCCGAACAGGGAAAAGAAAAGGTCAATCTGGTACCGGAAAACAGTGTGTTATTTTCCATCGTCGGTACAGTCGGAAAAGTGGGAATTGCCGGTCGGGAACTTGCCACGAATCAGCAGATCGTATCCCTGATCTTTGATGAGACCCGGGTGCTGCCACTGTACGGATATTATGCACTCCGGTATCATGCGGAAGAGATTCGCAAACTGTCGAATCAGACCACGATGGCACTGATCAGCAGAAAAACCCTGGGACAGTACCGGATCTATGTGCCGGACAGTCTGGAAAAACAGCAGGAGATTGTGGATAACCTGCGTCGTTTTGAAGAGATCAAGTTGAAAAAGGAAGAGATGCGAAGCCGGATGGAGCAGTATGAACAAGTATTGTTTCAGAGAATCTTCGCCTCGCAGCTGCGATACGGAGAAAAGGCGAAACTTCGGAACTATCTGAAAGAACCGGTAGGAACCGGTGTACCGAAAAATGAAGAGCCAAACGGAGAATTTCCGTGTGTGCGCCTGGAGGACTTCAGGAAGACCTATCTGAGCGGACTTCACGCGGGAGAAAAAGCAGAGGAAAATGCAGGTGCGGACTGGGCGATTGAAGAGAAATACCGCGTCTGCCCGGGAGATGTCCTTCTTAGAAACGGAAAGTTGATCCTGGTGGATCAGGCAGAAGATCCGCTGTATCTGGATCGCAGCGTACTGCGCATTGTGCCGGATCAGGGACAGATCCTGCCGGAGGTCTTATATGCTTATCTGAGCCAGACCTGTATGAGTGAAGTTCTCTACGGAGCCAGAAAAGAGGGCGATAACCGAAAACGTCCGATTCGTGCCGCCGAGGTGGAAAAGCTGGTTCTGCCGCAGTTGTCCATGAAAAAACAGGAAGATTACAGCAGATGTCTGAAGAAAATCCGTGAGATCGAGAGAAATCTGGACCGGGAAATTGCCCTTGCAGAGGCAGCATTTTCCGGTATGGGATGGCTGTTGCTGCGAAGAGAACCTGAGGAAGAGGCAAAGGCAGATGTAATAAGCATTGAAGATGTGGAATCTGCTTCGGAAGCAGAGACAGAAGAATCCACAGGGAAAGACCGGGAAACCATGGCAAATGCGGAGACTTCGGAAGGTGCAGCCGGCGAAGAGAATCAGGCAGAAGCCGGGTTGCAGGAAGAAAAGTCGGAAGCGGTTTCTGGAAAAACAGGGAAGGAGATGCAAAGAAGGTCGGTGGATCTGTCCGAAGAACAGAAGAAGACGGCACATCTGATTCTTGGTGTGCTGTGCTGCTGGGCGCCGAGAGATGAACGAACCGGTGCATACTGTAAGAAACGGCAGGAGATTTTCCGGATCGCGCAGCCTTATTTTCAGCCGGCAGCGGTTTCTTTTACCGATAAAAAGGGACAGCGTGAATACCTGCTGGAGAAGGATTTTCTGACCTATCGAAATGAGGAACTGAGTAAACGATACGATACACCGATTTACCTTTTACAGGAACTTTTACAGGAAAGCGAAAATGATAATCCACAGGATGCTCATCTGGCATTCCAGGGAGAAGACGGGATCGCTACGGATGAACTTTGGGATTCGGTACAGATCCGGCAGATGGCAGTGCGTGGCTGGGAGATGCTAATGGAATATTCCGGGCTGGGTGCATGCGGATGGCTGGTGCGTGGAGAGAATGGGAAGTAACTATGCAACAGGCAGTCGGAGTACAGGACAGTTGCAACCGAGAAAAGGAGGCGGAACATATGAAACCGAAGATCCGCATGGTCGGACTGGATCTGGACGGAACGGTATTTAATAACAATAAAGAGATTACCACGCATACCAGAAGTGTGCTGGAAGAGGCGATCCATCAGGGATGCATCGTGCTTCCGGCAACCGGAAGACCGGAAATCGGACTTCCGGTTGCATTTTTGGAGATTCCCGGTGTAAAATATGCGCTGACTTCCAACGGAGCCCGCGTGATCCGTATTCCTTCCGGGGAGACGGTATATGAAGAACTGATTCCCTGGGATGTCACATTGCAGGTGATCAAAGTGATGAAACAGTGGGCAGGAGAATCGTGCAACTGGGAAACATATTTTGGCGGAAATATTTATGTAGAGGAAGAAACGTATCATTTTGTGAGACATGAAGCGATGAGTCCTGCGATGGAGCACTACATCCGAAGTACCCGGACACGCCGGAAGCATCTGACAGAGAAGATCCGGGAGGAAAAGATCGGGATGGAAAAGTTGCATCTGATCTTTGCAGATACAAAAGAACGGGACTGCAGAGAAAAGGAATTGCAACAGATGTTTCCGAATCTGAGTATCTGCCATGCGACACCGTTTAATATTGAAATTATTTCCGGCAGGGCTGGAAAAGGGAACGCGCTGGTGGTACTGGGAAAGCTTCTAGGTATCAAAAGGGAAGAAATCATGGCATGCGGCGATGCGCCAAATGACTGGAATATGCTCGAGATGGTCGGACTCCCGGTCGTGATGGCGAATGCAGATGAAGAGACGAAGAAAAAGGCAGCGTTTATCACAAAGTCGAATGAGGAAGACGGCGTTGCTTATGCTGTTGAGCAGTTTGTGTTAAAAAATAGATGACAGATTTGTCTGAATGGCGGAAATGAAAGGAGTTTATGCATGACTTTGAAACAACAACTTGGAAAGCTGAAATGGAAGAACTTTCTCTTCCTCACGATTGCCGGTATGGTGAATGCCTTCGGAGTCACGATGTTTATAGCCCCGGTGGAACTGTATGACAGCGGAATCTCCGGAACATCGATCCTGCTGTCGCAGCTGACACCGGAATGGCTGTCACTGTCTCTCTTTTTGCTGGTACTGAACATTCCGCTGTTCTTATACGGACTCCGGAAACAGGGTGTGGTATTTACTATCTATGCGATCTACACGGTAGCGGTGTATTCGTTCGGAGCATGGCTGATCACAGATGTACTGCCGGTGGATGTAAGTATCGTATCGCCCCTTGCTGGATCGGATTTGCTTCTCTGCGCTATTTTTGGCGGGCTGATCTCCGGTATCGGAAGTGGTATGGCGATTCGGTTTGGAGGGGCGATGGACGGCATCGAAGTTCTCGCCGTCATCTTTGCAAAACGGCTGGGAATCACGGTAGGTACGTTTGTGATGGCATATAACCTGGTACTGTATATCATCTGTGGATTTGTGATTCACAGCTGGATCCTTCCGCTGTACTCAATCGTAACCTACGGGGCAGCACTGAAAACAGTGGACTTTATTGTGGAAGGTCTGGATCGCTCCAAAGCCGCTACAATCGTCACGGTGCACCCGGATGAGGTCTGCGCGGCACTCTCCGAAGCCTTTGAGTGCGGGATGACGATCACCGAGGCGAAGGGATATTATTCGGATTCCCCGAAGACAGTGGTGTATATCGTAGTAAACCGTTTTCAGGTTGGGAAGATGAAAGAGCTGGTTCATGAAAATGACCGCTCCGCTTATATCTCGATTGCAGAAATTGCGGATGTGTACGGAGCAAATACGGACAAAGCCTGAAACGACAAAGGTAATAATATTATTATAAGCAGAAAGTGAAAAAAATATGGATGGAAACATTCTTTTATGGATACAGGATCACCTCCGCTGGGAGGGGATGAACTGGTTCTGGAAAGGAATCACATCCCTGGGAAACGGTGGATGGTTCTGGATCGTATTATGTATCCTGATGGTTGTACTTGCCAAAATCCCCGGAGAAAAATATTCAATAAAAGATGAAAACTGTTCCCGGGCAGTAATCGGAAGAGCCGGATGGTATGGTCTGTTGTCAATGGGAGCCGGTGCACTGATCACCAATGTGTGTCTGAAAAATCTGGTAGCACGTACCCGCCCCTATGAAGTGGTAGAAGGACTGGTGCCGCTGATCGGCAAACCGACGGATTATTCATTTCCGTCGGGACATACTTGTGCATCCTTTGCCTGTGCGCTGGTGCTGTACCGGATTCTACCGAAAAAATACGGCGTGCCAGCATTGATCCTGGCGGCATTGATTGCATTTTCCCGCCTGTATGTGGGTGTGCATTATCCGACCGATGTGCTGGGAGGTCTGTTTGTCGGAATCCTTTCTTCCTGTCTGGTTCTATGGATCGGAAAGAAGAGGATGAAGAAATAAGAAAATCTTAAAAGAAACGTAATTGTCTGCCCGTGTGGTGTTCTTTATAATAAGAGAGAAAAGAACGCCATCCGGGCAGAAAGAGGTTTTGAGAGAAATGGTAAAGAAAATATTTAAGTTATTACTGTATCTGATTGCAGTGGTCGGAGTGCTCATCTGGCTGGATAGTACAGTAGGACTGACGGAAGAAGGGGCATTGCTTATTTTGGGCATTGCATTATTGGTATATTTTGTGATGAAACTGATCGGCTTTTTAGAAAAGAGACGCAGAATAAGAAAGGAAAGAGCGCGGAAAGCCAGAAGAAAACGTGACTTACGGGAAGTAAACAATTACAGGGTAAACCAGGAAACATCTGTTGCAGCCACAGCGGCATCACAGGAAAACCACCGGAAACATCAGAAAGTACATAATCAAAGGGTAAAAATAGTCTGGACCGTCGGTTTGCTGGCGGCATTCTGCATCGTTGTACTGGCAGGGAAAACCTGGATCCGGCAGCACGAACAGATTCCGGAGAGCCTTCTTAACATGGAAGAAAAATATCCGGAAGCTACAGATTTTGTAAAAAATTATCCCAAGCGAAAACACTATCAGACGATAGATATTTCATCCGAAGTGGAAACTGCCAGAGAAAACAGTGTGATACCGTATTTTTTACAGTGGGATGAACGCTGGGGTTATGAAACCTACGGCAGCGATTTCCTTGCTGTCACCGGCTGCGGTCCAACCTGCCTGTCCATGATCACCTGTGGTCTGACCGGCTCCGAAACATGGAATCCCCTGGCCGTAGCTCAGTTTTCCGAAAAAGAAGGCTATTACGTTCCGGGTGAAGGAACCTCCTGGTCCCTGATGACCGAAGGTGCCCACAACCTCGGTCTCACTGCCGAAAACATCCCGGTAACAGAAGAAAACATCCTTGCCGCCCTGCAGTCCGACACACCCCTGATCTGTTCCATGTATCCGGGTGATTTTACCTACACAGGTCATTTCATCGTTCTGACCGGAATCGATGAAAACGGCGCAATTACCGTAAACGACCCCAACAGCCCCGCCAACACCCAAAAACACTGGCCCATGACCGAAATATTACCACAGATACGTCAAAGCTGGGGATACCGTGCCTGAACCTACGGTATCCCTTTTTGCATATAAATAATGGAAGACATATTATACAGCCTGTTTTAAATGATTTTTGCAACATAAGGAAAAAATTTAGCAACTAGTACATCGTTTCGTAAATAACTGTATACTGCGTGAATGATACAGTTATTTTGAAAATGATGTACTATAAAAGTAAATAGCCAATACCAGCGAAAGAGGCGGCACCGGTTGGGTGTCTGCAGCACTTTGTGGGCGGTTAGGGGAAGCTTTGAGATCCGGCACCTACGCAGACTTTTCGCGAGGGTCAGTGACCCTCGTGAATCATAGTCGGAGTTGGTGACTAGCTCAAAGTTCCCCTGCCCACGCTGCAGACACCCAACCGGTGCCGCCTCTTTCGCGTCCGTCTGGAATAAAAAAAGCGAAAAATAAAAACTTAAAATTTATTAGCACTCCCTCTTGACGAGTGCTAAAACATGTGTTATATTGCAACTAGAACAAGAAAACAATGTGTTCCAAAAGGAGGGGCGCTTATGAATATCAGCAAATTTACGCAAAAATCATTGCAGGCTGTTCAAAACCTGGAAAAGACCGCATATGACTTCGGTAACCAGGAGATCGAGCAGGAACATTTACTGTATAATCTGCTTCATCAGGAAGACAGTCTGATCTTAAAGATGATCGAAAAGATGGAAATTAACAAAGAACATTTTCTGGACAACGTGGAAAATGCCCTGAACGCCAGAGTCAAAGTATCCGGCGGACAGCAATATATCGGACAGTACCTGAATAAGGTACTGGTAAGCGGCGAGGACGAAGCCAAAGCCATGGGAGATGAGTACGTCTCCGTGGAACATCTGTTTCTGGCGATGCTCCGTTATCCGAGTCCGAGTATCAAAAAACTGTTCCAGGAATATGGAATCACAAGAGAACGCTTCTTACAGGCATTGAGCACCGTAAGAGGAAACCAGAGAGTTACCTCCGATAACCCGGAAGCAACCTACGATACCCTGGCAAAATACGGTCAGGATCTGGTAGAACGTGCGAGAAATCAAAAGCTGGATCCGGTCATCGGCCGTGACAGCGAGATTCGAAATGTGATTCGTATTCTTTCCAGAAAGACAAAAAACAACCCGGTACTGATCGGTGAACCCGGTGTAGGTAAAACGGCAGCCGTGGAAGGACTGGCACAGCGAATCGTCCGTGGCGATGTACCGGAAGGGCTGAAAGATAAAACGATTTTCGCTCTGGATATGGGAGCACTGGTAGCCGGTGCAAAATACCGTGGTGAATTCGAAGAACGTCTGAAAGCTGTTCTGGAAGAAGTCAGAAAGAGCGAAGGTAAAATCATTCTGTTTATCGATGAACTGCATCTGATCGTCGGAGCAGGAAAAACAGACGGTGCGATGGATGCCGGCAACATGTTAAAACCGATGCTTGCCCGTGGAGAACTGCATTGTATCGGTGCTACCACACTGGATGAGTATCGGCAGTACATCGAAAAGGATGCCGCATTGGAACGTCGTTTCCAGCCGGTAATGGTAGATGAACCTTCTGTGGAAGATACCATATCCATCCTTCGTGGACTGAAAGAACGGTATGAGGTATATCATGGAGTAAAGATTACCGATGGTGCCCTGGTTGCAGCAGCCACACTATCCAACCGTTATATCTCCGACCGGTTCCTGCCGGATAAGGCTATCGATCTGGTAGATGAAGCCTGTGCCCTGATCAAGACTGAGCTGGATTCTCTTCCGGCGGAACTGGATGAGCAGCAACGTAAGATCATGCAGATGGAGATTGAGGAAGCAGCACTGAAAAAAGAGACCGACAAGCTCAGTCAGGAACGTCTGGCAGATCTGCAAAAAGAACTGGCAGAATATAAAGATGCATTTTCCGTACAGAAAGCACAGTGGGAGAATGAGAAACATTCCGTAGAGAAACTTTCCACATTGCGTGAACAGATCGAAGATCTGAATCGTCAGATCCAGGTGGCACAGCAGCAGTATGATCTGAATAAAGCAGCAGAACTGCAGTACGGCGAACTGCCGAAACTGCAAAAACAGTTGGAGATTGAAGAAGAAAAAGTGAAAAATGAGGATCTTTCTCTGGTACATGAGAGTGTTACCGATGAAGAAATTGCGAGAATTATTTCCCGTTGGACCGGTATCCCGGTGGCAAAACTGACCGAGGGAGAAAAAACGAAGATCCTTGGTCTTGAAGATGTCCTTCATAAACGTGTGATCGGACAGGATGAAGCGGTAACAAAAGTGACCGATGCGATCATCCGTTCCAAAGCCGGTATTAAAGATCCTACAAAACCGATCGGATCTTTCCTGTTCCTTGGACCTACCGGTGTCGGTAAGACCGAGCTTGCAAAAACACTGGCGCAGACACTGTTTGATGATGAAAACAACATGGTGCGAATCGATATGAGTGAGTATATGGAGAAATACTCCGTATCCCGTCTGATCGGAGCGCCTCCGGGATATGTAGGCTACGAGGAAGGTGGTCAGCTGACCGAGGCAGTCAGAAGAAAACCGTATTCGGTAGTTCTGTTCGATGAGATCGAGAAAGCACATCCGGATGTATTTAACGTATTGTTACAGGTACTGGATGATGGCCGGATCACGGATTCTCAGGGACGTACCGTTGACTTCAAGAATACGATTCTGATCATGACTTCCAACATCGGTTCTTCTTATCTGCTGGATGGAATTGAGGAAGATGGAAGTATTAAACCGGAAGCAGCAGAGATGGTACAGAATGATCTGCGTGGACATTTCCGTCCGGAATTTCTGAACCGTCTGGATGAAATCATTATGTTTAAACCATTGACCAAAGACAATATCGGTGGTATCGTAGACCTGTTAATGGCAGAGCTGAACAACCGTCTGGCAGATCAGGAGATTCATATCCGTCTGACAGCTGCGGCGAAGAACCATATCATCGAAGGTGGTTATGATCCGGTATATGGTGCACGTCCATTGAAACGTTATCTGCAGAAATATGTGGAAACACTGGCTGCAAAGATGATCCTCGGTGGAAAAGTCGGTCAGGATGATACGATCGTTCTGGATGTGACGGATGGTGAGATGACAGCTTCTGTACAGTCTGTATAAAGGAGTTTTGAGATGATACCGAACGATCCGGTGATGTTACTCAGTTATGTAAATACGCAGCTGAGAGATTATTATTCCAGTCTGGATGCTCTTTGCGAGGATAAGGGTATTGGAAAAGAAGAACTGGTGGAGAAAATGAAGTCCATTGAGTATGTGTATGAGGTGGATAGAAACCAGTTTGTGTGATAAGGGAAGCATTCCTGCAAAAAAGTAGGAGTGCTTCTTTTTTTGATAAGCCATTTAAACAGAGTATTGACAGAAAGTTAACATAGTGCTAATATATTTTTTGTATAAATTCCATAGTAGCATATCAAGTGCACCTGCGAACATAGTTCGTCGGTGAGAGAGGGAATCAGGTGTGAATCCTGAGCGATCCGGTCACTGTAATCAGGGAGGAAAGCCCGGTAGGATCCATTGTACCGCAAGGTATGAGAAGGAGGGCAGACTGTTAATCTGTAAGTCAGGAAACCTGCTTGTATGTCGTAAGGTTAAAGCTTCCGAGTAAAGTTTTACATCCTGTTTGTAGTAAAAATGAGATGTCAGCTTTCTGTCGGGGAAAAGACATCTTTTTTATATATTTACAAAAACACGAACTTATGGAATGATCGAAACAGGAGCGTAGTGTTTCGAGACCTTGACTATTTGAATTTATGCACGATTAAACGACAGGGTGGAATAAGTCCTGTTTCTGTAGATCTACTGTATCATTTACCTCCGCAACCAAGTGATATAGATTCCTCTTGGATCTTGTGCAGAAGCAGGATGGTTTCATCCGGTTAGCCTTGAAAATGGAAGCCTGAAAAGGCTTCTTTTTTTTTCGTAAATAATAGAATTTTTACAATTGAAAGCAGGATTGCTTCATGATACACTGAATCTGAAAGAATATTCGGGCAGGCAGATTATGTGCGTCCGGATATACAAAAAAATATGGTAAAACAAGGAAAAATGGAGGCAGCAAAATGGAGGGTTTTACAACGAAAAAACAGCCGCTTACAACGGTATGGAAGATGCATACTGCAGGCGATGCGCAGTGGTATCCGGCGCAGGTTCCGGGAACTGTGTATACAGATCTGTTAAGAAACGGACAGATGGAAGATCCGTTCTGGAAGGACAATGAATACAGAGCACTGGATCTGATGGAAAAAGATTATGAGTATGAGACCGCGTTTGAGGGAACCGAAGCACAGGAAGGCGAAAGACAGTGGATTCGCTTTGAAGGCCTGGATACGATCTGTGATATCTATCTGAATGAAGAAAAAATCGGTAATACATATAACATGCACAGAACCTGGGAGTTTGACGTAACAGGAAAGGTGAAAGCAGGAGAAAATATCCTGCGTGTGTATTTCCATTCTCCGCTGGAATATATTAAAGAAGCTTACGAAAAACAGCCGACACACGGAAGTGAAGATGCGATGGATGGCTTTGTGCATATCCGAAAAGCACACTGCATGTTCGGATGGGATTGGGGTGCTCATCTGCCGGATGCAGGAATTTTCCGTCCGGTGTATCTGCTGACGATGACGGAGGGCAGAATTGACAGTGTCTATATCCGCCAGGAACATGAAGAAGGAAAAGTAACCCTGAAGTTTGAAGTGAGCAGAAATCCGAAAGAAGATCTCAGAAAAGAGATTCCGGTAGGAAAAGAAGCAGACGGTTATACCTATGAAGTAACCGTGGCAGCTCCGGATGGTACCGTGATCACAGCAAAAGATACCCCGGAAAATCTGGTGATCGAACAGCCGGAACTCTGGTGGCCGAACGGCGTGGGTGCGCAGCCATTATATGAAGTGACGGTAACGCTGGCAAAAGACGGACAGCCGGTGGACAGCTGGACAAGAAAGATCGGTCTTCGCACAATGACCATGGATATTCATCCGGACGAGTGGGGCGAGAGCTTTGCCCATCAGGTGAACGGAAAAGACATCTTTGCCATGGGCGCCGACTATATCCCGGAAGATCATCTCCTGGGCCGTGTGACGCCGGAAACCACAAGAAAACTGCTGGAACAGTGTAAGGCAGCCAACTTTAACGCAGTCCGTGTATGGGGTGGCGGTTACTATCCGGAAGACTGGTTCTATGATCTGTGTGACGAACTGGGGCTGATGGTATGGCAGGACTTTATGTTTGCATGTGCGGTTTACGATCTGACACCGGAATTCGAGGCAAATATCCGGGAAGAATTTATTGATAATGTAAAAAGATTACGTCATCATGCATCCCTGGGACTGTGGTGTGGTAATAATGAGATGGAAATGTTTGTAAAACAGGGCGAGTGGGTGACAAAGCCAAGCGAGGTTCGTGATTATCTCTTCATGTATGAGCGTGTGATCCCGGAAATCCTGAAACAATATGATCCGGAAACCTTCTACTGGCCGGCAAGTCCGTCTTCCGGCGGATGCTTCGATGATCCGTCAGATCCAAACCGTGGAGATGTTCATTACTGGGATGTATGGCATGGCAACAAGCCGTTCTCGGATTACCGGAATTACTATTTCCGCTATGCAAGTGAATTTGGATTCCAGTCCTTCCCGTCTCTCGAGACGATCAAAACTTTTACCGATGATCCGGCGGACTGGAACATTTTCTCTTATGTCATGGAAAAACATCAGAGAAATGCAGGCGCAAACGGAAAGATCCTGAACTATCTGCAGCAGACCTTCCGTTATCCTACCGAATTTACCACGTTATTATATGCTTCTCAGATGTTGCAGGCAGAAGCAATCAAGTACGGGGTGGAACATTTCCGGAGAAACCGTGGCAGATGTATGGGTGCGATCTACTGGCAGTTAAATGATTGCTGGCCGGTGGCTTCCTGGGCATCTGTAGATTATGAGGGAAGATGGAAAGCCCTGCATTATTATGCAAAACGGTTCTTTGCACCGGTGATGGTCTCCTGTGAGGAACAGAACTGGATGACCGCGGAAGCAAATATGAACCGTGAACATTTTGTATATGAAAAATCTATCCGCCTGAATGTGACCAACGAGACCCTGGAAGATAAGAAAGTTCTGGTAAAGTGGGCACTTCGAAACGCCGATGCATCTGTTGTGAAAGCAGAGGAGCGAGAAGTAACGGTACCGGCACTTTCCAGTGTATGGCTGGATAAAGAAGAATACCCGGATGTGGATGTATTCGGCCAGTACGTAAGTTATGAGGCATGGGAGGGTGATACCTGTATCTCTGAGGGCAGTGTGATCTTCTCCTATCCGAAGTATTTCCATTATCTGGATCCGCAGCTGGCGTATCGGATCGAGGGAGACGAGATCGTAGTCAGCGCGAAAGCCTATGCGAAAGGCGTGGAGATCCTGAATCCGTCCGAAGATCTGATCCTGTCGGACAACTATTTTGATATGAGTGCAGGAGAAAAGAGAGTAAAGATCCTTGGAAAAGCCTCAAGAAACGTGGAAGATCCTGCAGACTGGGAGAACCAGGTAAAAGAGCAGCTTGTGGACGGTCTGAAACTGCGAAGCGTTTACGATATTCGGTAAAAGATGTTGGGGCAAAAAGCATTTTGCCCCTTTGATACCGGATTGCTCCGAACTTTTGATCCTGGTATCAACAAAAACCTTGACAAAAGAAAAAAAGCCTACTATAGTAGTGTCAGCCGAAACTGTTTCAAAAACAGGAAGAGGTACAGAGAAAAAGGTAGTGACAAAGAGGAGTAGATATCGTACCCCGCAAAGAGAGGGAACTTCGTGGCTGAGAGAGATCCCCGGCAGACAATATCGAAGGTAGCTTTGGAACCGGAAGACTGAACGTTTTTGTCTGTAACTGTGAAGAAGCTGAACAGTTACCGTTTTCAGACAGAAAATCAGTAAGCTTTCACGGCTGATCCCCGTTATCGGATAATGAGATGTATGGAACGCTTGTTGTTTCATATAAGCAAGGTGGTAACGCGAGACATTCGCCCTTCACACAGATGAGAGCATCTGAGTGGAGGGCGTTTTTAATCATCAAAAAAGACAAAGGAGACAACCATGAGTAAAGAACTGGCAAAGACTTACGATCCGAAAGGACTCGAAGACCGTTTATACCAGAAATGGCTGGACAGCGGCTATTTTCATGCAAAAGTAAACAAAGCAAAGAAACCATTTACCATTGTTATGCCGCCGCCAAACGTAACAGGACAGCTGCATATGGGACATGCGCTGGATGAGACCATGCAGGATATTCTGATTCGTTTCAAGAGAATGCAGGGATACGAAGCACTGTGGCAGCCGGGAACCGACCATGCAGCAATCGCTACAGAGGTTAAGGTTATCAACAAGTTAAAAGAACAGGGCATCGACAAAAACGAGATCGGAAGAGAAGAATTCTTAAAACATGCCTGGGCATGGAAAGAAGAGTACGGCGGAAAGATTATTAACCAGCTGAAAAAACTGGGTGCATCTGCAGACTGGGAAAGAGAACGTTTCACGATGGATGAGGGATGTTCCAAAGCGGTGCAGGAAGTATTTATCCGTCTGTACAACAAAGGCTATATCTATAAAGGATCCCGTATCATCAACTGGTGTCCGGTATGTCAGACCTCTATTTCTGATGCGGAGGTAGAACATGAGGATCAGGACGGATTCTTCTGGCACATTAACTACCCGGTAGTCGGTGAAGAAGGAAAATTCGTAGAGATCGCAACCACCCGTCCGGAGACACTGCTGGGAGATACCGCAGTAGCGGTAAACCCGGAGGATGACAGATACAAAGATCTGGTAGGAAAGATGCTGAAACTGCCTCTGACCGACCGTGAGATTCCGGTGATCGCCGATGCGTACGTAGACAAAGAGTTCGGAACCGGATGCGTAAAGATCACACCGGCACATGACCCGAATGACTTTGAAGTAGGAAAACGTCATAATCTGGAAGAAATCAACATTCTGAACGATGATGCAACCATCAACAATCTGGGTGGAAAATATGCAGGCATGGATCGCTATGAAGCAAGAAAAGCTATGGTGAAAGATCTGGAAGATCTGGGACTGCTGGTAAAAGTAGTACCCCACAGTCACAGTGTAGGAACCCATGACCGTTGCGGTACAACCGTAGAGCCGATGATCAAACCACAGTGGTTTGTAAAGATGGATGAGATGGCAAAAGCAGCTATTGATACTTTGAAAGACGGCGATCTCCAGTTCGTTCCGGAACGTTTTGATAAGACTTATCTGCACTGGCTGGAAAACATCCGTGACTGGTGTATCTCCCGTCAGTTATGGTGGGGACACAGAATCCCGGCTTATTACTGTGATGACTGCGGTGAGACCGTAGTGGCAAAAGAGATGCCGAAGATCTGCCCGAAATGTGGAAAGAATCATTTCCATCAGGATGAAGATACTCTGGATACCTGGTTTTCCTCCGCATTGTGGCCATTTTCCACACTTGGCTGGCCGGACAACACCGAAGAGATGGAATATTTCTATCCGACAGATGTACTGGTAACCGGATACGATATTATTTTCTTCTGGGTTATCCGTATGGTATTCTCCGCTCTGGAACAGACCGGAAAAGCACCGTTCCATCACGTACTGATCCACGGTCTGGTAAGAGACTCTCAGGGAAGAAAGATGAGTAAATCTCTGGGTAACGGTATCGATCCGCTGGAAGTCATCGACAAGTACGGTGCGGATGCCCTGCGTCTTACATTAATGACCGGTAATGCACCTGGTAACGATATGCGTTTCTACTGGGAACGTGTGGAATCCAGCAGAAACTTTGCAAACAAAGTATGGAACGCTTCCCGTTTCATCATGATGAACCTGGAAAAAGCGGAAGTTCCGTCTTCTATGGATCTTGCAAACCTGACGGCTGCAGACAAGTGGATTCTGTGCAAGTTCAATGATGTGGCAAAAGATGTTACCGATAACATGGAAAAATTTGAACTTGGTATTGCCGTACAGAAAGTATACGACTTTATCTGGGAAGAATTCTGTGACTGGTACATCGAGATGGTAAAACCGCGTCTCTATAACGACGGGGATACCACAAAGGCAGCAGCACTGTGGACATTGAAGACGGTTCTTGGCGGTGCACTGAAACTGCTGCATCCGTACATGCCGTTTATTACAGAAGAAATTTACTGTACTCTGAATCCGGAAGAAGAATCCATTATGATCGCTTCCTGGCCGGAATGGAAACAGGAGTGGGATTTCAAGCAGGATGAAAAAGATGTTGAGATGATCAAAGAGGCAGTCAGAAGCATCCGTGGCGTACGTACAGAGATGAACGTACCACCTAGCAAGAAAGCTACCGTATATGTAGTGGCAGAAGATGCATCTGTAAGAGAAACCTTTGAAAAGGGTAAAATCTTCTTTGCAACACTGGCATCGGCAAGTGAAGTTCTGGTACAGTCTGATAAAAGCGGTATCGCAGAAGATGCAGTATCTGCAGTAATTCCGCAGGCGGTAATCTATATTCCGTTTGCAGAACTGGTAGATATTGAAAAAGAGATCCAGCGTCTGGAAAAAGAGGAAGGACGTCTGGAAAAAGAACTGGCTCGTGTTAATGGTATGCTGAGCAACGAACGTTTCATCAGCAAAGCGCCACAGGCCAAGATCGATGAGGAAAAAGGAAAGCTGGAAAAATACACACAGATGATGGAACAGGTAAAAGAAAGACTGGCACAGCTGCGGTGATAAAAACCGGACTTAAAGGGGGCGTATCTGAATACGATGAGATTTCAGGTACGCTTCTGTATTTGCGCAGCAGATAGGAGCAGAAAGAAAACATGAAAAAAATCAATCTGAAAAAACCTACCCGCAATCAGGTGATTCGGATCTGTAACTTGTTGTCCGTACCCTTGCAATTTCTGGGGTGCTGTGTACTGTATTTGGTAATTGAGGCGCTTTCCCGTCATTCCCTCTGGGAAGCCTGGCAGTATATGACCGGAAGTCCGCTTATCTTTTTGTACAACGCATTTTTAATTTTTACTACGAGTCTTGTAGTATATCTGTTTAAACACAGAATCCTTGCCAGAACTATCGTGGGATGTTTCTGGTTTATTCTGGGATGTGTCAACGGCTTCTTGTTGTTAAACCGTGTAACTCCATTTACCGGACCGGATCTGAAGCTGATCAGCGATGCCCTTCGGATCCTGAACAAATATCTGTCACCGGGGCTGGTAGTGGCAGTACTGATCGGACTTGGTATCCTGGTGTTATTCTTCATATGGATGTTCCGGAAAGGATGGAAGTTTCAGGGAAAGATGCGCTATTGGCTGAACATTCCGCTGATTGTTGTCGGTGTGGCAGCCTTTGCATTGACAAGCAAGCTGGCGATTGATAATCGTCTGTTATCCACATATTTCGGAAATATCGCCTATGCATATCAGGATTACGGTTATCCATACTGTCTGGCAGTTACAATTTTCGATACCGGAATCAATGAGCCGAACGGGTATTCTAAAGCACTGATGGAAGATATCGTGAACAGTGAAGGTGAGATCAAGGAAACCAAGAAAAAGAATACGGATGTCAACATCCTGTTTTTACAGCTGGAAACATTTATCGATCCGACCGAAGTGAATTTTCTTTCTTTTTCCGAGGATCCGATCCCGAACTTCCGAAAATTAAGCGAGGAATATTCTTCCGGCTACTACAAAGTGCCGGCAGTAGGAGCAGGAACCGCGAATACCGAGTTTGAATCCATCACCGGTATGAGTCTTCATTATTTTGGGGCGGGAGAGTATCCGTATAAAACGATTCTGAAAGAGAAGACCTGCGAGAGCGCAGCCTATGATCTTAAGAACCTCGGTTACAGTACTCATGCGATCCATAACAATGAAGCGAACTTCTATGGAAGAAGAACCGTATTTTCCAGACTTGGATTTGACACCTTTACTTCCGAGGAATATATGCCGGACATCAGTGATACTACACCGATGGGATGGGTGAAAGATCATATCCTGACGGATGAAATTTTTAAGGCAATGGAATCTACAGAGGGTCCGGATTATGTATACACGATCTCGGTACAGGGACACGGAGATTATCCAACCGAACCGGTACTTTCTGATCCGGAGATTAAAGTAACGGGAGCGGAATCTGAAGAGAAAAATAATGCATGGGAATATTATGTAAATCAGCTTCACGAGATGGATCAGTTTGTAAAAGAACTGACAGATCGTCTCTCTGAATTTGATGAGCGTGTGGTTCTCGTTATGTATGGAGATCATCTGCCGACCATGGATCTGAAAGTGGAGGATATGAAAAACCGTTATCTGTTCCAGACCAAATATGTGATGTGGAGTAACTTCGACATGAAGAAAAAAGACAAAAACATTGCCGCATACCAGATGGCAGCGGAAGTGTTTAACCGTCTGGGAATTCATGAAGGAACGGTCTTTAACTATCATCAGACCAGAAAAGGAAGCAGGAATTATCAGCTGGATCTGCAGGCATTGCAGTACGATATCCTGTATGGAAAACAGTATGTATACGGTGGTGAAAATCCGTTTGCGGCAACACAGATGCAGCTTGGAATCTATCCTGCAACACTGGAACGGCTGGAGTCCATTGGAAATGGAAGCTATTATGTCTATGGAACCAATTTTACGGCATCGAGCAGACTGGAGATCAACAAGGAACTGCAGGAAACACAGTATATCAGTCCCACACAGTTGCTGGTGCAGAATGTGGAACTGGCAGATGGTGATCAGGTGTCTGTGGCGACACAGAGTAACAGTTCCACAAAGAAAGTACTGTCACGAACCGATTATCTTATGTACAATGGGGATAATGGCGAACTGATGTCACAGGAAACCTATCAGGCAAAAAAATCAGCAAAAGCGATGATTGAGCGGCTGAAAGAACAGCATGCGGAGAAAACAGAGGATGACGGTCAGGCGGCGGAAGAGACACCGACAGAGGAAACGACACCGGAACTGTCCCTGACACCGGCACCTGCATCCACACCGGAATCCTGAGAAAAGACAGGCTTCCGGTATTCCGGAAACTGGAAAAAGTCAAAAGTTGCGACATAATTTACTTGATTATTACCACCACTATTATATAATGGAAAGTACCGGGAAACCGGACAAATACATTAGATAAAGTGGTGGTAATTTTGAATTATAGAGAAATCGTAGATTATATTGAAGAAATACCGAAGTTTACATCGAAAAACCCTCTGGATCACACGAAAGCACTGCTGAAGTGTCTGGGCGATCCCCAGAATCAGATGCAGGTGATCCATGTGGCGGGAACCAATGGAAAAGGAAGTGTCTGTGCATATCTGGATTCCATGCTCCGCGCAGGAGGCTACAAAGTTGGTTTGTTTACTTCGCCGCATCTGGTAAAGATCAATGAACGTTTTAAGATCAACGGAGAGATGATTTCCGATGAACGGTTTGTGAAAGCTTTTGAAGAAGTACAAAGAATTATTAAAAAGGCACAGGAAGACGGACTGGATCACCCGAGCTATTTCGAGACCCTGTTTCTGATGGGAATGGTTGTTTTCAAAGAAGCAGATGTGGATTATGTGGTTCTGGAGACCGGCCTTGGTGGAAGACTGGATGCGACCAACACCGTAGATCATCCGCTGGCATGCATCATTACTTCTATCAGTCTGGATCATGTGGAATATCTGGGAGATACTATCGGAAAAATTGCCGGTGAAAAGGCCGGTATCATCAAACCCCAGGTTCCGGTGATCTATGACGGACATCAGCCGGAGGCTTCCGAGGTGATTGAAAAACGCGCGAAAGAACTGGGTTCCCCGGCATTTGCACTGACCGAGGACATGTATGAAATGCAGAAAAATACAAGAGAGGGCATTGATTTTTCCTTTCATTGTAAGTATTATAATACTGTTCAACTGTCGATTCCGTATATTGCACCGTACCAGATGATGAATGCATCTCTGGCGTTTTTCACGATGGAACAGCTGCGGGATGTGCATAAGATTCCGTTGGAACAGTTGATCGAGGGATTGAAAAATACGCACTGGGAAGGTCGTATGGAGACAGTTTTACCAGATGTGATCGTAGACGGGGCACACAATGCAGATGGTGTGGCACGGTTTGTGGAGACGGCGTGTCATTTTGGAAAAGAACATCCGATCACGCTGTTATTTTCCGCAGTGGCTGATAAGGATTATGAAAAAATGATCCGTACAGTCAGCGAAAAGATCCGTCCGAGGGCAGTAGTTGCCACAGAAGTTGGCGGCAGCAGAGTTGTACCGGCTACGGAACTGGCAGAATTTTTCAAAGAAGACGGATGTGAACAGGTGATCGCCGAGGCAAATGTAGGAGAGGCATTTGAAAAAGCGTTGTCTTTAAAGGGCGATGGAATGTTATTCTGCGTTGGATCTCTTTATCTGGTAGGTGAGATCAAGGAGTACCTTCAGAAGAATCCAAAAGCATAGGAGAGAAAAAATGATTAATTACGAAGAGGAATTGAAAAAATTCAAACCCTGTCTTGATGTGGATGAGATCGAGAGTGCGGTATATACACGGGATCTGACCGATATCGTGGATATCCTGCAGGAGATGCTGAAAACAGAGAAAAAAGACCGGAAAGAATAAGGGGTAAAACATGAATTGTATGAATTGCGGAGCTCCGATCGGAAAATCGGATTATTGTCCAAGCTGCGGCTTTCATGTGGAAGTACAGAAGAAGATCTGGCAGCTGTCCAATACCTACTATAATCTGGGACTGGATAAGGCACAGATCCGGGATCTTTCCGGAGCCATTGATCTGTTAAAACGCAGTCTGAAGTTTAACAAGCTGAATGTTCAGGCGAGAAACCTGCTGGGACTGGTATATTTTGAGACCGGTGAGGCTGTGGCAGCGTTAAGTGAATGGATCATCAGTAAAAATATCATGCCGGAGAATAACATCGCTTCCGAGTATATCGAACGGCTGCAGCAGAATGCCAATAAACTGGATGTGATCAATCAGACTATCAAAAAGTATAATGACAGTCTGCAATGCTGCCGCAAAGGCAGTGAAGATGTGGCAGTGATCCAGCTGAAAAAGATCCTGAATCAGAATCCGAAGCTGATCAAGGGATATCATCTGCTGGCACTGATCTACCTGAAAAAAGAAGAATATGAAAAAGCAAGACGAATTCTGAAAAAAGCGGCGAAGATCGACAAGACAAACTCCACAACGCTGCGTTTTTTGCGGGAAGTAGACGAACAGACCGGAACAATTACCAGTCTGGAACCAAGAAGGTGGACATTTGGTCTGCGTGAGAAAGAAGAAAGGGTTTCAGGTAATCAGTCGATCGCCTATCGGACAGAAAATGATGTGGTGATTCAGCCACCGACCTTCCGTGAAAGCTCCATGGCAGCCACACTGCTGAATCTTGGATTCGGTTTTCTGGTGGGGGCCTGTCTGGTATGGTTTTTGACGGTACCTGCAAACACGCAGCGGATCAATAAAGCGGCAAATGAAAAAGTCGTAAGCTACAGCAACACTATGGCAACACAGTCTGCAGAGATGAATAAGCTCCAGGAACAGATTGACCAGTCTGAGGAGACGGTGGCATCTGCCCAGCAGCAGATTGAGGATGCCCAGAATCAGACAAGCAGTTATGAGAATCTGATCAAAGCATATGCTGCTTTTCAGAGTGGAAATTATACTTCGGCAGCGAATGTTCTGCAGAATGTACAGGCAGATCTGCTGTCTGTAGATGCAAAAGAAATTTATGATTCTATTTACAAGAGTATCCAGTCAACGATGAAGAATAATCTGAAAAGCCAGGGTGAACAGGCATTTTATGCCAAGGATTATGAGACGGCAATTACAGATTTGAGTCAGGCACTGGAGATGGATGACAGCGATTATGAAGTATTGAATCTGTTGGCGCATTCCTATCGGCTTGACGAACAGTATGATAAAGCAGTGGAGATTTTCCAGAAGATCGTAGATCAGTTCCCGGGAACAAAGCGTGCTTCTACCGCACAGAAATATATTGATAACGGTGGAAAGGGATTTGACAGTGTCGGCCAGAAAAACAGTTCCGGAACAGGAACTGCACAGACACAGGATCAGACAGGAAATCAGGACATTGCTTCACAGGATACTGCCGAACAAAGCAGTGCAGGTGATACGACAGATACACAGAATACAGGCGAAACCGGAGCCGATCAGAACGGTAATGGAGGGGAAGCCGGAGAAACTTCCGGAGAAAACGGACAATAAGAGAAACCTCAGAACGGGGGAAATACAAAAGACTTTGTATTTCCCCCGTTTTTTACGCGGGCAACGAATCAAAAACAGTAACTATTCAGCAGGTAGTTTTTTGCAAAGGTAAGAAACCGCCATAAATAATCAGAAAAGGGGAGGATATTTATGGAACAATTTCAGGTGAAGGGGCGGACTCTGGTCGTACGGATGCCGAAAGAACTGGATCACCATACCGCAGGGCAGATTCCGAGAGTGGCAGATCGCATGATTGGCGAGAAGAATATTCAGCGGATTGAATTTGATTTTCGAGACACCGGATTTATGGACAGTTCCGGGATCGGAGTAATCATGGGACGGTATCAAAAGCTGAGACTGCTTGGAGGCAGTGTGGCAGTGACCCACGTCAGTGATCGAATCTGGAGAATTTTGCATCTTGCAGGAGTGACAAAGGTGATTGAAGTGGAAAAAGAACGAAATTGGAAGGAAAGCAAATAAGGGGGAGAAACGATGGAACAGAAGAATGAAATGATGATTACGTTTGACAGCAGATCTAGTAATGAATCTTTTGCAAGAGTGGCAGTAGCGGCGTTTACGACACAGTTAAATCCTACACTGGAAGAGGTGGCTGATATCAAGACTGCTGTATCTGAAGCAATTACAAATGCCATTATCCACGGATATGACAATCAGGTGAAAAAGATCCGAATCCGCTGTCAGGTCAGTGACCGGACCTTGTATGTACAGGTGGAAGATGACGGAAAGGGAATTGCAGATGTGAAAAAGGCGATGGAACCCATGTATACAACAAGACCGGATCTGGATCGCTCCGGGATGGGTTTTGCTTTTATGGAAGCATTTATGGATCAGGTGGAAGTGGAATCGGAAGCAGGTGTGGGAACAGTTGTCCGGATGAAAAAGACAATCGGACAGACACCGCAGCCATTTGCATAAAAGGAGAGCCTATGGAGCGTACCCTCAGATTGATACAGAGCGCACACGAAGGGGATAAAGAGGCGAGGGACATACTGGTGGAAGAGAATGTCGGGCTTGTCTGGAGTATCGTTCGCCGATTTCAAAACAGAGGTGTGGAATCGGAAGATCTGTTTCAGATCGGGACCATCGGGCTGATCAAAGCAGTGGATAAATTCGACTGCAGCTATGAGGTTTGCTTTTCCACTTATGCAGTTCCGATGATTGTCGGAGAGATCAAACGGTATCTGCGGGATGACGGGATACTGAAAGTAAGCCGTTCCCTGAAGGAAACAGCGGGGAAAGCCTATCGGATCCGGGAGCAGCAGGAAAAGCAGACGGGCAGAGAGCCAACTGTCCAGGAGATTGCCCGGATACTGGGAATCCCACCGGAGGAACTGATGGAGGCGATGGAGTCTTATGCGCAGGTGGAATCCCTGCAGCAGACAATTTACCAGGGAGAAGGCAATACCATCCTTCTGATAGATAAACTGGAAGAAAAAGAGAACCAGAGTGAGCAGGTGCTGAACCGATTATTTTTGGAAGAAATCCTGGGTAAACTTGAAGGCGAAGAACGGGAACTGATCTATCAGCGGTATTTTCAGGAGAAAACACAGAGTGTGATTGCAAAAGAGATGGGAATTTCACAGGTACAGGTCTCACGGATGGAAAAGAGAATTCTGAGAAAAATGCAGGAGGAAGTATAGAGGATTCATTTTGACACATACTACTTACAAAAGAAAGGAAGTGGTAGGATGGCAGGAAAAAAATGGTGGATCTGGCTGCTTGCGATTCTCACAGCAGCCGGAGTACTGGTGGTGCTTCTGATGCAGCAGAATATGCAGGAGAAGCAAAAAGGAGGAACCCTGGTACAAAGACAGGAGGCAACATGCTATGGGTGATGTACTGTATATACAGACAGACAAAAACCGGAAGATTACAGATCCACATGTCAGGCTTGGTGATATCTCAGATCTTACAAGCAATAATCCGGAAGTACTGCAAAGGTGCAAGGTGCTTCGGGTACTGACTCTGGAGTCAGGGAAATATGGCAGATATGCGGTTTCGGTCATGAAACTGATAGAGCTGATCCAGAAAAAAGAGAAACAGGTGGAAGTGGCTCATGTCGGTGAACCGCAGTTTATTCTGACGTACGAGGATCCGGCTGGAAAAAGTGAGATAATGAGTTGGTTGAAAACTGCGTTTGTGTGTCTGGTCACATTTTTTGGTACGATGTTTTCTATTATGACTTTCAACACGGATGTAGATATTCTAAAATTGTTTGAGCGGATCAGCAGCCAGTTTACTTCAGATCCGAGAGGACTGGCGATTTTGGAAGTAACGTATTCTGTGGGAATCGGTATTGGTGTTGTATTTTTCTTTAATCATTTTGGAAAATGGAAGATCACCGAGGATCCGACACCGATGGAAGTGGAGATGCGTGCATACGAGGAGCAGGTAGATCAGACGATTCTGGAGATGGAGAATAGAAAGGAGAATAATTCCGGATGAGAGAAATCTTTCTTGGCATGCTGGGACTTTGCATGGGAACAACGATTGCAAGTGGCGTGGTGGCATTTATTATAAGCCTTGGAATTGTTCCAAGGTTTGCCGGGATTACCGGAAGTGCCGCACAGGTGCGCCTGTATGAGGAATGTTCCATGCTGGGAGCAGTGCTTGGCAATGTGGTTTTTCTGTATCAGAGAGCATTGCCACTGGGTAATCCGGGACTTGCAGTTTACGGAAGCTTTTCCGGGATTTTTCTTGGAAGCTGGGTGGCGGCACTGGGTGAGGTGGTGAATATTTATGCGATTTTGATTCGGAGGATCGGTCTTGTGAAAGGAATTGGACTGGTAATCCTCAGCATGGCACTTGGAAAAGTGGTAGGTTCTCTTTGGTTCTTCTTTTCCTGACGGGGAAGATACTGCGTGTGTAAGAGATGAAAAACAGAAAGAAGACAGGTGAAATCACCTGGATATGAGGATGAAACGATGCAGAAAGACAGAGAAAAACAGCAGTTATATGAAGAATATGTCAAAAAGCTGACTCCGACGCACAGTTTGCCTGCCAATATGGCAAAAGCCTTTCTGGTGGGCGGTTTGATCTGTGTGTCAGGACAGGCAGTCACTGAATGGGCACTGGCAGCAGGCATGGATGAGAAAACAGCGAGGACCTGGTGTTCCATTGCCTTGATTTTTCTGAGCGCCCTGACTACGGGTATGAACCTTTATCCCCAGCTGGCAAAATGGGGAGGAGCAGGAACCCTTGTGCCGATCACAGGATTTGCCAATTCTGTGGCAGCACCGGCAGTGGAATACCAGAAAGAAGGACAGGTATTTGGAATCGGAAGCAAGATATTTACCATAGCGGGACCGGTGATACTTTATGGGGTGCTGACCTCATGGGTGTTGGGACTGATCCAGTACGTGGCAGAAAGGTGGTAGCAGATGGAGATCGGGAAACAGAGTATTCGGCTGGAAAAGCCGGTCTATGTGGAAAGCTGGGCATCGGTTGTTGGGAAAAAAGAGGGGGAAGGTCCACTGGCTCCTTTCTTTGATGAAATTGAGACAGATGCTCAGTTGGGGCAGGATACCTGGGAAGAAGCAGAGAGTATGCTGCAGCAGAAGGCGGCGAGGCTGGCAATCAAAAAAGCAGGATGCTGCCCGGAAGATATACGAATCATCTTCGCAGGGGATCTGCTGGCACAGTCCATCGCTTCTTCCTTCGGGAGCGGAGGACTGGAGCGTCCATTATATGGAGTGTTCGGGGCATGTTCCACGATGGGTGAAGCACTGAGCCTTGGGGCAATCGCTGTTTCGGCTGGTCACGGAGAACGGGTTCTGGCAGTGACATCCAGCCATTTTGCAACGGCAGAGAAAGAATTTCGTTTTCCGCTGGGTTACGGAAGTCAGAGACCATTGTCAGCTTCCTGGACTGTTACGGGAAGTGGTGCCTGTGTGTTAAACAGGAAAAAAGGGAGAGTGAAGATCACGGGGCTTACCATCGGGAAAGTGGTAGACTATGGATTGAAAGATTCCCAGAATATGGGAGCCTGTATGGCACCGGCAGCTTGCAGCACCATTGTACAGAATCTGAAAGACTTTGGGAGAAAACCTGGAGACTATGATCAGATTATTACCGGGGATCTCGGTTATGTCGGGGGGCAGATATTACTTGACCTTCTGGAAAAAGAAGGGTATCAGGCAGAGAAAAATCACAAAGATTGTGGAATTTTGATGTACGATCAGAAAACACAGGATACCCATGCAGGAGGAAGCGGCTGTGGCTGCAGTGCTTCTGTACTTGCCGGTTATATCCTGCCAAAGATTGCCTGCGGTGACTGGAAACGGGTACTTTTTGTGCCAACAGGGGCGCTGATGTCAAAAGTGAGCTTTTATGAAGGAAACAGTGTGCCGGGAATCGCTCAGGGCGTAGTACTGGAATGGGAAGAAGGGGAGGTGGAACAGACATGCTGATGAATTATATCCATGCTTTCTGGGTAGGCGGACTGATCTGTGCACTGGTGCAGATCCTTCTGGATAAGACCAGACTGATGCCGGGAAGAGTCATGGTTCTTCTGGTATGTACGGGAAGTGTGCTGAGTGCTCTGCATTTGTACGAACCATTGGTGGATTATGCAGGTGCAGGTGCCAGTGTTCCGCTGATCGGATTCGGACATTTGTTATTTCAGGGTGTGAAGGAAGAGGTGGAACAGGTGGGTATTCTGGGGGTATTTACCGGAGGGTTAAAAGCCAGTGCCGGAGGTATCAGCGCTGCGCTGATTTTCGGATATCTTGCGAGCCTGTTTTTTCATCCGCAGATGAAAAAATAAAGAAGAAAGAGACCTTCAGCTCTTGCCACATACGGAAAAGATATAGTATAATAATATGGTTTATGTGTAAGTGCCAGCGGGATCGATACAAAGATCCCGCAACAGAAAATGAAAAGGTGATCAATTTGAGAGAAGAAGTAATCAAAAGACTGGAACAGACGGTGGGAAATGATCAGTTTCTGCGGAATGAACCAATGAAGAAACATATTACTTTCCGTGTAGGCGGACCGGCAGCCTGTTTTCTGACTCCGTCCACAAAAGAACAGATTGAAGAAATCGTACATATCTGTCAGGAAGAAAAGACGCCATACTTTATTCTTGGGAATGGCAGCAATCTGCTGGTAAGTGATCAGGGATATGACGGAGCTGTGTTGCAGATCTATAAAAATATGAATCAGGTTGCGGTGAATGGAGAACAGCTGCAGGTACAGGCAGGAGCACTCTTATCCGCTACAGCCAGAAAGGCACTGGATGCGGGACTTACCGGTATGGAATTTGCAGCGGGAATTCCGGGAACCCTGGGAGGCGCTGTAGTGATGAATGCAGGCGCTTACGGAGGAGAGATGAAAGATATTCTGGAGTCCGTCACTGTGCTCACACCGAAGGGAGAACAGAAGAAACTGTATAAAGAAGAACTGCAGCTGGGATATCGGACCAGTGTGGTAAAAGAAAAGGGTTATATTGTTCTGGAAGCGGTTCTGAATCTGAAAAAAGGAGATCCGGAAGCGATAAAATGCCGTATGGATGAACTGAAAGAACAGCGTGTGACAAAACAGCCCTTAGAGTATCCAAGTGCAGGAAGTACCTTCAAAAGACCGGAAGGATATTTTGCCGGAAAACTGATTCAGGATGCCGGCCTTCGCGGTTATCAGGTTGGTGGTGCACAGGTATCGGAAAAACACTGTGGATTTGTGATCAATAAAGAAAATGCGACAGCAACAGATGTGGTGAATCTGATTCACGATGTACAGCGGATCGTATATGAAAAATTTCAGGTGCAGCTGGAGACAGAAGTGAAATTTCTTGGGGAATTTTAAAAGCGAAAGAGGAGCAACATGAGATTTGTAATTGTTACGGGAATGTCCGGTGCGGGAAAAAGTACCGCACTGAAAATACTGGAGGATGCAGGTTATTTTTGCGTGGATAACCTTCCGATTCCACTTCTGGAAAAATTCGCACAGTTTATTATGGAAGGAAACTCGGGAAGTATCCAGAAGGTGGCTCTTGGAGTAGATGTGCGAAGCGGCGGTGGAATGGAAGGCGTGGAAAAAGCGCTGGAAGAGATCAGGCTGACAGGACTTGAATATGAGATTCTGTTTCTGGATGCCGAAGATGAGGTGCTGGTAAAACGTTATAAGGAAACCAGAAGAACACATCCGCTGGCCGGAAGCGGCAGAGTGGAGAACGGCATCCGGGAGGAGCGCAGAAGATTAAAATATCTGAAAGAGCATGCGGATTATATTCTGGACAGCAGTCAGCTTCTGACAAGAGAACTGAAGTCGGAACTGGATAAGATCTTTGTGAAAAATCAGGGGTTTAAAAATCTGATGATCACCGTTCTGTCTTTTGGATTTAAATACGGAATTCCATCGGATTCTGATCTGGTATTCGATGTGAGATTTTTGCCAAATCCATATTACATTGATGAACTTCGTCCGTTAAGTGGGAATGACAAACCAGTCAGTGATTATGTGATGAATTGCGAAGCATCCAGAATTTTTCTGGATAAGCTGGCAGATATGGTTTCGTTCCTGATTCCGAACTATATTCTGGAGGGAAAGAATCAACTGGTTGTCAGCATCGGATGTACCGGTGGAAAACACCGTTCGGTGACGCTTGCAAATGCATTGTATCAGCGTCTGGAGCAGTCTGAAGAATATGGAGTACGGATTGAACACAGAGACATTGGTAAGGATGCCATCCGAAAGAAAATGAATGAAGTGAGGTAAGAGTGCATGTCCTTTTCCGGTAAAGTGAAAGAGGAATTATCCCGGCAGATATCCACGGCACGTCATTGCCAGATTGCAGAGATCGCTGCGATCTTAAGTGTCTGTGGGCAGGTCAGTATCTCGGCCAACGATCACTTTTGCGTGATCGTACATACAGAAAATGTGTCTGTGGCAAGAAAGTACTTTACATTAGTAGAAAAAACATTTAATATAGAAGCTGTAATTCACGTTCGGAAGAATGTTTACCTGAAAAAGTCCAACGTATATAAGGTAGAAGTACCTTCCCATGAAGATACGGTTCGAATCCTTCAGGCCACCAAATTTATGTCGCCTGAGCAGGAGATTGCAGATGACCTATCTGTTATGAGCCGTCTGGTGATACAAAAAGAATGTTGTAAAAGAGCATTTTTGAGGGGAACGTTTTTGGCTGCAGGTTCTATCAGCGATCCGGAGAAAGGGTATCATCTGGAAATTGTCTGCTCCACTATGGAACGGGCGGAACAGATACAGTCCATCATGAAAGAATTTGAGCTGGATGCGAGAATTGTTGCAAGAAAGAAAAGCCAGGTGGTCTATCTGAAAGAAGGATCCCAGATTGTAGATTTTCTTGGAGTGGTAGAAGCAGGAATCTCTCTGATGGATCTGGAGAATATTCGGATCAGGAAGGAAATCAGCAACAATATTAACCGTAAAGTGAACTGCGAGACTGCCAACATCGGGAAAACGGTTTCGGCAGCAGTAAAACAGATAGAAGATATCAGGTATATTGAAACACATGTGGGCTTCTCACAACTCACGGAGGAGTTGGAGGAGACCGCAGTTTGTCGGTTGCGGTATCCGGAGGCAACTCTGAAAGAACTGGGTGAGATGATGAATCCTCCGGTGGGGAAATCAGGAGTGAATCACAGACTTCGGAAACTCGGAAGAATTGCTGACGAACTGCGGGAAAATAAGGAGGATTATCATGATTAAGAAACCAATTACAATTCAGATTTCCAATGGATTAGAAGCAAGACCGGTAGCGATGCTTGTACAGGTTGCCAGCCAGTATGAAAGCAGAATCCAGGTGGAAAGTGGAGATAAACATGTCAATGCAAAAAGCATCATGGGTATGATGACACTTGGGCTGAATGTAGGTGAGAGCGTTACAATCTGCGCAGAAGGTGCAGATGAAGAAGCGGCTATCGAAGGAATTGAAAAATATCTGACAAGTAAGTAATAGATAGGTGATTTGCCAATTATATAGCGAACAATTACAAAAGACAGGGACGTCCGAAGAGGATGTCCCTGTCTTTTGTAATTTTAGAATAATTCTTTTACCCGGAACCGGTAACTGTAAAAATCTTCGAATCCAAGAGAAAGATACAGTTGTTTGGCAGGAGTATTCCCCTCTACGACTTGTAGATAAGCACCGGTCATTCCCAGCTCTTTTCCACGATTTAACAGAGAAGTACAAACGGAACGGGCATATTTGCGTCCGCGGTAATGGGGATGAACATGGATCGCATAAATTCCCATGTAGGAACGGTCCAAAATACCGAGTCCGATAGCGACAATCTGTCCGTCACTATTGGTAATGGAAGCGGCAAGAGTGTCTTTTGGGATTGCATGATACATGGATGGTACAATCTGACGATGGATGGCGCTGGTTGTACTTTTTAAAGCAAATAACGACTGGATCCACCGGTCATTGATGGTACGTTCCAGCCGCACACTGACAGGTGGCGTGGTGATCTGCCAGGGAGTCAGATCCAGGGTCATTACTTCCGTGACGTGTTGCACTGCATATCTACGGTCGATCAACCGCTTTTCAAAATCATCAGGAAGAAGAGGTGTGATCTTGAAAATGGAAGGTGTTCCCCAGCGATGATAAGCGTCTTCGCAGAAATCAATTTTTTCTTCGATAGGAATCGAGGATGGTCCGATCTGCTCCACGCAGTTGGTTCTGTGAGTATAAAAATAAGAAAAACGCAGAAGCCATCCGTCATAGAGCTGAATCTGATGAGAGGGCCACGCGTTCAAAGAAAGATCTTCGATCATTTTGATGGTGGGTTTCATAGTAAATACCTCCGTATACTTTCATTATAATAAAGAAGAAAAGTACAGGCAACAGAAAATAAGAAAAAACTTACAATTTTTAAAACAGGTTGCAGAAGCTGTTAAAAGAGGATATAATAAGGGGCATGATATGGATACTGCCCTAAAAGGCAGTATTATCAGTAAGAGAGTATCTGGGAAATGCTGAAAGCAGAGTTGACAGATAGGAAAACAGATGAGGAGAGTAGATCATGTCGAAGGTTTTGAAAACGATTGTTAATGTGATCCTGTTTTGTGCCATTGTGGTTGCGGCGGGTCTTTTGATTCCACCATTTGCAGGGGTTACAACGGTGATGGTGGATGATGTCGATATGCAGACAAATCTGCCACAGGGATCCGTAGCCTATGCAGTGGAGAAGGACCGCAGTGAACTGAAGCAGGGAGATAAAGTTCTGGTCAGTAAGGATGGCGGACAATATGTATATGTGGTAGACAGTATCGATGGCAGCAGTGTGGTACTGGATGATCAGTTAAGCACAGATGGCGGAACCACACAGCAGGAGCTGGGAAGCACGGTTCAGAAAGTTATGCTTGTGGTACCGGTGATCGGTTATGTATCCATGGCACTTCGAAGTACGGAAGGGCTGATCATTGTGGGACTTGCTGTTGTATTTGTGATTATCCTGTTTATTCTCGCAGAGGTCTGGAAAAAAGATGATGATGAAGAGGACGAGGAGAATGAGGATACGCAAGAAGATGAGTCTGAGGAAGAACAGGAAGAAGAACCTGCAGTAATGTCCAGACGGGAAAAGAAAAAAGCAAGAAAAGCAGATAAGAAAAAACAGAAACAGGAAGAAAAAGCCGCAGTAGCAGAAGCGAAGGCAAGAGCGAAACGTGAACGACAGGAAGCCAAACTTGCCAAGAAGAACAAAAAGGCTCATGTAGATGAGTCAGAGCAGGAACCGGAAGTGATACCGGCAGAGCCGATGGAAGAGACGCAGGCAGCCGGCAGCACGCAGGAAATCGTTCTTCCGCAGGAACTGATGCAGGAAGCACAGAGCACGGGAAACACACAGGAGATTGTATTACCGACGGAAGAAGCCCAGGAAAAACAGGAATCAACAGATGAGACGGAAGATCCGGATAAAACACTTCTGGAAGAAACAGCAAGTCTGTTCGCTGCTGACATCGCCAGCATGATGGGTGAGAATCAGACGAATGATACAGAGGAACCGGAAAAGACAGATGCATCGGATTCGACAGAGCAGACACAGCCGGTAGTTCTTGAAGTGGTATCGGAAGAAAAACAGGAGACAGGAGATAAGAAACTTGCGATGCCGGTGTACACAAAAGAAGAACTTCTTGAGAAGGCAGAAGCGGATGGCGATGAGCCGGAAGTAATCGAAGATGAAGTCAGCGGAGTTACCCTGGTAGATTATTCGGACGTCCTGTAAAATAAGAAAATAAAAAAAATTAAAAAAATTCGAAAAACCCCTTGCAATTGCGAGGGGTTTCGTTTATAATAACCCATGTTGTGACATTGATAGCGATGAAGCGCGAGGTTGCTGCACTAATTGCAGGTTTTCCGTGGAGCGAATGTCAAGTTAAGAAACTGGCGACAAGTCACTGTATACATGTTAAATACGTCCACCAGAAGTGTGGAAAACCGCGTGAGAGTCCGAAGGACACACACGGGAAAGTGTACAGTCACCGCTTGTCGTACTCGTAAAGTGCGAAAAGGAGGCGACTTTTTTTATGGCAAGTCAAGTAATGAGAATTATTCTGAAAGCTTATGATCATCAGCTGGTTGATGCATCTGCAAGCAAAATCATCGAAACTGTAAAAAAGAACGGATCAGTAGTGAGTGGACCGGTACCACTTCCCACTAAGAAAGAGGTAGTAACAATCTTACGTGCGGTACACAAATACAAAGATTCCAGAGAACAGTTTGAGCAGAGAACTCATAAAAGACTGATCGATATCATCGGACCGACACAGAAAACTGTGGATGCTCTGGCAAGACTGGAGATGCCGGCTGGTGTTAGCATCGATATCAAGATGAAAAACAAATAATTTCATCGAAAAGAAATATCCGGAAAAGTTAGATATAGAAGCAACACATTCTTAGGAATCAACATCCCGTATGGGTCATAGTGTTCCACTTATATCGGCTGTTTCTAGGATGAACACCCGGGTTGGTGTTCCGCTGTAGTTTAAACAGGAGGTAAAAAGAATGAAGAAAGCAATCTTAGCTACAAAAGTTGGAATGACTCAGATTTTCAACGAAGATGGAGTTTTAACTCCGGTGACTGTATTGCAGGCAGGACCTTGCGTAGTAACTCAGGTTAAAACTGTTGAGAATGATGGTTACAGTGCAGTACAGGTTGGTTTTGTTGACAAGAGAGAAAAACTGGTGAACAAACCAATGAAAGGACAGTTTGACAAAGCAGGCGTTTCTTACAAGAGATTCGTTCGCGAATTCCGTTTAGAAGATGCTGAAAGCTATGAAGTAGCTCAGGAAATCAAAGCTGACATCTTTGCAGCAGGAGAAAAAGTAGATGCTACTGCAATCTCCAAAGGTAAAGGATTCCAGGGCGCAATCAAGAGACACGGTCAGTCCAGAGGACCTATGGCTCATGGTTCCAAATACCATCGTCATGCAGGTTCCAACGGTGCTTGTTCCGATCCGAGCCGTGTATTCAAAGGTAAAAAGATGGCTGGACACATGGGTAACAAAAAAGTTACAGTACAGAATCTGGAAATTGTCAGAGTAGATGCTGAAAACAATCTGCTTCTGGTAAAAGGTGCTGTACCAGGTCCTAAAAAATCTTTAGTAACAATCAAAGCAACCGTTAAAAGCGCAAAATAATTTAACGGATGATCGGTGGACCCGATGCCGCGAGGCATGATTCTTGAAAAGGAGGAACACACAGATGTCAAACGTATCTGTTTATAATATGGAAGGCAATGAAGTTGGCACACTGGAACTGAACGACGCTGTGTTCGGTGTAGAAGTAAATGAACATCTTGTTCATATGGCAGTTGTGCGCCAGCTGGCAAATAAACGTCAGGGAACTCAGAAAGCAAAAACCCGCTCTGAAGTAAGCGGAGGCGGAAGAAAACCTTGGAGACAGAAAGGAACTGGTCATGCAAGACAGGGTTCAACAAGAGCTCCACAGTGGACAGGCGGCGGAGTTGTATTCGCACCGGTACCAAGAGATTACTCTTTCAAAATGAACAAGAAAGAAAGAAGAATTGCTCTGAAATCTGCTCTGACAACAAGAGTACAGGAAAACAAACTGGTAGTCCTGGACGAACTGAAATTAGACGCTATTAAAACAAAAGATATGCAGAATGTACTGAACAACCTGAAAGTTGAAAAAGCAATGGTTGTTACCGATAACGAAAACGTAATCGTATCTGCAAGAAACATTCCGAATGTGATCACAGCATCTGTTGGAACACTGAATGTATTCGATATCCTGAAATACAACACAGTTGTTCTGGACAAAGCAGCTGTTGCAAAAGTTGAGGAGGTATATGCATAATGGCTAACATTCAATATTATGATGTAATCCTTAAACCGGTTGTAACTGAAAAAAGTATGAACGCTATGAGCGAGAAAAAATATACTTTCCTGGTTCATCCGGAAGCAAACAAATCTATGATCAAAGAAGCTGTTGAAAAAATGTTCGAGGGAACAGAAGTAAAAACTGTAAACACAATGAACCTTGACGGTAAGAAAAAACGTCGTGGTTACACAGTTGGAAGAACAGCTAAGACCAAAAAAGCAATCGTTACTCTGACAGAGAACAGCAAAGACATCGAAATCTTCGAAGGTCTGTAAGATTGCAAAGCGGACAAAGTCAATAAGACTTGAGCGAACATCCGATCGCTCTTACTATCGCTGAATGAAAGGAGATAATTACAATGGGAATTAGAAAATACAGCCCATATACACCGTCCAGAAGAAATATGACAAGCCTGGATTTTGCTGAAATCACAAAATCCACACCAGAGAAATCTCTGGTAGTATCTCTGAAAAAGAATTCCGGACGTAACAATCAGGGTAAAATTACAGTTAGACATCGCGGAGGCGGAAGCAGAAGAAAATACAGAATCATCGACTTCAAGAGAAGAAAAGATGATATCCCTGCAACTGTAGTTGCTATCGAATACGATCCGAACAGAACAGCAAATATCGCACTGATCTGCTACGCAGACGGTGAGAAAGCATACATCCTGGCACCAGAAGGACTGAAAGTCGGCGCTAAAGTTATGAACGGAGCTAACGCAGAAGTTAGACCTGGTAACTGCATGCCGCTGTCAGAAATCCCGGTTGGTACTATGGTACACAATGTAGAACTTCATCCTGGAAAGGGCGGACAGCTGGTTCGTTCTGCTGGTAATGGAGCTCAGCTGATGGCAAAAGAAGGAAAATACGCAACCTTAAGACTGCCTTCAGGCGAAATGAGAATGGTTCCGATCAACTGCCGTGCATCTATCGGTGTTGTAGGAAACGGAGAGCACAACCTGGTAAATATCGGTAAAGCCGGAAGAAAACGTCACATGGGTATCCGCCCGACTGTACGTGGTTCCGTTATGAACCCGAATGACCATCCGCATGGTGGTGGTGAAGGAAAGACCGGTATCGGTCGTCCAGGTCCATGTACTCCATGGGGTAAACCTGCTCTGGGCCTGAAGACCAGAAAGAAAAACAAACAGTCCAATAAGTATATCGTAAGAAGAAGAGACGGTAAAACATTAGCGAAATAAGGAGGTTACGTAAATGGCTCGTTCATTGAAAAAAGGACCTTTTGCAGATCAGAGCTTACTTAAAAAAGTTGATGCTATGAATGCAGCAGGAGATAAATCAGTTATTAAAACCTGGTCACGTCGTTCCACAATCTTCCCATCTTTCGTAGGACACACAATCGCTGTCCATGATGGAAGAAAACATGTGCCGGTATATGTTACAGAAGATATGGTTGGACATAAACTGGGTGAGTTCGTTGCTACAAGAACTTACAGAGGACATGGAAAAGACGAGAAAAAATCAGGTGTTCGTAAATAAAGCGGTATAGCCCAATCTTGAAAGGAGGATTTTAGTCATGGCAAAAGGACATAGAAGCCAGATTAAAAGAGCAAGAAATGCTAATAAAGATACCAGACCATCTGCTAAGTTATCCTATGCAAGAATGTCCGTACAGAAAGCTTGTTATGTACTGGATGTAATTCGTGGAAAAGATGTGCAGACAGCACTGGGAATTCTGACATACAACCCACGTTACGCTTCAAGCGTAATCAAAAAATTACTGGAGTCTGCAATCGCAAATGCTGAGAACAACAACGGCATGAGCCTTGAAAATCTGTACGTTGCAGAGTGCTACGCAAACAAAGCACCTACAATGAAGAGAATCAGACCGAGAGCACAGGGTAGAGCATACAGAATTGAGAAAAGAACAAGTCATATCTCTATCGTGTTAGATGAAAGATAATAAGGAGGGTAATCATGGGACAGAAAGTTAACCCACACGGCCTTAGAGTCGGTGTTATCAAAGACTGGGATTCCAAATGGTATGCAGAAAAAGACTTTGCTGATAACCTGGTGGAAGACTATAACATCAGAACATTCCTGAAAAAGAAACTGTACAGCGCAGGTGTTGCTAAGATCGAAATCGAAAGAGCTTCCGAGCGTGTAAAAGTTATTATTTATACAGCTAAACCGGGTGTTGTAATCGGTAAAGGTGGTTCTGAAATTGAGAAAGTGAAAAAAGAACTGCAGAAATATACAACAAAGAAACTGATTGTTGATATTAAAGAAGTTAAGAGACCAGACAAAGATGCTCAGCTGGTAGCAGAAAACATCGCACTGCAGCTGGAAAACCGTATTTCCTTCCGTCGTGCTATGAAATCTACAATGCAGAGAACAATGAAAGCCGGAGCAAAAGGAATCAAAACATCCGTATCCGGACGTCTTGGTGGAGCAGATATGGCTCGTACAGAGTTCTACAGCGAAGGAACTATTCCGCTTCAGACACTGAGAGCAGATATTGACTATGGCTTCGCAGAAGCTGATACAACCTACGGAAAAGTTGGTGTAAAAGCTTGGGTTTATAATGGCGAAGTTCTTCCAACCAAAGGAACTAAGGAAGGGAGCGATAAATAATTATGTTAATGCCTAAGAGAGTTAAACGTCGTAAACAATTCCGCGGATCCATGAGAGGAAAAGCATTAAGAGGAAATAAAATCAACTACGGTGAGTTCGGTCTTGTAGCAATGGATCCTTGCTGGATCAAATCCAACCAGATCGAGGCAGCCCGTGTTGCCATGACTCGTTATATCAAACGTGGTGGTAAAGTTTGGATCAAAATTTTCCCGGACAAACCAGTAACAGCAAAACCAGCAGAAACACGTATGGGTTCCGGTAAAGGTGCTCTGGAATACTGGGTAGCAGTTGTTAAGCCAGGTCGTGTAATGTTCGAGATCGCAGGTGTACCTGAAGAAACAGCTCGTGAAGCATTACGTCTTGCAATGCATAAGTTACCATGTAAATGTAAAATCGTTTCTCGTGCAGACTTAGAAGGCGGTGATAACAGTGAAAATTAAAAATTATGTAGAAGATTTAAAAGCGAAATCAGCTACAGAATTACAGGAAGAATTAGTAGCTGCTAAGAAGGAACTCTTTAACCTGAGATTCCAGAATGCAACCAATCAGCTGGACAATA
Source organism: uncultured Ruminococcus sp. (assembly GCA_934359255.1). Classification (GTDB taxonomy): domain Bacteria; phylum Bacillota; class Clostridia; order Lachnospirales; family Lachnospiraceae; genus Oliverpabstia. The sequence continues at coordinate 101,058 of CAKRLG010000002.1, forward strand.
CAAGCAGAATCAAAGAGGTTCGTAGAAATATTGCCAGAATTCAGACCGTAATCGCTGAAAAGGCGAACGTACAGTAATCTAAGAAGGAGGCACTAAATCGTGGAAAGAAATCTTAGAAAAACACGTATTGGTAAAGTAGTCAGCAACAAGATGGATAAAACAATCGTAGTTGCGATCGAAGACCATGTTAAACATCCTCTTTACAAAAAAATCGTAAAGAGAACATATAAACTGAAAGCACATGATGAGCAGAATCAGTGCAGCATCGGTGATACCGTTAAAGTTATGGAAACCAGACCGCTGTCCAAAGACAAAAGATGGAGACTGGTTGAAATCGTTGAGAAAGTAAAATAATCGTTATCAGTTAATTCGTATAGGAGGAATACCAGCATGATTCAGCAGGAAAGTAGACTTAGAGTTGCTGATAACACAGGTGCAAAAGAGATTCTGTGTATCCGTGTTATGGGCGGTTCTACTAGAAGATATGCCAATATCGGTGATGTTATCGTTGCTTCCGTCAAAGATGCAACACCAGGCGGCGTTGTTAAAAAAGGCGATGTAGTTAAGGCCGTTGTTGTACGTACTGTAAAAGGTGTTCGTCGTAAAGATGGTTCTTACATCAAATTTGATGAGAATGCAGCTGTCATCATCAAAGATGACAAAACACCAAGGGGAACTCGTATCTTTGGACCAGTAGCAAGAGAGCTTCGTGAGAAACAGTTTATGAAAATTGTATCCCTGGCTCCAGAAGTATTATAAGGAGGTAACCTGATGGCAAGTTTAAAAATTAAAAAAGGTGACACCGTTAAGGTAATCGCCGGTAAAGATAAAGACAAAGAAGGAAAAGTTCTGTCTGTAAAAGACGGTAAAGTCATCGTTGAAGGTATCAACATGATCACAAAACATGCAAAACCTTCTATGGCTAACCAGCAGGGCGGAATCATCAACAAAGAAGCTCCGATCGATGCATCTAACGTAATGCTGATCCACAACGGAAAAGCTGTTCGTGTAGGCTTCAAAGTTGAAGATGGAAAAAAAGTTCGTGTTGCAAAAGGCAGCAACGAAGTAATCGACTAATTGAGAGAGGAGGCAATTGAAAGTGAGCAGACTGAAAGATACTTACAAAAATGAGATCGTAGATGCTATGACCAAAAAATTTGGTTATAAAAATATCATGGAAGTGCCAAAACTCGATAAGATCGTAATCAACATGGGTGTTGGCGAAGCCAAAGAAAATGCTAAAATTCTGGAAGCAGCTGTAAAAGATCTGGAAACAATTTCCGGACAGAAAGCAGTTCTGACAAGAGCAAAAAATTCCGTAGCTAACTTCAAAATCCGTGAAGGTATGCCAATCGGTTGTAAAGTTACCCTGAGAGGGGAAAAAATGTATGAGTTCGCTGATCGTCTGATCAACCTGGCTCTGCCTCGTGTACGTGACTTCCGTGGAGTTAATCCAAACGCATTTGACGGAAGAGGAAACTATGCACTGGGTATCAAAGAACAGCTGATTTTCCCGGAAATCGAGTATGATAAAGTTGATAAAGTAAGAGGTATGGACATCATCTTCGTTACAACAGCTAAGACTGATGAAGAAGCTCGTGAATTATTGACATTATTCAACATGCCGTTTTCAAAGTAAGAATAGGAGGGAAAATTCATGGCTAAGACAGCAATGAAAATCAAACAGCAGCGTAAACAGAAATTCTCCACAAGAGAATACAATCGTTGCAGAATCTGTGGTCGTCCACATGCTTACTTAAGAAAATACGGAATCTGCAGAATTTGCTTCCGTGAATTAGCATACAAAGGACAGATCCCGGGTGTTAAGAAAGCAAGCTGGTAAGAGTTGAAAGCGGATCGAAAGATCCGATGAAAGCCCACATCACTTGGCAAGGCCGAAAGGCTGCGCTAAAGTGAGAGGGTATACACATACAAACAAGAACATGAAAAGTCTAAATAATTAGGAGGAAACTATCATGACAATGAGCGATCCGATTGCAGATATGCTTACAAGAATCCGTAACGCTAACACAGCAAAACATGCCACTGTAGACGTTCCGGCATCCAAAATCAAAGTTGCTATCGCAGACATTCTGGTTAAAGAAGGTTACGTGGCAAAATATGAAATCGTAGAAGATGGAAACTTCAAAAACATCCGTATTACTCTGAAATACGGTGCTGACAAAAACGAAAAGATCATCACTGGTCTGAAGAGAATTTCCAAACCAGGTCTTCGTATTTACGCTGGTAAAGACGAACTGCCAAGAGTACTGGGTGGACTGGGAATCGCAATTCTGTCTACAAACCAGGGTGTTATTACTGATAAAGAAGCCAGAAAGCTGCAGGTTGGCGGTGAAGTTCTGGCATTCGTTTGGTAAGATCGATCACTTCGCGCAAGCAAAGGATATAGAAACTGAAAACAGAGGGGACTGAGCGTCCTCTCCGAAAATCTAAGTTAATAGGAGGAAAATGGTATGTCACGTATTGGAAGACTGCCTGTAGTTGTTCCGGCTGGTGTAACAGTTGAAGTTAAAGAGAACAATTACGTTGTTGTAAAAGGTTCTAAAGGAACTCTGGAAAGAAATCTGCCTGTAGAAATGGACATCAAAGTAGAAGATGGACATGTGGTAGTAACAAGACCAAACGACTTAAAGAAAATGAAAGCTCTGCACGGTCTGACCAGAACTCTGATCCACAACATGGTTGTTGGTGTCAGCGAAGGATATGAAAAAGTTCTGGAAGTAAACGGTGTAGGTTACAGAGCTCAGAAACAGGGTAAGAAATTAGTTCTTTCCTTAGGATATTCTCACCCAGTTGAAATGGAAGATCCGGAAGGATTGGAAACAACTGTAGATGGCAACAAGATTACTGTAAAAGGTATCAGCAAAGAAAAAGTTGGCCAGTACGCAGCTGAAATCAGAGAAAAGAGAAGACCGGAACCTTACAAAGGTAAAGGTATCAAATATGCTGATGAAGTTATCAGACGTAAAGTTGGTAAAACTGGTAAGAAATAAATAAGGAGAGTGCAAAAATGATTAATAAAGTATCAAGAGCGAGTGTTCGTACTAAAAAGCATAGAAGAATGCGTCATCATATCGTTGGTACAGCTCAGAGACCTCGTCTGGCTGTATTCAGAAGTAACAACCATATGTATGCACAGATCATTGATGATACCGTTGGAAAAACATTAGTATCCGCTTCTACTCTTCAGAAAGATGTAAAAGCAGAACTGGAACAGACCAACACAGTAGCAGCAGCAGCTTACCTGGGAACTGTTATCGGTAAGAAAGCAGTTGAGGCAGGAATCGAAGAAGTTGTATTCGACAGAGGCGGTTTCGTATACCATGGTAAAGTAAAAGCATTAGCAGATGCAGCTAGAGAAGCTGGCCTGAAATTCTAGGAAAGAGAGGAGCGAAATACATGAGACATACAATCATTGATGCTAGTCAGTTAGAATTAGAAGAAAAAGTAGTCTCAATCAAACGTGTAACAAAAGTTGTTAAAGGTGGACGTACCATGCGTTTTACAGCTTTAGTAGTTGTTGGAGACGGCAACGGACATGTTGGTGCAGGACTTGGAAAAGCAGCTGAAATTCCGGAAGCTATCCGCAAAGGAAAAGAAGATGCTATCAAAAAATTAGTAACCGTAGCAAGAGATGAAAACAACAGTATCACACATGATTATGTTGGTAAATTCGGCAGCGCTGAACTTCTGATGAAGAGAGCCCCGGAAGGTACTGGTGTAATCGCTGGTGGTCCGGCTCGTGCGGTTATCGAGTTAGCAGGTATCAAAAACATCCGTACAAAATGTATGGGTTCCAGAAATAAACAGAACGTTGTACTTGCTACCATCGCAGGTTTAAGTCAGTTAAAGACTCCGGAAGAAGTAGCTAGACTTCGCGGTAAATCCGTAGAAGAGATCTTTGCTTAAGGAGGACTGGAAAATGTTAAAAATTACTTTAGTAAAATCTACAATCGGTGCAGTTCCAAAACACAAAAAGACAATTGAAGCTCTGGGACTGTCCAAAATGCACAAAACTGTTGAACTGCCGGACAATGCAGCAACAAGAGGTATGATCAAACAGGTTCAGCATTTAGTAAAAGTTGAAGAAGCGTAATTAGAATAGAAGGAGGTGCCACAATGGATTTATCTAATTTAAGACCTGCAGAAGGTTCCAGACAGAGTGATGACTTCCGTAGAGGCCGTGGACACGGTTCAGGAAATGGTAAAACAGCTGGTAAAGGACATAAAGGACAGAAAGCTCGTTCCGGAGCTCCAAGACCAGGTTTCGAAGGTGGTCAGATGCCTTTATACAGAAGACTTCCTAAGAGAGGTTTCAAGAACAGAAATACCAAAGAAATCGTTGGTATCAATGTAGAAGCTCTGAACAGATTTGAAGATGGAGCAGAAGTTACTATCGCAGCTCTGGTTGAGAGTGGTCTGGTTTCCAACCCGAAGGATGGCGTTAAGATTCTTGGTAACGGAGAACTGACAAAGAAACTGACTGTAAAAGTTACTGCAGTAAGCGAAGGCGCAAAAGCAAAAATTGAAGCAGCAGGTGGAACAGTAGCATAAGAGGTGAGCTTATATGTTAAAGACTCTTCAGAATGCATTTAAAGTGAAAGACGTCAGACATAGAATCTTTTATGTGTTAATGATGCTGGTAGTCATCCGAATTGGCTCCCAGCTCCCTGTTCCGGGAGTCGATGGAAGTTATTTCAAAACCTGGTTTGAAAGTCAGACAGGCGATGCATTTAACTTCCTCGACGCATTTACAGGCGGTTCATTTTCGCAGATGTCTATCTTTGCACTTAGCATTACACCTTACATCACATCATCCATTATTATCCAGCTTCTTACAATCGCGATTCCAAAACTGGAAGAAATGCAGAGAGACGGAGAAGATGGCAGAAAGAAACTTGGTGCGATTACCCGTTATGTAACCATCGGATTATCCCTGTTTGAATCTATTGCCATGGCAATCGGATTTGGTAATAAAGGATTGATTCCGGACAACAGTTTTGTTAAAATGGTTGTAGTAGTTGTTGCATTAACAGCAGGTTCGGCGTTCTTAATGTGGGTTGGTGAACAGATCAATGAAAAAGGTGTTGGAAATGGTATTTCCATCGTACTTTTGATCAATATCGTATCTCGTATCCCGAGTGATATGACGACACTGTACGAAAGCTTCATGAAAGGAAAAATTATTGCAAAAGCACTCCTCTCCGGCGTTATTATTGCGGCGATTATTGTTGGAGTTGTAATTCTGGTAATTATCCTGAACGGAGCTGAGAGAAGAATTCCTGTTCAGTATTCCAAAAAGATGCAGGGCAGAAAAATGATGGGCGGACAGTCCAGCCATATTCCTTTAAAAGTAAATACGGCCGGCGTAATCCCGGTAATCTTTGCATCATCTATTATGTCTTTCCCAAGTGTGATTGCTTCTTTTCTGGGCAAAACCGGTGGAACAGGTATCGGTGGAAAGATTCTGGCAGGTATGAACAGTAATAACTGGTTTGACCTGGAACATCCATGGTATTCGATTGGCCTGGTGGCTTATATCGTTATGGTAATCTTTTTCGCTTACTTCTATACATCAATTACTTTCAATCCATTGGAAGTAGCTGATAACATGAAAAAGCAGGGTGGTTTTATCCCGGGTATCCGTCCAGGAAAACCAACCGTAGATTATCTGACAAAGATGTTGAATTATATCATCTTTATTGGTGCAGCAGGGCTTACCATTGTAGCGGTTATCCCGTTCTTCTTTAATGGTGTATTCGGTGCGAATGTGTCCTTCGGCGGAACTTCTATCATCATTATTGTAGGAGTTATCCTTGAGACACTGAAGCAGATTGAATCCATGATGCTGGTAAGAAACTACAAAGGTTTTTTAGATAACTAAAAGGTTGTGGCGTTTTACGCCACAGCCTTAAAGTGCTATTATAGTAATTATTTAATTACGAAAAAAAAGAAGGAGAGGGTACAAAGATGAAAGTAATTATGTTGGGTGCACCTGGTGCCGGTAAAGGTACACAGGCAAAAAAAATTGCGGAAAAATATCAGATTCCGCACATCTCCACAGGAGATATTTTCCGGGCTAATATCAAAAACGGTACAGAGCTTGGAAATAAAGCAAAAAGCTATATGGATCAGGGACATCTGGTTCCTGATGAGCTGACCTGTGATCTGGTCGTTGATCGAATCAATCAGGCAGACTGTAAAAACGGATATGTATTGGATGGTTTTCCAAGAACCATTCCGCAGGCGGAGGCTTTAAAAGCTGCGCTGGAGAAAATGGGTGAAACTATTGATTATGCAATCAACGTTGAAGTTCCGGATGAGAACATCGTAAACCGAATGGGTGGACGCCGTGCCTGCCCTGGATGCGGATGCACTTACCACATCAAACACAATCCTCCGAAAGTGGAAGATATCTGTGATGTATGTGGTGCAAAACTGGTGCTGCGTGACGATGACAAACCTGAGACTGTTACAAAACGTCTGAGTGTATATCATGAACAAACCAAGCCTTTGATCGACTTCTACAAAAAAGAAGGCGTATTAAGAGAAGTCGACGGAACACAGGATCTGAATGATGTGTTCCAGGCTATCACTGAAATCTTAGGAGCGTAAAACATGTCAGTATCAATAAAGACTGCCAGGGAAATTGAATTAATGAGGGAATCCTGCCATTTGCTTGAGAAAGTTCACGATGAACTTGCAAAAGCAATCAGACCGGGGATTTCAACCTGGGAAATCGATCATTTGGGTGAAGAAATGATCCGTAGTTTCGGATGCACCCCGAATTTCCTTCATTACAATGGATATCCTGCATCCATCTGTGTATCTGTAAATGATGAGGTTGTACATGGAATCCCGAGCAAGAAGAGAATTCTTCGCGAAGGAGACATTGTCAGCCTGGATGCCGGACTCATCTACAAAGGTTATCATTCCGATGCTGCCCGTACCCATGCAGTTGGGGAGATCAGCCCGGAAGCTCAGAAACTGATTGATGTAACCCGTCAGAGTTTCTTTGAGGGAATCAAAATGGCAAAAGCAGGAAATCATCTGTATGACATTTCCGCTGCGATCGGCAATTATGCAGAAAGTTTCGGATACGGCGTGGTCAGAGATCTGGTTGGTCATGGAATTGGAACCAGCCTTCATGAAGATCCGCAGATCCCAAACTTTGCACAGAAACGGAGAGGAATCCGTCTGGTGCCGGGTATGACTCTTGCTATTGAACCTATGATCACCATGGGCAGACCGGAAGTCTGCTGGCTGGATGATGACTGGACGGTTGTGACAGAAGATGAATCACTGGCCGCTCACTATGAGAATACGATTCTCATCACTGAGGGCGAACCTGAAATCCTGACCTTTACGAAATAGAGGTGCCAGGATGGAAGAATATGGTGTTGGCATGATGGCCAGATCCCTTGCCGGTCATGATAAGGGAAAGGTCTATATGGTTCTGGATGTGAAAGAGCCTTTTGTGTATCTGGTGGACGGGAAGATCCGTACACTGGATCATCCGAAAAAGAAAAGGCTCAAACATGTTCAGGTGGATCGGCATATTCCGGAATGGATCCAGAATGTGATCCTGGAAGGAAGAGATCTTCAGGATTCGGATGTCATCCGTGGAAGAAGAGAATACGGCGAAAAGTAAAACAGGAGGGAATGCAATGTCTAAGGCAGATGTTATTGAAGTAGAAGGCACTGTCCTTGAAAAATTGCCAAATGCAATGTTCAAGGTTGAGCTGGAAAATAAGCATGTGGTATTGGCACATATCAGTGGTAAGCTGAGAATGAATTTTATTCGTATCTTACCGGGAGATAAGGTTACTATGGAACTTTCTCCGTATGATTTGTCTAAGGGGAGAATTATCTGGAGAGATAAATAAGAAAGATAGTTTTCTTTGTGAATGAGGACGCACCAGCCGGATACTTTTCTCTGTCAGCAACGTGGGCAGGGTAACTTTGAGCTAGCCACCAACTTCGACTATGTTCACGAGGGTCAGCGGACCCTCGCGAAAGTCTGCGTAGGTGTCGGATCTCAAAGCTTACCCTAAACGCCCACAAAGTGTTGCTGACAGAGAAAAGTATCCGGCTGGTGCTGGTTTTGAAATAAATATGGAAGAAGAGTATCTGACTGGTGCTGGTTTTGGAATAAATATGGAAGAAGAGGAGGGAAAGTATCCGACTGGTGCTGATTTTGGGAGAATGGGAGGAAAAGAAAAACTGAATACGGGAGTGAGGGATAGGACTGGAAGGCATATAAAAAGTTACTTGTATGCAGGAGCGTTGGAATGCTGAAAAATCAGGAAAAAAATTGAAAAAATGGCTTGCATTTTTTTAGAGACGATGCTATACTGTAAGACGAACTTTTGTGAATGCGTTCTTTTTTTGTGCGCAAAAAGCAGGGTTCTTCCACCATGAGCAGGCGCGGGAATGCGTCTTAGCTAAGAAGGAGAAAGGAGGATTCACATGAAAGTAAGATCATCTGTTAAACCGATCTGCGAGAAATGCAAGATCATCAAAAGAAAAGGTAGTATCAGAGTAATCTGCGAGAATCCAAAACACAAACAGAGACAGGGCTAATCCGTCAATTAGATCTGACTGTTTGGAAGCGAGAGCTTCAAAATTAAGTGCGGCTGCAGTAGGACACATCTGGATGTGTTGTACTGTTTAGATATTATAATGAGAGTGCTCCGGAGTGGTGTACCGGAGAGCCTCCGGCGGATGAACGCCGTAGAGAGCGTTGCATCCCTTATAATATTGCTTAATACCGGCTCAGCCGGAAAGGTCATGGTGACATGGCTGGATGCTTCACATACCGGCATCCCAATTAGGAAAATATTAATATGACCGGATAGGACACACATTTCAGACATATGGAGACATATGGGCTGCCCCGACTGGTCAAGTAGAAGATGGAGGAAAATTACATGGCACGTATTGCTGGTGTAGACTTACCAAGAGAAAAACGTATTGAAATCGGATTAACTTATATCTACGGTATCGGTAGAACAAGCGCTACCCGTATCCTGGAAGCAGCTAATGTAGATCCGAACACCCGTGTTAGAGATATCACGGATGAAGAAGTAAAAAGAATCAGTGCTGTAATCGATGAGACTCAGACTGTAGAAGGTGATCTGAGAAGAGAGATCGCTATGAACATCAAACGTCTGCAGGAGATCGGATGCTACAGAGGTATCCGTCACAGAAAGAGCCTGCCTGTTCGTGGTCAGAAAACAAAGACCAACGCAAGAACAAGAAAAGGTCCTAAGAGAACTGTAGCAAACAAGAAGAAATAATTCGTGGCAACCAGTAACATAGAATAGAAGAAAGTGTAGGTTAGTTTTTAAAATGGCTAAAGTGACAAAGAAAACGACAAAACGTCGTGTAAAGAAAAACGTTGAACGCGGACAGGCACATATCCAGTCATCTTTCAATAACACAATCGTTACTCTGACAGATGCTGAAGGAAATGCTTTATCATGGGCAAGTGCCGGTGGTCTGGGATTTAGAGGTTCAAGAAAATCTACTCCTTATGCAGCTCAGGTAGCAGCAGAAACAGCTACAAAAGCAGCGTTAATTCATGGTCTGAAAACTGTTGATGTATTCGTAAAAGGACCGGGATCAGGAAGAGAAGCAGCAATCCGTGCTCTTTCCGCATGCGGACTTGATGTAGTAAGTATCAAAGACGTAACTCCGGTACCACACAATGGTTGCCGTCCACCAAAACGTAGAAGAGTCTAATTAGGAGGTCAGTAGATTATGGCAGTAAATAGAGTACCAGTTCTGAAAAGATGTAGATCCCTGGGTCTGGATCCTATCTATTTAGGAATTGACAAAAAATCCACAAGACAGTTAAAAAGAGCAAACCGTAAAATGTCTGAGTACGGTCTGCAGCTGAGAGAAAAACAGAAAGCAAAATTCATCTATGGTGTTCTGGAAAAACCTTTCCGTAACTACTACAAGAAAGCTGACCAGATGCCTGGTATGACAGGTAGCAACCTGATGGCTATGCTGGAAATGAGACTGGACAACGTAATCTTCCGTCTGGGATTCGCAAGAACCAGAAGAGAAGCTCGTCAGATCGTTGACCACAAACATGTACTGGTAAACGGCAAACAGGTAAACATTCCGTCTTACCTGGTAAAAGCCGGAGATCAGATTGAAATTAAAGAAGCTAAAAAATCTTCTCAGAGATATAAAGACATTCTGGAAGTAACCGGTGGAAGACTGGTTCCGGAATGGCTGGATGTTGATCAGGAAGCATTAAAAGGAACTGTTAAAGAAGTTCCTGCAAGAGATGCAATTGACGTACCTGTAAACGAAATGCTTATCGTCGAGTTGTATTCTAAATAATTGTGAGTTATGGCTCACCGTGTACGCGTGGGCCATTTCCCATATGTTACCCTCAGTGAAAATAATTATCCCAATAAGGAGGGCCTGGTATGTTTGATTTTAACAAACCAAAAATTGAGATTACAGAAATTTCCGATGATAAAAAATATGGCCGCTTTGTAGTAGAACCGTTGGAGCGTGGCTATGGTATTACTCTGGGTAACTCCCTGAGAAGAATCATGCTGTCCTCTCTGCCGGGTGCTGCAGTAAGCCAGGTAAAAATCGAAGGCGTTCTGCATGAATTCAGTTCCATCCCGGGTGTAAAAGAGGATGTAACCGAAATTATCATGAACCTGAAGAGCCTTGCGATCAAGAACACAAGCGAAAGCAATGATCCGAAGATCGCATACATTGAATTCGAAGGCGAAGGTGTGGTAAGAGCATCTGATATCCAGGTTGATCAGGATATCGAGATCATGAACCCGAACCAGGTAATCGCTACCTTAAATGGTGGACCAGACAGCAAGCTGTACATGGAACTGACCATTACCAAAGGTCGTGGTTATGTAAGTGCAGATAAAGGCAAAACAGACGATATGCCGATCGGCGTATTAGCTGTAGATGCAATCTATACACCGGTAGAGCGTGTAAACCTGACAGTTCAGAATACTCGTGTAGGGCAGATCACTGACTACGACAAACTGACACTGGATGTTTATACAAAGGGAACTCTGGATCCGGATGAAGCAGTCAGCCTGGCTGCGAAAGTATTGAGCGAGCATCTGAAACTGTTCATTGACCTCTCTGAAAATGCTAAGACTGCAGAAGTCATGATTGAAAAAGAGGACAATGAAAAAGAGAAAGTTCTGGAAATGAACATCGACGAGCTGGAGCTGTCCGTTCGTTCCTACAACTGTCTGAAGAGAGCCGGTATCAATACCGTTGAAGAACTTTGCAACAGAACTTCTGAAGATATGATGAAAGTCCGTAACCTTGGACGTAAGTCTCTGGAAGAAGTACTTGCAAAATTAAAAGAACTGGGATTGCAGTTAAATCCTGGTGAAGAATAAGAAGCAGCTCGTTTGCTGCAACTGCCGGTAACTGGCCGGTAGGGTAAAGGAATATTTGTAGAAGATAAAGCAGTCTGTCAGTAAGACCAAAGAAGCATGACCGGCTGTTCCACAAATGGAGGAAAATAAAATGGCAGGATATAGAAAACTGAGCAGAACATCTGCACAGAGAAAAGCGTTAATCAGAAACCAGGTAACAAATCTGTTATATCATGGTAAAATCGTTACTACTGAAGCAAAAGCAAAAGAAATCCGCAAAGTTGCTGAAGGCCTGATCGCTCTGGCTGTAAAAGAAAAAGACAACTTTGAAACAGTAACTGTTACAGCTAAAGTTGCTCGTAAAGATGCTGATGGCAAGAGAGTAAAAGAAGTTGTAGACGGAAAGAAAGTAACTGTTTACGATGAAGTACAGAAAGAGATCAAGAAAGACGCTCCTTCCAGACTGCATGCTAGACGTCAGATGATGAAAGTATTCTATCCGGTAAAAGCTGTTCCGACAGAAGCTGCTGGAAGAAAGAAAAACACAAAAGAAGTTGACATGGCAGACAAAATGTTCAACGAAATCGCACCAAAATATGCTGACCGTAACGGTGGTTACACAAGAATCATCAAAATCGGACCGCGTAAAGGTGACGCAGCTATGGAAGTAGTTCTGGAGCTGGTATAATTTCAGACTTGTTCAAACGATAATATAAGATGCCGATCTGTGGAAACATGGATCGGCGTTTTTTTGCATCTTTTCTCATAAAAAAGTCAACAAAATACTGTATAAAAATGTTATCATAACAGGTATGATAAAGATATAAAAGTTCTGAACATGCAAGTTGATTATGGCGCCCTATAAACATACAAAGGGACTGTAAAAGTATTGGAGTGAATACTGCATTTCAGAATAGATATCGGACAAGAAGAAAGGATGGATAACAAAATGAACAAACCAATCGCACTGACCCCTCCGATGGGCTGGAATTCCTGGAACACCTTTACCTGGGATATCAATGAAAAAATGATCTGTGAAATGGCAGACCGCATGGTAGAAGACGGATATCTGGAAGCTGGATATGAATATCTGGTTATCGATGACTGCTGGAGTCTGAAACAGCGTGATGCGGACGGCAATCTGGTTCCTGATCCGGAAAAATTTCCGCATGGTATGAAATGGGTCAGCGATTATGTACACGAAAAAGGACTCAAATTCGGTATGTATTCCTGTGCCGGAACCCATACCTGCGCCGGTTATCCGGGCAGTTTTGAACATGAATTTCAGGATGCGAAGAAATTTGCAGAGTGGGGCGTGGATTATCTGAAATACGACTATTGCTTTAAGCCACGCCAGATTCCGGGTGAAATCCTGTATAAACGAATGAGTCTTGCCTTAAAGAACTGCGGCAGAGAGATCCTGTTTGCTGCATGTAACTGGGGAACAGACGGAGTCTATGACTGGATCCGGTCTTCCGGAGCGCATACCTACCGTTCTACCGGGGATATTCAGGATAACTGGGAATCCATTACAAATCTGGCAATCTCTCAGATGGGAAAAGAGCCTTATACCGGCAATTTCTGCCATAATGATATGGACATGCTGGTGGTAGGAATGCACGGTGCCAGCAATGACGGATTTATCGGAAGTAAGATCGGCGGCTGTACCGATCAGGAATATCTGACACATTTTGCACTTTGGGCCATCATGGGCTCTCCGCTGATCATGGGCTGTGATCTGCGAAAAGCATCCGAGGAGACGAAGAAAACCCTGTTAAACAAAGATCTGATCGCTATCAATCAGGATCTGGAAGCACGCGGGGCTTATGTGATCAAACCACTTCCGGATGTCTATAACGAGAACGAAGCGTTTATTCTGGTAAAACCGCTGGCAGATGGAGATCTTGCGATCGGTATCTTTAATTTCAGTGATACACAGAGAGAACTGTCTCTGGAATTCTGGGATATGGGTATTCCGTATGCTGCAGGAGTATCCTTGTCTCTGCACGACTGTATCACAGGGGAAGAACTGGGCAAATTTACCGAGCGATTTGCACCGGTTGTACCATCACATGGCTGTGTGGTTGTACGCGCCCATCTCGCAGAGTAGAACAACCGTTAACTTTCAGTAGGTAGTACCCCACGAGTTGTTTGACATGTTTTTGCCAAAATGCCATCACCGCAGGTGATTTGGTATACATTTTGACTTGTCACTGTGAGGGTACGGAACAGTGATGAAAATAAAGAGAAAGCTGTGGATAAATCAATGGATTGCAGAAAATGTGGTGCACATCTGACTTCTGATGAGAAAGCTATTTATATGAAACTGGTATCACGAACCGCTGCGAGTTTCCTGTGCATGGATTGTCTGGCGGAAGCGCTGCACTGTGAACGGAAAGCGATTGAAGAAAGGATCCGATATTATCGGGAATCCGGCAACTGTGTATTGTTTCGATAAGCAGAACCCTTTTTACCGTGAAGAAATAGTTCCGGTAAAGAAGGTGGTATAATGCAGACAGAAAAGATCGGAAAAGGAGATGGGGCATGGAAGGCAAGAAGATCGAGCAATTATTTGGAAACTATGCTGTTTGGGAGTATCTGTCAGACGAAGAAAAAAAGATGCTGCAGGAGCAGATTCGATGGAGTACATACCGAGAAGGGCAGATGGTCACGGATACCGGAAGGGACTGTCTTGGAATTTTTCTGGTATGCAGCGGGATCCTGTGTGCAAATCTGGTTTCGGAGGACGGGAAAGAAGCCACGGTGTGCCGGATCCATCCGGGAGAACTATGTGTGATCTCGGCCTCCTGCCTGCTTCCGCCTCTGCCATTTGATATTCAGATCGATGCAGAGATGGATAGCGAAGTTTATCTGGTGCCAACTGGCGTATTACGACAGATTATGGAAAAGAATATATATATGGAAAACTTTATTTATAAAAAGATCAATGAAAGCTTTTCAGATATTATTGCTGCGATTCAGAAGATTCTGTTTGCCAGTCTGGAACAACGGCTTGCAGGTTTTCTTCTGGATGAATCGGGCGTAAGAGAAGACGGGAAGATTTATATGACCCAGGAACAGATAGCAAAAGCCATCGGAAGTGCCAGAGAAGCGGTGAGCCGAACGTTAAAAGTACTGGTACAAGAAGGATGTGTGGAATTGTTCCGGGGTGGTGTGGCAGTCCTTGACCGGAAACGGTTATACGGGAAACTGTAGAGTCTATGATTACGTGAAAATACATGAAAATGAACGAAATGGACATATTCGGATGAGTGTTCCGGACGAGAGCATACAGAAAAGATAGTGATGGAAAAAGAAACATTGAAATTTTCCATCACTATCTTTTTTGGAAAATAATGGGATTCTAAGCGAAAATCTGTATTTGCAGAACAGTATTATTTCTCCAGCAGCTTCAGAATATTTTCCTTGCTGTCCACACCGACGCTGGTAGCTGTCAGCTCGCCGTTTTTAAATACCAGAACGGTAGGAATGCTCATCACGCGGTATTTTCTTGCCAGATCCGGGTTTTCATCCACATTGACTTTTCCCACTTTGATCTTTCCTTCATTTTCCGAAGCAATCTCTTCGATCACCGGGGCCAGCATACGACACGGCATGCACCAGGTTGCCCAGAAATCAACCAGCACCGGAACATCTGCGTTCAGTACCTCCGCTTCAAAATTTTCTGCTGTAAATGTATATTCCATAGTAAGACCTCCTGTATTTATATTCTGGTGATAGGATACCACATATGCCGGAAAAGATTCCGTGATTAAGTCACAAAAAAATAAAATGCGAAAATTCAAAGAAAATATGACGGTATTTTCGTAAGTTTTCTGTAAAATTTTAGAAATCAAACTGATTACAAAAGACAAAAGGCGTGGTATAATGAACCCAAACGGACAGATAGGGGAATATCTGTGGAAAAACTGTGTGAAAGAAGAGACAGGTTTATTATGGGAAAACTGTAAGAAAGAATGAAGAGATGAGGTGTACTATGAAAGGAAGAATGCTGTTTATCTTCAATCCGAGATCCGGAAAAGGGCAGATTCGTAATAAGCTGATGGATATCATTGATGTTTTTGTCAAAGGCGGTTATGAAGTGATAGTTCATCCGACCCAGGGAGCGAAGGATGCGGAAAAAATGGCAAAGATCATGGCAGAAGAGGTTGATCTGATCGTGTGCAGCGGCGGAGACGGCACACTGGATGAAGTGGTTACCGGTCTGATGGAGATCAACGCCAATGTACCGCTCGGCTATATTCCGGCGGGAAGCACCAATGATTTTGCAAGCAGCCTTGAGATCCCGCGGGATATGGTGAAAGCGGCGCAGGATATTGTGGACGGTCATCTGTTTTCTGTGGATGTAGGCAGTTTTAATGAAGACAATTTTATCTATGTGGCGGCTTTTGGGATGTTTACCGATGTATCCTATCAGACCAGCCAGGATCTGAAAAACATTCTTGGACATCTTGCCTATGTGATGGAAGGGGCAAAGAGAATTTTCGATGTAAAAACCTACCATCTGTGTGTAGAAGCCGACGGAGAAGTACATGAAGGCGACTATATCTATGGAATGATCACAAATTCCCATTCGGTAGGCGGTTTCCGCAACCTGGTGGGAAATGACGTCGAGATGGATGACGGGCTCTTTGAAGTCACCCTGATCAAAAAACCGAAAAATCCGCTGGAATTAAATGAGATCATCGCCGCGCTGATCAATGCGTACGATGACACGGATATGATTGATGCATTCAAGGCGAACAGCCTGTATATCCACGGAGATGAAGTGATTTCCTGGACGCTTGACGGTGAATTTGGGGGCGAGCATAAAGAGGTAAGAATAAAAAACAGAAAGCAGGCGCTTGATATTCTTATCAACTCTTGAATTTCAGAAGTTGATGGGTTATAATATACAAGAAATTAAAACGTGAACGTAGGAGGTTTGATTATGTTAGTATCAGCTACAGAAATGTTAAAAAAAGCAAAAGCAGGTCACTATGCAGTAGGACAGTTCAACATCAACAACCTTGAGTGGACAAAAGCAATTCTGCAGACTGCACAGGAATGCAACTCCCCGGTAATCCTGGGTGTATCCGAAGGTGCCGGAAAATATATGACAGGTTACAAAACTGTTGTAGGAATGGTTAACGGAATGCTGGAAGAGCTGAACATCACTGTTCCGGTTGCTCTGCATCTGGATCACGGCAGCTACGAAGGATGCCTGAAATGCGTAGAAGCAGGATTCTCTTCTATCATGTTTGACGGTTCTCATTACCCAATCGAAGAGAACGTTGCAAAAACAACAGAACTGGTTAAAATCGTAAAAGAGCACGGAATGTCTCTGGAAGCAGAAGTTGGTTCCATCGGTGGTGAAGAAGACGGCGTTATCGGTGCCGGTGAGTGTGCAGATCCGAAGGAATGCAAAATGATCGCAGATCTGGGTGTTGATTTCCTGGCAGCAGGTATCGGTAACATCCACGGAAAATATCCGGCAAACTGGAAAGGTCTGAGCTTCGAAACTCTGGCAGCTGTTCAGGAACTGACAGGAGAACTGCCTCTGGTACTGCACGGTGGTACAGGTATCCCGGCTGATCAGATCAAAAAAGCAATCGACCTGGGCGTATCCAAAATCAATGTAAATACAGAGTGCCAGCTGGCATTTGCTGATGCTACCCGTAAATACATCGAAGCTGGAAAAGACCTGGAAGGTAAAGGCTTTGACCCAAGAAAACTTCTGGCTCCGGGAGCAGAAGCAATCAAAGCTACTGTAAAAGAAAAAATGGAACTGTTCGGTTCTGTAAACAAAGCTTGAGAAATCTAATCAAAATTGGTCTGTCAGACCAGCTTTGATATACATGGCAACAAGTAGGCAGTCTGCTTATCAAAAAAGTGGACTGCCTTTTTTGAAGCTAGAGCGTGTCTGAAAAATCATTTTCGCAATCTGAAAGCCCCACTTTGCGGTATATTTTACCCTCATTCGGTTGCCGTAGCCCGCTACGCCGCCCTCATTCGGATAAAATCTCCCACAAACTGGGACTCGCAGCTCACGAAAAGCCTTTTTCAGACACGCTCTGGCAGTCGATAGGCCATGGCGGAGAACATGGCAGCGGAAACATGGAGATGGAAATCGGGGTAAGACGGAAAGGATAGGAAAAATGAGTGAGTATGTAAACGTGGTTGAGATTTTCGGAGAAAATGTATTTAACGATGCGGTCATGCAGGCCCGCCTGCCTAAAAAAGTGTACAAAGAACTGAAACAGACGATGGAAGAAGGAAAAGAACTGACGTTGGAGATCGCTGATGTGGTCGCTCATGAGATGAAAGAATGGGCGATTGAAAAAGGCGCTACCCATTACAGTCACTGGTTCCAGCCTCTGACGGGTGTAACTGCAGAAAAGCACGATGCATTTATCACAGCACCGAAAGCAGACGGAAAGGTACTGATGAGCTTTTCAGGAAAAGAGCTGATCAAGGGTGAACCGGATGCATCTTCTTTCCCCTCCGGTGGTCTGCGTGCGACTTTTGAGGCAAGAGGATATACAGCATGGGATTGTACTTCACCGGCGTTTGTACGTCAGGATGCTGCAGGCGCAACCCTCTGTATCCCAACAGCATTCTGTTCATATACAGGAGAAGCACTGGATCAGAAAACTCCGCTGCTTCGCTCCATGGAAGCCATCAACAAAGAAGCCCTTCGTCTGATAAGACTGTTTGGCAATACCACTTCCAAAAAAGTGACCCCATCCGTTGGTGCAGAACAGGAGTATTTCCTGGTAGATGCGGCAAAATTTATGAAGAGAAAAGACCTGATCTATACCGGAAGAACCCTGTTCGGTGCGATGCCGCCAAAAGGCCAGGAACTGGATGATCATTACTTTGGAACCATCCGTCAGAAAATCGCCGGTTACATGAAAGATGTCAACGAAGAGCTGTGGAAACTGGGTGTATCCTCAAAGACTCAGCATAACGAAGTTGCACCGGCACAGCACGAACTTGCCCCGATCTACGCACCGGCAAACATTGCTGTAGACCACAACCAGATCATCATGCAGACGCTGAAACGTGTAGCAAGAAGACACGGTCTCAAATGCATCCTGCATGAAAAACCATTTGCAGGTGTTAACGGTTCCGGAAAACACGACAACTGGTCTCTGGTTACCGACGATGGTATCAACCTGTTAGAGCCGGGAAAAACACCGCATGAGAACGTGCAGTTCCTTCTGGTATTAAGCTGTATCCTGAAAGCGGTAGACCGTCATGCAGATCTTCTGCGTGAATCCGCTTCCGATGTGGGAAACGATCATCGTCTGGGAGCCAACGAGGCACCGCCGGCGATCATCTCCATCTATCTGGGAGAACAGCTGGAAGATGTGGTAGAACAGCTGGTAAGCACCGGTACTGCAGATCACAGCTTAAAAGGCGGCCGTCTGATGACAGGCGTACGTACACTGCCGGATCTGGCAAAAGATGCCACCGACAGAAACCGTACCTCACCATTTGCTTTCACAGGAAACAAATTCGAATTCCGTATGGTGGGTTCCCAGGATTCTGTGGCAGCACCGAATATCGTTTTGAATACCATTGTGGCAGAAGCTTTCCAGGAAGCCTGCGATATTCTGGAAAATGCGGAAGATTTCGATGTGGCAGTTCATGATCTGATCAAGACAAACTGCGCAGAACATCAGAGAATCATCTTCAACGGGAACGGATATTCCGATGCATGGGTAGAAGAGGCAAAACGCCGTGGCCTGCCAAACATCCGCTCCATGGTAGATGCCATTCCTGCGCTGACCACAGAAAAATCCATCGCCATGTTCGAACACTTCCATGTATTTACAAAGACCGAACTGGAGTCCCGTACCGAAGTCAAATACGAGACCTACGCAAAAGAAATCAACGTGGAAGCAAGAGCCATGATCGACATTGCCGCAAAACAGATCATCCCGGCTGTGATCAAATACGCAAAGCATCTGGCTGACGCCATCATTGCTATCCAGACTATCCCGGGTATGGATGTGAGCGTGGAGACCGAACTTCTGAAAGAAACCACAAAACTCCTGAGAGAAAGCCAGACAGCCCTCAAAACCCTCCAGGAAAAAACAGAAGCCGCATCCCTGATCGAAAACAACGAACGCCAGGCAAGATACTACCACGACGAAGTAAACACCGCCATGGAAGCCCTGCGCAAACCAATCGACCAGCTGGAAATGATCGTAGACAAAGAAATGTGGCCAATGCCATCCTACGGCGACCTGATGTTCGAAGTCTAAACAAAAAATCAAACCAATTATATAAAAGCATTATATAAAAATAAATGCCCGCAAGTGAAAAACTCTTCCACTTGCGGGCATTCTTACATAGAATATAAACTCTGTCAGTGTATGAAAATTGCAATACTACGATGAGGTAAAACATAAAACAATTGCCCGGAAATACACAAATTAATTACGCATTTAAATCCCTAATATCATGGAAAAAACGTATAACATACGACAACGCCATCCCTCCCAGTTGTCAATACCCAGCCGGAAGAAAGGGAGTCTCCAGGGGCAGGGAACACTTTGTGGGCGTTTAGGGCAAGCTTTGAGATCCGACGCCTACGCAGACTTTCGCGAGGGTCAGCTGACCCTCGTGAATCATAGTCGGAGTTGGCGGCTAGCTCAAAGTTGCCCTGCCCACGTTCCCTGCCCCTGGAGACTCCCTTTCTTCCGGCGTCCGCATATTCACAACTCTCTTCCTCCCATAAAAAGGAGGGTGCCAGCTACCTCCTTCCAAAGGTACCTGGCACAATTATGAAAAAGTGTTATCAAAAGTAATTCGCTTGTATCTTGCTTTTGATTTGTTATAATGTATTATATGCAACAGAAATGAAAAAAAAATGATGCAAAAGTGAATGTATTTTGAAAGAAAAATGAACAAATTGTGAATAAAGGAGAAAAAACAACGATGGATGTACGAACATACCTGGAACAACAGCAAGTTCATCCCCAATTGATCCGCGCAGTAGAAGAATTCAGAAATCAGTACCCGGTAGAAGAAAAAGTAAAATACAGGGTAAGCGAGCCCATGATGCCATTTTACGGAACAGAGATCCTGGAGATGGGAATTGCCGCATTGCTGCAGAAAGAAAACCTGTTACTTTCCGGTTCCAAAGCCACCGGAAAAAATATTCTGGCGGAAAATCTGGCATGGATCTTCCAAAGACCTACTTATAATATTTCCTTCCATGTCAACACAGGAAGCGGTGATCTGATAGGAACGGATACCTTTGAAGATAATCAGGTTAAACTGCGAAAAGGAAGCATCTACCAATGTGCGGAATACGGTGGATTTGGCATACTGGATGAAATCAATATGGCAAAAAACGATGCGGTATCTGTCCTGCATGCAACCTTAGACTATCGAAGAAGTATCGATGTGCCGGGATATGACAAGATCGAGCTGCATCCCGCGGCACGTTTTATCGGAACGATGAACTACGGCTATGCAGGAACCAAAGAACTGAACGAAGCGCTGGTATCCCGTTTTCTGGTGATTCAGATGCCGGACCAGAACGAAGAAACCCTGGAAAAAATATTTACCACTTCATTCCCGGAGGGAAAACCGGAAGCCATCGAACAGTTTATCGGACTTTTTCTGGATCTGCAAAAAAAAGCAGAGAACGGAGAAATATCCACAAAAGCTCTGGATCTTCGAGGCATCCTGGCTTCCCTGCGGGCGATCCGCCAGGGACTGAAACCATCGCTGGCTGTGAGGATGGGTGTGATCAATAAGTGTTTTGACGGATTTGAAAAAGAGATTGTAGAAGATGTGGTCATGACCAGAATCCCGGAAGAATGGACCACAGCGCAGGTATTTTAGATGAACAGAGAGGAACTGGAAGAAAGAAAGTTAGAGATTGCAAACCGGATGAAAAACATCATCTGGACCGTGTGCGGCGATTACACGCTTGAGGCGAAGCCGGATGTGGAGGCCTTTCTGAAATCAAAATATATCGCCCTGTATGACGGGATCAAACAGGGAGCTTTTGCAAAATATTTTGAAAAAGAAAAACTCAGTATGTATCTGGTAAAAAAAGTCTACCTGGGTGCCCGTGAGGATGCACTGGTGGCAATCGCGCAGCTGTGTATGGAAAAAGCGGTGGGAAACCGGATCGCCCGGGAGCGGAAAGGTGTGGCTTCGATTCAGAAAAAAGCGTATGAATATGTGCTGGATCACGAGATGGATACGATGGTGAAATCAGAGTTTGGGCGGCTGCAGCTTGCGATGATGAGGCAGGTACTGACCGGGGAAAGGCGGTGTGAAGAGAAGATCCGGAAACAGCTGGACCGGATCGAACCGTTGGAGGAGGCAGCTGATACGATGGAAGTGATCCGCACGATCGATGACTGCTATAATGCCTGGGTAGATCCTGGATTCGAACAGATACACGGTGATCTGTCCAAAGTGCTTGCTGTCACAGTGGAAGAACTGATGGAATACAGCTGGCAGGATTTTCTGACGGAAGATATGTATGAAGAAAACTTTGAAGCCTACCTGGAACAGATGAGCCAGCAGATGACTGCCACAGGACAGAATCACGCAGAAGAAAAAAAAGACGAGAAAGAAAGTTCCAAGAAGAGAAAGATCGTCCGGATATCAGAAGAAGATCTGAAAAAAGTATATACGTATATTGAACTGAATTTCGGGAAAACCTATCTGTCACCGCTGGAAGAAAAAAAGATTAATTTTCAGTTATGCCGCGGTATCCATGCAGACTGTGGACTGTATTTTACGGATGGAATTCTGGCCAATCCGGTGAAGAAAAATTATCAGCTGGAGTATGCAAAAAAACAACAGGGGAAGAATAAATACGCTTATTATGATAATCACCGAACAGTAAAACAAAATATTGCGATTCTTTCCGGAATTCTGAAAAAATCCATGGCCATGCGGCAGGAGGAGACAACAATCCTTTCGGACAGGGGAAAGATCTGCCCGGAAAGACTCTGGAAGATTGGGAGGAGCCGGGATGCCAAACTGTTTTCCCAGATCTGTCCGGCAGACGGAAGCACCTTTGTGGTGGATGTTTTGATCGATGCCAGCGGTTCCCAGAGGGTGCGGCAGGAACAGGTGGCACTGCAGGCATATATCATCATGCAGGCTTTGAGCAGCGTGCATATCCCGCATCGCGTGATGAGCTTTTGTACCTTCTGGGATCATACGATCCTGCAGCGATACCGGGAATATGATGAAGATGCATCGGCAAATGAAAAGATTTTTAATTTTACCACATCTTCCAATAACCGGGATGGACTGGCCATCCGGGCAGCTTCTCTGGGACTTCTTGAACGGGAAGAGGAGCGTAAGATTATGATCATTCTCAGTGACGGAAGACCTTACGATGTGATTTTAAACCGACCGAATGGGAGAAATCCCCAGCCGTATCAGGGAAAATATGCGGTGCGGGATACCGGAACAGAGGTACGACGGTTAAGAAATTTCGGAGTGTCTGTACTGGGAGTGTTCGCGGGAGAAGAGAAGGATCTGGAGGCAGAAAAAAAGATCTTTGGCCGGGATTTTGCCTATATACGTGATATTTCCAGATTTTCCCCCATTGTTGGTAGCTATTTGAACAAACAAATAGAAGAAAATTGTTAATATTTTTCATTGAATCCGACAGGGGATTTTGGTATAGTAAGTTAGTATGACTCTAAGCTGTTGGAATTTTAGTGGCAGGTTAGAGACTGAATATGAGTCCTCTTCGTTCGGAGGACGAGACAAGGGAGAAAAGAAAAATGGACAAGAAGAACGAAAGCTTCAAGCCTTATATCAGTGCGGACAAAGTTCTTCCGGAATTTACCGTGACATCGATCCTGATGGGTATTATTCTGGCAGTGGTATTCGGCGCAGCAAACGCATACCTGGGACTGAAAGTTGGTATGACTGTATCTGCTTCTATTCCGGCAGCAGTTATTTCCCTGGGTGTGATTCGTGTGATCATGAAGAAAAACTCCATTCTGGAGAGCAACATGGTCCAGACCATCGGTTCCGCCGGTGAGTCATTAGCGGCAGGTGCAATCTTCACCATGCCGGCTTTATTCCTGTGGGCAGAGGAAGGAAAAATTGATATGCCCGGTTACCTGGAGATTACCCTGATCGCCCTGTTTGGTGGTATCCTGGGTGTTCTGTTTATGATCCCGCTGAGAAAAGCACTGATCGTAGAAGAACACGGTGTCCTGCCGTATCCGGAAGGAATGGCATGTGCAGAAGTTCTGCTGGCAGGTGAAGAGGGAGGTTCTAACGCTTCTACTGTATTTGCAGGTATGGGACTTGGTGCTGCATTCAAATTTATCGTAGACGGCCTGAAAATTGTTCCGTCCGATATTGCAACCCCGAATATCAAAGGATATGCAGGCCAGATCGGTGTGGAGATCTACCCGGCACTGATCGGTGTTGGTTACATCTGTGGACCATCCATTTCCTCCTATATGTTTGCCGGCGGTATCATTGCATGGCTGGTTCTGATTCCGGCAGTTGTCTTCTTCGGCGGAAGCATCGATTTTGCCACACTGGGTAATACCGGTCTGGCAGGTCAGACCATCGCAGAAGTTTACGAAGCAAACGGAGCAAGTGCTATCTGGTCTAACGTTATCAAATACGTGGGTGCCGGTGCGATCGCTACCGGTGGTGTGATCAGCCTTCTGAAATCTCTGCCACTGATCGTAAAAACATTTGCCGGAGCAATGAAGAGTCTGAAAAATACATCCGGTGGAACGAATGTCCGTACTGACCGTGACCTGAAGATGCCGGTTGTTCTCGGAATCATCCTGATCGTGATCATCCTGATCTGGCTGGTACCATCTGTACCGGTAAGCCTTCTGGGTGCATTCCTGATTGCAATCTTTGGTTTCTTCTTCGCAACCGTATCTTCCAGAATGGTTGGTCTGATCGGAAGTTCCAACAACCCGGTTTCCGGTATGGCGATCGCAACTCTGCTGATCTCCACATTTGTACTGAAAGCTACCGGTAACACCGGTATGGCAGGCATGACCGGTGCTATTGCAATCGGTTCTATCATCTGTGTCATCGCAGCTATCGCAGGCGATACTTCTCAGGACTTAAAGACCGGATTTATCGTGGGTGCTACTCCTGCAAAACAGCAGGTAGGTGAGTTGATCGGTGTTGTTGCTTCCGGTTTCGCTATCGCAGGCGTTATGTCTCTGTTAAACAAAGCATGGGGCTTTGGTTCCGCAGAAATCCCTGCACCACAGGCTACTCTGATGAAAATGATCGTGGAAGGTATCATGGATGCAAAACTTCCGTGGGTACTGGTATTCATGGGTGTATTCCTGGCTCTGGCTCTGGAAGTACTTCGTGTACCGGTTATGCCGTTTGCTATCGGTCTGTATCTGCCAATCTACCTGTCCTGTGGTATTATGGTAGGTGGTGTGGTTCGTCTGTTCCTGGATAAGAAAAAAGAAGCAGAAGCAAAGAAGAAAGAAATGATCAGCAACGGTACGCTGTACTGTGCCGGTATGATCGCCGGCGAAGGTCTGGTTGGTATCCTGATGGCAGTTCTTGCTATCATTAAAGTGGGTGACAACAGCATCGGCGATATCATCGGTGGTCTGTTCAATCTGTCCGGTGCTGCAGGAAACATTGTCGGACTGATCGTGCTGGCTCTGATGATCCTGAGTCTGCTGAAATTCTCTGTATGGAGTAAGACAAAAAGTAAATAATGAGAGATAAAAGAAATTATCTGGATTTTGTTCCTGTAAAGAATCCACAGCTTCCCTGGCAGGAGGATGAAGAAGGCATCGTCACGGTGGAGGTCACTCACCGTGGCATCGCCGCCAAAGTGGCTCAGGTCGCTTTCAACCGCCCGAAGGTAAGCCAGATTCACATGGATGCATTCGGAAGTTTTATCTGGAAAGAAATTGACGGAGCACAGAATATCTATGAGATCGGACAGAAGGTGAAAGAACAGTTCGGCAAAGAGGCAGAACCTCTTTATGAACGGCTGACAACGTTCTTCCGCATTCTGGCAGAGAACAAATATATCACTTATAAAAAATAACTGAAATTGGTTCACTGAATCATTACTATGCAAAATAATGAAAACCTGCATTTCGGGCAGAATAACCGGGAGGACAGTGTTTTCGGGAAGAGCATAATGTGGTTCAATGGACCAATTTTGGTTTTCAGGACACTTTTTTGAGGTAAAGAAAAGGCGTGGTGAAGAAATGAAGAGTATGATCAAACAAAAACCATGGATCAGAGAGTATCTGCTGATTTTTATCGGTACGGCACTTATGTCCATCGCACTGAAATCCGCATTTGATACCAACGGGATCGTAGACGGAGGGTTCAGCGGCATCGCAATCATTGTAAAATCGGTGACGGAACCGCTGGTTCCGGGTGGTATCCCGCTGGGGGTGACCAACCTGTTGTTGAATATCCCCATGTTTTTCCTTGGTATCAAAATTATGGGCTTTGGATTTATGGCAAAAACCATCTGGGGCACGGTCAGTCTGTCTTTCTGGCTGACTGTGATCCCGGTGATTCCACTGGTGGAGGGGGATATGGTGCTTGCGGTATTGATCGGTGGAGTTATCCAGGGAACCGGTATCGGTCTGGTATTTTTAGGACGTGGAACCACCGGGGGAACGGATCTGGTGGCATCTCTGATCCACCGGTATGTAAAACACATCTCGATTGCGCGGATCATGCAGGTGATCGACGGAATGATAGTGGTGATCGGAGCTTTTGTTTTCGGACCGACCAAAGCAATGTATGCCATTGTGGCAATTTATATTGTGGGAAAAGTAACCGACGGCCTCCAGGAAGGCCTGAATTATGCAAAAGCAGTATATATTATTACAGATCATCAGGAAGAGGTATCGAGAAGAATCCTCGAAGATCTGGACCGTGGGGTGACCGGCGTCCATGCACAGGGTATGTATGCCGGCACAGAACGGCTGATGCTTTTTTCGGTTGTAGGTAAAAAACAGATCGTACAGCTGAAAGAAGCAGTTGCGCAGGTGGATCCGAAAGCATTCATGATCGTTACAGATGCCAGAGAGGTTCTGGGAGAAGGATTTCAGGAATATAAGGTGTGAACAAAATGTGAAAATCTGCTCTGATTGTCACTTTTTCATGTTTTTCTCTTTATTTTTTGTGTATTTTATATTAGAATATGATTTAAGAGACTTTGCTTATCAGGGGTGGATAGCAGATTCTAAATAAACTATATACTGAAAGAGGGTATGATTATGATTTCAAATCAGATACTGCAAAACACACTGGATGGTTTGAAAAATATTTCAAGAAGTGATTTCTGTGTGGCCGATACAGAGGGGAAAATCCTGGCATTTACAGCACAGAATCCGGAAATAAGCAGCAGTGATATTTTAGGATTTGCCGCATCTCCTGCGGACAGTCAGGTGGTACAGGAAAACCAGTTTTTCAAAGTATATGATGAAAATCGTCTGGAATATGTACTGGTTGTCAGCGGGGGTAGTGAAGATACTTATATGATCGGTCAGATGGCAGCATTTCAGATTCAGAATCTGTTGGTGGCCTACAAAGAGCGCTTTGATAAAGACAATTTTATCAAAAATCTGTTACTGGATAACCTGCTTCTGGTGGATATTTATAACAGAGCAAAAAAACTGCACATTGATGTGGAAACAAAACGTGTGGTATTCATTCTGGAAACCGGTCAGGGAAAAGATTATACGGCTCTTGAAAATGTAAAAAATATTTTCCAGGGGAAAAAAGGCGATTTTATCACCGCTGTGGATGAGAAGAGTATTATCGTGGTGAAGGAAGTAAATCCCGGCGACGGTTATGCAGAGATGCAGAAGATCGCAGAATCGATTCTGCAGGCGGTTCGCGAGAAGGATGAACTTGTGCATATTGCATACGGAACCATTGTAAAAGAACTTAAGGAGGTCTCACGTTCTTACAAAGAAGCAAGGATGGCCCTGGATGTGGGAAAGATTTTCTTTGACGAAAAAGAAATCATTGCCTACAGTTCACTGGGAATCGGCCGGCTGATCTACCAGCTTCCTATTCCGCTGTGCAAGATGTTTATCAAGGAAATCTTCGAGAACAAATCGCCGGATGATTTCGACGAGGAAACCATCACGACCATCAACAAATTCTTTGAGAACAGTCTGAATGTATCTGAGACATCACGTCAGCTGTACATTCACAGAAATACATTGGTATATCGGCTGGATAAGCTCCAGAAGAGCACCGGTCTTGATCTGAGAGTGTTTGAAGATGCAATCACCTTCAAGATCGCTCTTATGGTTGTACGATATATGAAGTATATGGAAACCTTAGACTATTAATGAATAGAAACAGGAGGAGTATATGATTACGTTGGAAAATGTAAGCAAATCTTACGCCAAAGGCCAGCCGGCTTTAAACGACGTATCACTGCACATTGATAAAGGGGAATTTGTATTTATAGTAGGAAACAGCGGATCCGGGAAATCTACGCTGATCAAATTACTGTTAAAGGAACTGGAGCCGACTTCCGGAACGATCATTGTCAACGATCAGAATCTTGGCAAGATGAAACGCAGAAAGGTTCCGAAATACCGTCGTGGGGTAGGCGTTGTATTTCAGGATTTCCGGCTGTTGAAAGACAGAAATGTATATGAGAATGTAGCATTCGCACAGCGCGTGATCGAGAGACCGAACCGGGTGATCAAAAAGCGTGTGCCGGAGATTCTCACACTGGTAGGACTGGCAGAAAAGTATAAATCATTTCCGAGAGAATTATCCGGTGGTGAACAGCAGCGTGTGGCACTGGCCCGTGCACTGGTCAACCGTCCGAATATTCTTCTGGCAGACGAACCTACCGGTAACCTGGACCCGAAGAATTCACTGGAGATTATGAAACTGCTGGAAGAGATCAATGAGAGAGGAACTACAGTTCTGGTAGTAACCCATAACAGAGAAATCGTCAATTCATTCAGAAAGCGTGTAATTACCATGAGAAAAGGTGTAATTGTCAGCGACGAAGAGGAAGGTGGATATCTTGAGGATTAGTACAATCGGCTACAGTGCCAAACAGGGAATCAAAAATATATGGAGAAATATCATGTTCTCCGCGGCTTCCATAGCCACTATGACAGCATGTATCTTCTTATTTGGTCTGTTCTTTTCGTTGTTGATCAACTTTCGGTATATTGTAAAGAATGCAGAGGAAGGCGTTGCAGTTACCGTTCTTTTCGACGATGGTGTGGATCAGGCGACGATCAACAGTATCGGGGAGCAGATTAAGGCGTATAAAGGCGTAACGAAGGTTGAATATATATCCGCTGAAGAGGCATGGGATGAATGGTCGAAACAGTATTTTGGTAATACTGAACTGGCAGCTGAGATGGCAGAAGGATTTAAGAATGATAATCCGCTGGCGAATTCATC
Organism: uncultured Ruminococcus sp.; assembly: GCA_934359255.1. Classification (GTDB taxonomy): domain Bacteria; phylum Bacillota; class Clostridia; order Lachnospirales; family Lachnospiraceae; genus Oliverpabstia. Next base: position 129,890 of record CAKRLG010000002.1, read on the forward strand.
CAGTTATTCCGTCTATGTGGATAAGATCGAGCATCAGGATGCGCTGGTAAAATATATCGAGGGACTTGACGGTGTCCGGGAAGTGAACCAGTTAAAGGGTGCGACACAGACCTTGTCTTCCTTTAACACCTTACTGACCTACATATCTGTGGCAATCATTCTGATCCTGCTTTGTGTGGCGGTCTTCCTGATCAGCAATACGGTAGCAATCGGTATCTCGATCCGTAAAGAAGAGATCGGAATCATGAAACTGATCGGTGCGACCAACTTCTTTGTAAGAGCACCATTCCTGATCGAAGGTATGATCATCGGTCTGATCGGAGCGATCATTCCGCTGGTATTACTTTTTGTCATGTATAAGAAAGTAATCGAATATGTTCTTACCAAGTTCAGTATGCTGAGCAGTGTGGTACAGTTTATGAGTGTCACACAGGTATTTGAAGTTCTGACTCCGGTAGCACTGATTCTCGGTATGGGTATCGGACTGTTCGGAAGTGTGATCACGATCCGCAAACATCTGAGAGTCTGATAAATAACGAAAGAGAAATCTTGCAGTTATAAAATAACAAAAGAAAAATACAGATAAAAATAATACAAAGGGGGATGCAGCAGGAAAGCGGCAGCCCCCTTCGTATATGAATGAGTTTCTGCAAAAACTGAGAAATTGCAGGAGAAGACAGTAACGGACAGGAGATAACAGAGATGACAGAAAGAATGAAAACCTGGATCAAAGGATTTGCCGGAGGCGTAGCAGTAAGCGTGATTGTGGGTGGTATCGCATACTTTATCTGCTTTGGATCCGTTCCATTGATCGGAGAGCAGGGTCTGAGCCTCAGTGATCTTGGTAAAGCATCAAAAATAGCAAAATTAGTGGATACGTATTATCTGGATTACAAAGAAGATGATGAAGACAGCCGGTATACGCCGGAAGAAGGGATGTACAGCGGACTGGTAGCCAGTTTGCAGGATCCTTATTCCGGCTACTATTCAGAAGATGCCTACAAGCAGCTGCAGGAGTCCACACAGGGGGCATATACAGGTGTGGGACTTACAATGTCCAAGGATCCGGACAGCGGAGTTGTCAGTGTGGTAGATCTGGCAGAAGGCGGTCCGGCAGAGCAGGCAGGGATTCAGAAAGGAGATATCCTGACAGCAGTGGATGGAAAGGATATTACTGAAAAAGAACTGTCAGAGATCTCCAAAATCATTCGGGAAGATAACAAAAAGCAGGTGGTTTTGACTGTGGAACGGGATGGAACGACTACCGATATCACAGTGTCTCTGGAAAAGGTGGAAGTAACGGTGGTAAAGAGCCGGATGCTTGACGATTCGTTGGGATATATTCAGATTACAGAATTTACCGATGGTACTTCGGAACAGTTTAAGAAAGCCTACAGTGAACTGAATAAACAGGGAATGAAAGGACTTCTGGTTGATCTGCGGGAAAATCCGGGGGGACTTCTGACAGCGGTATGCGATACGCTGGAACAGATTCTCTCGAAAGGTATGATCGTGTATACCGAAGATAAGAGCGGGCATCGGACGGAACATACCTGTAAGGGAAAAACACCGATTGAAATTCCACTGGTGGTTCTGGTCAATGAAAACAGTGCCAGTGCGGCAGAGATCTTTTCCGGAGCGGTGAAAGATCATGGTGTGGGAACGCTGGTGGGCACCACGACATTTGGGAAAGGAATTGTACAGCAGACCTTTTCGCTGGGAGATGGCAGTGCAGTAAAACTGACCACTTCCAGATACTATACCCCAAACGGTGTGAATATCCAGGGAACCGGAATCACTCCGGATGTGGAGATTGACTGGCCGGAGGATGCAGAAGAATTTACCAATCCCAATCAGTTTAACGAGCTTTCTCAGGAGGAATGGGAGAGTAAGGATGCGCAGATGAAAAAAGCAAGAGAGGTTCTTTCGGAAAAGGTTGCACAGGCAGAACAGTGATGGTAAAATGAAAAAAAATGTATTTCGGAAGTTTTCCGGTAAAAGCATTTCACAAAACAGGCACGAAAAGATTCCGGGAATACATAAAAGTGCGGGGAGGACAGAGTATGGAAAAATATGTAATTACGACAGATAATACAGCAGATCTGCCTTATTCTTACTATAAAGAACATCAGGTAGAATATATGTATCTGACATACCAGCTGGATGGAATCACTTATAACAAAGAAAATGAGCTGGAGTTTAAAGAGTTTTACAGTCGGATGCGATCAGGGTCCATGCCGACCACATCCCAGGTCAACAGTGAGGAAGCAAAAGACGTTCTGCGTCCGCTTCTGGAGGCCGGAAACGATGTACTGCATCTGGCATTTTCTTCCGGGCTGAGTGGCAGTTATAACAGTGTGCGTCTGGCAGCAGAAGAACTGAAAGAAGAATATCCGGACAGAAAGATTCTGGTAGTCGATTCGCTGTGTGCTTCTCTTGGAGAAGGTCTGTTCGTTTACAAAGCGGTACAGATGAAAGAAGCGGGGGCATCTATGGATGAAGTGGCTGCATGGCTGGAAGAACACAAACAGAACTTCTGTCACGTATTTACCGTAGATGATCTGTTCCATCTGTACAGAGGTGGCAGAGTATCAAAAGCCGCAGCTATCGTGGGAACAATGATCAATCTGAAACCTCTGCTTCACGTGGATGACGAGGGACACCTGATTCCATTAAGTAAGGTACGGGGAAGAAAGAAATCTCTGGCTACTCTGGTATCCATGATGGAAGAGCGCATCGGAAGCTGGAAAGATAAAAATGATATCATTTTTATCAGTCATGGTGACTGTGAGGAGGATGCACAGTATGTGGCAAAACTGATCAGAGAAAAGTTCGGATATGAAAGCTTTCTGATCAATACGATCGGAGCTACGATCGGAACTCATTCCGGTCCGGGAACAGTAGCGTTGTTCTTTATGGGAGAATACCGATAGGAAAAAGAACCGTTTACAAAAGCAAAATATAAAAAGCAGGAAAAGAATGTAAGATAAATCTACATTTTTTTCTTGCTTTTTTTCATATAATATGATACTGTCAGATTACAAGGAATGGAAACGTTACCGATAACGTTTCCGAAAGTACCGGAAATCTAAAGGAGGATAAAAAATGAGAGCAAGTGGTATTTTACTTCCTGTAACATCCCTGCCGTCTCCGTATGGTATCGGCTGTTTTTCAAAGGAAGCCTATGAGTTTGTGGATCAGCTGGAAAAAGGTGGTGAAAAGTACTGGCAGATTCTGCCGTTGGGACCGACCGGATATGGAGATTCCCCGTATCAGTCCTTTTCCACCTATGCGGGTAATCCGTATTTTATTGATCTGGAAACACTGATCGAGGAAGGACTGCTGACAAAAGAAGAGTGTGACAGTGTGGATTTTGGAAGTAATCAGGCATATGTGGATTACGAAAAAATTTATCTGGGCAGATTTGAACTTCTGGAGAAAGCATTCCACAGATTTGTACCGGATCAGGCATATGAAGCCTTTGTGGAAAAAAATAAAAAATGGCTGGAAGATTACAGTCTGTATATGGCCATCAAAAACAGCTTGGGCGGAATTGCCTGGAGCGAGTGGGAGGCACCACTGAAGACAAGACAGGAAGCTGCCCTGGAAGAAAAACGAGTGGAATTAAAAGAACAGATGGATTTTATCTGTTTTCAGCAGTATGAGTTTGCAAAACAGTGGGAGAAACTGAAACAGTATGCCAATGCAAAAGATATCCGGATCATCGGTGATATTCCGATCTACGTTGCATTTGACAGTGCAGATGCATGGGCGAATCCGGAACTGTTCCAGTTTGATGAGAACAGTACACCACTGGCAGTTGCAGGATGCCCGCCGGATGCTTTTGCAGCTACCGGACAGCTTTGGGGTAATCCGCTGTATCGCTGGGATTACCACGCACAGACAGGATATGTCTGGTGGATCAGCCGTCTGAAACATTGCTTTACGCTGTATGATGTGGTTCGCGTGGATCATTTCCGTGGATTTGATGAGTATTATGCGATCCCGTACGGTGATAAGACAGCAGAAAATGGTGTCTGGAAAAAAGGCCCGGGAATTGAGCTGTTCAATACAGTGAAAAAAGAACTGGGTGATGTGAATATCATTGCAGAGGATCTGGGATATCTGACGGAAAGTGTTATGAAACTGGTGGAAGATACCGGATATCCGGGAATGAAAGTATTACAGTTTGCATTTGATTCAAGAGAGGAAAGTAACTATCTGCCACATAATTATCCACATAACTGTGTGGTTTACACCGGAACTCATGATAACAACACGGTTCGCGGATGGCTGGACGATATGTGTGAAGAAGACAACGCACTGGCAGAAGATTACATGAACAATGGGGATACACCGAAAGATGAACGTCCGTGGGAGTTCATTCGTCTGGCACTGGGTTCCGTGGCTGACCTTGCGGTGATTCCGCTGCAGGATTATCTGTGTCTGGGAACAGAGGCAAGAATCAATCTGCCGTCCACTCTTGGAAATAACTGGAAGTGGCGTCTGGTGCCGGGACAGGTAACGGACGAGATGCTTGAAAAGATGTGTCATCTGAACAAGCTGTTCGGAAGATTGTAGAAAGAGAGAGGAAGTGGTCTTGTGGCAGGCATGACAATCAAAGATATCGCAAAAAAATGCCATGTTGGCGTGAGTACCGTGTCCAGGGCTATGAATAATCATCCGGATATTAATCCGGAAACCAAGGAAAAAATATTAAAAGCCATTGAGGAAGCCAACTATGTGCCGAATAACAGTGCCAGAAATCTGAAACGAAATAATGCAAAAGCTATCGCGGTGCTTGTCAAAGGTATCGGCAATACCTTTTTCAGTGAACTGGTAGGAATTCTGGAACGGGAGTGCGAAAAGAAGAGTTACAGCTGTATCCTGCAATATGTAGACGAACAGGAAGATGAGTGGGATGTGGCGATTCGTGTGGGAAAAGAAAAAAGACTGCGTGGGCTGGTGTTCCTGGGAGGAAGTTTTTCTCAGAGTCAGGAAAAGATCAGTCAGATGGAGATTCCCTGCGTACTCAGTACCATCTGTACAGTGGGGATGCCGGGTGCATCCCTGGCTTCCGTATCGGTGGATGATTTTAAGGAAAGCTATAAGATGACAGAGTATCTGATCGGGCTGGGGCATAAAAGGATTGCTTTTATTACAGCCCCGAAAAATGATGCCAGTATCGGAAAACTGCGTCTGATGGGATACCGGACAGCACTGGAGCATCATCAGATCCCTTACCGGGAAGAACTGGTGTGTTACATGGATGAACAACGGGACACATACTCCTATCAGTCAGGTTACCGTCTGATGCAGGAGCTTTTGAAAAGAGAAACATTTACCGCCGTCTATGCGACGGCGGATACACTGGCGATCGGAGCCTGCAGGGCATTGAAGGAGACGGGAATATCTGTTCCCGAGGAGTGTTCTGTGGCGGGATTTGACGGTATGGATGCCGGAAGATTTTATATCCCGAGTCTTACAACGATCCGTCAGCCGGTGGAAGAGATCGGGAAGGCAACGGCAAGACTTTTATTTGATCTGATCAAAGGAAAAGAAAAGCCACGGCAGCTGATCTATGAAGGGGAGTTAATACAAAGGGAGTCAACTGCCCGATGTAAACAGTAAATTGAGGAGATTATTTAGAGGAGAAAATTATTATGGAAAAAAGATTACAGGAAGTATTGGAAAAAAGATTTCATAAGACACTGGATACATGTACAAAAGAAGAACTGTTTCATGCACTGATGGAGATCACGAAAGAAGCGACCGGTAACCTGAAGAAAAACGAAGGATCCAAGAAACTGTATTACATCTCCGCAGAATTTCTGATCGGTAAATTGTTATCGAACAATCTGATCGACCTGGGTCTGTATGATGAGACAGAAAAAGTTCTGAAATCCCATGGATATGAACTGTGTGAGATTGAGGAACTGGAAATGGAGCCTTCTCTTGGAAATGGTGGGCTGGGACGTCTGGCTGCCTGCTTCCTGGATTCTATTGCTACGCTTGGCCTTCCGGGAGACGGTATCGGACTGAATTATCATTTTGGTCTGTTTCAGCAGAAATTTACCAATCACAAACAGCTGGAGGTGAAAAATCCATGGATCACAAAAGAAAGCTGGTTAAACAGACAGTCTTTCACCTGTAAAGTACCATTTAAAGATTTTACACTGGACGGTGTTCTGTACGATATCGATGTGCCGGGATATGATGCAGGATGTAACCGCCTGCATCTGTTCGATGTGGATACTATTGATGAAAGTATCGTACCGGAAAACAGTATCAATTTTGATAAGAAAAAAGTACAGGAAAATCTGACACTCTTTCTGTATCCGGATGATTCGGATGATGCCGGACGCAAACTCCGCATTTATCAGCAGTACTTTATGGTAAGCTGCGGGGCACAGCTGATCTTAAAAGAGATGGAGGATGCAGGATATGATCTGCATGAATTAAATAATCATGCAGTGATCCAGATCAATGATACCCATCCTTCCATGGTGATTCCGGAACTGATCCGTCTGCTGACCGAAGAAAAAGGATTTACTATGGATGAGGCAGTGGAAGTAGTAAGTAAGACCTGTGCATATACCAATCATACGATCCTTGCGGAAGCACTGGAAAAATGGCCGATGGAATACCTGGAAGAAGTGGTTCCGAATCTTGTTCCGATCATCAAAGAACTGGATGAAAGGGTACGGAAAACAGTAAAAGATGAGTCCACTTACATCATCGATGGTCAGGACAGAGTGCACATGGCACACATGGACATTCATTATGGATTTTCTGTCAATGGCGTGGCAGCACTTCATACAGAGATTCTGAAAAACTCAGAACTGAAAAATTTCTATGATCTCTACCCGGAACGTTTTAACAACAAAACAAACGGAATCACATTCCGTCGCTGGCTGATGCATTGTAATCCGATGCTGACCAGATATATTGAATCTCTGATCGGAAACGGATTCAAGAAAGATGCCACAGAACTGGAAAAACTGCTTGCTTTTGAAAACGATGAAGCAGTGCTGAACAAGCTGGAAGAAATCAAGATGGAAAAGAAACTGGAATTCAAAGAATACATGGAAGAAACCCAGGGACTGACCATTGATGAACATTCCATCATTGATGTACAGGTAAAACGTCTTCATGAGTACAAACGTCAGCAGATGAATGCCCTTTATGCAATCTACAAATATCTGGACATCAAAGCGGGCAACAAACCGTCCACACCGATCACAATGATCTTTGGAGCCAAAGCAGCACCGGCATATGTGATTGCAAAAGATATTATTCATCTGATCCTGTGTCTGCAGGAACTGATCGAGAAGGATCCGGAGGTAAAACCGTATTTCCGTGTACTGATGATTGAAAACTATAATGTTTCCAAAGCAGCAAAGGTTATTCCGGCAGCTAATATTTCCGAACAGATCTCTCTGGCATCCAAAGAAGCATCCGGAACCGGTAATATGAAGTTCATGTTAAATGGTGCTCTGACGCTGGGAACCGAAGATGGAGCCAATGTGGAGATCCGGGATCTGGTTGGTGAGGAGAATATTTACATCTTCGGCAGAAAACCACAGGATGTCATTGATCTGTACGAGGCAGGTACTTACAGTTCCAAAGAAATCTATGAAGAGGATGCACTTATCCACAAACTGGTAGATTTTATCACCGGAGAAGAACTGCTTGCAATCGGCGATGAAGAAAGTCTGACCCGTCTGCACAGAGAACTGATCGGAAAAGACTGGTTTATGACACTGCTGGATACAAAAGAATACATCACAACAAAAGAAAAGGTCTATGCAGATTATGAAGATCGTAAAACCTGGAACAAAAAAGCACTGATCAACATTGCAAAAGCGGGATTCTTCTCATCTGACAGAACAATCGCGCAGTACAATGAGGACATCTGGAAATTAAAATAATACGATTCCTGTAATCATAAAAGTGAGAAATCCGTCCATACTATAGTAAAAAACAGATCTATGGTATGGAGGGATTTTTTATGTTTGGAATATGGATAGCAGTCCTCTCGGGAACACTGATGAGTATTCAGGGAGTGTGGAATACACAGGTGACAAAACAGTCCAGTCTGTGGGTATCGACAGGATGGGTGCAGCTGACGGCGTTTCTGGTCTGTGTGGCAGCCTGGTTTTTCACAGGAAGAGATTCGGTTGGAACACTGTGGCAGGTTGAAAACAAATATACACTGCTTGGAGGAATTTTGGGCACATTTATCACTGTGACCGTGATTCGAAGTATGGGAAAACTGGGACCGGCACAGGCAACGATGGTGATTGTGATCGCTCAACTGGTGGTTTCCTATCTGATCGAGATGTTTGGACTCTTCGGTGTGGAAAAACAGCCTTTTGAATGGAAAAAACTGGCAGGTACGGCAATTGTTGTTGCAGGAATTGTTCTTTTTAAGTGGGAGTGAATTATTTCGGGTTTACAGTCTTGTAATTCAGATGAAAATTGGGTAAAATAAATTGTGTATGCATGGAGGGAGCCTTAGAGCGAAAGCGATAAGGAGCGTGCAGATGAAACAGAAAAAGAAAATTCTATGGATGCTTTTGCCGATGCTGATATTTGGTGGTTGTGATACACAGGACAGCATATTGAAACGAGGTCAACCGGAAAACAGTTCGCTGGAAGAACAGCAGGATACGGAAACGGTATATAGCGTGGAGTCAGAGGCGCAGAATGAAAAGCCGGAACAGGAAGAGAGATCTCTGCCGAAATGGATCTATGTGGATGTATGTGGTGCAGTCAAGAATCCAGGGGTTTATCGGATCGAGGCCGGAAGCCGGGTGTTTCAGGTGTTGGAACAGGCGGGCGGTTGTACAGAGGAGGCTTCATTGGAGACGGTGAATCAGGCAGATCTTCTGACAGATGGTCAGAAGATCCGGATCTACACCATGGAGGAAGCCGGGCAGATGGAAAAAGAGCTGCAGGAAGAAGATTCCCTTTTGGATGGTCGGGTAGACATTAACCGGGCAGGAAAAGAAGAGCTGATGACATTGACCGGAATCGGAGAAACCAGAGCGCAGGCGATTCTTGCATATCGTGAGACAAATGGTAATTTTTCCAGTGTGGAGGAACTGATGCAGGTGGAAGGCATCAAAGAAAAAACATATGAAAAGCTGAAAGATCAGATCAGGATCAATTGAGGAGTAAAGAATGGCGAAGAAAGTATTGGTTGTAGACGATGAAAAATTAATCGTAAAAGGAATCCGGTTCAGTCTGGAGCAGGACGGTATGGAAGTAGATTGTGCCTATGACGGGGAGAAAGCCCTGGAATGTGCAAAGAATAAAGAATATGATATGATCCTGCTGGACCTGATGCTTCCGAAGATGAATGGACTTGAGGTATGTCAGCAGATTCGTGAATTTTCAGATGTTCCGATTATTATGCTGACAGCAAAAGGCGAGGATATGGATAAGATCCTTGGTCTGGAGTATGGAGCGGATGACTATATTACCAAGCCTTTTAATATTCTGGAAGTGAAAGCAAGAATTAAAGCCATTATGCGCCGTGCCGGTAAGAATGCCACACAGGAGACAAAAGCAAAAGTGGTAGAGGTCGGAGAATTACGACTGGACTGTGAAAGCCGCAGAGTCTTTATCGGTGCCAGAGAGATCAATCTGACTGCGAAAGAATTCGATGTACTGGAACTTCTGGTATTTAATCCCAATAAAGTATACAGCCGTGAAAATCTGTTGAATATCGTATGGGGATATGAATATCCCGGAGATGTGCGGACGGTGGATGTACATATCCGTCGATTGCGTGAAAAGATTGAAAGCAATCCCAGTGAACCTAAATATGTACATACCAAATGGGGTGTAGGATATTATTTTCAGGCGTAAGATCCAGAATGCAGGTCAAACACAGCCGGTATGTCAGGCGTGTTAACCTGCATTCTTTGAGTTACGCGAGCAACAAGCCAAAGTCCGTATTAAAAAACAGCAGTGAGGAACAGTATGAAAGTCAATTGGAAAGTCAGATTTAAGTTTGTAAAAAGTCTGCGATTTCGAATTTTAGTGATTCTGATCATTATCGGTATTGTGCCGAGTATCATCGTGGAAAAGGGAATCGTAAACAGTTACGAGGATCGGGCGGTGTCAAACCGACAGCTGAATGTAAAGAATCAGTGTGATATCCTGGCGAATCAGCTGGCAAAAGAGAATTATCTCCAGGATCCGTCCTCAGAGGGAATTAACAGTGAGCTGACGATGCTCTCTAATGTATATAGTGGCCGTATTCTGATTGTAAATCAGGATTTTCAGGTGATCAAGGATACGTATGATCTTGACAAAGGAAAATATATGATTTCCAAGGAAGTGGTCAAGTGTTTTCAGAAATTGAAAGAGAGCAGCTATTATGACAGGAAAAACAGTTATATTGAGATGACTATGCCGATTCCCGGTGCAGATGGAGAACGGGCACAGGGAGTTCTGCTGATCAGTATTTCAACGGAAGAAATTGTTTCAAGTATTGATATTCTTGAGCAGAAAGGAATGATGATTCTTGTGATCAGCGGTGTCCTGGTACTGGTCTTCGGATATATTCTGGCCGGAATCCTGATAAAGCCGTTTGCAAAAATAACAAAGGCGATTGAGGATATCACAGATGGATTTCAGGATGAGAAAATTTCAGTTCCGGATTATACGGAAACAGAGCTGATTACAGATGCATTTAACAAGATGCTGGGAAGAGTACAATCCCTGGATACTTCCCGTCAGGAGTTTGTGTCGAATGTGTCTCATGAGCTGAAAACACCGTTGACATCCATGAAAGTACTGGCAGATTCACTGGTTGGGCAGGAAAATGTACCGGTGGAACTGTATCAGGAATTTATGCAGGATATCGCAGCGGAGATTGACCGGGAAAGTAAGATCATCACAGATCTGCTGACACTTGTAAAACTGGATAAGAAAGCTTCCAACATGAACATTGAACTGGTCAATATCAATGAACTTCTGGATCTGATCTTAAAACGTCTGCATCCGATCGCTGCGAAACGGAATATTGAGCTGATTCTGGAAGGCTTCCGTCCGGTGGATGCGGAGATTGACGAGACAAAATTATCACTTGCCATCAGCAATCTGGTGGAAAATGCGATCAAATATAATAAGGATGAAGGCTGGGTAAGAGTATCACTGAATGCAGATCATAAGTATTTTTATGTGACGGTAACGGATTCCGGTCTGGGAATTCCGGAGGAATCCATTGATCATATCTTTGAACGATTTTACCGGGTAGACAAATCGCATTCCACAGAGATCGAAGGAACCGGTCTGGGACTGGCGATTACAAGAAGTGCCATCATGATGCATCACGGGGCAATCCGTGTGAAAAGTCAGGTGGGTGAAGGAACTACATTTTCTGTGCGGATCCCGCTGACGTTTATTGACTGATCGAGGATGGTGAGAATATGAAAAAAAGAAAAATAACAGCATTGGTGATGGCACTGTTGCTTGGAGTTGTTGCTTTTTCCGGCTGTGGGGAAAAAGAGACAGAGAGTAAATACAAAATTTATTATGTCAACGAAGAACAGGGAGAAGTCCTTGCGGAAAGTTTTGTACCCTCTGAGGAGACCACGCAGACCATGCTGGAAGAGATGACAGAAAAATTGAATAAGAAAAATGCAGAAGGGCATACATTGCTCCCGGAGAATATTGAGATACAGAGCTGTGTAAATGATGACGGGATGATCCGGGTAGATTTTAATCAGGAATATCATGACCTGAATCCGGTAGATGAGGTGCTTTTACGCGCTTCCATTGTAAAAGATTATGTACAGATTCCGGATATTTATCTGGTTACGATTACTGCGGGAGGAACACCTATCGTTGATTCCCAGGGTCAGGAGATTGGAGCCATGAGTCTGGACAGCTTTCTGGAAAATACAGGAAAAGAAATTATGGCATATCAGTATAAGGAATTAAATCTTTATTTTACCAATGAAGAAGGCAATCAACTGGTACCGGAGACACGTCAGGTATATTATAATGGTAACACACCCATTGAAAAGGTTATCGTAGAACAATTGCTTCGTGGCCCGGGAGAGAGTGGACATTATGCCACCCTGCCGTCCGGTACACGAATCGTCGGGGTGTCTGTGGCAGATGGAATCGCTTATGTGAATCTCGGAAAACAGTTTATTGATGAGGCACTGCCGGTAGATGCACAGATTCCGATATACTCGATTGTCAATTCTCTGATTGACGCAGGCAATGTAAGCCAGGTACAGATTTCCATCAATGGAGATACTTCTCTGCTATTTAAAGACAAAGTGGATATGAATCAGCTATTCCAGGTCAATCATGAATTGGAGAAAGGAGGAGAGGACTGACGGGAAAACGTCCTCTCTGCCTGCTGTTTGCAGGACTGATCCTGAGTATTTTGGTGACGGACTGGTGTGGAGGTTCCTGGATGTGGAAATCTCCCGCCGGGAAGGAACCATGGCAGTGGGCAGAACAAGAGCAGAAGGTACAGGCGGAAGGAGTGGTGTACCGTATTGAAAAAACCACCCGCACAGTTATTTATCTGAAAAAAGCAATTCTGATCCGTTCCGGATCGACTAAAAATTATCCCATTCGAAATATCAAATGTACAGGAAAAGAAGAAAAAATAAATGGTCTGAGGGAAGGAATGCATGTCCGCCTGGAGGGGATGCTTGTATTGCCGGAGCTTCCACGAAACCCGGGGCAATTTAACCGAAGAATCTACGAAAGCGGGAAGAAAATCGATTTTTATCTGGAGAATCCGACTGTTTTGGAAGTAAAAGAACAGAGGTCCGGTGTCAGGGAAGTTGTGGAAATATGGAAGACAGAAATGATGGAACGATGTGAGAAACTCTATCCGGCTACGGAGGCAGGCATATTTGAGGCTATGTTGTTTGGAGAAAAGAGGGAACTGTCCGGGGACATCAAAGAACTTTATCAGGCAGCGGGAATCAGCCATGTGCTTGTTGTCTCCGGTTTGCATATCAGCCTTCTTGCCCTGGCAGTCGCCGGAGTTCTCCGACGGCTGGGTTTTCCCATGCCGGTTTGGGTGGTGCTTTCTGTTGGCGTGCTGACGGGGTACGGTATCCTGATCGGACAGCCCACCACAGCGGTACGGGCATTGCTGATGTTTTTGGTACTTCAGGGAGCAAGACTTCTCGGGCGTTCTTATGATCTGCTGTCTGCGCTGGCGTTTGCCGGGATTCTGATGCTTCTGGATAACCCGGATCTGGTATTGGACGGCGGGTGCAGACTGTCTTTCGGTGCTGTGCTCGGTGTGGGGTGGTATGTCAGTGAAAAGAACAAAATCTTTCGGATGATCTGGGAAAAAGAAAAAGGAAAGAAAGGAAAGAAAAGAGGGAAAGGAGGAAAAGGGGGCAGTGCCGGAGGAATACCGGAAAGCATACGGACCGGCTGGTATCTGTGGCTGTTTACTCTTCCGATAATGCTGGATACTTTTTATCAGGTGTCAGTGGTGGGGATATTGTGGAATCTTATGGCTATTCCCTTACTTCCGGTAATCATTGCTTCCGGGGGATTGGGAGTGATTCTGGCAGGATGGAATATATTTCTGGGAAGCCTTGCGGGAAGTCCGGCCTATGGAATGTTGCAGTTATATCAGGAAATCGGGAAAATATCCGAGAAGCTGCCTGGTGGTATGTGGACTCCGGGGCAACCGTCAAAACCGATGATTGCAGGGTATTATCTGGTGATTTTTCTGCTGGTTTTAGTGGAAAAGAAGCTGATAAAAAGAGAAAAACTGTGGAAAAAAAGGAAAATATTTTTGGGAATGGAATTATGCAGTATGGTACTTCTGCTTTTGCTGATGGCACATCCCTGGCAGCAGAGAGAAAAGATTACATTTCTGGATGTGGGGCAGGGAGATGCCAGCCTGTTACAGAGCGGCGGGCAGACACTTTTGCTTGACGGGGGGAGTACCAGTCAGAAAAATGTGGGAACCTATGTGATTCTTCCATACATGAAGCAGCAGGGAATCTCCTGTCTGGAAGCAGTAGTACTCACTCATACAGATCAGGATCATATCAATGGCGTAACAGAAGTACTGGAGGAAGGAAAAAAAGGCTGGCTGACAGTAAAAAATCTTATGTATCCATATTGGATGGAAGAGACGGAACAGGGAAAACAACTGAAAAAGCTGGCAGAAGAAGCGGGAGCCTCCTGTAAGGAGATCCGGGCAGGAGACCGGTTGACGATTGGAAAGGCAGAAGCCGTGGTTCTTTACCCGAAAGAACAGGAAAAGATTTCGGAACCCAATGCGGGTTCGCTGGTACTTTTCTGGAAATGGGAGGGAGTCCGGGCGATGTTTACCGGAGATCTGCCGGAGGAGAAGGAGAGGGAACTGCTGCAGGATCTGCCTGCCTGTGAGATTCTGCAGGTAGGGCATCACGGCTCAGCTACATCCACCTGCCGGGAGTTCCTGGAACAGGTACAACCGTCGTTAGCGGTAATTTCCTGCGCGCTGAAAAACCGGTATGGACACCCGTCACCGGATACGGTAGGCCGGTTAAAAAAAGTCAGATGTGAGATCCGGTATACAATGAAGAGTGGTGCGATTACGATAAAGAAGAGGGGGAAGGAGATTCTGGTAACAGAATATCTAGAGCGTGTTGCCGGGCACGGAGTGAACAGTAACTGAGTAGTAACCATTCCAGAGCTTTGCTGATGATGTCGGTTGCCGAAACAGAAAAAAAACAGTATAATAAATCCATATGAGAAAAATTGGGTGAAAGGTTAGACGATTCGATGAAAAGTATATTGGAGGATATCAAAAATCAGGAGTATAAGCAGGCATATCTCTTTTTCGGGGAAGAAGGATATCTGAAAAAACAGTATCGTGACAAGCTGATCCAGGCATGGAATCCAGAGGGAGATACGATGAATGCATCCAGGTTTGAAGGCAAAGGAATTGACGTGAAAGAAGTCATCTCACTGGGAGAAACCATGCCATTTTTTGCGGATCGACGGATCATCCTGCTGGAAAATACCGGATTTTTCAAAAACCAGTGCCCGGAACTGGCGGAATATCTGAACAATCTTCCAGATTATCTGTATCTTCTGTTTGTGGAAGACGAGGTGGATAAGCGAAGCAAAATGTTCAAAACGGTCAAGCAGATCGGCAGGGTGGTGGATTTTTCGGTGCAGGATGAGAAAACACTGATACGCTGGGTGCTGGGTATCATGAAACGGGAGGGAAAACAGATCACTCAGAGAGATATGGAGCATTTTCTGTCGAAAACCGGTACGGATATGAGTAATATCGAAAAAGAACTGGAAAAACTGTTATGTTATACCATGGATCGATCTGTGATCACAGGGGAAGATATTGATGCGGTATGTACTACGCAGATCAATAACCGGATCTTTGCGATGGTACAGGCGGTGGCAGAGCAGAACCAGAAGAAAGCTCTGGACCTGTATTATGATCTTCTGGCGCTGAAGGAGCCGCCGATGAGGATTCTTTTTTTGCTGGCAAGACAGTTTAATCTTCTGTTACAGGTGAAAGAACTGCAGCGGCTTGGATGCGATCAGAAAACGATTGCATCCAGGACCGGACTTCAGAGTTTTGTGGTTCGGAATTATACCGGCTGTACCGGAAGATACACCACAGCGCAGCTTCGCCAGGCGGTGGAAGATTTTACACAGACCGAAGAAGAGGTGAAAACCGGAAGGCTGAGCGATGTGCTGAGTGTGGAACTTCTGATCGTGAAATATGCACGGAAGAATCCGGTGTGATCAAAAAATCCAGGGAGCTGTCTGAAATGGACAGTTTCCGGGATTTTCGAATACCTGCAGAAGTTACCACTGGCAGTTTCCTTCGGATACAGAGCAACAAAAAAGAACAGTCACTGACGGGATGACTGTTCTTTTTAAATTCTTTATTTATTCTATCAATTAGAATTAAGCAATAGAGTTAACTGCTTTGGATACGCGGGAAACTTTTCTTGCTGCGTTGTTTTTGTGGTATACACCTTTAGAACAAGCGCTTTCGATTGTAGCGGTAGCTACTTTCAGAGCTGCCTGAGCTGCTGCCAGATCTTTTGCTGCAACTGCTGCTTCTACTTTTTTGATAGATGTTTTAACTTCAGAACGGATAGCTTTATTTCTTTCAGCTTTTGTTCTGTTTACGATAACTCTTTTTTTAGCGGATTTAATGTTTGCCATTTTCCATAACCTCCAATAAATTATTCAATCATTTATCATATTCATCAGCCCAGACACGGACAGGCTAATCTCAAAATACCCATACAGTTTATGCCATTTACCGTGGTTTGTCAATGGTTTTTCCAAAAAAAAGGCATTTTGGAATGGATTTTGCACCGGTTATTTTGAACAGAGCGAACAGTAACGATTTTCAGGGATAAACCGGAAGGAAAAGGGAAATCTAAAAGGAGAAAAGAACGCAGGCAGGAAAAGGTGTTCAGAAAGGAAAGGTGACAACGATGTCCGGGAATTTTGGGATACGAACGGATCTTGCAGTGGAGAGTAAGGAGAAGTATGAGAAGGACAATGTGGAAATTAAGGGTGTGGCGATTCAGGAGAAATATGAGGAGGCTCTGGACCTGAACACAACGGTGGTACGGATTCAGACGGAGCAGGGAGCAAAAGCGATGGAAAAGCCGAAAGGTACGTATATTACCATGGAAGCTCCGAATCTGATCGTGCCGGATGAAGATTATCACCGGGAAATTTCTCAGGCACTTGCCCACCATCTGAAAGAACTTCTTCATCTGGAAAAAGAGAAATCCATTCTGGTGGTAGGACTGGGCAACCGGGAGATCACACCGGATGCACTGGGACCACAGGTGATTCAGAATCTGAAGATCACCAGACACATTATTAAAGAATATGGAAAGGCAGGTATGGGAAAGAAAAAAGTACATCAGATCAGCAGTCTGGTTCCCGGTGTTATGGCACAGACCGGGATGGAAACAATGGAGATCATACGGGGGGTGATCCGGGAGACGGATCCGGATGCAGTGATCGCCATCGATGCGCTGGCGGCACGCAGTGTACGGAGATTAAATTGTACGATTCAGATAACGAATACGGGAATCAATCCGGGATCCGGTGTCTGTAATCACAGGTGCGGATTGAACGAAGAAACACTGGGGATCCCGGTGATCGGTATCGGTGTGCCGACTGTAGTAGATGGCGCCACGATTGTTCATGATGCC
Organism: uncultured Ruminococcus sp.; assembly: GCA_934359255.1. GTDB lineage: Bacteria > Bacillota > Clostridia > Lachnospirales > Lachnospiraceae > Oliverpabstia. The sequence continues at coordinate 147,103 of CAKRLG010000002.1, forward strand.
ATCGCCCATCTGCTGGACAATCTGGAAGAGGCGGAGATGGAAGAATTTTTGCAGGAACTGATCACACCGCGGCTGCACAGTATGTTTGTTACCCCCAAAGATGTGGATGAGACAGTAAAAAGACTCAGTTATACGATCTCAGAGGGCATCAATATCGCGATGGAAGCATAAGAGGCAGGAGAATTCATATAATACAAGTATGTACTTCCGGAAAATCAGAGACAAAAGTAAGAACAGGAAAATTTGTATGGTAAAAGGCAGGAAAGATCATAGAGGGAGAGATGAGAAGATCAGAACGGATTGTAAAGGCAATGGTGTGGGGATTGTGTGTCTGCCTTGGAGGATATCTCGCGGCACGGGGATATCTGCATCTGAGACAGTCTCCGGGAATACGCGCACAGCAGATACTCGGGGATATCTGCCTGGAGACGGAGCGGGAAGCGTATCTGTGGTATATGCCGGGGATTTTTTATGAAGAAGGGACGACTACTCCGCTGATAACAAAATTGTGGACAAAGATCGAAAACTGGTATCCCCTTGGCACGTATCTGAAAGAGCATCAGGAAGAAGAACAGCATCCGGTGATTGAGGATGAAAGTACCTGTTATGAGATGATCCATGCCAATGGCAATACGATCGCTGACCGGCTGTTGGGAGAAAATCAGAGTCAGGCAGTGATCCGGGAGAACGAGACGGCCAGGGAAAATGAAGAGGATGATAAGAGTACACAGCAGGGAGAAGAACAGATAAATGAGGGGAAGGAAGAAGAGCAGCCGGAGAGAAAAACAGGTGAGAATGAGACACAGACAACAGAGAATGCAGATACAGCAACTGCACAGCTTCCAGCATGGACTACAGCAGTAGAGTCGACACCAAAGATAGACCTTTCCATGGAGCGGCTCAGTGATTTTCACTATCTGCTGAACAATTTCTTTGTGGTAGATCCGAACACAACAGTAGACGGGTCACAGATCAACGCCAGCACATTTTTGGAAGATCCGCTGACACTGGAAGAAGACAGCAGTGTTCCGCAGATCCTTATTTACCATACTCATTCGCAGGAAGGATTTGCGGATTCTATTGAGGGGGATGAGGCGACAAGTGTGGTCGGTGTGGGCAATTATCTTGAGAGTATCCTGCGGGACATTTATGGATATCAGGTGATCCACAGAAAGGATACTTTCGACCTGATGGAAGGTCAGCTAGACCGGAGTAAGGCATATAACTATGCACTTCCGGTGATCGGACAGGTGTTGGAGGAAAATCCTACGATTCAGGTGGTGATCGATCTGCACAGGGATGGAGTACCGGAAGGAAAGCATCTGGTGACAGAAATCAACGGGAAACCGACGGCGCAGATCATGTATTTTAACGGACTTAGCAGAACGGTAAAAAACGGGAATCTGGATACACTTCCCAATCCTTATATCGAAGATAATCTCTCGTTTTCGTTTCAGCTGTCTTATCAGGCAGCGCGGTATTATCCACAGTTGACACGGTGTATTTATCTCAAAGGATATCGGTATAATCTTCATGTGCGGCCGCGCTCGATCCTTCTGGAAGTGGGCGCACAGACCAATACGGTGGAAGAGGCGATGAATGCCATGGAACCCTTCAGTGTGATTCTGGATAAAGTATTGAAGGGACAGTAAAAACTATGCTATAATAAAAGACAATGTAAAATTACAGAGTGTCCGGATACCCGATTCGATCAGAGAATCGGGAAGATGACACCAAAAGAAAAAGTTCAACAGTGACAATCACCTGAGTATAAAAAAGAAATCGGAGGTACTAAAGTGGCAGATTTTGATCAAAGTAAAATTCGTAATTTCTGTATTATTGCCCATATTGATCACGGAAAATCTACCCTGGCAGACCGGATCATTGAGATGACCGGTCTACTGACAGAAAGAGAGATGCAGTCCCAGGTACTGGATAATATGGATCTGGAACGTGAGAGAGGAATTACTATCAAGGCACAGACCGTGAGAACCGTATATAAGGCAAAAGACGGGGAAGAATATATCTTCAACCTGATCGACACTCCCGGGCATGTAGACTTTAACTATGAGGTTTCCAGAAGCCTTGCAGCCTGTGATGGCGCGATCCTTGTGGTGGATGCAGCACAGGGAATTGAAGCCCAGACACTGGCAAATGTATATCTGGCGCTGGATCATGACCTGGATGTTATGCCGGTGATCAATAAGATCGATCTGCCAAGTGCAGAGCCGGAGCGCGTTATCAACGAGATCGAGGATGTGATCGGTATCGAGGCACAGGATGCCCCGCAGATTTCCGCAAAGACCGGACTGAACGTAGAAGAGGTTCTTGAACAGATTGTAGAAAAAGTTCCGGCACCGACCGGAGATCCGCAAGCACCACTGCAGGCACTGATTTTTGATTCCGTGTACGATTCCTATAAAGGTGTTATCGTATTCTGCAGGATCAAAGAAGGAAAGATCCGAAAGGGAACAACTGTTCGCATGATGGCGACCGGTGCTGTGGAAGATGTGGTGGAAGTTGGTTATTTTGGAGCCGGACAGTTTATTCCGTGTGAGGAGTTATCCGCCGGTATGGTAGGATATTTTACCGCAAGTATCAAAAATGTAAAAGATACCCGTGTCGGTGATACCGTAACTGATAACAGCAGACCGTGCAGCGAACCGCTGCCGGGCTACAAAAAGGTTAACCCGATGGTATACTGCGGTGTCTATCCGGCAGACGGAGCAAAGTACGGAGATCTTCGTGATGCACTGGAAAAATTGCAGTTAAATGATGCGTCTTTGCAGTATGAACCGGAGACATCGATCGCTCTTGGATTTGGTTTCCGCTGCGGATTCCTCGGACTGCTGCATCTGGAGATCATCCAGGAGCGTCTGGAGAGAGAATATAATCTGGATCTGGTGACAACAGCACCGGGTGTTATCTATAAAGTACACAAGACCAACGGTGAAGTAATGGATCTGACGAACCCGTCCAACCTGCCGGATCCGTCAACTATTGAATATATGGAAGAGCCGATGGTAAAAGCAGAGATCATGGTAACGACAGACTTCATCGGACCGATCATGGACCTTTGTCAGGAGCGGCGTGGACAGTATCAGGGAATGGAATATATGGAGACAACCAGAGCACTGTTGACGTATCACATGCCGTTGAACGAGATTATCTATGATTTCTTTGATGCATTAAAATCCCGTTCCAGAGGATATGCGTCTTTTGATTATGAGATGATCGGCTATGAGAGAAGCGAACTGGTAAAACTGGATATTCTGGTAAATAAAGAAGAAGTGGATGCACTTTCCTTTATTGTATTTGAGGGATCCGCTTATGAGCGCGGCAGAAAAATGTGCGAGAAACTGAAAGAAGAAATTCCGAGACAGTTGTTTGAGATTCCGATTCAGGCGGCGGTAGGCGGAAAAATCATCGCCAGAGAGACTGTTCGTGCAATGCGAAAAGATGTACTGGCAAAATGTTATGGTGGTGATATCTCCCGTAAGAAGAAACTTCTGGAAAAACAGAAGGAAGGAAAGAAACGAATGCGTCAGGTGGGAAATGTAGAAATCCCACAGAAAGCATTTATGAGTGTACTGAAACTGGATGAGGATTAAGAATTATGAAACCTGCAGTAAGTATCATCGTTCCGGTTTATAATGGAGAAAAGACGCTGGAACGATGCGTGGACAGTGTGTTGAAACAGGAATACAAAGATTTTGAGCTGTTTCTGATCAATGACGGCAGCAGCGATAAAACCAGGGAAATCTGCGAACGGTACGCTGCTGCGGATGACAGGGTATTGGTGATCCACAAGGAGAATTCCGGTGTGTCTGAGAGCAGGAATATGGCGATTGCTCAGGCACACGGGGAGTATCTGCAGTTTCTGGACTGTGATGACTGGATCACACCGGATGCGACGAAACTTCTGGTGAGGGCGGCAAAGGAGGAACAGGCGGATCTTGTGATTGCTGATTTTTACCGGGTGATCGGGGAGCGGCTGTCTCATAAGGGAGATATCGAAATCGATGGCGTGATGGATCAGGAAGCATTTGTGGGCTGCATGATGGAAAAACCTGCAGATTTTTATTACGGTGTACTGTGGAATAAGCTGTACAGGCGGGACATTATCATGAAACATCATCTGCAGATGAATCCGGAGATCAGCTGGTGTGAGGATTTTATGTTCAATCTGGAGTATATCCGACATGCCAGAAGGTTTTATGCATTGCATACACCGGTTTATTATTATGTGAAGACGAAAGGTTCTCTGGCAAGCCAGGGAATGAATCTGTCGAAAACGATCAAGATGAAGCTGACGGTATTTACCTACTATAAGGATTTTTACAAAAATGTTCTGGATGAAGAGGAATACGAGAAAAACCGTCTGCAGGTATATCGTTTCCTGATCGATGCGGCGGGAGACGGTATGGTTGCACCGACGATTCTGCCCGGTTCTCAGAAGCTGGGGGAAGAGCGAAGCAGTCTGTATCTGGAAGCCGTAGAAGGAGAAGGAGTGCTGATGGATGAATACCGAAGCCGGAAACTTTTGGACAGATATCTTGAACCGGTGGCAAGCCAGTTTGATCTTACTTTTCCGGAGATTCGTCTGCTTCTTTATCTCAGCCATCTGAAACAACCGGTCAGCAGAAGAGAGTTAAGTGATTATACCAATATGACCAGAAGAAGTCTGTCGCTGCATCTGCAGAAGCTGATGGCAAAAGGATATATCCGTATACAGGAGAGCAGAGAGAAAAAGACTCAGGATCGCAGAATCACCGTCTGGATGCTGCCGGAAGCCGCGCAGGTGGAAGAAGCACTTATTAATGTACAGCGGGAGTATGATGAGACCCGCTACCAGAGTTTCAGTGAGGATGAACTGTTGCAATATGCATATCTGACGGAAAAAATCAAAAAGAATATGCAGAAGGTACTACAATAAATATGCGAAAAACTGCGGCAGGCTCAGTGTTCTGCCTGCAGTTTTTTACGTTACAGGGAATTTAGCGAGCCAAAGTTGAGGAAGAGTAAGATGAAAAAAGAATTGGAATTATATTTACACATTCCGTTTTGTATCCGAAAATGTGAATACTGTGATTTCCTGTCCGGACCTGCCGACGAGAAGAGCCGACGGATATATCTGGATGCCATGATGCGGGAACTTGTGGCGGTGGGATCTCAGACAAAAGGTTATGAGGTTATATCTGTTTATATTGGCGGTGGTACACCTTCTCTTCTTCCGGGAGACTGGATGGAGGAACTGATGGGTGTGGTAGGGGACGTATATTGTCTGAAAAAAGATGCGGAGATTTCCATGGAAGCTAATCCGGGAACATTGACAGAAAGCAATCTCGCAGGATATCGCAGAGCGGGGATCAACCGGCTGAGTCTTGGCTGCCAGTCTACAGAAGATACGGAACTGAAACTGTTGGGACGGATTCATAGCTGGGCACAGTTTCAGGAAAGTTTTCAAATGGCGAGAGAAGCGGGATTTGCCAATCTGAATGTGGATCTGATGTCCGGTCTGCCAAAACAGAATCTGGCTTCATGGGAGAAGAGTCTGGAGGTAATCGCCGGAATGGAACCGGAGCATATCTCAGCCTACAGCCTGATTATCGAAGAGGGAACCCCTTTTGCAGAGAAAAAGCTGGAACTTCCTGATGAGGAGGAAGAACGGCGGATGTATGAGCGGACATGGGAGGTTTTACAGTCATATGGATATCATCAGTATGAAATCTCCAATTATGCAAAAAAAGGAAAAGAGTGCCGGCACAACCTGGGATACTGGACCAGAAAAGAATACCTGGGATTTGGTGTGGGAAGTGCATCTCTGTTTCAAAATCAGCGTTTTACCAATCTGAGAGACCGGAGGGGGTATGTGGCATTCAACGGGAATCCGGAATCGATCCGACAGGATCGGGAAACACTGACAGTAGAGGAGCAGATGGAAGAAACCATGATTCTGGGACTGCGGCTGCTTTGTGGTGTATCACGGAACGAATTCAGGAAAAATTTCGGAAGATCTGTGGAAGAAGTATACGGACCGGTGCTGGAAAAATACAGCAGCATGGGATTGTTGAAAATGGAAAGAGACAGGATTGCTCTGACGAGAGCCGGAATCAGTGTCAGCAATCCGATCATGGCAGATTTTCTGCTGGATAAATAAAGAGGCGGAAAATAAAAACGGCAGATTGACAGAGAATAAAAAATAGCGTACAATTAAAGGAGAACATCTGTTCTTATACGTGCGAAGAAACCACAGAAAATGTGTGAATCAGGTTAAAAGGAACAGAATGTAAAGGAGCCAGACTGCTCCCGGAATCTACAGTTGCAGGATTGCGCGGAGCACATGGAAAACAGAAGGAGAAAAATACAATGGCAGTGCGTAAGACCGGAAAACAATATATAAAGATTCGTGGAGCCAATGAAAATAATCTGAAAAATCTGGATGTGGATATTCCGAGAGATGAATTTGTTGTCCTGACAGGACTGTCCGGATCCGGAAAAAGTTCACTGGCTTTTGATACCATCTATGCAGAAGGACAGCGGCGATATATGGAAAGTCTTTCTTCCTATGCCCGTCAGTTTCTGGGGCAGATGGAAAAACCGAACGTGGAGAGTATCGAGGGACTTTCACCGGCAATTTCTATTGATCAGAAGTCTACAAACAGGAACCCTCGTTCTACGGTGGGAACGGTGACGGAGATCTACGATTACTTTCGTCTGCTGTATGCGAGAATCGGTATCCCGCATTGTCCGAAGTGTGGAAAGGTTATCGCAAAACAGTCGGTGGATCAGATGGTGGATCAGATCATGGAGTTGCCGGAACGTACCAGGATCCAGCTGCTGGCACCGGTTGTGCGAGGAAGAAAAGGACGCCACGAAAAGGTACTGGATCAGGCAAAGCGAAGCGGTTATGTACGGGTGCAGATCGATGGCAATATGTACGAACTGTCTGAAGAGATAAAACTGGATAAAAATATCAAACATACGATTGCTGTCGTGGTGGACAGGCTTGCAGTAAAACCGGGGATAGAAAAGCGACTGACGGATTCTGTTGAGAGTGTGCTGGCACTGGCGGACGGACTGCTGGTGGTAGATACGATGGATGGAAACTATCTGAACTTCAGCCAGAGTTTTTCCTGTCCGGACTGCGGCATCAGCATTGATGAGATTGAGCCGCGAAGTTTTTCTTTTAACAATCCCTTCGGAGCCTGCCCGGAGTGTCTGGGACTGGGATATAAGATGGAGTTTGATGAGCGGCTGATGATTCCGGATCCGTCGTTATCCATAGAGGAAGGTGCGATCGCAGTACTCGGCTGGCAGTCCTGTGCAACAAAGGGAAGCTTTACCAGAGCGATTCTGGACGCGTTGTGTAAAGAATATCATTTTGATCTGTCCACGCCGTTTCAGGATTATCCGAAGGAGATACACGATATTCTGATTCATGGAACCAATGGTCATGAAGTAAAAGTATACTATAAAGGCCAGCGCGGAGAGGGTGTGTACGATGTCGCTTTTGAGGGACTGATAAAAAATGTGGAGCGAAGATACCGGGAGACCGGTTCGGAAAGTTCCAAACAGGAATACGAGACTTTTATGCAGATCACTCCGTGCCGTGCCTGTAAAGGACAGCGTCTGAAACCGGAGGCACTGGCGGTGACAGTCGGAGAAAAAAATATTTCTCAGATCACAGAGATGTCTGTCGAGAATCTGAATCGGTTTATGCAGGAACTGGAACTTTCGAAGACCCAGAAAATGATCGGAGAACAGGTATTAAAAGAAATTCGTGCCCGCCTTGGCTTCCTGGTAGATGTAGGACTGGATTATCTGACACTGGCGCGTGCGACAGGAACACTTTCAGGTGGAGAAGCACAGAGAATCCGTCTTGCCACACAGATCGGTTCCGGACTGGTGGGTGTAGCCTATATTCTGGATGAGCCGAGTATCGGACTGCATCAGAGAGATAACGATAAACTGTTAAAGACATTGTGTCATCTGCGGGATCTCGGTAATACATTGATCGTGGTGGAACATGACGAAGATACCATGCGTGCGGCGGATTGTATCGTGGATATCGGACCGGGAGCGGGGGAACACGGTGGACAACTGGTGGGAATCGGCACGGCAGAAGAACTGATGAAGAATGAAAATTCTATTACAGGAGCTTATCTGAGTGGAAAGATTAAGATTCCGGTACCGGCCGAGCGGAAAAAACCAACCGGATGGCTGACTGTAAAAGGGGCAAAACAAAATAATCTGAAAAACATCGATGTGAAGTTTCCGCTTGGTGTTTTTACCTGCGTGACCGGAGTATCCGGATCAGGAAAAAGTTCTCTGGTCAATGAGATCCTGTATAAGAGCCTGGCAAAGAAACTGAACCGTGCAAGAACGATTCCGGGAGAACATAAAGAGATTCTCGGCATGGAACAGCTGGATAAGGTTATTAATATTGACCAGTCACCAATCGGAAGAACGCCCCGATCCAATCCGGCTACGTATACCGGTGTTTTTGACCAGATCAGAGATCTGTTTGCGGCTACTGCAGATGCGAAAGCCAGAGGTTATAAAAAAGGGAGATTCAGTTTTAATGTAAAAGGCGGACGGTGTGAGGCGTGCAGTGGTGACGGTATCATCAAGATTGAGATGCACTTTTTACCGGATGTCTATGTTCCGTGTGAAGTCTGCCAGGGAAAACGTTATAACCGTGAAACCCTGGAAGTGAAATATAAAGGAAAAAGCATCTATGATGTGCTGAATATGACGGTGGAAGAAGCTGTGAAGTTCTTTGAAAATGTTCCGTCCATCCGAAGAAAGATCGAGACGCTCTATGATGTGGGACTCTCTTATATTCGTCTTGGACAGCCATCCACGACACTTTCCGGCGGAGAAGCGCAGCGAGTGAAGCTGGCCACGGAGTTATCGAGACGAAGTACCGGAAAGACGATCTACATTCTGGATGAGCCGACTACCGGACTGCATTTTGCAGATGTACACAAGCTGATAGAGATTCTGCAGCGTCTGTCAGAAGGTGGCAATACGGTTGTGGTTATCGAACATAACCTGGATGTAATCAAAACAGCAGATTATATTATTGATATCGGGCCGGAAGGCGGAGACCGGGGAGGTACGGTGATTGCCAAGGGAACACCGGAAGAAATAGCAAAAAGTCCGATCTCGTATACCGGAAAGTATGTCGAAAAATACCTCTAAAAAAAACTTTTCATTTCAATAGGAATTGATTATAATAAACTGAAAGCCTGTTACAGAGAACGAAGGGAGCGGTCGTGCAGGATTCGCTTTGGGAGAACAGGCAGTGTACAGGAAAGGGGATTATTATGGCAGCAGCAGATATTGGAATTGATCTGGGTACTTCAAATATTCTGGTTTATACAAAAGGAAAAGGAATCGTCTTAAAAGAGCCTTCCGTAGTAGCGTATGATAAGGATGCAGACAAGGTCAAAGCCATCGGGGAGGAAGCCCGTCAGATGATCGGAAGAACACCGGGGAATATCATGGCAATCCGTCCGCTGCGGCAGGGTGTGATTTCCGATTATACGATCACGGAGAAAATGTTGAAACATTTTATACAAAAAGCAATGGGAAGAAAGGCGTTTCGAAAGCCAAGAATCAGTATCTGTGTACCAAGCGGCGTGACAGAAGTGGAACGTAAGGCTGTGGAAGAAGCTACTTACCAGGCGGGAGCGAGAGAAGTATATATCATCGAGGAACCCATTGCTGCAGCAATCGGTTCCGGTATAGATATTACCAAGCCCTTTGGTAATATGGTTGTGGATATCGGGGGCGGAACCACAGATATTGCGGTAATTTCCCTTGGGGGCGTGGTAGTTTCCGCATCTATCAAGGTAGCGGGCAATGATTTTGACGAAGCAATCATCCGCCATGTCCGAAAAGCACACAATCTGTTTATCGGAGAACAGACTGCAGAAGCCATAAAGATGAAGATCGGAACAGTGTGTAAGCGGCCACAGGCAGAGACGATGGAAGTGAAGGGAAGAAATGTGATTACCGGTCTTCCGAAGACGGTCACCGTTACATCGGAGGAGGTACGGGAGGCATTGCAGGAGTGCACCACAAAAATTGTGGAAGCAGTGCACAGTGTACTGGAGAAGACGCCACCGGAACTGGCTGCAGATATTGTGGATCGGGGAATTGTCCTGACCGGAGGCGGAGCACTTCTGGATGGATTTGAAGAGGTGATCAGCCAGAGAACAGGAATCAACACCATGACAGCAGAGAATCCGGCGTGTGTGGTAGCTGAAGGAACCGGACGGTATGCGGAAGTAATGGAAGAGTTAGGAAAATAAAGCATGTCACAGGATACAATCGAAGGGTATGTGGATCATATCATATTTCGAAATGAAGATAATGGATATACAGTGTTGAATCTGATTGTGAAAGGATCGGAAGTGACCTGTGTGGGGACATTTGAATATGTAGGCGAGGGGGAACTTCTTGAACTTCATGGTCTCTATGTGGAGCATGCCACATATGGACAGCAGTTTAAGATGGAGTCTTATGAGACGAAGCTTCCGGAAGATTCCATCGCTATGGAACGATATCTCGGCTCCGGCGCTATCAAAGGCGTGGGAGCCGCTTTGGCTGCAAGAATTGTGCGAAAGTTTAAAGATGATACTTTGCGGATCATTGATGAGGAACCGGAGCGTCTTGCAGAAGTAAAGGGAATCAGTGAAAAAAAGGCCAGAGAGATCGCAGAGCAGGTGGCAGAAAAATCAGAGATGCGAAGTGCAATGATGTTTCTGCAACAATATGGTATTTCCGTCAGTCTCGGTGTGAAGATCTATGGAAAATATGGTTCCCGTGTCTATACGGTATTGAAAGAAAATCCATATCAGCTGGCAGAAGATATCCAGGGAATCGGTTTCCGGATAGCAGATGAGATTGCCGGAAGAATCGGGATACATACCGATTCCGATTATCGGATCAGAAGTGGTCTGTTTTATACTCTGACGCTGGCGGCTCAGGACGGACATGTTTATCTTCCGGAACGGATACTTCTGGCAAAAGCTTCGGAACTTCTTGGAGTGGAGCCACAGCATATGGAAAAACATATTATGGATCTTGCCATTGAGCGGAAAGTGGTAATAAAAGAAATTCCGGTGGAAGGTGCAGTTCGTGAAAATGGAGAAGTGGAGACGGAACGGATCGTTTATGGCAGCCAGTACTATTATCTGGAACTGGATACGGCGCGACGGTTGTGCGAACTGAATATTCAATCAGAAGAAAATGAAGAAACGATTCGGAAACGGCTGGCAAATATTGAGAAGAAAAATGAGCTGGAACTGGATGAACTGCAGAGAGAAGCAGTGGTTGAGGCAGTAAAAAATGGTCTTCTGATCATCACCGGAGGTCCCGGTACCGGAAAAACCACGACGATCAATGCCATTATTCAGTATTTTGAGATGGAAGGCATGGATATTTTCCTTGCGGCACCTACGGGAAGAGCAGCAAAACGAATGACGGAGACAACCGGTTATCAGGCATCTACGATTCACCGGCTTCTGGAACTGTCGGGAATGATGGACGATTCGTCTGCGGCAGTACATTTTGAACGAAACGAGGAGAATCCGCTGGAGGCAGATGTGATCATTATCGACGAGATGTCGATGGTGGACATTTCCCTGATGCATGCGTTGCTTCGTGCCGTACAGGTGGGAACCAGGCTGATTCTTGTGGGGGATGTCAATCAGCTGCCGAGTGTGGGACCGGGAAGGGTTTTAAAAGATGTGATCGATTCCCGGTGCTTCAGGGTAGTGAAACTGAATAAGATTTTCCGACAGGCAACGGAGAGCGATATCGTCATGAATGCTCATAAGATCAATCGTGGAGAAGCCGTAAAAATTGATAATAAAAGCAAAGATTTTTTCTTTTTGAAGAGGTATGATGCCGATGTGATCGTGGCCGGTATCGTATATCTGGTACAGAAAAAACTGCCACCATATGTGAAAGCAAAACCGCTGGATATCCAGGTTCTCACACCGATGCGGAAAGGGCTTCTCGGCGTGGAAAGATTAAACGAGGTTCTGCAAAAATATCTGAATCCACCGGATGCGAAAAAGAAAGAAAAAGAAACCGGAAAAGGACTGTTTCGAGAGGGCGATAAAGTCATGCAGATCCGGAATAATTACCAGCTGGAGTGGGAGATCCGTGGAAAATACGGTATCGCTGTGGAAAAAGGAGTCGGTGTTTTCAATGGTGATATGGGTATCATAGAAGAAATCAATACCTTTGCAGAAACATTGACGGTTGTTTTTGAAGAAAACAGGTATGTGGAATATTCTTTTAAACAGCTGGACGAACTGGAACTTGCTTATGCAGTCACAATACATAAATCTCAGGGAAGTGAATATCCGGCGGTGATCCTGCCACTTCTAGGGGGACCAAGGATGCTGATGAGCAGAAATCTTCTGTATACTGCCGTTACAAGGGCTCGTACCTGCGTGACGATCCTGGGAAGTGAAGTGACTTTTGAAGAGATGATCCGAAACAAACAGGAAAAGGAACGGTACACCAGCCTGCGTCAGCGGATTGAGGAAATGAATGAACAGTAAAAAAATATTGGACTGGCTGTATCCGAGGCGGTGTGCATTCTGTGATGAGGTGCTGGCAAGCAAGGAAAAATACCTGTGTCACAGCTGCCAGCGCAGGATGCCAAAACCGATCGGGGAGCCAAATTGTAAAAAATGCGGGAAACCGCTGCTTCATGAAGAAGAGGAATATTGTTATGACTGCAACCGGCAGGAGCCAACATTTACCCGGGCAAAGGGATTGTTTCTTTATGAAGATCCACTGAAAGAATCTCTGATGGGATTGAAATTCAGAGAACGGAAAGAATACGGCATTTTTCTCGGGAGACTGATGGGACTATACGGAGCGGATTTTATCCGACAAGTACAACCACAGGTGATCTTTCCGGTTCCCATTCACAGAAAAAAGAAAAGTGTGCGAGGTTATAATCAGGCAGAAGTCCTTGCACGGGAAATCAGCAGAGGGTTTTCCATACCCCTTCGTACCGATCTGGTACTGCGGAAAAAATCCACAAAAGCACAGAAAGAGTTAAGCAGAAAAGAGAGAAAAAAGAATATGGAACGGGCATTTGTTGTAAAAAAAGAGGCAGGAATGTATCGGGATATTCTTCTTGTAGATGACATTTACACTACAGGAAGTACAGCAAACGCAATTGCCGGAAAATTGAAGGCAGTTGGGGTGAAAAATGTGTATGTTCTGACGTTGTGTATCGGTAAAGGAATTTAAAAAGTCCCTTTTAATGCAAGGAAAGATATGGTAAAATAAACTATGTATGATTTTGCAAATAAGGCATAGAAAAGAATCAGCGATAACGAAAAACAGTTGAAACGGGCAGGTGAGGATACATGCTGAAGGAAGAAAAGATTCGTTTGATGACGAAGCTGGCAAGATATGAAAGCGGAGAAGGAAAAGAAGAACTGCGGATTGCCCGGTATTATCGCAGTGATTATATCGGTCTGGCACTGTTTCGCAATTTTTTCCTGGCAAGTATCGGATATCTGGTGATTCTGGTACTTGTGGGAACTTATTTTGCAGAATTTCTTGCTGAGCATCTACATACGTTGAATGTAACCTGGATCGGTATGATGATCGTCGGCGGTTATCTGGTGACGATTGGTGTGTATTCGGTGGTTACGTACACGCTGCATACGATCCGGTACGGAAGAGCCAAAAAAGGAGCTGCTGCTTATGAACGGAGGCTCAGGGAACTGGAAGCACTATATGAAGAGGAAGAAGGATAAACAGGAGGACAGCAGGATGGAAAATGCTTTGCTGGAATTGAAAGAAAAACTGAAAATGTTATATGCCAGCTATGGAAGTTATCTGCTGGTGCTGTTTAAGTTTCTCCTGGCATTTCTTGTATTTGAAGAAATCAACGGGTTGCTGCCATATGTGGAAGCACTCGATCAGATTTTTGTGGTGTTACTTGCTTCATTGATCTGTTCTATCATGCCATGGAATCTGATGGTGTTTTTGGGAATGGGACTGATCGTTGGTCAGTGTTATGGTATTGGCATAGAGATTGCAGGATTTGCACTGGCACTGATCCTGATTATGGTAATTCTGTATCTGCGCTTCACACCCCAGGATGCGCTGGTATTACTTTTGACACCGGTAGCGTTTTCTTTTGGTGTGCCGTGCCTGATCCCCATCGGTTATGGTCTGACAAGAACACCTTCGTCTGCGATAAGTGCAGGTATGGGTGTGGTTTTATATTATTTTATGGAGCTTGTTTCAGACAATGCTTCGGTTCTGACCGGGGCAGACAAAGAAGGAAAGATACAGAATCTGCAGTTCCTTTCGGACGGGCTGATGAAAAATCAGGAGATGATGGTTACGATTATTGCGTTTGTTACTGTTCTGGTGATCGTCTATGTGGTACGCAGACTGGAAGTGGAATATGCCTGGCATATTGCTGTTTTTGGAGGCGGTATTGCATATATGATCATTATGGCTGCCGGAGGAATTTTTCTTGAGGCAACGATTCCGGTGATACCACTGGTGGCAGGAACGATGGTCAGCGTGTTTGTCGGGGAAATCTTGGAATTCTTTTTCTTCCATGTGGATTATAAGCGGACAGAACGTCTGCAGTTTGAAGATGATGAATATTACTATTATGTGAAAGCAGTACCAAAGATCAAAGGTATGAAAAAAAACAGTGGACGGAAACCGGAAGAAGTACCGATGGATTCCACTGTTATAAGAAACCGGGAAAGGGAGTGAATCAGTGGGAAATGTTATAGAATTTATCAAATATCATCTGCGTATGACAAAGTTTTCACTGCCGTCTTCTATCAGAATTATTGATATTGTACAGATTCTGCTGATTGCGATTTTTGTATATTACCTGATGGTATGGATCAAGAATACCAGAGCGTATACGCTGTTAAAGGGTATTCTGATTGTCAGTATTTTTCTGATTATTGCAGCTATTTTACGAATGGATACGATCTTATGGATCTGTCAACAGCTGAGCGTGGTAGCAATCACCGGTGTGCTGATCATTTTTCAGCCGGAGCTTCGCCGTGCACTGGAGCAGCTGGGAGAAAAAAAGATGTTGTCAAATCTGATCCCTTTTGACAGCGGCAAGCAGATGGATGAGCGTATCACGGATCGGACAATCGGCGAACTGATCCATGCAGCATATGCAATGGGGGAAGTAAAGACCGGTGCGCTGATCGTTGTGGAACAGAACATTATTCTTCAGGAGTATGAGAAGACCGGAATCGCCATGGATTCGCTGATCAGCAGCCAGCTGCTGATTAATATTTTCGAACACAATACACCGCTTCATGACGGAGCTGTGATTGTGAGAAATAACCGGATCGTATCGGCAACCTGCTATCTGCCCCTGTCAGATAATCTGGAACTGAATAAAAGTCTGGGAACCCGTCACCGTGCCGGTGTGGGAATCAGTGAAGTCAGTGATGCACTGACGATTATTGTTTCTGAAGAGACCGGAAAGGTTTCTTATACGTACGGCGGTAAGATTGTCATCGGTGTGACACCGGGAGCACTCAGAGAGCGCCTGAACAGTATGAAGACACGTAAAGACCATAAAGAAACAACAGGTCTTGCCAGAATATGGAAAGGACGGGCAAAACATGAAGAAAAAACTGGCAAATAATCTCAGTCTGAAGATCATTTCCGTTTTGATTGCCTGCGTGATCTGGATCCTCGTTTCAGGAACAATCGATCCGGTAAGAACCAACGTACGGTATTCCGGAATAAAGGTAGAAGTGAAAAATGACGGATATATCTATGATGCCGGAAAATCCTATGAGATCGCAGATGAATATCAGACGGTAACAGTCTATGTGACCGGAAAAAAATCAGTGGTTGAGGGAAGAACGGATATTGCGGTGGAAGCGGATCTGACACAGATTGTGAATATGGATACCAAGCCGGCGTATGTACCGGTTACGCTGAAGTCTGTCAGCGGAATTTCCGAAGAAGACGTGACCATTATTCCAAAGACGATACCGGTAACCATCGAGGATACCGCCACGAAGGAATTCTTGCTAATCGGTATGGCTACAGGAACACCGGCAAACGGCTATGTAGTAGGAGAATGCAGTACAGATCCGGAGAAGATCCAGATTCAGGGTCCGGAATCGATGGTAAATAAAATTAAGAGTGTGGTAGCTTCGGTGGAGGCAGACGGGTTGTCATCAGATACTACAAAAAAAGCGAAAATCACACTGATCGATCACAATGGCGAACCCATGTCGGAAGAATACCTGCAGTTTTTTAATATCAGTGATGATCATTATGTAAATGTATCTATGAAATTATGGCGGGTAAAAGATAACGTAAAGATCAAAGCAAATTACAGCGGTACTCCGGCAAAAGGATACCAGGTGGATAAAATTACTACGACGCCGGAGACGATTTCAATCGCCGGAAGTGAAGAAGCATTAAAAAAACTGGAGGACAATGGAAATACCCTGGAAATTCCTGGTGAACTGATCAATGTGGATGGTATCAATTCCGATCTGGAAGCAAATGTAAAACTCAGCGCACTGCTCACAGAGGAAGAGGAACTGAAAATTCCAGAAGAAGTAGGACAGTCTGTAGCTGTGAAAGTCAGTATCCTTCCATATGGCAGCCGGGAATACGACCTGAAAGCAGATGCAATTCAGGTAGAGGGACTGAGTTCCGATCTGAGAGTAAGTTACAATAAAGAAAAGATTTCTATCCGCGTCAAAGGAACGGAAGCAAATCTGAATGCGCTGAAGGTGGAAGATATCAAAGCGGTTATTGATCTGACGGGAAAGACAGCCGGGGAATATACACTTCCGGTTACCATAACATTGCCGGAGGGTTATGAACAGGTAGAAGATGTACAGGCTACCGTACAGCTGAATCAGGCAGAAAAAACAAGTGAGTAGAGGAATTTTGAGATGGTAAGTAAGAAAGTTACAATAAAGAATCCTACCGGACTGCACCTGCGTCCGGCAGGAGAATTATGTAAGACAGCGATGCAGTTTAAAGCAAAGATCACATTCTCTTTTGAAGGAGGCACCTCCAATGCAAAAAGTGTATTGAGCGTACTTGGAGCCTGTGTCAAAAGCGGAGATGAGATTGAACTGATCTGCGAGGGTGAGGACGAAGAAGAAGCACTGAAAAAAATGGTGGAAGCGATTGAAGCAGGACTGGGCGAATAAAGATGAAAACAGAAGAAAAAGTAAAATGTCCCTATGAGAAAAAATGTGGTGGTTGTAAATACCAGGGAATTCCATATGAAAAACAGTTGAAAGAAAAAGAGAAGAAAGTACGAAAACTGTTAAAGGACTATGGAAAACCGGAGCCGATCCTTGGCATGGAAGATCCTTATTATTACCGGAACAAAGTCCATGCCACTTATAAGCATATGAGAACCGGTGATATTGCAGTGGGAAGATACGAGGAAAGCAGTCATCGACTGGTTCCCATCGAATCCTGCCAGATCGAAGACCAGAAAGCCGATGAAGTGATTCAGACTATTCGTAAACTGGCAAAATCCTTTAAGATCAAGATTTTTAATGAGGACAGCGGTTACGGTCTCCTTCGCCATGTACTGATCCGTACAGGAAGAAAGACAGGGGAGATGCTGGTAGTACTGGTAATCGCTTCCCCGGTATTTCCTTCCAAGAATAACTTTGTGAAGGCTCTCAGAAAAGAACATCCGGAGATCACATCTATTGTGCTCAATATCAATGACAAGAAGACCAGTATGATCCTGGGAGAACGAAATATCATCTTATACGGAAAAGGTTATATTCAGGATGAACTCTGTGGCTATACCTTCCGGATTTCTCCACATTCCTTCTATCAGGTCAATCCGGTACAGACAGAACGATTATATAAGAAAGCGATCCGTCTGGCGGATCTGAAGGGAAAAGAGAGGATTCTGGATGCCTACTGTGGTATAGGAACCATCGGTATGATCGCTTCCAAACAGGCAAAAGAAGTGATTGGTGTGGAGTTAAACCGTGATGCGGTCAGAGATGCCATCGGCAATGCCAAGGGGAATGGTGTGAAAAACATTCGTTTTTATCAGGCAGATGCAGGAGCCTTCATGGTAGCGATGGCAGAACAGGGTGAAAAAATGGACGTAGTCTTCATGGATCCTCCGAGAGCCGGAAGTGACGAGGCTTTCCTGCAGTCTGTTATAAAACTGGCACCAAAGAAAGTCATTTATATTTCCTGCAATCCGGAAACCCTGGCAAGAGACCTGGGATATCTTACAAAGAAAAAATACAAAGTAACCAAGATCTGCCCGGTGGACATGTTCCCATTTACAGATCACTGTGAGGTGATTACCTGCCTGCAGCGGGTGGATTCATAAAAAACACGTAACGGTTCAGTACCTTCACAGTTACGTGCAAAAATACATTTAAGAGGCTTGCTTTCAAATGCCCTGAAAGCAAGCTTCTTATCATTAATACAGGAATCCAGTCACCAATTCATAAACATTTATAAGTTTTTCCATTAACGATTTTGTACATCCATATGGTTTTGGCATTGCATTCGTTAGCACATTGTAATGTAGTATTTGAAACAGAATAGGTATGTGGAGTTTCGGGAAATATGGAGTAGAAGTAAAGAAAACCAATAGTAAAAACAAAAGGATTCTACCAGTAAATGAAAATGCTAATCCCCCAGCTATGCGGGGGCGAATCTTGTAGTAGTGACGTTGTATGGTGAAAAGCAAAGCCTCCTATGATACGATAGTAAGGGTGTCTCAAGCTAATACTAAAGAGAAGAGAGGAGATTAACAAGTATGGATGTTGAAACTAAGTATGCACTCTTAAAAGAGAATATTAAAAATTATGGTAAGATAGCAGTTGCTTATTCCGGTGGATTTGATAGTACGTTTTTGTTGAAAGTTTGTCGTGATGTGTTAGGGAATAATGTTATTGCGGTATCCATACGAACAGATTTACAACCAGTTCGAGAATATTTAGGAAGTGAAGAATTTGTAAAAAAAGAAGGGATTAAGCATTTTATTCTCGAATTTAATGATTACACTTTACCATGTTTTAAAAATAATCCGCCGGATCGTTGTTATTATTGCAAAAAAGAGATATTGTCAAGAATAATTAATGTGGCTGCTAATGAGGGGATTACGACAATTGTAGATGGTTCCAATATGGATGATTTATGCGACTATCGACCAGGAAGAAGAGCACTAACTGAATTAAACATAAAGAGTCCATTACTGGAGGCAGGGATGGCTAAAAAAGACATTCGTGTCCTTTCTCAAAAACTTGGGCTATATACTTGGAATAAACTGTCACCTGCTTGTATGGCATCTCGTTTTCCCTATGGAACATCAATAACACCGGAAAGAATTGCTATGCTAAATAAGGCTGAGCAAGTGATAGCAGATTTAGGATTTACCCAATTTAGGGTTCGGCTTCATGGTGAAGTGGCAAGAATCGAGGTAATAAACGATGAAATAAATCGTTTTTTTGATTATGATCTTATACAAACAGTTGTAAAAGAATTAAAGAAAGTGGGATTTTCTTACGTGTGTCTCGATTTGGAAGGGTATAGAATGGGCAGTATGAATAATAAAGTTAGCTTGAATGATAAATAATTGTGAAACTAATAGTGTAAGAAATTATTTGTATTACTAAATTCGGAAGGGATGTTTGTTATTGTGATATGTACGATAGTAGAAGGCTTAGGAAATTGTTCTGGTATTAATCGAGCTATTAAGCTGTCATACAGAAGTATTAACTCGTCAGCTTATATGTTGGGAAAGGTTGTTCGTTCTGCAGCAATAGTAAATGATTTAAATGCAAAAGGAATACCACTAATATTTAGTCTTGAAGAAATACCAAAATACAAAAAAGCAAGTATATTAATCCCGACATACGGTATATCAGAATGTATTATCAAAAAAATTGATAGGTTAGGTTATAGAATTTTGGATAATACATGTCCACGTGTTAAGTTTGTACAAAGAATTGTTTCAGATGCATCAAAAAAGGGGATAAAAAACATCCACAAACTAATGAAATAATAGGATGTATTAAAACGAGAGTAATATTGATATAGAATATAGAAAGCGCAATGAGCATAATTCCGAGATTGTTACTGAATAGAAATACGCTCCCGGCCATCATGGTCGAGAGGGTTTCGTGCATCTATGGGATTATCCTTCAATATCAATTTTCAGTCCGGACTTAAGTTCCACAGTGAAGTGGTCATCCCGGGCTGATAGATGCTTTCTGAATTGTTATTCTGTTTTTAAATCTATTTTTTGAATAGTTCTGGGTATCAAGCCTGTAAGATCATGGTCTCTGTATTTTGCTTCTAGCGTACCGCCATTCGCCAGAATATCGATTACCTCAAACAGCTTATCAAGATTTTTATTTTGCTTTTTGGCAAGCTTCAAATCCTTTTTAAACTGATTGGTAAACTGAATGTCGTATTTCATACGTCGAGAGCTGCCTTAAGCGCATCCATACTGGAATAACGCGGAGCAGAAGGATCCTTCATCATTTTTCTGCCTTCCTCAATGGCAGCGGCTGTAGTATCATTCGGTACTTCCAGTTTTAATTCAAAAGGAATACCATGCTCACGGATAGCGGTTCTCAGGAACATATTTACAGCAGTTGTCATATTCAGACCAAGCTCATTGAAGATTTCCTCCGCCTGATGTCAACACATTGTCATTATACAAGATGCATAATGCGCTTCTGGTCATCATCAAACTCGAACAGAAGCGCAAATGCTGCAAGATCCAGATCTCCGTCATAGCCGGGACATGAAAAAGAAAATATTCGCGATTGCAAATTTTCGCTGAATGTTAACGCTCAAAATATTGCCGCTCAGTGAAAAACGTGATATGATTTGATATGGATTTTGTAACACCTTTCACGAGCTTGCTGGAGAATTAAAAACATACATACCGGATGGAACAATTATTTGTTTATGAAACACAGGGAACAGTGATGGATGCTTTTTTCCGGCATTACTTGACTATGAAGCTTTCTAGTATTCCCAAACAGGGAGAAGTCTATGAAGAGTTTAAGTTGCATCATTTAAACTGTGAATTCAATGGTCAAAACCGTGATATGGATGTCATTTTTGTCACAGATTGCATCTGTTAGAAACTGTGAATGCGCGATATCAGAGGCGTGGACATGTTTCCGTTTTGAAAGGATATGTTTCCGCGAACGGGCACAGAACCTGACATCAATCAGAAGGTATCGTGTCGATGGTGAAAAAAGAAAAATAAAGGAAAGTAGAGGGAGGAAGATCAGGCAAGATTCTCCTCCTTCTTTTTTAGAAGTAAGGAGAAAATCATGAAGAATCATATAGAAATCACAAATTTCAATGATCCCAACCTGGATCTGTATGCGCGCCTGTCGGAGGTACAATTGCTGCGGTATGCGGAGCCGAAGCAGGGGATTTTTGTTGCGGAGAGTCCGAAGGTAATCGGACGGGCTCTGCAGGCGGGGTATGAACCGATATCTTTCCTGCTGGCGCATCAGGATCTGGACCGGGAAGCGGTGGAAATTCTGGAACAGTGGGAGGATATTCCCGTTTATACGGCAGAGGATGCGGTGTTACGGAAATTGACCGGATTTGCCATGACGAGAGGGATGCTGTGTGCGATGAGACGGCGAGAACTTCCTTCAGTGGAAGAAATCTGCCGTGGAGCAAGGCGTATCGCGGTTCTTGAAAATGTTGTGAATCCGACGAATGTGGGGGCTATCTTTCGTTCGGCGGCGGCGCTTCATATAGATGCTGTACTTTTGACGGGAGGATGCAGTGATCCGCTTTATCGTCGGGCGGCCAGAGTCAGTATGGGGACGGTGTTTCAGATTCCGTGGACGTATTTTGATAAAAAAACAGTCTGGCCGTCACAGGGGATGGCGCAGTTACAGAACATCGGTTTTAAAACTGTGGCGATGGCTCTTCGGAATGATTCGGTGGAGATCGATGATCCTGAACTGAAAAGGCAGGAAAAACTGGCGATCATTCTCGGAACAGAAGGTGAAGGGCTTCTGGCAGAGACGATGGAAGCGTGTGATTATACCGTGAAGATCCCGATGAGCCACGGTGTGGATTCTCTGAATGTGGCAGCGGCGAGTGCGGTAGCGTTCTGGGAGCTTGGAAGATAAAATTAGGTAGTAAGACATAGAAAAGATATGGTACAATATAAAAAGACGTTGATGGGTGGAAAAGACGCAGTCTCTTTTCCATAAGACGTTATAGGGTGATTATGAAGATTGTGAAAATGTAAGCAGCAAAGGAAGTACGAAGCATTGTTGTAAACCAGGAGGAAAAACGGTGGAGAAACAGGAATTGCATATAGATTTTAAAGTGGCAAAAGCAGCTTTTGAAAAGTATCTGGACGAGTATGACAGGACCGATGACAAGATTCATCTGAAAATCGTACATACCTACTGTGTGGTAGAATGTGCGGAAGAGATCGCAACCAGGATGCATCTGGGACAGGAAGATATTCAGCTGGCAAAGATCATCGGGCTGCTTCATGATATCGGACGGTTTGAACAAATACGGCGATTCCACAGTTTCGAGCCGGGAACCATGGATCATGCGGTGTATGGAGCAGAACTGCTTTTCGGTAAGGAACAGATGATCCGCCGGTTTGTAAAGGAAGATTCCTTTGACAGGCTGATCGAAACAGCGATCGCAAAGCACAGCGATTTTCGTCTGGAAGGAATTACCGATGAGCGGACACTGCTTCATGCACGGCTGATCCGGGATGCAGACAAACTGGATAACTGCAGGGTAAAACTGGAAGAGAGTATGGAGACGTTGCTGGATATGGACGAGGAGACAGTGGGAGCCAGTGAGATTTCACCAAATGTCTGGGCTTCCTGTCTGACAGAAGAATCGGTACTTTCTGCGGACAGGGTGACCGGGATGGATTACTGGATGTCCTATCTGGCTCTGTATTTTGACATCAATTTTCCGGAAACGTATCAGATCATCCGGGAAAATAATTATATTGACCGGATTGCAGCCAGAGTCTCCTACAGCCGGGAAGATACAAAAGAAAAGGTCGCGCATCTGGTGGCTGCTTTACACAAGCGAATGAAAGACTAGAGCGTGTTTGAAAAAGGCGTTATCCGTGAATCTGCCGGTACCTGGAAGGGGATAGGCCGAATTGCTTTTTAAATGCCCTGCTTAAATGAAATTCATCACAGAATCCATAGTTGACGGCAGCCTCCCGCAGCTTGGTATCGGGCTGGGACAGGAGAAACTGGCGAACCATCTCCAGTTTGGTTTCCATCTGGAAGGCGGGAAAGGTTTTTCCGCAGTTTCTATGAAAACGATTATTTAAGGTTCGTTCACAGATATAATACCGGGAAGCTATTTCCGAAGTGGAAAAAAAGTCTGCGGCGTAGAATGAATCAGTCGGATAATCTCTTCGATCATAGGGTCGGAGGGGATCCGGCTGTTTTTTTGTGCTTCCAGCTGGGAAAGCTCACACAGAAAAAGGGAAAACAGCAGGGAGAGCCGGTTTTCCTGTTCGAGGCTCTGACTCCATAAGACAGAAATCATATCCTGGATATACTGTCGGACGCGGGGTGCATTCTGGCAGTGCAGCAGACTGGAACAGGAAAACAGTTCGTTTTCAGTTGCAGATATATTGGCAAGGTTCGTGTGTGATGGGTTGTACTGCGCTTCCGCATGGGTGGGAAGCACATGGATATACATATGCCGGTTTCCGGGGTTACACATCTCCAGTCCATAATGATGCCGTCCGGCAGCCAGAATCAGAAGATCATCGCTGTGCAGCTGGTAGATTACGCCATCTTCCCGGATTTCCCAGGTTCCGTCTAAAATATATAAAAAATCATGTTCTTTTAAGATACGGTCCGGGTGCAGCATCCCGTGAACAGAGGTGACGTAGTTGCCGCTTGCAACCGTATGCATTTTCATTTTCTCAAGAAGTATCATTGTAAGACCTTTCCATTTTATACATGCCGGTTTCCATATGAGAAATGGATAAATCAGCAAAATTATATTAGGATAGAACCAGAAAAAACGCGAGGTTCAAGTCCTACCGTAAGTATAATCGCAAACAGGAGGTATTGCAAATGAATAAAAAAATGTATTCTCATCCGCTGTCCCTGCGCAGCGTGCAGATCGATGACAGGTTCTGGAAACAGGAGATGGAACTGGTAAGAACAGAAGTGATCCCGTATCAGTGGGCAGCGTTAAATGATAAAGTGGAGGGCGCAGCACCAAGTTTCGCCATGAGAAACTTTAAAGTAGCGGCAAAGAAGAACCGGGAGAGAAGAGAGCTGGGAGATGCTTTTGTGGAGCCGGAGTATACGTTCCGTGGATTCGAGACACTGCCGGAAGACCCGGAACATCTGGAAGATAAATTCTATGGATTTGTTTTTCAGGACAGTGATTTTTCAAAATGGATCGAGGCGGTGGGATATTCGCTGACTCAGCATCCGGATCCGGAACTGGAAAAAATCGCAGACGGGGCTATCGACATTGTGTGTGCGGCCCAGCAGGATGACGGATATCTGGATACCTACTATATTATCAATGGAAAGAATAAGATTTTTACTAATCTGAAAGATCATCATGAACTGTACTGTATGGGACATCTGATCGAGGGTGCGGTGGCTTATTATGAGGCGACGGGAAAAGACAAGCTGTTGAAGGCAGCGGCGCGGTTTGCGGATTATGCAGTGGCTCATTTTGGTCCGGAAGAAGGGAAATGCAAGGGATATCCGGGGCATGAGATTGCAGAGATGGCACTGGTACGTCTCTATGAGGTGACAAAAGAGCCAAAGTATCTGGAATTAAGCAAGTTTTTTATCGATGAGCGTGGAAAACGTCCTTATTATTTTGATAAGGAGCATCCGGAAGAAGTGAAAAAAGGCCATGAAAATGATCTGCGTTATTTTTATAACCAGGCTCATCTGCCGGTACGCCAGCAGGATGAAGCGGTAGGTCACGCAGTACGTGCCGTATACCTGTATTCCGGTATGGCTGATATTGCAAGATTGACAGAAGATGAAACCCTGTACAGTTCCTGTGAAAAGCTCTGGGACAGCATGGCAAATGAAAAGATGTATATTACCGGAGGTATCGGTGGGACTCATATCGGCGAGGCATTTTCTTATCCATATGATCTGCCAAATGATACTGCATATGCAGAAACCTGTGCTTCCATCGGTCTGGTTTTCTTCGCAAGAAGAATGCTTGAGATCAAGCCGGACGCAAAATATGCCAATGTTATGGAGAGAGCTTTGTACAATGGAATCTTAAGTGGAATGGCTCTGGACGGAAAGAGTTTCTTCTATGTAAATCCTCTGGAAGTTTTGCCGGAAGCCAGCCACAAAGATGAGAGAAAATTCCATGTAAAACCGGTTCGCCAGAAATGGTTTGGATGTGCATGCTGCCCGCCGAACCTGGCTCGTCTGGTAAGCTCTATCGGTTCTTATGCATATACAGAGAAAGAGGATACTTTATTTGTACATCTTTATATGGGCAGTGAACTGACCAAAAAGGTGGGAGATAAGGATGCGAATGTAGCAATTACTTCGGAACTGCCATGGGATGGAAATGTGGAGATCGCTGTGGAAGCAAAGGATACAGATTTTGTACTGGCGCTTCGTATTCCGGACTGGTGTGGTGGAAATTATACTGTAGATGGCATTGAGAAGGATGAGATGTCTGAAAAGGACGGTTATCTGTATGTGAAGAAAGGCTGGAGTGAAAAAGATGTTCTGAAACTTCATTTTTCCATGCCATTGCTTTTGATGGAGGCAGATGAGAAGGTACGTGAGGACGCAGGAAAAGTTGCAGTACTCCGTGGACCGATCGTGTACTGTCTGGAAGAAGTGGATAATGGTAAGAATCTGCATCTGCTGGAAGTAAATCCGGATGGTAAGTATGAGATCAAGGACGGTGAGATCTGTGGCAATCCGGTGAAGATTGTAGAGATGGATGGTTTCCGTGTTGTGGATACAGCGAAAAAGGATGGAGAGCTGTATCATGTGTATAAAAGAAAGGAGAAGGAAGCAGTTGAACTGAAGTTTGTTCCTTATTATACCTGGGCAAACAGAGGGGAGAATGAGATGATGGTTTGGGTTCGGGTTTAGGAACTCTTTGAAAATGTTGGGTTAGTCTAAGGAGGACGAACCGGAGCCGCCCCTGGTGGGACTGACAACCGCTGGTAACGCAAAGCTGAGCTAGTCACCAACTTCGACTATGTTCACGAGGGTCAGCGGACCCTCGCGAAAGTCTACGTAGGTGCCGGATCTCATCTTCGCTAAAGGCACCAGCAAAAGGCTGCCAGTCCCGCCAGGGGCGGCTCCGGTTCTGTGTTTTGGCAGAAGGCGATAAGTTGATCAGTGTATACCTCTTACCACCTTCTTGCCGTCGGTCAGGTGAATTTTCGGACAAGAACTTGACATCTTTTGGTTCTTTGTTATACTAGGCTTTGACAGAGTTTTCCAGTGCCTCAAAGCGATTGTAGTTGCGAGGATAATAGGGAATCAGGTGAGAGTCCTGAGCGATCCGGTCACTGTAAGCAGGGAGTGATGTCATACGCCGGAGGTTTTTCGAAGGCATCCATTGCGTGGGAGATCCATGTGAGAAGGTTTGACAAAGCGTTGATCTGTAAGTCAGGAAACCTGCTGGGAGAGTTGGTGAAGAGCTTCCGAAGAAAGCAGAACTCCAAAAGATGGGAAAGCAGTGGTAGGTTAATCTGTTGTTTCAGTCTGAAGACATTTTTGTCTGTAGTTGTATCTGATTCTTGCGAAAGAAGGGTATGGCTGCAGACTTTTTTTGTGGAAAATGGGTAACTGTTCAATATCATTATGAGTGAAATGAACAGCTACAACATTGTTTCCAGGCCAGAATTCCTCAGGGATTATGCTATGCTATGTGTATCTTTTTTTGAAAGCGCTTTGACGGACAGTTTTGCGGTCTTTTCTCTGTTGACCGTGGCAGACAATATGTCGAAAGAAAGGAAATGTGAGATGAAAGGAACAGGAAAGAGAATTCTCTCCGTATCCCTGTCTGTTATGATGGCATTAGGTATGCCGTCAGGAACATTTGCAGCGACTCCTGATGAAGCTGCAGCAGGACAGGTAAGCGAAGCAGAAGTTCCGGCAGCAGAACCGGAGGTAACACAGGAAGTCAGTCAGCAGGCCACAGAGGAGCCAAAGACTGAGGGGAATGTTGAAAAAGAAGAAAATGAAGAACAGAAGGCTGATGCAAAGAAGGAGCAGGAGAGTGTGACAGAACCGACTGCGGAACCAGCTACACAGCCGGAAAAAGTTAAAAATAATGAGAATACAAATGCCGAAACCAATCCGGAGAAAGAACTGCCGGATGTACAGGTGACGAAGGCAGAACTGGTTGAGACAAAAGAGGAATGTCTGGTTACAGTTTATACAGACAGTGACGTTTATGATCAGTTATATATTGGAAAGAAAGAAGATACAGAGAAAACACCGGTGATCGCCGGGGAGAAGGATCTGAACGGAAAGTATAAGTTTCGGTTTGCAGTCAGCGAGGAAAAGCTGGGAAGTAAGCTGCAGATCGTTCCGGGGATAAAAGAATCCGGAGCGTGGTATACAAAACAGGATCTGTTCTGTCAAGTTCCGGAGAGAACACAGAAGGAAGATGCTGCAAAACCATCAGAAAAACCGGCGCCATCAGAGGCACCGAGTACAGAACCTGTAGTTTCAACCATTCCCAGTGTGCCTGACATGGCATCACCAAATACAGAGAAATCACAGGTGATCAAAGAGGATGGTACAGAATTTAAAATGTTCAAAGTATCCTCATTTGAAGCAAAAACAGTAAGAAACAAGATTGAATTATCATTAAAAACAAAAAATGTATCTTTTGATAAGATATATTTTGGAATGAATGCAGATGCAGAAAAAACATCGACTATTAATGGTACCTGGACAGAAACAGAACAGGAGTGGCAGTTTCAGTTCAATGTCGATAGAAACAAGTCAGGGAAAGCCATTCCTATAGTTTTAGGAAAGAAAGATGGCACCTGGTTTAGCAAATATCAGTTGTATTTAACAATTCCAGAAGAAGTAATGGATTCGCCGAATGTAACGAAGTCCCAGGTGATCAAAGAGGATGGTACAGAATTCAAAATGTTCAAGATATCCTCAGCAGAAGTAAAATCTACAGAAAACACGATGGAATTAACAGTAAAGACGGCTAATAGTTCTTTTGATAAACTTTATTTTGGATGGAATGAAGATACAGAAAAAAACCCGACAGTCAATGGAACTTTGACAGGGAAAGAGTGGACTTTTCATTTTTCTGTTGATAAGAAAAAAGCAGGAAAAGCTATTCCTGTAGTTCTGGGAAAGCCGGATGGAACCTGGTTTAATAAATATCAGTTATTTCTGACGATTCCAGAGGTAAAAAATAATGGTGAGACAGAAGTACCGACAACACCTGTAACACCTACAAAGCCTGTGCCTTCTACTACACCATCTCAATCAACACGTCCTGCAGGTGTTCCGGCGGATGGTGTTTATACAACGACTACTTCTACTGGAGCAGAGATGTTCCGTGTAGTGGAAACTATATTAACGGTAAAAAATAGAAAAATGAGTGCAGAAATCACTTTAAGTGGAACCGGATATGATTATCTGTACATGGGAACTGCAGCAGAAGCAGCTGGCAATCAGAGTCAGTGGATTGGATTTAAAGATGAGGAAAAATCCTATATTGAAAACGGTGAAGAAAAAACCGGTAGAAGCTATATCATTCCAATTTCAACACTGGACACTCCAATAGCTATGGCATCCCATTCAGTGAAAAGAGATAGATGGTATGACAGAAGCATTACAGTAAGTTCCAAAAATCTGAAAAAATTATCTTCGGATGAAGCAGGAAGCAACGGAGGAGTAAATACAAATCCAGCACCGACTTCAGATCCAACCCCAACGAAAGATTCTGTAAAGGACAAAACCCCGGCGGAAGAATCCAAGTCAGAGTCCGATACCAGCGGATCCACCAGTCAGGTAAACAGCAAAACAAAGCTGAAAGACGGTGTTTATACTCCGGACAAATTCACCTGGTCCGGTGGTACAGGAAAGGTAAGTATTACCTGCGATAAAGTAACCATCAAAAACGGTCAGGCTCTGGCAACTATCGCATTCAGCAGCTCGGCATACCAGTATGTAAAAGCAAACGGAAAGAAATATTTCCCTACCCACACCGGCGGAAAGTCCATTTTTGTAATCCCGGTGGAATTAAATAAAAATAATAAGATCATTGGTATGACCACCAAGATGAGTACAGCTCATGAGATTGAGTACAGCATTATGGTCTACCTGGCAGCGGCTGACGGAGACGGAAGTGGTGCAGCAGCTGGAGACGGCAACGGCACGAATTTTGGAAGTAAGGATAAGCTGGATGAGAAGGCACCGGATATTATTGGTCTGAAATACAAATCTGAGACAAAGCTGGACTATGCCAACTATTTTAAAATCTATCATTACGACGATGACATAACTCTTCTGGAGATCGATCTGTCCAAGGATACCGATAAGGATCCGGAGAAGCTGGAAAAGGATGCACAAGACAAGGACACAGTTGATACAGATAACAAAAAGGACACCAAGAAAACCAGTAAGAGTGGCAAAAAGAAAGTTGCTAAGATTACTATCAAGAGAAACGATGAGGAAAAGAAGACCGCAGACACTCAGAGCGTAGCTTATAACGATGAGGGAGAGGCAGCAGTACAGACCCAGGAAGAGATCACAGCGGATCTGTATAAGGCAAAGGTTGTAAAATATCTTATCGTTCCGGAAGATTCCGATGCAGAACTGCCGGTAGGTATCGAAAAAGAAATGATTGTTGTAAAACTGCCTATCAAGCATGCTTATGTGGATTCTGAAGAGTCTATCGATACTCTGGAAACTCTGAAACTCCTGAAAAAGGTCAAAGCAGTAGGATTTGACCAGGATGAGACGGATATCGATGCAGTCAATAAAGGCCTGGAAGAGGAAAAAATGGTATATGCAGGGGCAGCCGATGATCTGAAATTCCGGGAACTGGTAAAGAATAAGATTGATTTTGCAATCGTTTCTTCCGAGGTTCTGCCGGGAAGCAAAACAGCAGAAGATGCCAAAGAAAAAGACAGCGATACAGACAGCAAAAAAACAGCGGACAGTTCCGATGAAAATGAGGAAGAAGCAGTGCTGGATCAGCTGGCAGACAATTTTGCAACCCTTGGTATTCCTATGCTGATCGACCGATCTGCCGATGAAGAATCCGATCTGGGTAAAGCAGAGTGGCTGAAAGTATATGGCGCATTCTTCGGATGCAGCGACAAGACAGATAAACTGTATGCCAAAGCAGTTAAAGCTGCCAAAAGCAAAAAATAAGGATTGTCGTATTCGTTAACAGATACAGAACAGTTACAGACGAAAAAACAAACGGGGAAAAAGAATGAAGAAAAATATTTATCAAAAATGCAGCCGGATGACGGCAGTATTCCTTGCAGCTGCCATGTTGCTTACCGGCTGTGGCGGCAGTGGGGATACCCCAACTGCTTCTGAGAAAGCAGAGAGTACCACTCAGGAAAGCACGGATACAACGAAAGAAATCGATTCTGCAGACGCAAAAAAAGATACAGAAAAGCAGCAGGATGCAGAACAGAAAGAGGAATCCGGCGATACAGCTTCTTATCTGACAGATGCATCCGATGCGCCAGATGTGGCAGGGCTTACCTGTCAGGGAAAACTGAAACTGGAGTACGCAGATTGTTTTGATGTGTATTATTATGAAGAAGATTATCAGCTCATCGATGTGCATGACAGTGCTCAATACCTTCTGGTGCCTGAAGGAGCAGAGGCTCCCGATGGCCTGGACGAGAGCATCATCGTGCTGCAGAAACCATTGGATAAGATTTATCTGGCAGCCAGCTCCACCATGGCTCTTTTTAGAGCTCTGGATTCCCTTGACAACATCAAGATGAGTGGAATCGACGCTTCCGGCTGGTATATCGAAGAGGCCAAACAGGCTATGGAAGACGGGAAGATCCAGTTTGCAGGAAAATACAGCGAGCCGGATTATGAGATGCTGGTGGATCAGGATTGCGATGTGGCTATTGAATCCACTATGATCCTCCACACACCGAAAGTACAGGAGATGATCGAAGATCTGGATATTCCGGTATTTATCGATCGTTCCAGTTATGAGACACACCCACTCGGAAGAACGGAATGGATCAAACTTTACGGCGCGATGATGGATAAGGAAGAAGAGGCCTATAGTTTCTTTGATGAACAGGCCAAAGTAATCGGTGATCTGAAAGACTTTAAAAATACAGAGAAAACTGTGGCATTTTTCTTTGTAAGTACCGACGGTTCTATCGTAGTGAGAAGAACCCAGGATTATATTCCAAGCATGATCGAGCTGGCAGGTGGAAGATATGTATTCCAGGATCTGGACAGTGCGGAGACAACCAGTGCTTCTGTATCCATGAGCATGGAGGAATTTTATGCAGCCGCAGCAGACGCAGATTATCTGGTATACAATGCCACGATTGACAATCCCATCCAGTCTGTAGACGAACTGGTTGCAAAGAACGAATTGTTTGAAGACTTCAAAGCTGTTCAGGAAGGCAATGTATGGTGCGTAGGAAAATATATGTATCAGGCAACGGATATCGTTGGCCAGCTGATCACAGATTTTCATCTGATGTTAACCGACGGAGATGAGAAAGACATGACATTCCTTACTAAAGTAAGTGATAAGTAACAGGAGAAATCATGAAAAAACGAAAAGAAGCCCTTCAGGGGGCAACTGATTTTCATTATGAAAATTTTCTGCGCAGAAGCCGGTATACATCGGTATTTCTCATACTGCTGGCGGCATTCTGCGTGATCACTGTGTTGAATATCAATACCGGAAATGTGGATATCTCTATCCCAAAGATCTTAAAGATCATTTTTCTTCGGGAAGGAAATAAGATGGAATATAACATTATCTGGAAGATCCGTCTGCCAAGAATTCTGATGGCAGCTATCCTTGGGGGCGCACTTTCTCTTTCCGGATTTTTGCTGCAGACCTTCTTTGAAAATCCCATTGCA
The DNA here is from genome assembly GCA_934359255.1 of uncultured Ruminococcus sp. Taxonomy (GTDB): domain Bacteria; phylum Bacillota; class Clostridia; order Lachnospirales; family Lachnospiraceae; genus Oliverpabstia. The sequence continues at coordinate 179,250 of CAKRLG010000002.1, forward strand.
GGTCCCTTTGTTCTCGGTATTTCCTCCGGAGCCAAGATGGTGGTAGCTCTGGCGATGATTTATTTTCTGGGACGGTTTCAGGTGGTATCTTCTTATACGCTGATCATAGCAGCTTTTATCGGTTCTCTGATTGCTACCGGATTCATCCTTTTGGTGTCCAGACGGATCAATCATATGGCAACCCTGTTAGTAGCAGGTATCATGATCGGTTATATCTGTTCAGCGGTTACGGATTTTGTGGTGACTTTTGCAGAGGACTCAGATATAGTCAATCTGCACGGATGGAGCCAGGGAAGCTTTTCCGGTATGAACTGGAGTAATGTGAAAGTGGCGGCAGTTGTCATCGGGGTGACGATCCTTATTACATTTTTCATGTCCAAGCCCATCGGAGCCTATCAGCTGGGAGAAGCCTATGCCCAGAGTATGGGGGTAAATATTCGCTTTTTCAGGATTATGCTGATACTGACTTCCAGTGTGCTTTCCGCATGTGTGACCGCATTTGCCGGACCGATTTCTTTCGTGGGAATCGCTGTTCCCTATCTGGTAAAGAGAAGTCTGGGAACTTCCCGGCCACTGATCGTCATTCCGGCCACATTTTTGGGTGGCGGTGTTTTCTGTATGATGTGTGACCTGATCGCACGTATGGCATTCGCACCGCTGGAACTGAATATCAGTACCGTGACTTCTATATTTGGTGCGCCGGTGGTTATTTTCATGATGCTGCACCGGAAGAAAGGAAACTGACATGGGGGAGTATTATTTTCATCTGGATCAGCTGACGGTGGGATACAACGGAAAGCCTCTGATCGACCGGATTCAGGTAGGTATCCATAAAGGAGAAATTGTCACACTGATCGGACCAAACGGATCCGGAAAATCAACAATTTTAAAGAGCATTACCCGACAGCTGAAGATACTTGGCGGAAAGGTTCTGTATGAACAAAATGATCTGCACAAGCTTTCTTACAAAGAACTTTCCACCAGGATGGCAGTAGTTCTGACAGAGCGCATGCGGCCGGAGCTGATGACCTGTCATGATATCGTGGCAACCGGTCGTTACCCTTATACGGGACGGCTTGGCATCTTGAGCCGGGAAGATGAGGATAAAGTAGATGAGGCCATGAAGATCGTTCATGCGGAAGAACTGGGAAGCCGGGATTTTAATGCCATCAGTGACGGGCAGCGTCAGAGAGTCCTGCTGGCAAGAGCTATCTGCCAGGAACCGGAGATCATCGTGCTGGATGAGCCTACCTCTTTTCTGGATATCCGTCATAAGCTGGAACTGCTATCTATTCTCCGCTCGATGGCAAAAGAAAAGGGTATAACCGTGATCATGTCTCTCCATGAGATCGATCTGGCCCAGAAGATTGCAGATCAGATTCTTTGTGTAAAAGGAGATCATGTCTGCTATTACGGAACCCCGGAGCAGATCTTTGAAGAACAGACCATCCGGGAATTATATGGAATCGAAAATGGATTCTATGATCCCAGATTTGGCAGCATTGAGCTTCCAAAGGTTGATGGAGAGCCGGAGGTCTTCGTGATCGCCGGATGCGGAAGGGGAATACCCATCTACAGAAAACTGCAAAAGGATAACATTCCTTTTGCAACAGGTATCCTGTACACCAACGATGTGGACTACCAGTTAGCCCGCCTTCTGGCCACTGAGGTGATCACAGAGGAACCTTTTTGCCAGATCACCCAGGAGCATCTGCAGAAAGCAATGCAGGTCATGGAAAAATGCAAAAAAGTGATCTGTACCGATGTTCCCATCGGAGAATGCAACAAAGGGCTGGAGGAATTGGTCCTGGCTGCAAAAAAAAGAATGTAAGAGAAGAAAACTAAGAAAGATCCTGATGAAATCTATTTTCACCGGGGTCTTTTTGTTTTCGGGTGCCTGTATGACTTGTGATACATATAGAAGATACGGTATAATGTATATACTTAAGGTAACTTTGTGACGTAGAGCGTGTCTGAAAAATCATTTCCGCAATCTGCAAGCCCCACTTTGCGGTATATTTTACCCTCATTCGGTTGCCGTAGCCCGCTACGCCGCCCTCATTCGGATAAAATCTCCCACAAACTGTGACTCGCAGCTCACGAAAAGCCTTTTTCAGACACGCTCTAGAGCAATTGCAATTCAGTAATTAAGCAAGGGCAATAGTCCTTAGCATTATCAGGAGAGGAATTCTACAAATCAGATGAACGAAAAAACAGAAAAAATCAAAAAAATCCGGAATCTGCTCCTTGCCGGTGGTTGTGTAATCACTGCCATAATATGCCGTCATCTTCCAACAAACAGAGAATCGGGTTGGCTGGCCTTTTTTCAGCTGACGAGGGCATACCTGTATATCACCTTATATTGTGTCTGGGGAATTTCCCTTCAGCGAAGGATCGTCAACAGGACAGCACGAAGATGCCTGTGTGGGATCGCATCCCTTATGATCTTCTGGTTTGTCATCCGTACACTGAAATACGATGTATTTTATGAACCGGTATTACGGCGTTACAGCTGGTATGGTTATTATATTCCGCTGTTATCTATTCCCTCCCTCAGTGTGATCGCGGCATTGAAGATGAGAGAAAGTGAAAATCAAAAGAAGCGACAATGGACCGGTATTTTTCTGGTGATCACAGTGTGCATGATCCTGCTTGTTATGACCAACGATCTGCATCAGCTTGTCTTCCGTTTTCAGACAGAAAAACCATGGACAGATGATGATTACCTTTATGGTCCCGGATTTGTGCTTTGTATGGCATGGATCGTTATCGGTTTTCTTACCATGCTGGGCATATTGATTGCAAAATGCAGAAATCCGGGAAAAAAGAAGGTATGGCTTCCCTTTGTCCCTTTAGGACTGTTTTTTGTCTGGTGCATCGCCAATATATTCCGTGTCCCGTATCTGAAGATCATTGCGGGAGATATGGCGGCGGCCTGTTGTCTTTTGATCGCCGCCCTTTTTGAAAGCTGTATCCAGTGCGGTCTGATTCTGGTAAATAACCGATACGGAGAATTGTTTCAGGCTTCCAGAGGAATCAATGCACAGATCAGTGACCGGAATCTGAACATCCGTTATACAACCGGTGACGGAATCGAGCTTGATAAAGAAGAGATGAAAGAAGCACTGGAGAATCCGGGAAATGAAAAAGAAGGGATCCGTCTGAACAGTATTCCCATCAATGGAGGGTATGCTTTCTGGATCGAAGATATCCGTCAGCATCGAGCTGCTTATGAAAGTCTCTATGAGCTTCGCGAAGAACTGAGGGATCGAAATCAGCTTTTGAAAATGGAATATCAAAAAGAAAAAGAAAGAAAACAGGCGGAAGAAAAGAACCGGCTTTACGATCTGATGCAAAAGCAGACGGCAGAACAATTTCAGCAGATCGCCGGATATGTGGATCGACTGGAACAGTGTGAAGATCAAAGGGAATATCACAGGCTTCTCGGGAAGATTCTGATCCTTGGGTCTTACCTGAAAAGAAGGAAGAATCTGACACTTTCTGCACTGGAAGGAAAGGAATTAAAGGAAGAAGAACTGATCCAGAGCCTGCGGGAATCCTGCAGTAATCTGGTCTTTTGTGAGATTCACGGACAGTATTATATAGAGACCGGCAAAGAGAGATTACCTGCGGAACTTGTTTTGAAAGCTTATGATTTCTTTGAACAGATCGTAGAATTGCTCCTGGAACAGGGAGGTTCCTTTTTCTATCGTCTGACACAGATGGATGGAGTCCTTCGAATCTCGGTGAATCTGGAGGGAGATTGTCAGACGGAGAGTCTGCAAGAAAAATATCCTTTGTTACATATGGAGCAGGAAGAAGAGAAAGAATGGTTTCTGGCTTTACAACTGTCAGAGAAAGGAGGCAGCAATGAAATCCTTTGAAACATCTGTTATGTTTGTCCAGGAAATGATTCTGGTTGCTCTTTTTCTTCTGATTCTGGTGGAGATCCGGCTGTTGTGTATCCAGCATTCCAGAAAGAGGAAAGCAGAGGTTATGGCTGTCAATTTTCTTTTGCTGCTTGTCACATACGGAATTCTTACGGATCTGCTGAGTGATTATCTGGCCATATGGGAGGGGAAAAACAGGCTTCTCCATCTTGCGGCCCGTTGGCCTGCAGGGTTTCTTTTTTTCCTCATTTTGGCAGATACCTGTTATCTGATCCGCCGTATTCAGCGAGAAGAGGAAAAATACAAAAAAGAGTTGTCCGTATACTCTATCAAACAGACCCTGGATCATCTGAAATGCGGAATCTGCTTTTGTGATGACATCGGGCAGATTGTGTTGTGTAATGAGAAAATGTACCAGTTGGGTTATATGATCACCGGAGAGAATCTGCAAAGCTATCTGCTTTTAAAAGAAGCACTGGAGGCAAAGCAATATTCCAACGGAATCTCAAAGGTAGGGAAAAAGAAAAATCTGTATTATTTTCCAAATGGTACGGTATGGGATTTCCGCCAGGAAAAACTGGAGGATCCCGACTTGCAAGGTTATATGCAGGTGTTGGCGTTGGATGTGACCAATCTTTATTTTAACAGTGAGAAGATTCGAAAAAGCAATGAAGAACTTCTGCGGCTGAATAAAGAAATAAGAAAAATGTATGAATGCATCGATGATCAGATCAGGGAAGAGGAAACTCTGGCTATGAAGATCCGCATTCATGACAGCTTTGGACGAAGTCTGCTGGCAGTCCGGCAGCTTCTGGAAGAGGAAGCGGAACCGGAGAAAATGAAAGGGCAGTTAAAGACTATAAGGCAGACGGCACAGATTTTGCTGGGAAATATGGAGGAAGTACAGGACGAGAATAAAGAGTCCATCACAGAAAAGGCAGAGAAGCTGGGGATCACTGTATTTGTCACCGGAAGCATGCCGGAGGAAGAATATCAGAAGTTGTTGATCGATCAGGCGATTATGGAATGTATGACAAACTGCGCAAGGCATGCCGGTGGAACCAGGGTGTTTGTAAAAATCACAAACAATAAGCAGCTTTGTAAGGTACGGATCACCAACAATGGAAAGAAACCCGCAGAAGGATCTCAAGAGGGCGGAGGACTGACATCTCTTAGAAAAACAGTGGAGCGGGAAGGAGGAAAGATGCAGGTTACCTTTTGCCCGGAATTTGAACTGATTCTGTTACTGACCCATGAAAAAAGACAGATAGATCAAAAACTCAGAGAAAGTAACTGTAAGGATACTGAACAGTTAACAGAAGAATAAAAAGGGAAGTGATAAAAAATGAAAATACGAGTGTTACTTGTGGAAGATCAGAAGATTATGCAGAAGTATTTCGCCAGCATGGTACAGGGGGATGAAAGATTCCTGTTGGTGGATGTTCTGAATGACGGAGAAAAGGCAGTTTCTTACTGCAATCATACAGTGGTGGATCTTGTTCTGATGGATGTGCAGACCTTTCAGAACCATGATGGATTACAGGCTGCAGAAACTATCAAAAAACAACATTCGGCAGTGAAGATCATTGTGATCACATCTCTGGTGGATCCGGAGATCCTTGCACGGGCAAAAGAGGGGGGCGCAGACAGTCTGTGGTATAAGGATCACGGACAGGAAGAAATCATGGAAGTGATCGACCGGACTTTGGAGGGAGAACATGTCTTTCCGGACAAGGCACCGGCTGTGGACCTGAAGTGGATGAAAAGCGATGAGATCAGCCCAAGGCAGCTGGAGATGCTGAGACTGTATATCAAAGGCTATTCCTATTCGGAGATTGGAAAACAGATGAACTGTTCGGCAGCAGGGGTTCGATGGAACTTTCAGGATATGATAGCGAAAGCCGGCTACTCCTGTAAGGAAGAATTATTGGCTGCAGTGCTGGAAAGCAAGCTGGTCGTAAGTACATTGAAAGGTTGGCAGACATTATAAAAAATCAATAAGTATTTCATTTGCTATCACAAGTGTTAGTGACTGACAATAAGATATTTGTAATAATAATAATACAAAAAAAGAAAAAGCTGTCGTGACTGTGAAGGTACTGAACAGTTACGAAAAACTATGTATAAAGAAGGGAGAAAATCGTATGGGACTTATAAAAGCAGCTATGGGCGCAGCAGGCGGCGTAATGGCAGATCAGTGGAAGGAGTTTTTCTACTGCGACTCCATGGATAAAGATGTAATGGTAAAAAAGGGACAGAAACGTGTTTCAGGAAGATCCTCCAACACAAAAGGCAGCGATAACATTATTACAAACGGAAGTGGAATCGCTGTTGCGGACGGTCAGTGTATGATCATCGTAGAGCAGGGTAAGATTGTAGAGGTTTGTGCAGAACCGGGACAGTTTACTTTTGATTCTTCCACAGAGCCATCTATTTTTACCGGCAGTCTGGGATCCAGTATCGAAGCAACCTTCGCAACTATCGGAAAACGATTTACCTATGGCGGAGATACCGGAAAAGATCAGAGAGTATATTATTTCAATACAAAAGAGCTGATCGACAACAAGTTCGGAACACCGAATCCGATTCCCTTCCGTGTAGTAGATTCCAAGATCGGACTGGATGTGGACGTGGCAGTCCGTTGCTCCGGTGTATATTCTTACCGTATTGCAGATCCGCTTCTTTTCTACAGCAACGTATGTGGAAACGTAGAGGATGAGTATAGAAGAGAAGAACTGGAAAGCCAGCTGAAAACAGAATTTATCAGTGCACTTCAGCCGGCATTTGGAAAATTATCGGATCTGGAATTACGTCCGAATCAGATCGTCACTCATAATACAGAACTGGAAAATGCCATGAACGAATCTCTGTCCGCTAAGTGGGGACAGCTTCGTGGTCTGCAGGTGGTAAGTATCGCTCTGGGTTCCGTAACCTTACCGGAAGAAGATGCAGAGATGATCAAACAGGCACAGCGTACTGCAATCATGAGAGATCCTACCATGGCAGCAGCTACTATGGTTGGCGCACAGGCAGATGCCATGAAAGCGGCAGCAGCTAATGAAGCAGGTGCAATGACAGGATTTATGGGAATGGGCATGGCAATGAACGCAGGAGGAGGCGGTATGAATCCGCAGAATCTGTTCGCTATGGGTCAGCAGCAGGAAGAAGCCAGACGTCAGGAAGAAGCACAGAAAAAAGCTCAGGAAGAAGAGATCCGCAGACAGGTAGAAGAAAGACTTCGTGCAGAAGCAGCACAGCAGCAGGCAGCAGCGGCAGCTGCAGCACCGGTAGCAACACCAGCAGCAGACACCTGGACCTGCAGTTGTGGAAACGTAGTAAGCGGAAAGTTCTGTCCGGAATGCGGATCCAAGAAACCGGAACCAAAACCTGCAGAAGGATGGAAATGCGCATGTGGCAATATTGCTACCGGAAAATTCTGTCCGGAATGTGGCGCACCGAAGCCTGTAGAAGAAAAACCGGCAGAACCGGAAGGCTGGACCTGCTCTTGCGGAACTGTTAATCAGGGCAAATTCTGTATGAACTGCGGAGCAAAGAAACCGGCGGATGCACCGTTATATCGCTGTGATAAATGTGGATGGACACCGGAAGATCCGAAAAATCCGCCGCGTTTCTGTCCGGAATGCGGAGATCCGTTTAATGACTCTGATATTCAGTAATCCGGAAGGGGGAAGAGGTATGGGTTTATTTGATAAAAAAGTATGTGATATCTGTGGTGAGAAAATTGGGCTGTTAGGAAACAGAAAACTGGATGACGGCAATCTGTGTAAGGATTGTGCAAAAAAACTGTCTCCCTGGTTTGAGGAGCGTCGTCACAGTACAGTAGAAGATATTAAGAAACAGCTGGCATACAGAGAACAGAACAAAGAAGCAGTTCGTAATTTCCGTGTGACCAGGGATCTGAAAGCAGACAATAATTACCATGTATTTATTGATGATAATCATCAGAAATTTGCGATTGGCACCAAGATGGATGTAGAGACGAATCCGGATATTCTGGATATTTCTCAGGTTACAAGCTGTCGTATGGATGTGGAACAGGATCGCACAGAAGAACAGTATCGGGATCAGAACGGCGAGATGAGAGATTATGTGCCTCCAAGATACAAATATTCTTACAAATACAAAATGATGATCGGCATCAACAGCCCTTGGTTTGATGATATGGATTTCCAGTTACATAATTTTGCCATCGATGCAAATGATCGCGGAAAAATCATGGCCGTGGAGCAGATCGGTAATCAGATCATCGCAGCACTGTCCGGTGGCAATATGGCAGGTAACATGAACACTGGAATGTACGGTCAGCAGCCGGGAATGATGGGAAATACCCCGATGCATGGCAATCAGCAGCCGGGCATGATGAACCAGGGAGCATACGGTCAGCAGCCGGGCATGATGAATCAGGGAGCATATGGCCAGCAGGGCAATATGAATGCCGGAATGTATGGCCAGCAGGCAGGAATGATGAACCAGGGCGCGTATGGTCAGCAGCCGGGCATGATGAATCAGGGCGCGTATGGTCAGCAGCCGGGAATGATGAACCAGGGAGCGTACGGCCAGCAGCCGGGCATGATGAATCAGGGCACATATGGTCAGCAGCAAGGCATGATGAACCAGGGAATGTATGGTCAGCAGCAAGGTATGATGAATCAGGGAAACTATGATCCCCGTGCAGGTGTTCCGAATCAGGATTACAGTCAGCCGGTACAGGGAAATCCTGCAGCAGCCGGCGGTGCATGGGTATGCAGCTGTGGCGCATCCAACACAGGAAGATTCTGTGAATTCTGTGGACAGCCAAAACCAAATCAGTAATCTAAGCCTGTGTGTCTGTCCGCATTATATGCGGTCGACATTAAACAAAAATATCTGAGCTACTGTCCCCGGAAAACTTTTTCGGGGACAGAGCGTAAAAAGGAGGGAGAGGGTGAGCTATGGCAGATATGATGGAGTACAAATGCCCTTCTTGTGGCGGAGCCATGGAGTTTGACAGTACGACTCAGAAAATGAAATGTCCCTACTGTGATACGGAAATGGAAGTAGCCCAGTATCAGCAGATGCAGGAGAAAGCCGAAGGAAATGCCGGTGGTAATCAGGGTGGCGATGCCGGAGGAAATAATGAAAACTGGTCTGATATGGGAAATAATCAATGGATGGAAGGCGAGACAGACGGAATCCGAGTCTATGCCTGTCAGTCCTGTGGAGGAGAAATCGTTGCAGATGCCAATACCGGTGCAACTAGCTGTCCGTTCTGTGGAAACAGAGTTGTCATGAAAGGACAGTTTGCCGGAGATTTGAAGCCGGATTATATCATTCCGTTTAAGAAAGATAAAAAGGCGGCAAAGGCTGCGTATTTCAACCATCTGAAAGGGAAAAAATACCTTCCAAAGGTATTTAAAAAAGAAAATCATGTGGATGAGATGAAAGGTGTCTATGTTCCTTTCTGGATCTTTGATGTAGATGCGGAAGGAAGCGTCGCATATAACGGTGAACGTATCACCAAGTGGAGAAATGGAGACACAGAGTACACAAAAACCGAAATGTATTCCATGCAGCGTGGAGGAAATCTGAGTTTTGCCCGCGTTCCGGCAGACGGCTCCAGGAAAATGGATGATACTTTGATGGAATCCATAGAGCCTTTTGAATTCCGTGAGGCGGTTCCTTTCCAGGCGGCTTACCTTGCGGGATATATGGCAGACCGGTACGATATGGACATGGAAGACCGTATGGAACGTGCCAGGGAGCGAGTGAAAAAAGCTACGGAAGATGCATTTCGAAAGACACTGCCTCATATGGACCGTGTGACGGTGGCCAGCAGTAATGTAAATGTATGCAATGCCAGATACTGGTATGTACTGTATCCGGTATGGATCCTGAACACCACCTGGAATGGTGAAAAATTCACTTTCGCCATGAACGGACAGAGCGGAAAACTGGTAGGAAACCTGCCGATGGACAAAAAACAGTTCTGGATCGGCGTATCGGTTCGAGGCGGTATCATCGGACTTGTGATCTATTTGTTGCTTTGGATCATTGCACTGATGTAAGAAGGAGGGTGAGAATATGAAACATAGATTGAAAATTACGATACTCTCCATTTTATTCGGATTGCTCTTCGGCATACCTGTATATGCAGCCGGTAATACTTATATCATTGATCAGAGCAATGTGCTGGGAGAATATATTTCGACCCTGAATGAAAAAGCAGAAGCAATATCAGAAGAAGCAGGTCTTCGTATTACCTGTATGATCACGGATACCACAGAGGGAATGGGAACTCCGGCAGTATCTGAGCAGGTGTACAAGGGACTGTTTGCCGATGATCCGGGCTTTATGCTGATTTACAGTATCGATGATCAGGAATGGTTTATCTACAGCTCAGGAATGGAGTCCGCTCCACTGACGGAGGAACAGGAAAATGAACTCTGGAATGAATTTGCCATCCAGGATTATTATGTGGATTGTGTGGATGCTTATCTGGATGCGGCAGCTGCTATCTGCAGCGTGGATTCTCAGGGAGTGGCAGAACCGGCTGCTACAGACAGCCAGGGCGATGAACAGATGGCAGGTGCCGATACTTCGGAAACTACAGAAGCTTCCGGTTCGAACAACCAGGAAGCCGGTAGCGCGATTCCGCAAGAAAGACAGCTTCCGCTGCTTGTGGATGATGCAGGTCTGCTGACTGAGGAAGAAGCAGATGCTCTGCTGGATAAACTGGAAGAGATCAGTGAAAGACAGGAATGCGAAGTGGCAGTAGTCACTGTGGACTCCCTGGAAGGAAAAACTTCACAGGATTATGCAGACGATTTCTATGATTATAACGGCTACGGATACGGAAAAGACGATGACGGTATCCTGTTGCTGATCAGCATGGAAGACAGAGACTATGCCATCACCACCTATGGTTTTGGCATCACAGCATTTACCGATGCAGGTCTGCAATATGTGGTAAATGATTTCAAACCTGCCTTAAGTGGCGGAAGGTATGGAGATGCCTTCAACGACTTTGCAGACTGCTGTGATAAGTTCCTTACTCAGGCCCATACGGGAGAACCATATGATGGGGATAATATGCCAAAAGGGACAGTCCATCCCGTATATATCCCCATCTCCCTTGCAATTGGTTTTCTGATTTCTTTACTGATAGGAAGATCGAAGAGTGCAAAACTGAAAAGTGTACGGAAAAAAGAATCAGCAGCGGATTACCAGGTGGCAGGAAGTATGCGCCTGTATCAGAATTCGGATGTTCTGGTTGCATCCAACGTGACATCCAGAGTGGTATCCAGCTCCAGCGGAAGTTCATCCGGCGGAAGCTCCACTCACACCAGCTCTTCCGGAAGAAGCCACGGAGGAACATCCGGAAAGTTCTGATGGACAAAAACAATCGACAGCCAATATGAAAAAGGAAAAAGACGAATCATACATTTTTAGTAGATTCGTCTTTTTTTGCCTGAAGTTGCTATGATTTTTCAGACATGCTAAAAAATACTTACATATGAATAAACATTTTGCGTGTATGATAATACGGCATTTACAAATGGATTATTGGGAAAGGTGTAAGAGAAAAAATAATAGAGAAACGCAGAGAGCGTTTGACAGTAATGCCGGGAAAGGGTAGAATAAAAGGATGTGCAGTTAAAAGAATAGTACTTCGCAAACATGGAAGAAATGGAGAAAAAATTATGGCATATTATCTGGTAGATTATGAAAATGTAAAAGCCGACGGAATGTACGGGGTGGATCAGCTTGGCAAGAAGGATTGTGTATGTATTTTCTACAGTGAGAACGCATCCACGCTTACTTTCGGTCTTCATGAAAAACTGAATCAGACAAAGGGAAAAATCGTATTGCAAAAAGTGGAAGTCGGCGTGAAAAATGCACTGGACTTTCAATTGTCCACATATCTGGGATATCTGATCAGTGAAAATGAAGGTAAAAATGAGACATATTATATTGTGTCTGAGGATAAAGGCCTTGCAATCCTGACAGGTTACTGGGCAGAACGTGGAGAAAATGTGAAGACTGCATCGGATATTGCAGCAGCAAAGGAAGATCAGGAAGAAGAAAAATCTGCAAAAGCAGAAAAAAAAGAAAAGAAAGAAAAAACAGAGAAAACGGAAAAAGCGGAAAAGGAATCCGGTGGAGAGAAAGAGGAACCTGATCAGCAGAAGAAATTCCATGGAAAAAGACAGCAGAAGAAGGGGAATACCCATACCGGGCAGGCAACAAGACTGCAGGTACACACAAGAAAACAGGGAACAAAATCACAGAATCCGGTGCAGCAGGAATCGGATGCAGAAAACACAGAGATTCCTGTGGCAGAAAAGATGCTGACAGAAGAGAAACAAGAACAGCAGGTAAAAGAAACTGCAGTCCGTCAGGAGAATAACGGCACAGAAATCAGAAAACCGGAACACCGCAAATACAGAAAGTACCGCAATTACCGGAAGTATCCGCAGAAAAACAGAAAAACACAGGAATCTTCCAAGGTAATCCGTCCAATCCTCTCAGCAGGAGAATAAAAAAAGAAAAGGATAAGTCATATGATAGCGATAATTGAAAAAGTATATCAGTTTTTATGGGGTGACTGGATCGTGCTTCCGCTTCCGGGAGGAAGTTCTTTTCGGCTTTCCCTGCTTGTATTGATCCTGATTCCGGCAGGAATCTGGTTTACGATCAGAACAAGATTTCTTCCCATACGGCTGTTTCCGGACATGCTGCATGCACTGTTTGAAAAAAAAGGAAAGGAGGAAGGGGAGAGTCATAACAGCACACTGTCGGCATTGCAGACGCTGATCGTCTCTACCGCTACACGTGTCGGTATGGGGAATCTGGTCGGTGTGGTTGCGGCAATTTCCGCCGGAGGAGCGGGTGCGGTTTTCTGGATGTGGGTGACGGCACTCATCGGCTCGTCCACGGCCTTTGTGGAAGCAACACTTGCACAGATCTATAAAGAAAAAGATCCGGTATATGGCGGCTACCGTGGTGGACCGGCCTATTATATGCACAGATTCATACAGGAAAAGCGGGGAGGACAAAAGAAACGTTATGTGGGAATATCCGTTCTCTTTGCAATCTCAGGACTGATCTGTTGGTGTGGAATCAGTCAGGTTATCAGTAATTCCGTGACTTCTGCATTCCACAATGCCTTTCACATTCCGCCAATCTATACCACAGTGGTTCTGGTAGCACTTGCGGCAGTGATCATTTTTCGAAAAACTGCAACGGTAAAAGTGCTGGATGTGCTGGTACCGGTTATGGCAGGATGTTATTTTCTGATTACTGTGATTTTGATCTGTATGAATTTTTCTGCCCTTCCGGGAGTGTTTTCCAGAATCTTTGAGGAAGCCTTTGGCATTCGTCAGGCAGTGGCAGGAGGACTTGGCACGGTGGTGATGAATGGTGTGAAACGTGGTTTGTTTTCCAACGAAGCCGGTTCCGGCTCAGCCCCCTGTGCGGCAGCGGCAGCAGAAAGCGATCAGCCGGTAAAACTTGGGCTGACCCAGGCACTGGGAGTTTTTATTGATACGATCGTGATCTGCAGCTGTACGGCGATGATCATGCTTCTGACGCCGGAAAGCCTGACCGAAGGGGCGGTAGGAATGGAACTTTTACAGGTAGCAATGGGCTACCATCTGGGACAGTTTGGTGTGATTTTCATTGCAGCGACACTCTGGTTGTTCAGTTTCTCCACATTTCTCGGTATTTTATATTATGCAAGATCAAATATATCATATCTGTTTGGAGATGGAATGTTGCCGCAGAATCTCTATAAAGTACTTGCATTGGTGATGATGTTTATCGGCGGACTGGCAGCATACACGGTGGTGTGGGATCTTGGAGACGTCGGCGTGGGTCTGATGACTGTGTTTAATATTATTATGCTTTATCCGATGTCCGGAATTGCTATGAAGGCACTGAAATCTTATGAAACAGAGAAGAAAAACAGAAAAAAAGGATAAAAAAACACAAGATATGGAAATTGTTCTTGAATAAATACAATATCTGCCAAAGATTGTACAAAATTGCATACATGCCTATATTTCATGGATTTGGGATTATTTTCTATTTGTTTTTTGAAAAAAGTGATGTTATACTACACCTGACAAAAAGATAACAATTCAAATACACACAAACACAGGAGGATATGCAATGGCTAAGTTTGAACAGTGGGAAGGCTTCCAGGGTAAAAACTGGGTTAATTCTGTAGATGTACGTGACTTCATTCAGTGCAACTACACACCATATGACGGAGATGAATCTTTTCTGGAGAAACCTACAGAGGCAACTGATAAACTGTGGGGAAAACTGCAGGAGCTGCAGAAAGAAGAACGTGCAAAAGGCGGCGTTCTGGATATGGAAACAGAAGTAGTTTCCGGTATCACCGCATATGGCCCGGGATATATCGATGAAAGCATGAAAGATCTGGAAGCAGTCGTTGGTCTGCAGACAGACAAACCGCTGAAGAGAGCATTCATGCCTTACGGTGGAATCAAGATGGCTGAGAAAGCCTGCACAACACACGGATATACACCGAGTGAGAAACTGCATGAAATCTTCACAAAATATCATAAAACACATAACCAGGGTGTATTCGATATCTATACTGACGAGATGAAAGTTGCCCGTCACAATAAAATCATCACCGGTCTGCCGGATACTTACGGTCGTGGACGTATCGTAGGCGATTACCGTCGTGTAGCTCTGTACGGTATCGATTTCCTGCTGGAGAAAAAACACTACGATATGAAACGTTACGAAAGACATGGAATGAAAGGAACTGATTTCCGTCTTCGTGAAGAAATCGCAGATCAGATGAAAGCTCTGAACGAAATGAAAGAAATGGCTGCAGCTTACGGTTTCGATATTTCCGTACCGGCTAAAAATGCAAAAGAAGCAGCTCAGTGGCTGTACTTCGGATATCTGGCAGCAATCAAAACTCAGAACGGTGCTGCAATGAGTGTTGGCCGTGTGTCTACATTCCTGGATATTTATATTGAAAGAGACCTGAAAGCAGGCGTTCTGACAGAGAAAGAAGCACAGGAACTGATCGACCATATGGTTATGAAGTTCAGAATGGTAAAATTCGCAAGAATTACTTCCTATACAGAACTGTTCTCCGGTGACCCGGTATGGGCTACTCTGGAAGTTGGTGGTATGGGACAGGACGGACGTTCCATGGTAACAAAGAACGATTACCGTTTCCTGCATACTCTGGAAAACATGGGACCGTCTCCGGAACCGAACCTGACTGTTCTGTATTCTTCCAGACTGCCGGAATCTTTCAAAGATTACGCAGCTAAGATTTCTGTAACAACAAGTTCTATCCAGTACGAAAATGACGATGTTATGCGTCCGGTATGGGGCGATGACTACAGCATCTGCTGCTGTGTATCCGCTACTCAGACCGGTAAAGAAATTCAGTTTTTCGGTGCTCGTGCAAACCTGGCAAAATGTCTGTTATACGCAATCAACGGTGGTATCGATGAGAAGACAAAAGTTCAGGTAGGACCTGCTTACAGACCGATCACAGCAGAATACATGGATTATGACGAAGTAATGGAACATTACGATGTTATGATGGACTGGCTGGCAAAACTGTATGTAGATACTCTGAACATGATCCACTACATGCATGACAAATATTACTACGAAGCAGCAGAGATGGCTCTGATCGATACTGATGTAAGACGTACATTTGCAACCGGTATCGCTGGTTTCTCTCACGTAGTAGACTCTCTGAGCGCAATCAAATATGCAAAAGTAAAAGCAATCCGTGACGAAGACGGTGTGGTAGTTGATTTCGAGACAGAAGGCGAATTCCCGAGATACGGTAACGATGACGACCGTGCAGACGATATCGCAATCTGGCTGCTGAAAACATTCATGCACAAACTGAACAAATGCCATACTTACAGAGATTCCGAGCCGACAACTTCTATCCTGACCATTACATCCAACGTAGTATACGGTAAAGCTACCGGTACTCTGCCGGATGGAAGAAAACTGGGCGAGCCTCTGGCACCAGGAGCTAACCCGTCTTACGGCGCAGAGAAGAGCGGCCTGCTGGCTTCCCTGAACTCTGTAGCAAAACTGCCATACGAACTGGCACTGGATGGTATCTCCAATACACAGACCATCAGCCCGAGCGCACTGGGACATGACGATGATGAAAGAGTCAACAACCTGGTACATATCCTGGATGGTTACTTCGATCAGGGTGCACATCACCTGAACGTAAACGTATTCGGTACAGAAAAACTGATCGATGCTATGGAACATCCGGAGAAACCGGAATACGCAAACTTCACAATCCGTGTATCCGGATATGCTGTTAAGTTCATCGACCTGACTCGTGAACAGCAGCTGGATGTTATCGCAAGAACCTGCCACAAAACAATGTAATTTGTCGGACAGATTCCGGTATCAGAATAATAACGAATTGAAAACAATCATATAAGAAAAAACGTTTGGCGGTGCAGTGAAAAGCTGTATCGCCAAATGTTTTCTATGATATAATGAGCGTTAGCGAGCGGGAATAAGCGCAGCTTATTCATCGGGAGCGGCGAATGTCGATCATGATAGCTGCGAAAGCAGCGTCAAGCACCGAAGGTGCGAATCATGATATAATAAGAAGAAAAAGAGATGGAGGAGCTTATGTCAGAAGAAAAGAAAGAACTGACAGGATATATTCATTCACTGGAAAGTTTTGGTTCTGTGGACGGACCGGGGGTACGATATGTGATCTTCGTGTCCGGATGTGCGATGCGCTGCCAGTTTTGTCATAATCCGGATACCTGGGATATGAAAGTGGGAACACCTTATACCGCAGAGGAACTGCTGAAAAAAGCAGTCCGATACAAAGGATACTGGGGAAAAGAAGGTGGAATTACGGTATCCGGCGGAGAACCGATGTTGCAGCTGGATTTCCTGACGGAACTTTTCCGGAAAGCAAAAGCCCAGGGGATACACACCACATTGGATACCAGTGGCAATCCTTTTACCAGAGAGGGAGAACGTTTTGAGAAGATCAGAAAACTTCTGGAAGTGACGGATCTTGTGATGCTGGACATCAAACATATTGATGACGAACAGCATAAGATTCTCACCGGTCAGACCAACCGGAACATTTTGGATATGGCAAGATATCTTGATGAAATCGGAAAACCAATGTGGATCCGACATGTACTGGTACCGGAACGAAGCGACAAAGACGAATATCTGATTCGTCTGGATGCATTTATCCAGTCTCTTCATAATGTACAGAAAGTAGAAGTACTGCCGTATCACACACTGGGCGCGTACAAATGGAAAGAACTCGGTTATGAGTATCCGCTGGAAGGCATCGATCCGCCGACGCAGGAGAGAATCAAAAATGCAAATCAGCTGCTACATACAGGAGCGCGGGTTTAAAGTGTTTACAGGGCGCATTGGAATAGGAAATGTCATGGAAAAGCAAAGCATTTTTCATGACATTTTTTTCTTTACCCTTTCTGCATTTTCATGTATACTGTTTATGATAGGTGAATTATGTCCAATATTGTAAACATAAAGAATAAAGAGGTGGTTGAAATACATGATTAAAATAAAAGAATACGTGATGGCGGAAAGTCTGGAGCAGGCGTATGAACTGAATCAGAAGAAGCGAAACTGCATCATTGGAGGCATGTTGTGGCTGAAGATGGGTAACCGGATGGTTCCGACAGCCATCGATCTGTCCAACCTGGGATTGAATACCATCGAGGAAAATGAGGAAGAGTTTTCCATTGGTTGTATGACAACTCTGCGGCAGCTGGAGCAGCACGAGGGACTGAATCGCTACACAAAGGGTGCAGTCAGTGAGAGTGTAAGAAGCATAGTCGGTGTACAGTTCCGGAATCTGGCAACCGTTGGCGGAAGTATTTTCGGAAGATTCGGGTTCTCCGATGTACTGACCTGTTTTCTGGCACTGGACACCTGGGTGGAACTGTACAAAGGTGGCTGTATCCCGCTTACGGAATTTGCAAAACAAAAGCCGGACCGGGATATTCTGGTGCGGCTGATCGTGAAAAAACATGGGGATAAAAGTGTCTATCTGTCCCACAGAAATTCAAAAACAGATTTCCCGGTACTGACCTGTGGTATCTCGTTACGGGATGGACAGATCTATGCGGCAGTCGGTGCCCGTCCGTCGAGAGCAGTCTGTCTGTGTGTATCCGAGGCTGACTGGAAGGAAAAGGGCAGTGAGGCACTGGCAAAAGAACTGGCGGCACAGTTCCCGACAGCGGGAAACATGCGCGCGGGAAAAGAATTCAGAAGCCATCTGGCAGAAATTCTGATCCGCAGAGGGCTCGAACAGATAGAAAAGATGCGGGAGGTATAACGGTATGAAGATCCAGATGACATTAAATGGTAAAAAAATCACAGAAGAGATTCAGCCGGGGATGCTCCTGCTGGACTTTGTGCGTGCCCATGGGTGCAAAAGTGTAAAAAGAGGATGCGAGACTGCAAACTGCGGATTGTGTACAGTATTTGTAGATGATAAACCGGTACTTTCCTGTTCCACTCTGGTGGCGAGAGTATCCGGACATAAAGTAGATACTCTGGAAGGACTGCAGGAGGAAGCGGCGGAGTTCGGTGCATTTATCGCCAATCAGGGGGCAGAACAGTGCGGTTTCTGTAATCCGGGTATGATCATGAACGCGCTGGCACTGTTTCGTGAGAATCCGGATCCATCCGAGGAAGAAATAAAAGAATATCTGGCAGGAAACCTGTGCCGTTGTTCCGGATACGAAGGACAGCTCCGGGGAATCCAGCAGTTTCTTGCTTATAAAAAAGAGAAAGAAGGTGCAGTATGCAGGTAGTAGGACAACCGGTGATGAAAAAAGATGCAATGGCGCTGGTAACAGGAAAACCGGTCTTTACACAGGATGTGGCTCCGGCCGACTGTCTGGTGGTAAAAGTACTTCGAAGCCCGCATGCCAACGCAAATATTCTGTCAATAAAAACAGAGGCAGCAAAGAAGGTTCCGGGGATCGAAGCTGTATATACCTGGGAAGATGTACCAACCCAGCGTTTTACCATGGCCGGACAGACCTATCCGGAGCCAAGTCCCTATGACCGTCAGATTCTGGATCAGCATGTACGCTATGTGGGGGATCCGGTGGCCATCGTAGCAGGAGAGAATGAGGAGTGTGTAGACAAAGCACTGAAAATCATTAAAGTACAGTACGAAGTTCTACCGGCCATTCTGGATTTTCACAAAGCCAAAGATAATGAGATTCTGGTTCACCCGGAAGAAAACTGGAAAGCATTATGTCCGGTGGGAGCAGATAATAAGCGCAATCTGGTAGCAACAGGAACCAGCGGTTACGGGGATGTGGAAGCTGTTTTCAAAGACTGTGAAGTGATGGTGGAAGAAACATATCATGTAAAAGCAGATCAGCAGGCGATGATGGAGACCTTCCGTACTTGCTGCTTTATGGATGCTTATGGCAGACTGAATGTGGTGAGCTCCACACAGATCGTCTTTCATGTACGAAGGATCCTGTCCAATGCCCTGGGAATACCAAAATCAAAGATCCGTGTCAGCAAACCGAGAATCGGTGGAGGATTCGGGGCAAAACAGTCAGTGGTAGCGGAAGTTTTTCCGGCTTTTGTCACCTGGAAGACCGGAAAACCGTCTATGATCATTTACAGCAGACAGGAATCCCAGACCGCATCTTCCCCACGGCATGAGATGGAAGTGACCGTACGGCTGGGAGCAATGAAAAATGGTAAGATCCGCGCGATCGATGTCTATACCCTGTCCAATTCCGGTGCGTATGGGGAACATGGTCCGACAACAGTTGGTCTGTCCGGACATAAATCCATTCCGTTATATGAAGGATCTCTGGAGGCTCATCGTTTTTCCTATGACGTAGTTTACAGTAATGTGATGTCTGCAGGTGCATACCGTGGATACGGAGCAACTCAGGGGCAGTTTGCGGTAGAATCCGCAGTCAATCAGCTGGCCGCAAAGATCGGCATAGATCCGCTGAAGGTTCGTGAGATGAACATGGTACGTGAAGGAGTGCAGATGCATTCTTATTACGATGAGGTAAGCAACAGCTGTGCACTGGATCGTTGTCTGGAGCGTGCAGCAAAGATGATCGGCTGGGAAGACAAATATCCGGCAAGAGATATGGGAAACGGTAAAGTGCGAAGCGTAGGAATGGCCATGTCCATGCAGGGTTCCGGTATCTCCGGTGTGGATGTGGGATCTGCGGATATCAAACTGAACGAAGACGGTATCTACACTCTTGCGATCGGTGCGGCAGATATGGGAACCGGCTGTGATACAATTCTGGCACAGATGGTAGCAGAATGTATGATGTGCCCGATCGAAAATGTGATCGTCAGCGGTGCAGATACAGATACCTCTCCGTATGATTCCGGGTCTTATGCATCCAGTACCACGTATATTACCGGACGTGCGGTAGAAAAGGCCTGCAGCAAATTACAGGAACGGATCGTGCAGGAAGCTGCAAAGATCCTGAACTGTGAAAGTGAGGAACTGGAATTCGCCGGAGACAGTGTAAAACGTCTGACTACCGGTGAGGAAGTTTCTCTTACCCAGATTGGTACCAGTTCCATGTGCGGAAGTGTCAATGCCCTGGAAGCTGTGGAAGACAGCAGTTCACCGGTGTCCCCGCCTCCGTTTATGGCAGGTATGGTAGAGATTGAACTGGATAAAGAGACTGGTCATGTAGAAATTCTTGATTATGTGGCAGTTGTGGACTGTGGTACGGTCATCAATCCGAATCTGGCACGAGTGCAGGTGGAAGGAGGTCTTGTACAGGGCATCGGTATGGCACTGTATGAGAATATTCAGTATAGCCCGAAAGGACAATTGAGAAATAATTCCTTAATGCAGTATAAAGTTCCGACCCGTCTGGATATGGGAAAACTGCGGGTAGAGTTTGAGAGCAGTTACGAACCGACCGGACCCTTCGGTGCCAAATCTATCGGTGAGATCGTTATTAATACGCCATCACCGGCACTGGCGCATGCAATCTATAATGCAACCGGTCTGTGGTTCCGGGAACTGCCGATCACAAGCGAAAAGATTGCGATGGGACTTCTGGAAAAATGAGAATTCGAATGATTTATATGGCGGCTGGAAACAGCCGCCGTTTTGGCAGTAATAAACTTTTTTATCTGATTGATGGAAAACCGATGTATCTGCATGTGCTTGAACGATTGTCTGCGGTATGTAAGAGGCACAGGGATTGGGAGATCGTGCTGGTCAGCCAGTATGAAGAACTTCTCGAACAGGGAAAGCAGCTGGCACATCGAACCGTATATTCTCCCGAGAGCAGGGACGGTGCGTCCTGGACAATCAAAAACGGGCTGAAGGCTGCAGGTGACGCAGACGCGTTTGTATTTTTTACCGCGGATCAGCCGTGGCTTTCTGAGGCAACCATTGAAGGATTTGTGAGCAAAATGGAGCAAAACCATGCGGATCTGGGAAGTGTCTGTCTGGGAGAGACACCCGGCAATCCGGTCTGGTTTTCCCGGGAATATCTTCCGGAACTTCTGGCACTCTCCGGGGATCAGGGCGGACGGAGAGTCCTGAAAAAATATCCGGAGAGGATCTTCTGGTATCCGGTGGCAGATGCCAGGGAACTGGAAGATGTGGATTATAATTTACGCGAACAACGAGTCAAAAATATGATTGTACCGGACGGGTCATGCTGATATAATAAGAGGGACGCGAAAAGAGAAAAAGTAAAGGAGACATCCATGAAAAATGAATTATTTTCCATCGGTCCGATCACGATCTACGGATACGGACTGATGATCGCCATCGGTGTGCTGGCAGCATATTTCAGCGCCACATACCGGGCGAAAAAATACGATCTGAATCCGGATAAAGTCTTTTATGTGACTGTCTGGGCGGTGATCGGCGGATTTGGCGGAGCGAAGCTTCTGTATCTGATCACGAAGCTTCCGGCGATCCTTCAGGATCCGTCTTTGTTAAAAGATGTGCGGGATGGTTTTGTGGTTTACGGAGGAATCATCGGAGGAATCCTTGCCGCATGGATCTACTGTAAAGTGGCAAAACTGAAATTTATGAAATATTTTGACCTGGTGATGCCGTCGGTGGCACTGGCGCAGGGATTTGGACGGATCGGATGCTTTCTGGCAGGATGCTGTTACGGAAAAGAAACCGAAAGTGCGTTTCATATTATTTTCCACGACTCCGCCTATGCACCGAATAACGTACCGCTGATTCCGACGCAGCTGATCTCAAGCGGTCTGGATTTTCTGAACTGCATCTTCCTGATGTGGTTTGCAGGAAAGAAAAAGGGCGACGGACAGGTGGCGGGGCTGTATCTGATCTGCTACAGCGTGGGAAGATTTGTCCTGGAATTCTTCCGCGGAGATCTGGAGCGCGGAAGTGTGGGAAGTCTGTCTACTTCCCAGTTTATCGCGATCTTTACAGCGGTAGCAGGTGTTGTGCTGTTTTTCTGGTTTGGAAAAAGAAAAACAGAGGAGAAGGAGATACAGGAAGAGACTGCTGCAGAAGAATAAACTGCTGTCAGAGAAAGACAGAACAGCAGTTTTGAAACCGTTAGGAATAAAAAACAAGATACCTTCCGCAAATCAGAACTTTGGGATTGGCGGGAGATATGATGTTCTGTGGGATAGACGAATCTGGAAGACGGAACAGAAGGGAGACAGTATGGAGGAATCCTATGGAAGTTTTGCCGGGGTGTACGACCTGTTCATGGATAATATTGATTATCCGGCATGGTGCATGTATCTGACCGGCATTTTAAAAGAATATGACATCGAAGACGGACTGATCGCAGAACTCGGCTGCGGTACCGGAAGTATGACAGAACTTCTGGCTGCTGAAGGATACGATATGATCGGCATCGACAATTCCCCGGATATGCTGGAAGTCGCGATGGAAAAACGGGTGGAATCCGGTCTGGATATTTTATATCTGATGCAGGATATGAGGGAATTTGAACTGTATGGAACGGTTAGGGCTGTTGTAAGTATCTGTGACTGTATGAATTATATTCTGGAGGAAGAAGATCTTCTGGAGGTCTTCCGTCTGGCCAACAATTATCTGGATCCGGGCGGAATCTTTGTCTTTGATATGAATACTCCGTACAAATACCGGGAGGTCATCGGCAACACGACGATTGCAGAAAACCGGGAAGAGGGAAGCTTTATCTGGGAAAACTGCTTTGATGAGGAATCACAGGTCAATGAATATGCATTGACATTATTTATTAAAGAAGAGGACGATCTTTACCGGAAGCACGAAGAATTCCATTACCAGAAAGCATATGAGCCGGAGAGAGTGAAAGAATTACTGGAGGAAGCAGGACTGAAAGTGGAAGCAATTTACGATGCATTTACCAGAGAACCGGTACGGGAAGACAGTGAGAGAATCTATTTTATTGCGAGAGAGTGTACAAAATAAAGAAATTGCAGAAAGTATGAAAACTTCCTGGAAGCAAGCTTGCGTCAGATTTCTGAACTTTTGACCCTGGTATCATAATAATTGTGTGAAAGAAAAAGAAAGGAAACAGATATGAGTGATTATATTGTAAGAGCGACCGCAGCTGACGGACAGATCCGTGCCTTTGCGGCCAATACAAAAGATGTGGTGGAGACCGCAAGAAAGGATCATAACACCAGCCCGGTAGCAACAGCGGCTCTGGGACGGCTTCTGACCGGTGGTGCGATGATGGGAATCATGATGAAGGGGGACAAAGATGTCCTGACCCTGCAGATCAAGTGTAGCGGACCGATCGGAGGTCTGACGGTGACTTCTGATTCTAAAGGAAGAGTAAAAGGTTATGTAAACCATCCGGAAGTCATGCTCCCGGCGAATGCACAGGGAAAACTGGATGTGGGCGGTGCGCTTGGTCTTGGTGTCTTAAGTGTAATTAAGGATCTGGGTCTGAAAGAGCCGTATGTGGGACAGACGGAATTAAAGACCGGAGAGATCGGGGATGACCTGACTTACTATTTTGCAAGCAGCGAGCAGGTACCTTCCGCAGTAGGACTCGGCGTACTGATGGAGAAGGATAATACTGTCCGCCAGGCCGGTGGATTTATCGTGCAGCTGATGCCGAACGCAGAGGAAGAAGTGATTGAGAAACTGGAGAAAAACCTGGCACAGATCACTTCAGTTACCGAACTTCTGGATCAGGGTTATACACCGGAAATGCTGCTGGAAAAACTGCTTGGTGATATGGATCTTGAGATCAATGAGAAAGTGCCGACCAGTTTCTACTGCAACTGCGACAAAGTAAGGGTTGGAAAAGTACTGATCAGTCTGGGAGAAAAAGAACTGCAGGGCATGATCGATGACGGTGAAAACATCGAACTGAATTGTCATTTCTGTAACACCAACTATACCTTCAGCGTAGAAGAACTGAAAGAACTGCTCGCACTTGCCAGAAAATAGGCGGAAAGGAAAGCTATGAGACACGGATTTATTAAAACGGCAGCCGGTACACCGAAGATTCAGGTGGCAGACTGTGTATACAATGCGGGAGAGATTCTGAAACTGATCCGGAAGATGGAAACTGAGAGTGCAAAGATCATGGCATTTCCGGAACTTTGCATCACCGGATATACCTGTCAGGATCTGTTCTGGCAGACATTGCTTTTGGACAGTGCGAGGGAGCAGCTGATATGGCTGGCAAAAGAAACCAGCCAGGTGGATGCTCTGATCATCGTAGGTCTTCCATGGGAATATAACGGAAAACTGTACAATGTGGCAGCTGTCTTAAACAGAGGAAAGATCCTTGGCCTGGTGCCGAAGACGAATCTGCCAAACTATGCCGAATATTATGAGGCAAGACATTTTACACCGGCAGACCCGGAGACGCATATGGTAACGATCGGGGAAGAAAACGTGCCTTTCGGGACAAAGCTGCTGTTTTCCTGTCCGCAGATGCCGGGAATGAAAGTGGCTGTGGAGATCTGCGAAGACCTCTGGGTGCCGAATCCTCCGAGCGTGTCCCACGCACTGGCAGGTGCGAATGTGATCATCAACCTGTCTGCAGGGGATGAAATCACCGGAAAAGATACCTACCGGAGAGAACTGGTAAAAGGACAGTCGGCACGTCTGATCTGCGGTTATATCTACGCGACGGCCGGAGAGGGAGAATCTTCCACGGATCTGGTATTTGGCGGACACAATCTGATCTGTGAAAACGGTTCCATCTTAAAAGAGGCAAAACGTTTTATCAACCAGACAATCTATGGTGATCTGGATATCCGGCGTCTTGTAACTGAGCGAAGGAAAATGACAACTTATCCGCCAGCGGATACGACCGGTTATCAGGAAATTATATTTACACTGGAGAAAGAAGAAACCAGACTGACCAGAACTTTCCCGAGAAAACCATTTGTACCGTCCGGAAAAGAAGAAAGGGAAAAACGATGTGACGAGATTCTGACGATTCAGGCAATGGGACTGAAGAAACGTCTGGAACATACCCACAGCCAGAGTGCTGTCATTGGCATCTCCGGCGGACTCGATTCCACACTGGCACTGCTGGTAACAGCCAGAGCCTTTGATTTTCTTGGCATGCCAAGGGAAAAAATCACTGCGGTCACAATGCCATGTTTCGGAACTACCGACAGAACATATCGTAACGCCTGCGATCTGACCAAAAAACTTGGTGCGACCCTGCGGGAGGTAGATATCCGCGAAGCCGTGACCATTCATTTCAGGGACATAGGACATGATATGGAAAATCACGATGTGACATACGAAAACTGTCAGGCGAGAGAACGTACGCAGGTGATCATGGATATCGCGAATCAGGCGGGCGGTATGGTGATCGGAACAGGTGACTTGTCGGAACTGGCACTGGGATGGGCGACCTATAATGGAGATCATATGTCCATGTATGCGGTTAATACATCAATTCCGAAGACACTTGTACGCCATCTGGTACGGTATTATGCGGATACCTGTGGAGATGATCGTCTGTCTGAGATACTGCTGGATATTTTGGATACACCGGTAAGCCCGGAGCTGCTTCCTCCAAAAGACGGCGAGATCGCACAGAAAACCGAAGATCTGGTGGGACCGTATGAACTGCATGATTTCTTCCTGTATTATATGCTTCGTGCAGGATATGAGCCGGATAAAATTTTCCGGATCGCAGTGCAGACTTTCGACGGTGTGTATGACAGGGAAGTGATCCTGAAATGGTTAAAGAATTTCTATCGGAGATTCTTTATGCAGCAGTTTAAGCGCTCCTGTCTGCCGGATGGACCGAAAGTCGGTACAGTAGCGGTATCTCCGCGAGGCGATTTGCGGATGTCCAGCGATTCTTGTGTGCGTATCTGGATGGATCAGGTGGAAAAACTGTCATAATAGTGAAAACAGGTGGATAACTTCTGAAAATGTATTTTGCAGTCAGTAAGAAGGGAAAAGGAGTAAGGCGGCAGATGATGGAGACGAGAGAACAAATGAAACGTCTGATGGAAAAGATACAGATGCCGGAAGAAGGAATTGCACAGCTTCTGGAGGCAAGAGAACAACTGGAAAAGGCAGATGACTGGGATGTGATCGTACAGACTGCAGAACAGGTGATGGCAGCAGATGGAGAACTTTCTGTTCTTACCCAGGCACTGACAGAGACGGAAGCCAGAGAAGAAGCACTGGGAGTGAACCGCTATCTTCTGGATACACTGATGTTATGGTGCTGCTGGGAAGAAGTAAAGGTGCGTTATGAAAAACAGGGGCTGCCTGTGGAAATTTACTATAAGAGTCTGGAAGATATGAAGTGGAAAATGCTGGAGTGCTATGAGATTCATGGCGTGTACGGTAATTTCGTAGGCCACTGGTACGATGGATTCTTTAATCTGACCAGGTTCGGACTGGGACGTCTGCAGTTTGAACTGCGCCCGTTTGAGGGAAAAGAAGACTGTGAACTGGATGGGGTGTGTATTCATCCGGGAGATACTGTCATCAATATGCATATTCCGTCCGCAGGTCCGATGAAACCGGAGCTTTTGGAGGATGCGTTTGCGCGGGCGGAAGTATTTTTTAAAGAATATTTTCCGGAAGATTATACGATATTCGGTGTGGAGTCCTGGCTGATCGATCCGGATCTGGTGCGGATCCTTCCTGAGGGAAATATGAAAGCATATGCGAAGCGGTTCCAGCTGATCGAGGTACAGAAAAGTGATGAAATCTTCCCGGACGGCTGGAGAGTGTTCGGTGCGGAGTGGAAAAAGAAACCGGAAGACCTGCCCCGGAACACCGGGCTGCAGAGAGCGATTGCGGACTATCTGCAGCAGGGCGACAGGCTGGGAAATGGTTATGGTATCTTTGTCCGGAAAAAATAAACAGACGGTATTCATTGCTGAAGAACGGAAGCTTTTGCAAGGGCACTTTTGATGGCTTCTAAAAGCAGCATGGAAGTATATTTGTTATCGTCTTCGTAGGTGATATCTTCCAGAGACTGTTTTTCATAAATCTGGGACGCGAGTTCTTCGAGTGCCGGTTTCATCAGTGGATACATGGCAGCGGTGGATTCGCTTAAGTTTACCAGTTCGATGGAATTGATGTGGTTGCTGTCTACAGTTACCTGCACATCGAAGGTGTTGTCATTCAGCTCAATGGCGGTGCTATAGACGCCCGGAAGATATTGTCCGGTGAGGGCAGAAGTTGTCTGAACAGAGGAAGCGGTTTCTTTGTCTTTTGATGGTCCGAACATGATCAGAAGAAGAACGATCATCAGGAGACCGAGTACGAGAAAGATAGCGGTATAGATCACTTCTTTCATATGTAGTACAACAATCCTGGTTTTGGAACTCATAATACACACTCCTTTTCCGATGCTTTTCTATAGTGTATGAGAAATGGTGCGATTTTATGAGATATGGGCTTTCGGAAAATCGAACAGGAAAACTTTCAGTAATACAAGAAGAAACAGGGGGAAGAAACGATGGGAATGGATGCCTGTATGCTGTGTCCGAGAATGTGCGGCGTAAACAGGGAGTCCGGAGAGAAAGGCTATTGCGGAATGGACGGAAAACTGCGGGCGGCAAGAGCAGCACTTCATATGTGGGAAGAACCCTGTATCTCAGGAACACGGGGATCGGGTGCGGTATTTTTTTCCGGCTGTAGTCTGCGGTGTGTTTTCTGCCAGAATTATGAGATTGCAGAAGGAAACTGCGCAAGAGAGATTTCCGGGGAGCGTCTCAGTGAGATTTTTCTGGAACTTCAGGAACAGGGAGCAGCGAATATCAATCTGGTAACAGCGGCACATTTTGCACCGGCTGTGATCGGGGCACTGAAAAAGGCAAAAGCACAGGGGATGCATCTGCCGGTGATCTACAATTCCAGTGGATATGAACGGGTGGAAACGGTACAGATGCTGGAAGAAGTCGTGGATGTGTGGCTGCCCGATTTTAAATATATGGATCCGGAGCTGGCCTTTGCCTGTTCGAAAGCGAAGGATTATCCGGAAGTTGCCGTGACAGCGATCCGGGAGATGATGATGGCCGGAGGAATGTGTGAATACGATGACAACGGTTATATTCAGAAAGGAGTGATCGTCCGCCACCTGATCCTGCCGGGACATACAAAAAATTCTATCGCAGTGCTTGATGAGTTATATGAAACATATGGAAAAGACCTGACCATCAGTCTGATGAATCAGTATACACCTCTTCCCCAGGTGCGTGATATCCCGGATCTGAACCGGAGGGTGACAAAACGGGAGTATGAAAAGGTACTTGATCATGCACTGGATCTTGGTATTACGCAGGGCTTTTTTCAGGAAGGCGGGACAGCAAAAGAAAGTTTCATTCCACTTTTTGACTATGAAGGGTTATAATGTGATCAAACAGAACGGAAAGCTACATTTTTCGTGGGAACAAATCAGAAAAAGTGTAAAAACATAGATAGACCCCTGTCAGTAAAAAAGACAGGGGTCGTACTGTCAGAGAGAAGAAGACAGACGAAAAGATGCTGAGCGCAGACAGAAGCAGGAACAAAAAAAGGAGGAAAAGATCCATGGCACTGCAATTTGTACCAGGTAATTCGGGAGCTGGAAAATCTTTTCAGTTATATCAGAAAATCTTACAGGAAGCCGGAACACATCCGGAGAGAAAGTATCTGGTGATCGTACCGGAACAGTTTACCATGCAGACACAGAAGGAACTGGTAGCTTTGAGTCCCCGTCATGGAATCATGAACGTGGATATTTTAAGTTTTGACCGTCTGGCACATCGGGTATTCGCAGAAGTGGGCGGTGATCAGACCCCTGTTCTGGAAGACGTGGGGAAAATTCTTGTACTGGAACGCGTGGTGCAGGAACAGAAGAAAAAGCTTGGGGTTCTGGGCAGCAGTCTGGAAAAACTGGGAACCGTCAGTGAGATGAAATCACTGTTATCCGAGCTGATGCAGTACGATATTCACCCGGAGGAACTGGACGAGATCGGCAATATGGCGAAAGAAAAACCGTTGCTGTATCACAAATTAAAGGATGTGCAGACCATTTATCAGGGATTTTCCGAGTTTTTAAGAAAACGGTATATCACGGCGGAAGAAGTTTTGGATCTGTTGTGTGAGAAAATCGGAAGTTCCCGACTGGTGAGAGACAGCTGGATCGCTCTGGACGGATTTACCGGATTTACTCCGGTACAGAATAAATTACTGCGGGAACTGCTGAAACTGGCACAGCAGGTATGGGTGACGGTGACGCTGGAGGAAAAGGTGTCCGTGGCACAGTTAAAACGTCCGCAGCATCTGTTTCGGATGAGTGGGGAGATGATGGAATCTCTGACCAGGATGGCAGCGGAAGAACGGGTGGAAGTCTTGGATCCCTGGTGGGTGCGTCCGGGAGAACATAGCCGTTTTTGCAAGGCACCGGCACTGGAATTTCTGGAACAGCATCTGTTTCGGTATGATAAACGGCAGTACCGGAAGGAACAGGAAGAGGTACAGATCTTTCAGGCCGGAAATCCGAAAGAAGAGATGGAAGAGATCGCCAGAAGGATTCGTCTGCTGGTGCGTACAAAGGGCTACAGGTATGGGGATTTTGCCGTGATCACAGGGGATATGACGACGTACGGAAGCTATGCCAGACAGGTCATGGAACAGTGTAAGATTCCCTGCTTTATCGATGAAAAACATTCCATCCTGATGAATCCGTTTGTAGAGTATATCCGTGCGGCTGTCAATCTGGTGGTAGAGTATTTTTCCTATGAGAGTATGTTTCGCTATCTTCGCTGTGGGCTGTCCGGAATTCCGGTTTATCAGGTGGATCAGCTGGAAAATTACTGTATCGCTGTGGGAATCCGCGGGGAAAAACAGTGGAAGGATCACTGGGTAAGACGGTATCGCGGGATGGAAGAAGGCAGTATCGAAGTGATCAACCAGATTCGGGAACATGTCTGGAAAAAGATTGGCCCTTTTGCGGAGTATATGAAAGAAAAAGAGCACACAGTAGAAGAACGGACACGGATGCTCTATCACATGATCGTAAAGGACAGGATTCAGGAGCGGTTAGCGGAAAAAGAACAGGATTTTGCCGCGCAGGGCGATCAGGCGATGGTCAAGGAATACAGCCAGATTTACGGAATGATCATGGAACTGCTCGATAAGATGGTGCAGATGCTCGGCAGCGAGACGATCACGGCGAAGGAGTACGGACAACTTCTTGATGTGGGATTCCAGGAGATGCGGGTGGGCATCATTCCACCGACGGCAGATCAGGTACTGATCGGTGAGATGGAGCGTACCAGGCTGAAAGACATCAAAGTACTGTTCTTTGCGGGCGTCAATGACGGGATTATCCCTAAACACGGAGGGAAGGCAGGTCTGCTGTCAGAGTCGGATCGGGAATTCCTTGACAGCCGTCAGGTAGCACTGGCACCTACAGCAAGAGAATCCATGTATATCCAGCGTTTCTATCTGTATCTGAATCTGACGAAACCTTCCCGGTGTCTGTATCTTTCTTACGCTCAGTCAAATGCACAGGGGCAGGCACAGAGTCCGGCGTATCTGATCGCGATGATTCTTCGGATGTATCCGAAATTAGTGATCCAGGACAATCCAAAAGACGAGATCAGCCAGATGCAGATGGCACAGCAGGCAACGGAGATTCTTCTGGCAGGACTTCGAAAGGATGGAGAACAGCAGCAGAACGATGGCTGGAGGGAACTGTTTTCCTGGTATCTGCGGTCAAAAGAGTGGAAGGAGCAGTGTCTTCGCTGGATCCAGGCGGCATACGAGGGCGCACCGGAGAGCAGCATCGGAAAAGCGGCGGCGGTGGCACTTTACGGGAAAGAACTGGAAAACAGTGCGACGGAACTGGAACGGTTTGCAGCCTGTGCCTTTGCACATTTTCTGCAGTATGGTCTGAAGATCGAGGAACGACAGGAATACGAATTTCGTCAGGCGGATCTGGGCAATGTGATCCATCAGGCACTGGAACAGTTTTCACGAAATCTCAAAAAAAACCGGCTGACATGGCGTAGTCTGACGGATCAGGAACGGGATCAGCTGATTGATACGAGTGTGGAGGAAACCATTCACGACTATGGCAATACGATTCTGGAGAGCAGTGCAAGAAACCAGTATATGATCCTGCGTGTAAAACGGATTCTGCGGCGGACGGTCTGGGCACTGCAGCAACAGCTGAAAGCAGGAAAATATGAACCAAGCCGGTTTGAAATCTCTTTTTCTATGGAGGAAGATCTGAAAGCATCGAATTTTCAGTTATCGGAGGATGAGCGCCTGCGCCTGCGGGGACGGATTGACCGGGTGGACCGCTATGAGGAGGACGATACGATCTATGTGAAAGTCATTGATTATAAGTCCGGCAATACGGCTCTGGACCTTACTTCGGTGTATCACGGACTGCAATTGCAGCTTATCGTATATCTGAATGCAGCACTGGAACTGGAAGAAAAGAATCATCCGGGAAAACATGCAGAACCGGCGGGGATGTTTTATTATCATGTCAAAGATCCACTGGTGGATGGAAAACCTGGGGATGAGGAAGAGGAGATTGAACGGAAACTGCTGGAAAAATTAAAGGTGGACGGACTGGTCCGGGCAGAAGAAAAGATCCTGAAGGATCTGGATCGGGAACTGGAAGCAGGGAAAAAATCGCTGGTGATCCCGGCAGCCTACAATAAAAACGGCAGTCTTTCAAGTCGTTCCAAAACGGCAAGCAAAGAACAGTTCGAAGAACTCCGGGCCTATGTCAACGATAAAATCTGTGAAAATGGAACGCGGATCCTTGGCGGGGAGATGGAGAAAAATCCATATAAATTGAAACAACGGACCGCCTGCGACTATTGCAGTTTTAAGGAGATCTGCGGATTCGATGAAAAGCAGGAGGGAAACAGTTACCGGAGACTTCCGGCATTTTCCGATGAGGAACTGTGGAAGAAAATGAGAGAGAAAGGGGAGAAGGAAGATGGAGATGAAGTGGACGCCGGAACAGCAGAAGGTCATTGAACTGCGGGACAGAAATATCCTGGTCAGTGCTGCGGCAGGATCCGGTAAGACTGCTGTTTTGGTAGAACGAATCCTGGGAAAACTGACCAGAAAAGATCGTCCCATCGATATCGACCAGCTGCTGATCGTGACATTTACCCGGGCAGCAGCCGGAGAGATGCGGGAGAGACTGACGGAAGCGGTGGAAAATTATCTGGAACAGGATCCGGAAAATGAACATCTGCAAAGACAGCAGACGTTGATCCACAACGCACAGATCACGACAATCGACGGATTCTGTTCTTATGTGATCCGGAATTACTTTCACACTATCGATCTGGATCCCGGATTTCGCACAGCGAATGAGGGCGAGATCAAACTGCTGAAACAGGATGTGGCAAAAGAGGTGCTTGAGAGCAATTACCAGGAGAGAACCGAAAGTTTTGACCGTTTTGTGGAGAGCTTTGCCACCGGAAAAAGCGATGAAGTGCTGACGGAATTGATTCTTCGGATGTATGAATTTGCCATGAGTAATCCCTGGCCCCTGGAATGGCTGGATACCTGTACAAAGGCATATGAGATCCGGACAAAGGAAGAACTGGTGTCCTGTATATGGATGAAAAAACTGTGGGAGGATGCCGGACACCTGCTGGATCAGATCACGTATCTGCAGGACCGGTGCAAAGAAATAATCTACAGTCCCGGTGGACCATATATGTACGGAGAAACGTTGGAACAGGATCTTCTGTTTCGAAGAGATCTGGAAGAGGCTTTCGAAGCACAGGATTTTGACGGGTGCAGAGTTCTGCTGGATAGCTGGAAGCCAAAAGCACTGTCCCGAAAAAAAGACGACAGTGTGCAGGAGGATAAGCGGGAGCTGGCGAAGAACCTGCGGGATCAGGCAAAAGAGGCAGTGAAGAAACTGCGGGAGAATTATTTTTATGAGACCACAGAGGAAGTATTGGAGGAACTGAAACTTTGCAGGGAGCCGGTGCAGGAACTGATTCGTCTGACCCGGCAGTTTATCGAGACATTTTCGGAAAAGAAGCGGCAGAAAAATATCGTGGATTTTACAGATATGGAGCACTTTGCGCTGGAGATCCTGGTCAAAAAAGAAGATGGGGAAATCCGGTATACCCAGGCAGCAGATGAATTTTCTGAACGATTTGAGGAAATTCTGATCGATGAATACCAGGACAGTAATCTGGTTCAGGAAACTTTGCTGCAGAGTGTGTCACGGCTGCGTTTCGGACAGTATAATCTGTTTATGGTGGGAGATGTAAAACAGAGTATCTACCGCTTTCGTCTTGCAAGACCGGAGCTTTTCATGGAAAAATACGAAACCTACAGTCTGGAAGACAGTGTATGTCAGAGAATCGATCTTCATAAAAACTTTCGAAGCAGAGCAGGAGTTCTTGATGGAGTCAATCAGATCTTTTATCAGATTATGGGAAAGGATCTAGGTGCGGTGGAATACGATACAGATGCGGCACTGTATCCGGGTGCGGTGTTTGAAGAAAAGCCGGAGGGTACACCGGAAGAACCGGCGTGCCAGGTACTTGTGGCGCAGACCGGCACAGACGATGTGGATGAGAAGATGCAGGAACAGAGCGATCAGGAGCTGGAAGCACGGATGATCGGAGAAAAGATCCGCAGCATGGTGGGAACAGAACTGGTCTGGGATAAGAAAGAAAAGCAGTATCGTCCCGCACGTTATCAGGACTGCGTGATCCTGCTTCGGACGATCACCGGCTGGGCGGAGAACTTTGTCAATGTGCTGATGGACATGGGAATTCCTGCTTATGCCACCTCAAAAACAGGATATTTTTCCACAACAGAAGTACAGACGATCCTGAATTATCTGCGGATCCTGGATAATCCGATGCAGGAAATTCCATTTACCGGTGTTTTGTTATCGCCGCTGGGCGGGTGCAGTGCAAGAGAGCTGGCGCTGTTAAAATCCTGCTATCCGCAGGAGAAAATCTATGGCTGTGTCTGGAACTATTTGCAGGAGGGACAGGACGGGGAGTTGTGTGAAAAACTCGGCAATTTCTGGTCTGTCTATGAAAAACTTCGTGGGAAAGTCACCTACACACCGATCCACGAACTGATTGGAGAGATCCTGACAAAGACCGGGTACGGGTTATACGCAGGGGCGATGTCCGGTGGTGCACAACGGAGAGCAAATCTGCAGATGCTGGTGGAAAAGGCCATGGAATACGAGAGTACCAGTTACCGCGGACTGTTTAATTTTATCCGGTATGTGGAACAATTGCAGAAGTATCAGGTGGATTTTGGGGAAGTCAATATCCGCGGCGAACAGGAAGATACAGTGCGGATCATGAGTATCCACAAAAGCAAGGGACTGGAATTCCCCATTGTCTTTGCGGCAGGTATGGGAAAACGGTTTAACATGTCCGATGCCAGTACCGGCCTGGTGATTCATCAGGATCTCGGTATCGGCATGCAGGCGGTAGACCCGGAGGAACGGACGCAGGCATCATCGCTGGTACGGCAGGTGATCCAGAAGCAGATCCGGCTGGAAAGTCTGGGTGAGGAACTGCGTGTGTTATATGTGGCACTCACAAGAGCAAAAGAAAAACTGATCCTTACCGGAACCGTGAAAAAAATAGAGGATTATCAGGCAGTACAGGCGGAGGCGCGGGACTGGCAGGAAGAGCAGCTTCCTTACGGCATGCGGGAGGGCGCGCGCTGCTACTGGGACTGGATCTTTCCTGCTCTTGCCGGGGAGAACGGAGAATTTCCGATACAGGTGATTGAGATGAAACATCTGATTACGGATCAGGTGACAGACCGGGAAGACCGGGTACGGCAGAGAGCTGTATATGAAACCTGGGATCCACAGGAAGTGTTTGATGCGAAGATCCGTAAAGATCTGGAAGAAAAATTTTCTTATGTGTATCCGTATGGATATCTGCAGGAGATTCCGGCGAAAGTCAGTGTATCCGAACTGAAAAAACAGGGAAGAGAAGAGCCGGAGGAAGAAACCGTATATCTGTATGAGGAGAAAGAACAGGAGCCGATCATTCCAGATTTTATGAAGGAGAGCAGGGAGCCATTGTTGCAGGGCGCAGCAAGGGGAACCGCATATCACCGGATTCTGGAGTGTCTCGACTATGCCAGAACAGATTCGCAGCAGGCGATCGAGCAGCAGATCGAAGAACTGTTGCAGGAGGAAAAAATCAGCGAAGAGACGGCCAAAGTGGTGCGCTCTAGTCAGATCAGCTGGTTTGTACGTTCGGCTGTGGGAAAACGGATGAAAGAAGCTTTTGCGCTGGGCACACTGCACAGAGAACAGCAGTTTGTGATGAGTATCGATGCCAGTGAGAGAAATCCTGCGTGGGATCAGGGCGAGCAGATACTGGTACAGGGAATCATCGATGCCTTCTGGGAAGAGGAAGACGGTCTGGTGCTGGTGGATTATAAAACTGACCATGTAAAAGAGGGACAGGAACTGATCGACCGGTATCAGAGACAGATGCATTATTACAGTCAGGCGTTGGAGCGCGCGTATGGAAAAAAGGTAAAAGAGTGTTATTTATATTCATTTGCGCTTGGAAAAGCGGTTGCTGTGGAGGTGTAACCTCCGCGGCAGCCGCTTTTTGTAGATATTCAGAAGAAGTCTTAAGATATTTTAAAGATTCCCAGGATTTGTTGACATCTAATATTATACGGCGTATAGTATTAAATGTAAAACAACATACGGTCCGGGAAACCGGGGGAAAGGTATGAGCAGAGTCTTTTCGTGAAAACAGATCGGGAAAGGGTTCGAACATACAGAAAAAAGAAAAAGGGGTGCGATATGGTATTTAATACAGGAGCGGCTCTTTTGGATGCCATTGTTCTTGCCGTTGTCTCGAGAGAGAAGGAAGGTACTTACGGATATAAGATCACACAGGATGTGCGGAAGGTTATCGACATTTCCGATTCCACCCTGTATCCGGTGCTTCGCAGGCTGCAGAAAGATCAGTGCCTGATGGTCTATGATCTGGAATGTGCGGGCCGTAACCGGAGATATTATAAAGTAACCGAGCAGGGACTGGCCCAATTGGGGTTATACAAAGAGGAGTGGAAGAGATATTCATCCAATATTTCCATGGTTTTTGAGGGAGGAATCAACAATGAATCGTGAGCAGTTTATTGCACAATTAGCGAGACTTCTGCAGGATCTGCCGCCGGCAGAACGGCAGGAAGCCATTCGCTATTATCAGGAATATTTTGACGATGCCGGGGAGGAAAACGAGGATGCCGTGATCCAGGAACTGGGAAGTCCGGGAAAAGTAGCAGCAAGCATCAAGGCAAACCTGCAGTATGGCGGATCGACATTCGGAGCGAATGATACCGATATGGAAAATACAGGGACAGAAAGTCAGACGAAGGACGCCGATGGCTGGCAGCAGAATGGGCAGACAATGAACAGATGGAATCAGAGTACACAGCAAGGCTGGCAGAATGCAGATACGCAGGGACAGAACGGTCAGCAGGGAACCTGGCAGAATGCAGATACGCAGGGACAGAGCGGTCAGCAGCAGACCTGGCAGAATAGCAGTACGCAAAGCCCGTATGCGATGCAGGCGAGAAAACCGAAACGCGGTGTTGGCGGATGGGCACTGCTCATCATTATACTGGTCTTTGCATCTCCGGTGCTTCTCGGCGTTGGCGGTGGAGCACTTTGCATTTTTATCGGAATCCTGGCAACCGTATTTGCCCTGTGGATCAGCTTTTTCGCCGTAGCGATCGGAATGATCGGAGGCGGGATCGCCGTTCTGATCAAAGGGATCCTTCATGCGATCAGTTCACCGGCAGCCGGACTGGTAAGCATGGGCGGCGGTCTGATCTGCATCGCACTGGGAATCTTATGCGCAGTATTTTTCCTGTGGTTTACCTTTCAGCTGTGTCCGCGTGTATTACGTACCACGCTGAATTTTATCTCAAGAATCGTACATAAAGGAAAGGAGGCAAGGGCAGAATGAAGCGTTTGAATAAAGGGTTACTTGTAACCAGCGGAATCTGCGGGGGACTCGGGCTTGCCCTTCTGATCTGCGGGATGCTTCTCGGAGGAATCCGGGGAGGAAATGATCTGGTGGATGCACTTTCCATCAACAGCGGGGATTTTCAGGAGATGAACGATGAGGTTATGAGTGAAATCAGTGACCATATCAATTTTGATCCGGTTAACTGGTTTGTGGAATGGGTAACGGATATATTTTAAGCGTGAGTCCGAAAAAATAACAGAGAGTAAAAATTTATATGATAAAAGGAGAATCAGAATATGGAAAATAAGAGATTATATCGTTCCTCAACCAATTATATGATCTGTGGAGTCTGCGGCGGAATCGGAGAATATTTTAACATCGATCCGACGCTGGTGAGACTGGCATGGGTGATCTTTTCCTTTATGGGAGGATCCGGAATCCTTGCGTACATCATCGCATCGATCATCATTCCGAAATAAAGAACAACGTGAATAGAAAGAGAAAAAAAGGTCATACTTCAAGAGAAAAGGAGTGTGACTTTTTTATGGAAAAAGAGAAAAAGATAAGCCGAGAGGATATCGCAAAGATGAGCAGGGAAGAACAGATGAAGTATGAGATCGCGCAGGAACTCGGACTTCTCGATCAGGTGCTTGAAAACGGGTGGAAGACTCTGTCTGCAAAAGAGACAGGAAGAATCGGTGGAATCATGAACCGGAGACGAAAGCAGAAAGAAAAAGAAGGCGGGATCAGCCAGAGGAAAGAGCAGTAAACGCCTGATGCCAGAGATCAGCAAGAAGCGTATTGCCATGTGGGGTCAGATGAATCCCGTCGGTCGTGATCGCATCGATTCCTTCTTGGCGTGCTGTCTGTCGGAGTATTGAGTCCGTCGGGATAAAATGAGCAGAATAAGAGAGTGCCAGATCGCGGATGATCTGGCTTTCTTTTTCAATATACGGATGCCAGACGGAATATTCTGCAGGTTCATCAAAAAGAAAGGGTTCCAGTAACAGGATGGTGGAAGTATGCTGGCATAAAAGCTCCAGCACTTCCCGGTAAAAGGCAGAAAACTCCAGGGGAATCCTGGAGTGAGAAGTAAAAAGTTCCACGGGGATATCATTGACTCCGGCAAGGAGGGTGATCGCATCCCAGTGACCGCCGAGCTCGTCCCGACGGAGCATCTGTAACACCCGTTCAATGGTAAAGCCTTCGTGTCCCCGGTTTACAAACCTGGCGTCTGCATATTCCTGTCTGCGGGCAAGGAGAGAGACATAGCCGTATCCCAGATTAGCAGGATCAAAGAGATGATCCGCATCGGTAATGCTGTCGCCGAGAAAAAGATACTGCTTCATACGATCCCTCCTTTGGTTATAATATTAGTTTGTGCTGTCTGCCAGCAGAGTATTCAGATTTAATTTTAAGATCCGGTCAAATTGTGTCAGTGAAGTATAGCGATAGCCGTATGCCGCAGATTCAAACAGTACATAGAGATCGTCACCATCCACATAGATCTGTTCGAGTTTGGACGGAAAACGGATCTTCTGCAGCATGGTGTCTTCTTCAAGAAGCATCTGCAGAGAATTCGGAAATACTTTCAGAGATCCCGGAAGCACCCCGTAAGAGTGAGAGGTGAGGATCCTGTTTTTATAAAATGCCACACCCTGCGCCCGCTCTGTGATCACGCGCATCCCGGATGGCAGAGCAAGTGGTGTCAGCGAATCCACACCCAGCTGACCGTTTGTTATCGTGTCATCATCGACGGTACTGGTCTGTAAGGTTCCGTCTTCGGTGATATCATATTCTTCCAGTACGCTTGCAGAATTAGAAGTATAATAACCGATATATAATGCATTATTATGATAGGTCAGAAAAGAATTCCGTGTAATTGCATACAGATCGTACGACTGCGAGTAGGAAATCGGCTGATAGCCATCCTGAAAACGATAGTTTTTCAGCTGTTCCAATGTGATTGCATTGACCTGTGGAATACCACGGGACATACAGGAGATCCAGATGTTGTTATGAATCGTATCGTATGCGATCCCGCCGACATGAGATTTATTTCGAAGAACAATTTCTTTTACAAATTCATGGGTCTTTTTATCGATGACGTAGATGACAGAGTTATGCGTGTTGGTATGACAGTAAGCAGTAACCAGAAGATAATCTTCGGTAACGGCAAGCCCCTGGGGAGTCATGGAAGTACAGATGGAGGAAGTGTTTTTCTCTCCGAAAACCTGTGTTTCTGTAGAGTTAAGTCCGGGGATAATATAGGTTCCATAATCAATTTCGGTAGCACGTCCGTATAAAGCTGCCCGTTTGACCTCCGGTGTCAGGGAAAGCAGATCCCGTCGGCTCTTAAAACTGTAGATTTCTTCCTGTATGGTGCCGGTAGCCATAGCCTCACGTTCCACCCGCCTGGTATATGCAGAAAAAAGGAGAATATATGAGGTAACTCCGATTCCGACCACAAGGAAAAAGACGAATATCCAGAAAATCCGGCGATGCTTTTTTGTGGATTTTTTTTCTTTTTTGTGCCTGTTTTTCATAAGTTGTCTCCCAAGATGTGATGATACTGTCAATCTAACTATTCAACTGAAAAGTTACCTGTTAATCATATCCTATTTTAAGGAAAAATACAATTCATATATAATATTCCTGAGTGATTTGAAAAATTTCCGGATAAAATGAGGAAGGGCCGATACCCTTTCGGATACCGGCCAATATGAAAAAGGAAATCTAAAAATAACTGTTACCACTTAATGAGGGGGAGGGTGTCACAACAGGCGATGTTGTGACATCCTTTAACAAAGTGTGGTTCGCTTTGTTAAGTATTATATTACATGGAAAATGTGATAAAAATGTGTCTATGTAATGAAGACTTTATAAAATTTCCAAAAAAAACAGAAAGAAATTCTTTAGATTTTCAAACCGCGATATCGGTTGATGCATGCGTAGACTTCCTGGATTCGTGGCATGGCGAGGTTCGGAGCCAGCCGACCGCCCTCGGCGAGAATCTCGAGTCCCCTGGAGGATAATTCTTTATCAAGCTGATCTATGATCTGCTGCAGTGTGTCTTTCCCATTAAAAAGCCGACGTTCCACATAGCAGAGAATAGCTGAAAGTGCCTGAATCTGTTCCTGGTCAGCCAGTTGTTCGAGACAGCGAAGATCGATGGAGTCATGGTTGACGGAGATACTGTCCATGCCCAGTACCTTCATTTTCAGACGGCGATCCGGACGGAAAGCAGGATCCGGCTGAATCACACGGCGATAGTCTGCAACAGCACCTGCAGGAGAGGAAGGCTGAATAGAAGGGAAAGCTTCTGCTTCTTTTTTTGCAAATGCTGTGATATCCACCGGTTTGTAATGATCCATCTGTAAAATCGTATCTGCCACATGAAAGTAAGATCCAGAGCTACCGGCAACCAGAATCGAGGAGATTCCCTGTGTATCACTCAACCATTGCACACGCTCAATGAATGGTGTGATTGGTTCCTGATTGCGGTTGACTACCCGTTGCATCAGTTCATCGCGGATCATAAAGTTTGTGGCACTGGTATCCTCATCGATCAGAAGCAGGTGACTTCCCGTTTCCAGTGCTTCGATGACATTGGCGGCCTGAGAAGTACTTCCACTGGCATCTTCCGAATAAAAGGAATGGGTATCCTTATGGTTCGGCAGATCATTGATAAAGAAAGAAATATCCGTGTGCTTGATGCTTCGACCGTCCTCGGCCCGGATCTTTACTGCGTCATCTCTGGTGATCACATATTCTCTTCCATCTCCCGCAATATGATTATAGACACCCAGTTCGAGCGCTTCAAGCAGAGTGGATTTGCCGTGATAACCGCCACCCACGATCAGCGTGATACCACACGGAATTCCCATACCGGTCAGCGGACCATGGTTTGGAAGATGCAGTGTGACTGCCATGGAATCCGGTGAGACAAAGGGAATTCCGTTTGTCATCGGAAGAGAAGACACGCCGGATTCCCGTGGAAGAACAGCACCGTTTGCGACAAAAGCGGTAAGATTTCGTGCAGCCAGTTCTTTTCGGATAAAGGTCTGATCCTCGGCAAGTGCCCGTACCTGTTCCAGTTTCTGCGCATCCAGATTCCGGTAAAAAAGAGAAGCTTTTACGCAGACCGGAAGAAAATCAAAGAGAATTTTAATCAGTTCCCCGGAGTTGATGGTACGCCCGTTGGCGGGAAAACCGATCTCCAGACGAAGAGTCAGATCACCATTTTTTGCGTCCAGCGAGCAGGCGGAGCGCTCCAGGATTTCTTGTCCAGGTCTTGAGATGGCGATCAGACCGCTTTTTCCGGATCCTTTGGCGCGGAAATTATATTTTTCGACAGCTTCAGCAAACCCACGGATCAGCTGATCCTGAAGCGCGATCCGCATCTCGTGTGTCGCATACAAAGCTTCCGGGAAACCTGCCTGGGCACCTGTGATATGAAGGCTGATCTTTGACGGTGCGGCAAAGGGATCGCCCTGTACATGGTCGATGGAGAGCACATAGCCCGGAAAACGGTAGCTGCCCTTCGTGTCTTTATAAGCCGGATAACTTTTACGGTTGATCCGGAAAAGAAGATCTTTCAGATCCTGAGAAGTATTTATCATGGTATTCATCCTTTCTGGAAACTTTCTTTGATACCGGATTGTTCCGTACTTCGTACTCTCACAATCCTCAAAAATATTCCATAAAACAGTATAACAATATTGTAAAATACAGACAAGCGGGAAGAAGGACTTTTGTTTACGGGATTTTGCGGTTATAATAAGGAACAGAAAGCGTTCAAAAAATGAGCAGAAGGAGAAATGGGATGGAGATCGAAAGAAAATATCTGATCAAAAAACTGCCGGAAGACCTGGCACAATATCCGCATATGGAGATGGAACAGGCGTATCTTTGCACTGAACCGGTGGTGCGGGTGAGAAAAGAAGGAGAGGATTATGTGCTGACCTACAAGTCCAAAGGACTGATGGTGCGGGAAGAATATAATCTGCCGCTGACAAAAGATTCTTATGAGCATCTGCTGAAAAAAGCGGACGGAACTGTGATCACAAAAACCCGTTACCGGATTCCGGAGAGGAACGGCCTGACGATAGAACTGGATGTTTTTCACGGAAAATATGAAGGACTGCTTCTTGCGGAAGTGGAATTCTCAACGGAAGAGGAGGCAAACAGCTATTGCCCGCCAGAGTGGTTCGGAGAAGATGTGACGATGTCCAGTGAGTATCATAACAGTACACTGAGCCAGAGAAAATAAAGAACAGAATGAAAAAGAGACTATTTTGTGATGCTTTCAAGGGGATACCTCAGTTTTCACAAAACAGTCTCTTTTTTACAAGAGCAACGGGTCAAAGTCTGTGCTTTAACAAAAACGTATCGACTGTCGCGATTCGTCAGGTATCACGAAAATCAAACAGATCTTTCACCGGAACTTCCAGAACATCTGCAATATCAAAAAGTTTATTCAGAGAAATTGATGTTTTTCCATTTGGTGCCTCAATATTGCTGATATGTGTACGGCTGAGGTTTGTTGCCTCTGCCAGTTCTGCCTGTGTAAGTCCACGAAGTCTGCGATAATAAGCAATGGTCAGACCGAGAAGCCGAAACTCATTGATGCGTTTATAGTCCATATCCCTGTTCCTTTCTCCATACAAACAGACGTATCGCCTGTGTTTTCCTTAGCGTACAGCAGAATATATCGAAAAGAAACAATGTGAGAATTTGCAAATATAAAGTAAAATAATGCAAAATAGAGGAGAAATTTTAAAAATGCAAGAAATGGACAGGCAGGTACACAGTTTCAGACTATTTTTCCTCTGTATCAAGAGAAGAGTTCATTCTGGGAGGACGGTAATGATAGACATCCTCATAAGATTCGAGTTCTGCTTCACTGACCGGCGCGGACGGAATCAGTCCGGTGCAGTCATGCGTGGATGCCGCATTGGACAGATAATCATAGGAATCAATCAGTTTCTGGTTTTCTTTCTCTTTCATGGGCAGTGACCTCCGTAAAGGTAATTATAGGATTAAAATATGCGAAAAAATATTTTTTATACAGAAGGGAAAGATCTGGTGGGATAAAAGCCTTTTTAAGACATGCTCTAGAGCGTGTTTGAAAAATAAAAATTGCACAAAACGCATGTTTCATTTCCCTTTTTCATGATAAAATAAAGAAAA
>CAKRLG010000003.1 GCA_934359255.1 uncultured Ruminococcus sp.
GACAATAAGAAAGAAAATACGCCCGTGTCCGGGCAAAAGAATCGCGGGGCACGCGAGGATAGCTTGTAGATACTTGGCTCAGTGGAGCCATTGAGCAAGAAGCCCCCACTTCAAAATCTATGATTTAAGTGGTGGGAGCATGTCACTGTGAATTCGAGATATACCGGATCATGATCCGAATAGGTGTATCCGGTGTTGATGTTGTCGTAGGAGACGCATTCGATATTGTCTGAGATAATAAATCCATCCAGTGTTACGGTATACGTTTCACCCGGTACATATTCCATGTCGGCGTTTCTGGCGCTGTTCCACAGGGAATCCCGTTCCTCGTCCGTCAGCTGATCGATGCAGAAAGAAAAGTGGTCAGGAAGGCTGGCTCTCGGGAATGGGTATGCCCAGGATTCGCGGTTTTCGGAATCGTCCTCGGAGGCTTTCAGATCATGGTTGAAATCACCGCCGCACA
Source organism: uncultured Ruminococcus sp. (assembly GCA_934359255.1). Taxonomy (GTDB): domain Bacteria; phylum Bacillota; class Clostridia; order Lachnospirales; family Lachnospiraceae; genus Oliverpabstia. The sequence goes on from CAKRLG010000003.1 coordinate 464, forward strand.
GGACGTAATTGCCTGCTTCATATTCTTTCTGCATGTCTTCGGTAAGCATCGAGATCTGTCCCTCGCGGATTGCGTCGCTGTTGCCGTAGGCGGACATGTGGAGGTCAAAAATCACCAGTTCTTTTCCGTTATCCACAGGCAGTCTGGAAATACTGTAGCAGCGATCCAGATCAAAAAATTTACTGAAGGATGTAGACACCGGGAAACTTCTCCGCAGAGAATCGGTCACCAGATATCTGGAAAACAGAGCAAGTCCTGATTTGCTGCTTCCATGGGGCTGGGTAAACGGGTAGAAAAGGAAAGCGGAGTCGTAGTTCTGTGCGAAGACAGAATTGTAGGAACTCAGGCAGTCCTTTAAGATAGAATATTCGTTTACGTGATAACTTCTGGTGGAATCAAGATCCACTTCCTGAAGCAGGGCGAAATCCGGATCATAAGAGGCGATCAGTTCGCCGGCACCCCGGATCGTCTCCTGTACGCTTTCTTTGCTCTTTGCCCAGGAGGACTTGCCACCGTCCATGAAGAAACTGAAATCCGGTGTGTAAGCACCAAAACCAAGGTTGTAGGTCAGGGCGGAGTAGGTTTCCCCGGCAGTCAGTGCCGTGTTGTACCGTGCTGATGCAGAAGCCGGGCGAGCTCCGGAAGTCAGTCCCGCCAGATCCTCTCCGGCATCAGGGGCAGATTCCACTTCCAGAACCAGATTGTCTTCGATGCGGTGGTAGCTGGCGTAGAGATAGATGATATAAGCAATCAGCGCCAGTAAAATTACCCCGAGTACGATACCAAGTACTTTAAAAATTTTCTTTACGGTCTTTTTCATAGTATGCCTTTCTTATCTAATGTAAAATACAGGTAAAATTTCTATTTCCCTGAGTGTATCATATTCGGGGTAAAAACTCTATAAACTTATTTATCCGATCGGCTCAAAATCAGCAGCTCCGTGTTTGCAAAGCGGGCAGATGTAGTCTGCCGGAAGTTCATCGCCTTCGTAGATATAGCCGCAGACTTTGCAGACAAATCCTTTCTTTCCTTCGGTTTCCGGTTTTGGTTTTACGTTGTTCTGATAGTAGGTGTAAGTCATGGTTTCCTGATTGCTCATCACGCGGGCTTCGGTCACGCTGCAGATGAACATGCCGTGGGTACCGAGATCTACATAGCCTTCTACTTTGAGAGACATAAAGGCATTGATGTATTTATCCAGGAAGACCAATCCGTTGTCGGAACGGTGTACGGTCTGACCGGCAAATTTATCCACGCTTCGTCCGGTCTGGAAGCCAAACTGCTGGAAGACGGAGAACGGTGCTTCCGTGGACAGACAGTTGACATTTAACATACCGGTCTGTTTGATGACATGGTGTGAATAGTTTGCTTTGTTGATATTAACTGCTACACGGTTCGGAGTATCGGTCAGCTGGATGACGGTGTTTACGATCAGACCGTTATCTTTTTTACCATCGTTAGAAGTTACCACATACAGGCCGTAACCGATCCGGAACAGTGCGGTCAGGTCATTTTTATTGGCAAGGGTATCGTTCTGGGCAATGTACTCTTTGCACAGTTCATCTGCCATGGCTTCCAGCTGATCCTGATTGTCCTGATTGATGGCAGAGAGGATCTTTACGGTGGTATCGAGCCAGTTAATCTTTTTGCATTTTGCCATCATCTCACGCATTACCTTGGCAGCCAGAGGAGCCCAGGAACCGTTCTCGATCAGACCTACCGTACGGTTCTGGAAGTTGTGTTCCACCAGACGGGAGATGTAGTCGTGCATAAACGGATAGATGCTTGCGTTGTAGGTTGTGGTGGCGAGGATCAGTTTGCTGTAGCGGAAAGCATCGGAGAGAGCCAGGGACATATCGTCTCTTGCCAGATCGTATACGACAACCTTCGGACAGCCTTTACTTCTTAATTTGTCAGCCAGCAGATCCACTGCTTTTTTCGTATGTCCATAGACGGAAGTATAGGCGATCACGATGCCTTCTTCTTCCGGTGTGTAGGAAGACCAGGTGTCATACAGACCGATGTAATGTCCCAGATTTTCCGAAAGCACCGGTCCATGGAGTGGACAGATGATCTGGATATCAAGGGTTGCAGCCACTTTCAGGAGGGACTGAACCTGTGTGCCGTATTTTCCTACGATGCCGATGAAGTATCTGCGGGCTTCATCGTCCCAGTCTTCTTCCACATCCAGGGCTCCGAATTTGCCGAAGCCGTCGGCGGAGAAGAGCACTTTGTCGGTGCTGTCATAAGTAACCATAACTTCCGGCCAGTGCACCATCGGGGCAAATACAAAGGTCAGCTGATGGTTTCCAAGGCTTAACGTGCCGCCGTTGGTAACTTCCAGCTTCTGTCCTTCCAGAGTAAGTCCGAAGAAGTTGTAGATCATCTGAAAGGTCTTCACGTTGGCAACAACGGTGGTGTCCGGGTAAACTTTCAGGAAATTAGCCACGTTTGCCGCATGATCCGGTTCCATGTGCTGTACGATCAGGTAATCCGGTTTGCGGCCGTCGAGTACCTGTTCCAGGTTATCCAGCCATTCGTGGGTGAAGTTTGCATCTACGGTGTCCATGACAGCAGTCTTTTCGTCGAGGATCACGTAAGAGTTGTAAGCCATACCGTTGGCTACCGGGTACTGTCCTTCAAATAAATCAACTTTATGATCGTTGACGCCTACGTATTTGATAGTATCTGTGATTTTCATATATGGGAACCTCCTGTGTGTGGAATCTGTTTTCTTGTTATTATTAGTATACCCGGAGAAACCGGAAAATTCTGTTGCAAAAGCAACAAAATGAGAGTATGTTAAAAAAAACACAAAAAAAGAAAGACGAGGGAATACAGATGGAGAAAGTGACATTGTTTTCACATATCCTGCCGGAAGAGCAGGAACGGATGTGGGTCTGTTTTCAGATGCGAGAGGTTGTGTATGAGAATAACGAGATCATCATGGAGTATACGAATACGATGAAAAAGATCGGTCTGATCGCGGAGGGACAGGCTTCTTTATATGGCAGTGATGCGGAGGGCAATCAGTACCTGATGGATGAACTGAAAAAAGATGATGTCTTCGGGGAACCGCTGCTGTTACCGGAACTGTCGCAGCATTACTATGTCTGTGCGAAGGCGAAGACGCGTGTACTCTTTATTGATTACGAGCATGTGATCAAGCGGTGTGAAAATGCGTGCAAATTCCACAGTCAGATGGTCAGCAACCTGTTACAGATGATCGCCATGCGTGCCAGCCAGCAGGCAAACAGGATCTATGTCCTGTCGAGAAACAGTATCCGGAAAAAGATCCTGGCATATTTGAGAGAGGTGGCGGGAGAACGGCGGGATCAGACATTTACCCTGCCGGTATCTTATACAACGCTGGCAGAATATCTGTGCGTGGATCGGAGTGCAATGATGCGGGAACTGAAGAATCTGACAGAGGAAGGGGTGCTTTTCAGGGAAGGGAGAAAAATACGGTTGGTGAGCGTGGAATAGGAGAAAAATAGAAAAGAAGTCAGGAATGTTAGTAAAACCTAGCAATCCTGACTTCTTTTTGGTTCTGTGGTTATAAAAGATACTTTTAATCCGACGGCATAATCATATCTGTATTAAAGGTAACATTTGTTCCGCAGGTATAAGTTCCACCATCGCTGATGATAGCGCAGGGGGAAGCAGAAAAGGAACTGTTAGTTATGGTTAGAACTCCACAATTATATATGATTCCTTTATAACTTTCCCTGAGAGAACTGTTTTCAATTTCGATACTTCCATTAGACTCGTTTTTCAAGGCGTAGCAGCCTCCGATGATGGAGGAATCGTCACGGACAGAGATTTCATGAAACCCGGAGCAGTCATCAGATTGGCAGCCGTTATGAATGGTGCTGTAGAAGCTGCCGGAATTTGTGACGGAACTATTGGAAAGAATGAGCTGTCCATCGTTATCAATAGTGTAATAAGAATTTCTGTCATCAGAGTTCTGATTATATACACCATCTTCAGCACTTCTCTTCAATTTCATTCCGGTAAGAAATGTGGTGCCGGTTTTCCGATTATATAGCGCTGCATGATATGGAGAAGTATTGTCGACAGTACCACTGCTTAAAGACAGGCTTCCGTAGTTCATAATGGTATGTTCGGAAGTTGTGTTGGTCAGAGTATTGTTGTCAAAATGTAAAGCAATATGGGTATCTTCCGGAATAACAATATTTTCCGAAATATCCTTCAAAAAATAAATATCCGTCATCGTATAGCTGGATTTTCCGGCTTCCTGTGGAGAGACCGTACTGATGGCATCGGATAAAGTAGCATAGTATGCAGAACACGGATTACCATCTTTCCAATAGCTTAATTCAACGGCGGCATCTTCTTCAGAAACTTGCTTCACATTCGAGGAAACACTGTAGTCATCGGTGGATGAAGCAGACGATGCAGTTTTTGCAGAATGCTCCTGCACTTTATCCAATACAAAGGATATCAGAAACAACAAAACAAGTCCGAAAACAGACAAAATAAGAATGTTGTTAAAAATTGTATTGGCGGTTGTTTCCTGGGGTTGTTTTTCGTTTTCATTCTCGTCCATTTTAGCAAAGGATTCTGCAATATCGGATGTATCAGACAGTGTATAGATTGGTTTTTCATCTTTAGGAATATTTTCCTCTGCAGGAACAGTTTTTAACGGTTCTGCATACAGATCTTTCATGAAATCCTTAATACCGGCGTATCGTTCCAGGGCATCTACCTGGAGCCCTTTTTCTATAGCATGACAAACATTCGGGCGGACAGAAATATCAGGGATGCGTGAAATCGGTATCAGCTGGTCATTTTCGATACGTGAAGTAGCATCCTGTGGTAAAATTCCCGTCAGCATATGATAGAGTACAGCACAGACGGCGTACACATCTGTCCAGGGTCCCTGCCGACTGTCAGAATGATATTGTTCTTCCGGTGCATATCCCCTTTTCAGAATAACCGTAAGGTTTTCATCGTCATCATCAGAAAATTCCCGGGCGGCACCAAAATCAATCAAAGTCAGTGTATGGTCCGGACGATACATCAGATTTTCAGGGCTGACATCACGATGAATCAGACCTTTCTGATGCATGGACTGTAATGCCATAAGGATCGGCCACATCAGAGTCAGTGCTTCGGATTCTGTAAAAGGTGTTTTCTGCTGTTTCATATATTTTTTCAGAGAAAGCCCCGGGACATATTCCATCACGATATAAGCGGTATTGTTGCAGAAAAGCATTTCCCGGAACTGTGCAATACCGGAGGTGCCAGACAGACGTTGAAGAATTTCGCCCTCTTTGGCATAACTTCTCATTCCTGTGTGAAAATAAAGTTTCTGATTTTCCATTTCGGGAAGAACTGTCTCATTATCAGAGGCTCTGCAGGCGAGTGTAGAAGGAAAGTACTCTTTGATGGCAACAATAGTTTCTGTCGGCAGATGCATGGCAAGATAAGTAATCCCAAAACCGCCTTTGCCAAGAGCACGCCCGATCAGATATTTTCCTTCTAAGATAGAAAAAACGGGCAGAGCGTTTTTCAAAGGTTGCGTATTTTTAGAATAGCCACAATGAGGGCAGGGACTGTCGGGTGTCGGATTGCTTTGCATACAACCGGGACACAGGTGGTCAATATCAATCATGTGTTATCCTCCCTGCTTGCTGAAAGTCTGAAAGAAGTCTTCCGGTTTCCGATAGAAAAAATACTTCCGTCCGGAACTTCGATACTGGTGTTTGCGATGAGCCGTTCGCCATCAACAGTATAGGTGCCGTTGGCAGAATAATCAGTAATTACAAATGTATGCCGGGATGCATGATAGCAGACAGCAGCATGCCTGCGGCTGATATCAGAAGAATTAACAACAATCTGACAATACTGACTGCTTCTGCCGAGGAATACATTCGTATAAGCAGGAAGCGGAAAACTTTTTCCCTCGAGAGACCCTGTCAGAAAAAGAAGTGTGCCGCAGTTAGAAACATTTTCCGGCGCATCTGCAGAAACAGATGCAGATAAAACTTCCGGAATCTTGTCGGTACTGTGCACTTTCAGATGAAAAAGTAAACAGATACTGATGATCGGACATACCAGAAGCAACAAAGGTATGACAATATGGGAAAGCGTCTGTCCGTGTTGCCAGTATTGTCTGCAAATCTGCAAAGCAGTATAGCCATGAAAAACCGGCAGACATAAAACGGCTGCTTCAATAAGAAGCAATAATAAAGCCAGTAGTGTACAGTTTCGGCGGTGCTTGTCAGCCATGAACATTAAACCTCCATTTCTGCAATATGTTGTGCCAGCAGCTGGAGTGTATCTTCTTTGGAATAAACAAGATTACTTCCTTCCAGCGACTGCATAAAATCATAAAAGATCCGGCAGATGGATTCTTCTGCAATATGAATATTGCAACAGTAAGCTCCATAGACGAAAGCATTTGTTGTGTAAATATGTACTCCGGTTTTCGGATGGACATAGATAGCGAGATAATCCGGAAGATTCAGACTGGTAGGACGGACGAGCATTCCATTGACAGTATCTTTGGCAATCTCATCATAAAGATAACGAAGCATTTGCCGGATATCCTGTGATTCTAATGGTGGTACATACTGAGGAGGCAGATCTGCCATAGAACAGGTATGTATCAGATCCTGTAACCCCTGTTCAGTGAAGACTGTCTGATAGGAACCTGTGATTTGCCGAAGTACGGAAAAATGCTGTTCGACAAGCGAAAACATCTCTTTATAAGGCATCGAACCATTTTGCATATATTTTCGTATAACATCCGGTGTGATATAACGCCCGGTGCATGGCTGCGACATCAGGATCTGAAGGGAATCCGGTGATGTATTGCTGATATATTCCTGTAAGACCTCCAGAATACTGGTATTGCATTGAACCAGTGGGTCGCAGCATTCCAGCAGACTTCGGAAAAATCCAGTATAAAAATCAATGAGATCTTTATCTTCACGAATCTGCGCCATGGACAGATCTTCTGATAACTGGATCAGGTAGTTCTGCGTAGTGATGTAATAGCTCATCGGAGACATAGTAGCTGCCTTTGGAGCTTCACAGAAATAGTAGGGGCGATATTTTCCACGGGAAGCCAGACAAAGAGGAATAACAGAATGTAAAAGTTGCAGGTTCTTTACACCGGCAGAGCGATCCGAATGAAAACAAAGTAAAGCATCAACGGTAAAATTCCGTTGGGCAAGCCACAGTTCCAGTAATTCCATGGTAAGATCCAGTTTCTCCGGTAAGAACATAGAAAAAGCAGAACCCTCACAGGAAGTTGCTTCATAGATCAGGACGGTACGGATTGCGTTGCGAACAGCATATTCTCCCTTGATCAGACGGCTTGTCAGTTCAATCTTATCCACCTGTGGTGGAGGAAGCATGGAAAAGCGAATAGAAGAAAGATCATTCAGCAAATTACAGACCGCCTGCCGGTTTTCATAAGTTTCTTCTCCCTGAAGTAAAATATCATATAATCTGAAAAACTCTTTTTTCTTGTCTACAGGAAGATTAAAATGACGGGCCAGAGCGCGTACGACTTTGTAAGATAAGATACGCTCATCTGTCAATGCTTTATGAATAGAGGTGCGTTCGGCTTCGATACTCCGTGCAATATGGGAGATGGATTCACCGCTATCCTCGATCAGATTTTTGAGAAAAATACTGAATTTTGACATAATAGAAAGCCTCCTTTTTTCATGCAAAGGCACATTTTGTAAAATTATTTTAGCATATTCTTGGTAAACAGTCTGTGACAAAAAGTGGGAAATAACAGGCACATATTCTGTCACAGATTGTTCCATATTCTGATTTTTTTTATACTTATAACAGAAAAGACCGGAGGTGATGGAGTGAGGCTGTTTGGAAGGAAGGGAACAGAGTGTAAGGAAGAAAAAACAGAAATTCCGGAAGTGCCGTATGATGAAGAATCGATTACGGAGAATCTGTATCTGGAGCAGAACGGGCAATTGCCGGATGAACTGCAGGTTTCCGCAGCCAGTCTGGTGGGTGGACGGAAGAATCAGCAGGATAGCCTGTGCTATACATATGAGCCGGAGAAAGGATTGCTGGCTGTTGTGTGTGACGGTATGGGAGGTCTTGGAGGCGGTGAACAGGCAAGCTATACTGCATGTTCAGGGATGATGGATGCCTTCCGAAAAAATGGTAAGGAAAAAGCGGCTGATTTTTTTGTACAGACGGCTTCAAAACTGGATATGACTGTTGCAGGAATCCCGGATAAAGACGGAGTGCCGTTGGGAGCCGGTACGACGGTCGTAGCAGTGTGGATTCAGGAAGACAGGATGCACTGGCTTTCGATTGGTGACAGTAAGATATATCTCATAAGAAATCAGCACACAAAATGTTTGACAACGCCGCATAATTATAAAATGCTTCTGGATAAAAGACTACAGGCAAAAAATATCACGCAGGAAATATATGAAGCTGAACTTTCGAGGGGAGAAGCACTGGTCAGTTATATCGGGATGAATGGTCTGAAATATATGGATGTTTCAATGGAAGGAATAGATTTGGAACCTGGAGATCAGATTCTACTGTGCAGTGATGGATTTTACCGCCAGTGCCCGGATGAGAATCTGGCAGAACAGCTTGAGCAGCTTACGGGAGACCCGGAAACGTATGCATCACAATTGGCAGAGAACGTTATCCGAAATCAGCCAAGGGGTATGGACAATACGACTTTGATACTGATCACATATTGCCCGGGGGAAGAGAAAATCTCGGAAAAAGGTGAGTGATGATATTAAAAAATTTGCTTAAAGAGGAAAGGGGAAATGAAAAATGAAATTAAATACATGCCCGAAGGGACATTTTTATGATGCAGACAAATATGCTTCCTGTCCGTACTGTGTACCGCAGGATGAGGCGGAAGCAGTGACAGAAGCAGTTAAAACGGAAGATTTTTCACAGCCTGCTGCAGTAAAGGCACAGGAAGTACCGCCGTCTCCTGCACCGGTAAGTAAGCCGAATAAACAGGCAGCTTTTGTTAATACAGCAGTAAATGGATGGGAAGAGCCGGAAGATGATGAAAACTGTACAGTTGGTTATTATGCGCAGGTGATCGGTGTGGAACCGGTGGTTGGATGGCTTGTCTGCATCAAGGGAGCTTACAGAGGGGAAAGTTTTAAATTAAAGAGTGGACGCAATTTTATCGGAAGAGCAGCCAATATGGATATTGTGCTGGGAGCAGATCAAAGTGTATCGAGACTTCGCCATGCGGCAGTTGTATATGATCCAAAAAGCCGTGCATTTATCGTAGCAGCAGGAGATGCGAGAGAACTGTGTTATCTGAATGGAGACGTGGTTGTTACAAGTCAGAGACTACAGGCGTATGATGTACTGACACTTGGAAATACAGAACTGCTGCTGATTCCACTTTGTGGAGAGAAATTCTCGTGGGATGATACAACAGAAAATGGGGTGAAAGCATAATGGCAGCGGAAAAACGACAGCTGACAGCGGTTCAGAGGGGAAAAAGAGGTGCTGTCATCGGGTTTATTGCGGTAGAATTGATTATGATTTTTGTACAAGCCAGTGTGGGAGCATCTATGTCTGATATTCTGGCGGGCATGTGTATGGGACCGGCAGGTCTGCTTTATGGTTTTGGATATGCATTTGGCTGGCAGTGGACATTGCGCTGGGCAGCAGGAGCATTACATTACAGCGGGCATGTTCTGGATGCAGGATTTATCTGGTGGATCTGTACTGGAAGAAAAGGTGGTATTCTTCGTGGTCTGTGGTTTTCACTGTTATTGATCAGCTTTGCAGTTGGTCTGGCATGGATTCCGGGAGTAGTAAAGGGAATTAAAGAAATCCGGGCAGAAAAGAAGAACAGGGCTGTTTCCGAAACGGATTACGCAGTGAAAAGAGAAAAACAGAAAAAACTGCGAAAAGAAGAACCCGTGCCCGTTGTACAGAGTCAGCCGGTTGCCGAAAAACAGCAGCCGACAGTTCTGGAGACGCCGAAAGTTGCAGCGAATGCCTGTTATGTGGACTGTTACGGCGGGGAATTCAATGGCGCATCTTTTGATATGAGAGAAATTCTGCAGCTTGCCATCGGCAGAAACCCGGAACTGTGCCGGGTAGTCCTGAACCAGAGCGGTATCAGCAGAATCCACTGCCTGATGCAGTATCGTGCGGATGGAATCTATGTACAGGATCTTTCTACAAATGGTACCTATCTGCTGAATGGTGCGAGACTGCCAAAAGGAACTTTTGTGTCTGTAAAGCAGGGGGATGGTGTACGACTTGGGCAAAACGGACCGGAATTCAGATTCCGATAAAATAAAAGAAAATAAAACTGTCCGGTGCAGGGTTTTCCGCCTGCACCGGACAGTTTTTCTTTATTCAGAAGAAGAATTTATATAGTAATACATCTCACAGAAGAAATCATCTGATGCGAGATAATCATCTGAGAAATCTACGTTATCAGCATATGAATGGATTACTTCAGAATGAGAATCAAAAAATGCCTGTAATGCATTATGGAGTGTTTCTGGTTCAGAAGTTTTTGCACGGTAAACGGCAGTACTACAGTCAAAAGCGTTACGATACACAAAATACACAGACTGAATGCATTCCATACCTTCTTCACCCTGTGCATGGATAAGCATGCTTGTATAAATGCTGTTAAAAAGATTGGTTATCAGAGTACTGGTTTCATCAGAATCAAAAGTTTCCTGATCGGCAAAATAAGAAAATTCTGCAGTCAGATTACCCAGGATACGGCCTTCTTCCAGAAGCTGCGAGTCATCAACATCTTCAATTGGAAGTCGGGTGATATTAAAATCAAAGGTTTCCCAGTTTTTAGAAAGCCTCTGATACCAGTCAGGTAACAAAGCAATATAATCGGGGTTCATGGTTCTGTTGCAGGTAGCATATAGTTTTTCAAAATATTCCAGTAATTCTTCCCGGTTTCCGGATGCATAGATTTCATCCATTTTTTCTGTAACGCTTTTTACCGTATCGCTTCCCTGGAAAATATCTGCAGCATCAGAAGTATAAGAATTCTCTATGTCCGGTAAAGAATCGATAATACCGGCTTGAGCATCATTATCAGTACTTTCTTCTGTGCTGTCAGAATCAGAAGATGTATCAGAAGTACCGGAAGAAGCATCTGTATTCTGAGAGTTCACTGTAAATGGTCGGATAAACCATGGGTATCGATATCCACGGATATGATAGAAAAACAGTCCACCCCAGAGCAAATCCAGACATAAAACTATAACAATCAGAAAAATAATGCAACGCTTTTTTTTCCTTTTCTGGGAGGATACATCAACCTGAGGAATATTTTCAGAGGATTCCGGATTCTCATCGCCCCAATGAAAAGCAGGGGCGGACGGAGCGGGAGCAGAACTCGTCGACTGCTCAGGAGTGGAAATATTATGTTCAGGCACAGGATGGTTTTGTACAGGTAAGGGTTGTGTTGCATAAAGGTCTTTCATGAAGGCATCTATGTCTGGATATCGTTCGAGTGGGTCAACCTGAAGTCCTTTTTCAATAGCAGCACAGACAGAAGGACTCAAAGATATCCCCTTGATCTGACTGATCGGAGCCAGCTGATCCTGTTCAGCCCGGGAAGAAGCTTCCTGAGGACGGATTCCAGTCAGCATCTGATACAATACAGCACATACTGCATACAGATCGGTCCATGGACCCTGTCGGCTGTTGGAATGATATTGCTCTTCCGGTGCGTAACCACGTTTTAAGATAACAGTCAGATTATCATCGTCATCACGGGAAAATGTGCGTGCGGCACCAAAGTCAATCAGTGTCAGCGAAAGATCAGAATGTACCATCAGATTTTCAGGACTGATGTCACGGTGCAGAATATTTTTTTTATGCATCATTCGGAGAGCGAGAAGAATCGGCCGCATCATGGTCAGGGCATCTTCTTCGGAAAAAGGAGCCTGCCGTATTTTCATATATTTTTTCAGAGGAACACCGGATACATAGTCCATAACCAGATAAGTGGTTCCGTTTGCCTGAAGCTGCTCTTTGACATGTACGATATATGGTACATCAGAAAGAAGGTATAAGATGCGTCCTTCTTCGGAAAAGCTTTTCATAGCGGTACGATAATATACTGCCTTTGAAGGATCTGCAGGGACTACCGTTTCCTGATCAGTATCACGTACTGCCAGATCTAAGGGAAAAAATTCTTTAATGGCGACAATTTTTTCATCCGGCAGATGTAGGGCAATATAAGTGATTCCGAAACCGCCTTTTCCCAAAGGTGCACCCAACAGGTATTTACCGGCAAGAATGGAAAATACCGGAAGACTGTCCTCTACCGTCAGAAAATTCTGAGGATAACTGCAGTGCGGGCATATGATATCGGAATCTTCCCGCGGATGCATACAGCCGGGACAGAGTTTGTTAACATCGAGCATAAAAACACCTCCATGAATAAGGATTTACAGATATTTTAACATAGGATATATGCGCATTTTGTGACAAAGAAAAGGAAAATACGGAGCACAGATTCTGTCACAGATTGTATGGAATTTGAATTCTTTTTATACTTGAAACAAGAAATAGGAGAATGGTCTGAAGAAGGAGAAAGAGGGGAGAAGATGATAAAAGATAACAGACATCGACCGATATACAGTCTGCCACAGGATACAATTGTCGCAGGGAGATATCTGATACAGGATTTTCTGGAAGAACGTGAGAACCGACTGATTTATCTGGCGTATGATCTTGTCGAGGAAAAACAGATCAGACTGACAGAGTGTTATCCGAAGCAGCTGGTTGAGCGTGACGGAGAGAACGGTGAAGAAAATCTCAGGATACATCCGGGAAAAGAAACGGAGATGAAAAGTCTGCTTGGCAGATTTGGAAAAGAATATAAGCAGACGATTCCGGATCACAATACATTATATGCCGTTTCACAGATCCAAAAGAAAAAGCCAATGGGTACTGTAGCTCTTTGTACGGCAGTTATAGTACTGGGAGTCGGAATGCTTTTCTATACACTCCGTCCATCCGGTCAGAAAGAGCAGGCAAAAGAGCCTTCAAAAGTATCTGAAGGAAAGACACAAACATATGAGAATGGAGATTATATCTTTGATGCCGGAACAGAGGCAATCGAGGTAGATACAGACAGTGGAACGATGTATTTTGACCGGACACTGCAGGTGTATCTGGACAGCGAACTGTCGGATTCACAGATAGAAAATCTCCTCTCTGTGGTGGATGGAACACTGGTAGGAAAAATTGCCGGAAGAATGAATATCCTTCAGGTGCAGATTCCGGAAAGTGGATTTGCTGTGCTGGAAGAAAAGTCGCAGAAACTGATGGAACAGGAGAATGTTCTTTTTGCCGGGTATGATTATCCAATCCAGATTGAAAACATGGAAGTCGGAAAAGACACAAATCCGTGGGACAGTGAGAAAAAAGAAGGCGGATCGGAGTACGATGAGGGTGTGCCGAATGGAAATAACTGGTGGGCAGAAGCGATAGGTGCATATACGGCGTGGAATAATTTGCCGGAGCTTTCTGATGAAATATTAGGGATTGTAGACTCCGGGTTTGACACCGGACATCCAGATCTTAAAGGGAAGATCACAATTACAGGAGACACAAAAAACAGAAAGGAATCACATGGAACGCATGTGGCGGGGATTGCCGGTGCAATCAACAATGATATTGGTATCCGGGGAATAGCAGATTCGGCGCAGATTCTGGGAGTATCTTATGCCGATTACTTTGATACGGATGAATTTACTTATGCAGTACCACTGCAACTGCTGGAGGCTAATCGTATTCTGATTGAACAGGGAGCAAAAGTTGTGAATAATTCCTGGGGATTTACTTTGATGTCAGAGGATGCGTACAAAGAAACATGGTCGGTAGATGCGGTTGGCTTATTGTATCAGGAACAGACAGAAGAACAGAATATGGAAATGGATTATGAGGGCTATGTTCATTATTATGCAGATGTTCTTGCAAAAAGAACAGCGCAGGATGCGGAACGGATGATGGAACAGCTGTTGAACAGTGCAACCACGGAAGAAGAAAAAGAGTTTATGATCGTACAGTCAGCAGGAAATGGCTTTGATAATATGATGGAGAAAGGCTATGATGCATCATGGCAGGGATTTTTCTGCGGAATAACAGCGGATACACATGTATCTGAAACATACAGTTACGAAGAAATGAAAAATCATATTATGGTTGTTTCCGCAGTTCAGAATAAACGGGAGAAAGGACGGTATCAGATCGTGGAGGGAGTCAATCAGGGAGATACCGTAGATCTCTGGGCTCCGGGGTGGGACGTATACAGTTGCGTTTCCACAGAAGAAAGTGCGATGTACCAGTCAGCCAACGGAACATCCATGGCAGCCCCTATGGCAGCGTCATCCGCGCTTCTGATATGGGAGATCGATCCGTCTCTGTCAGCGGAGGAGGTAAAACAGGCATTGTTGGATCATGCTTCCGAGGCGTATCTGCCTTCAGATGAATCAAAAGTATATCCGATGTTAAATATCGGAAGAACCGTGTTGGCTCTTCAGGGGCGGGAGGATGGTTTTACAGGTTATCTGAAAGAAACGCTTATTCCGAAGTATGGCATTATGTCAACAGATTCATGGAAACTGGATAACTCGTTGCCAACATGGTCAAAAGGAGATACATCTCCGGCAAATGGTATTTTAAGTGCCTATATTGCAGATTTTGATGGGGACGAAATGGACGAGATGCTGGTAGTACGTTTTGTTCAGGAGGAGAATAAAAAAATTTATCTGGAAATGTATGAAGATTATAAAGGTAGCATTGATCTGGCTACAGGTATAATGTTTGATATTGACTGGCTTTGTACGACATGTCAGAATAACAGGCTGTCAGTCATGGCAGATAAGAAAAACGGATATTACCAGATTTACCTTTATGCGTTTCAGAGGGGCAATGGAGGTGGTGCAGAAACCATTGTGAAACTGAATTATGAAGAAAGACCGAATAAAGGAATGTCTGTACTTGAACCTGAAAATTACTGGAGCTTTATCATGGGCAGCGATCAGACTGCTTCCGTACAGTCAGGAACCATGAAGCTGAAGGAAGTAAATCCGCTGGCAGAACTGTGGGACTACAAACGTGGAGAGGGAAGCGCGCAGGTAGAATATGAAAATACGGCAAAAGCACCTTACGAATCAGCCAGTTATGCAGAGGATTTTGCAAACATGTTGAACACTTTTTATGGAAGTCTGCAGGAAGCAACCGGGTTAAAACATAACATAAAATTAGCACAGAGTTGGAGCAACGCACCAATTGAGACATATGTATCCGCAGACGATGAAAACAGCCAGGAGATGCAGTACACAGCGAAAACACTTTTTGAAGAAGATGATCAACTGCAGTGGCTCGCATCGCTGGACAATCATATGTACCACAACAGGGATACGAATACGATACAGAATACAATCATACCGGAGGATGCAACGGGGATTGTGAGAAAATAAAAAGAGAAGCCGGGAATATCAGATTCTACTGATGTTCCATGGCTTCTTCTCTTTTGCATAAAAACAGGCACTGTAATCTCCACGTTACTTTTCACCATAAAATCCCGTATCCGCAAGTTCCATCCATTTCAGATACATTTCTTTATAATGTTCCTTAATAAAAGCTCTGATCTTTCTCACTTCACGATCGGTCAGGCAACCTTGGTTTTCCAGGGTAGTATCGCCATTGCTTTTTACGAAAAATTTTGCGGATCCCGCTTCGGTCAGTTTTCTGTCACTGGCATGAACATGCATGGCTTCGATTATACAACTTGCAGTATAATATAAGTAATAGCCACACACTTTGAATTCATAGTATTTGGGCATGGCTAATCCTCCATAAACTGCTTATTGTTTAAATAGTAATCAAGGACTATCTGGTTTTCAATATCATCCATATTGGTTTCCACAATCTTATCATCATATATAACTGCCGCGTGATTTGGTTTGTTTAAATTAAGTATTCGAATATATTTTCCATTTTGCGTATATGCATACCCATTAATGATCATATCTGCTGCATCTGCTACAGTTTTTATATCAAGCTGCATAGTCGATCCGAACCTCCTTTATAGGTGTGAGAAATTCATCTACATCATAGTATAAGTTCTGTAAAATGGGAACCAGATCGATATATTCCTCAACTTCGTTTAAATTCTTATATTTTGCCATTACAACCAGATATCCGTTATCCCATTCTTTTACTTTTGTATAGCGTTCTAATTTCGATGATGTCATAAATCGTATAATCTGGTCCTTAAAAATGAATATCGTATACTGGCTGTCGCTTTTTAATATAGCATAATTGTCTGCTGATTTCTTCATCTGCTCCACACCTCCCGATATGTTTTCTTTAATTATAACCGAATTACTATGGCTTTTCTACTGATTTTTCCATGGACTTTCACACGCAGAGGTTGCTTGAAAGGGATGTTACGCGGCTTCTTCTCTTTTGCATAAAAACAATGTGAAAGTTTTGTCAATTATGCCAAATTGACCAGCAGTCACCCACCATGATACAATGATGGAAACCAGAAAACCAAAATGGGTTTCTGGTTTTTTTTTTCGCTGACACGTGATTGTATTCAAAACAGGAGAGAAAAATGAGAGAAAAAATCATTGATACGGCCATCGAGGAATTTACGAAAAATGGTTTGAAATTTACGATGAATGATGTAGAGAAAGCGTTGGGGATCAGTAAAAAAACCATCTATACGGTGTTCGAGAGCAAACAGGATGTGCTGATGGCGATTGCAGACCGATATGCCCGTGATTTTACGGATATGCGGCAGGAGATCGAGGCGGATACCGAACTGGATACGATGGAAAAGCTGGAACGGCTGTTTTGCGCAATTCCGACCAAGTATTATAACATCGGACTTAGCAGGATCTTCGAACTGGCACAGAAGTATCCGAAGCAGTATAAGTACCTGATGGAAGCAGTCAGTCAGGGGTGGGCACTTGCCGAGCAGTATCTGGAGAAAGGGATCCTGGAAGGAAAGATCCGGAAGGATATCTCGCAGAATATCTGTGCGTGGACCGGAGTGCAATGATGCGGGAATTTAAAAATCTGTCGGAAGAGGGAGTTTTGTTCCGGGAAGGGAAGAATATACGGATTTTGTTGTAAAATGGAAGAAAAGAGATCTATAATTAAGAAAAATAAGGAAAAGAGGTACGTGTATGAAACTGACATTTTTAGGAACAGGAGCAGGGGAAACATATCCGGGATATTGGTGTGAATGTCCTCATTGTACTTATGCAAGAAAACACAGAGGAAAAAACCTGAGAACAAACAGCAGCATGGTGATTGACGAAGAGCTGCTGATCGATATCGGACCATCGTGTTTTGATAATGCAGCTCGGTTCGGAGTGAATTTATCAAAGCTCAAGACACTTCTGGTCACACATCCTCATGAAGATCATCTGTATCCGCAGCATCTGCGCTGGAGAAATACAGACGAAAGCTTGCTGCCGCTTACTTATGTCGAAAAAATGAGACATGGAGGTCCACGGTTTACCGATATCCCGCAGCTGAATATTTACGGGAATTCTTTCGTGATGGAAACACTCAGAAAAAGTCTGGATGACATGGAAAAACTGAAAATAAATCTGCATGAGATCAGAGAGGGAAAGGAAGAGAAAACGGATGGGTACAGAATCTTGCCGGTTCGCGGAAATCATGGGTCGCAACGGGGATTTTCCCACAGTTATATCATTCAGAAAGATGGAAAAACGTTATTGTATGCGCTGGATTCCGGAAGTTATGACGAGGATCAGTTTGCATTGATACAGGAACATCAGTACGATGCAGTTATTATGGAAGGAACTACAGGACTGAATGAACAGTATGGCGGACATATGTGTCTGATGAACAATATCCGGATAAGGGACCGATTGAAGGAAAATAAGTGCCTGCGTGAGAATAGTAGATTTCTTTTGACGCATCTGTCCCCACACTGGTGTCCGCCGCATGACTGGTACGAATCGATTGTGGCGTCAGAAGGACTGGAACTGGCTTATGACGGTTTACAGATCGAGGTCTGAAAGGAAATAAGAGGTTCTGCATAAAAACAATGTGAATTTTTTGTCAAATATAGTGAATTGACCGGTAGTCAGTGTAATGTTACAATGAAGGAAACCGGGAAACTGTTCTAGGTTTCCCGGTTTCCTTTTTCGCTGAACCGTAAATGAAAACATGACAGGAGAGAGAAATGAGAGAAATGAGAGAAAAAATCATTGATACAGCAATTGAAGAATTTACCAGGAATGGTTTGAAATTTACGATGAATGATGTAGCGAAAGCATTGGGGATCAGTAAAAAAACCATCTATACGGTGTTCGAGAGTAAACAGGATGTGCTGATGGCGATTGCAGACCGATATGCCCGTGATTTTACGGATATGCGGCAGGAGATCGAGGCAGATACCGAACTGGATACACTGGAGAAGCTGGAACGGCTGTTTTGCGCAATTCCGACCAAGTATTATAACATCGGACTTAGCAGGATCTTCGAACTGGCACAGAAGTATCCGAAGCAGTATAAGTACCTGATGGAAGCAGTCAGTCAGGGGTGGGCACTTGCCGAGCAGTATCTGGAGAAAGGGATCCGGGAAGGAAAGATCCGGAAGGATATCTCGAAACCGGTCGTTATGGCGATGATCCGGGGAACGGTAACCTGCTTTCTGGAGAGCGATATTCTCTACAAGAACGGACTGACCTACGAACAGGGAAAAGAAGAGATGGTACAGATTATCATGAAAGGGATAAGAGAAGCGTGAAAGAAGTAAGAGTCCTTGAGATCAAGGAGAGCGTATTTGCAGACAATGACCGGCAGGCGGACGGACTTCGCCGGGAGTTAAAAGAACAGGGAGTATTTCTGATGAATCTGATGTCTTCACCGGGATCCGGAAAGACTACAACACTGAAAGGAACAATCGAGCGGTTAAAGGATCAGTTTCGGATCGGTGTGATGGAAGCAGATATCGATTCCGATGTGGATGCGAAGGCCATCGCAGAAACAGGTGTCAAATCGATCCAGCTGCATACCGGAGGCATGTGCCATCTGGATGCGGAGATGACCCGGCAGGGCGTGGAGGGCCTTGGCGTGGAAGATGTGGATCTGGCGATTCTGGAAAATGTGGGAAACCTGGTCTGTCCGGCAGAATTTGACACGGGTGCATCGAAAAATGTGATGATCCTTTCCGTACCGGAAGGACACGACAAACCGCTCAAATACCCGCTGATGTTCCAGATCTGTGATGCGGTGCTGATCAACAAGATCGATGTACTGCCTTATTTTGATTTTGATATGGAACGGGTGAAAGAGTATATCCATCAGAGAAATCCACAGGCGAAGGTATTTCCGATCAGTGCGAAGACAGGGGAAGGCATGGATGCGTGGACCGAGTGGCTGGATGCGCAGGTAAATGCATGGAAAAAGGGAGGATGAAAATGAAGAAAGAACTGGATAAAGAGCTGTATCCGGATTATGTCTATCCGGAATTTACCCCGGATCCGAACGAACCGTTCCGGGAGCCGATCGCGAAACTGGGCAAAAAGATCACAGATCGGATCCCGCAGAAACTGGGATTGAAAAAGATCACCAGAAACGATCCGGAGTACTGGGGGCTTGCCGGCGTGCTTACCGATGAGGAAGCAGAACTGGCAGTAAAACTTGGTGTGAGAAAACCGAAGACACTGGCAGAGATCGTGAAACTCTCCGGTCTGGAAGAGAAAAAATGTGAAGCCCTGCTGGAAGAAATGTCAAGAAAAGGTCTTCTGGAATATAACTGGGAGAATCCGAAGCACGAAAAACAGTATGTGTTACCAATGTATGTACCGGGCTGTGCGGAATTCTTTAACATGAATGCCAGCATCCTGGATTCCAACCCGGAGATGGGAACTTTCTTTGAGCATATGTCCCGTCTGCCGCTGGAAAAAATCACACCGTTTGTGCCGGAAGGAGGCGCCGGTATCGGTATGCATGTCATCCCGGTGGAAAAAGCCATCGAGATGGAAAACGAATCCGTAGATCTGGAACATATTTCTCACTGGCTGAGTAAATATGAAGGAAAATACGCGGCAAGCCCGTGTTCCTGCCGTCGTTCCCGTCTGACCCACGGAGAGGGCTGCGCGGATGATCCGGAAGGCTGGTGTATCGCTGTCGGTGATATGGCAGACTATGTTGTGGAGACACAGAAAGACGGACGATATATCGATAAAGGGGAAGCTCTGGAGATCCTGAAGGCAGCAGAGGATAATGGATTTGTGCATCAGATCACCAATATCGACGGTGCAAATAAGATCTTTGCGATCTGTAACTGTAATGTCAATGTCTGTTATGCGCTGCGTACTTCCCAGCTCTTTAACACACCGAATATGTCACGTTCCGCATATGTGGCAAAAGTAGAAAAAGCCAACTGTGTGGCCTGTGGAAAATGTGTGGAATTCTGTCCGGCAGGTGCGGTAAAACTGGGACAGAAACTGTGTGACAAAGAGGGATGCGAAGTAAAATATCCGCGGATCCCGCTTCCGTCCGAACAGCCGTGGGGCGAGCATATGTGGTCCCACAATTACCGCGATGTGAACCGGATCAACTGTTACGATACCGGTACAGCACCGTGTAAAACTGCCTGTCCGGCACATATCGCTGTACAGGGGTATCTGAAACTGGCAAAAGAGGGACGTTATGACGATGCACTGGCTTTGATTAAGAAAGACAATCCTTTACCGGCAGTCTGTGGACATGTATGTAACCGTCGTTGTGAGGATGCCTGCACCAGAGGAACCATCGATGAGGCGGTAGCCATCGATGAAGTAAAACGCTTTCTTGCGGAACGGGATCTGAATGCCGAGACAAGATATATTCCGAAAAAGACGATTCCGTCTCTGAAGGGTGGATTTGACGAGAAGATCGCGATTATCGGTGCAGGTCCTGCAGGTCTTTCCTGTGCATATTATCTGGCGCTGACCGGATACAAGCCGACCATTTTCGAGAAAAATGAGGAACCGGGCGGTATGCTTCGTTACGGTATTCCTTCCTATAAATTAGAGAAAGATCTTCTGGCAGCAGAGATTGATGTGATCCGGGAACTCGGTGTGGAGATCCGCTGTGGTGTGGAGATCGGAAAAGATATCACGATCGAAGAACTGCGGGAACAGGGTTATAAAGGTTTCTACGTGGCGATCGGATGCCAGCGTGGAAGAAAACCGGGTATCACAGGAGAAAATGCAAAAGGTGCTTATGCGGCCGTTGATTTCCTGAGAGAAGCAGGTGCAAAAGAAAGCTTTGCACTCGAAGGGGATGTTGTGATTGTCGGTGGTGGTAACGTAGCCATCGATGCGGCAAGAATCAGCAGCCGTTGTGTGGATGCGAAGATTTCCATGTTCTGTCTGGAACAGCGGGAAAATATGCCGGCAAGTAAAGAAGAGATTGCGGAGGCGCTGGAAGAAGGCATCGAGTTGAACTGCGGCTGGGGACCGAAAGAAGTTCTGGAGGAAAATGGTAAAGTGACCGGTGTGGTATTTAAAAAGTGTACCCGTGTACTGGATGCGCAGGGAAGATTCTCACCGGAATACGATGAGGAACAGACCATTACCGTACCGTGTAAACACGTAATCTTTTCTGTAGGACAGGCGATCGAATGGGGCAATATGTTAGATAACCTGGATCTGAAGAGACGGCCGAACGGTGGCGCACTGGCAGATAAACTGACCTATCAGACCTCTGAGCCGGATATTTTTGTCGGCGGTGATGTGTATACAGGACCGAAATTCGCAATTGATGCGATCGCAGCCGGACGGGAGGGTGCGATTTCCCTTCACCGTTATGTACACGAAAACTGTACCCTTACAATCGGAAGAAACCGTCGCGATTTTGTGGAACTGGACAAGAACAATATTTCTGTGGACAACTACGATACATCGAAACGCCAGATCCCGGCGAAAGCAGATGAAAAGGCACAGGCAGCAACCTTCCGTGATCTGTCACACAGTCTGACGGAAGAACAAGTGAAGGCAGAAACTTCCCGTTGTCTGTCCTGCGGAGCTTCTGTGGTAGATCCGAATAAATGTATCGGCTGTGGTGTATGTACCACAAAATGTGTCTTTGATGCGATCCATCTGCACAGAGAACTTCCGGGAGCCTCTGTGATGCGGGCATCGGAGGATAAACTGAAGTATATTCTTCCGAATATGGTGAAACAGTCCATCAAAGTGAAGTTTGCGAAGAAGAAATAGGAGCAGATATGCATGAACTTGGCGTGACCTTTCATATCATGGATCATCTGGAAAAGGTGGCAAAGGAGAATGAAGTGGAAAAAATACGGAAAGTAGTGCTGGAACTTGGGGAGGTCTCGACGGTGATAGAGTCCTACCTGCAGAACTGCTGGACGTGGGCGGCGAAGAAACGGCCGCTGTTTGAGAAAGCAGAACTTATTGTGGAGACACTTCCTGCGATTACATACTGTGAGGATTGCCGGAAAACATATCCGACCGTGGAACACGGAAAGATCTGTCCGCACTGTGGCAGTGAGCACACGTATCTTTTGCAGGGAAGCGAATTCAACATTAAGGAGATAGAAGTGGAATAAGATTCCGCGTAAGGAAAAGGAGAGTGAGTGTATGTTTTTTCAGATTTATGGAGAAACAGCAGGATGGCAGCTGCTTGGCTGGCTGCTCGTCTTTGCAGGACTGGTAATCATGAATGAGATCGCAAGACGGTCAAAATGGGGAGGAATCGCATGTTTTCTGGTGCTCCCGGCGGTATTATCCGTGTATTTTATCGCCATCTATATCGGGGCAGCATCCGGTGCGGAATGGGCACTGAACAATGATACATACGTACATATGAACAGCTGGTTCCACTATGCGAAACTGTATGCGGCAACTGCAGGCTGTATCGGATTTATGATCCTGAAGTACCACTGGGGAAAACTGGGGAAAGCGCACTGGTTTAAGGCATTCCCGTTTGTGATCGTGGCCATCAACATCCTGATCGCAGTGGCTTCTGACTTTGAATCTGCGATCCGTGCAGGTTCCCTGGCTGGCGGCTGGTGGCTGTCTTCCGAGGGTGTATGGCTGTACGGCGGCTGGTGGAATGTACTGAACGGTCTGGCAGGTCTTTTTAATATCGTTTGTATGACCGGCTGGTGGGGTATCTACTCCTCCAAAAACAAACAGGATATGCTGTGGCCGGATATGATCTGGGTATACGTTCTGGCTTATGATATCTGGAACTTCCAGTATACCTACCTGAACCTGCCGACCCATTCCTGGTACTGTGGTCTGGCCCTGCTTCTGGCACCGACCTTCGCAGCAGCACTGTGGAACAAAGGCGGCTGGATCCAGAACCGTGCAAACACCCTGGCACTGTGGTGTATGTTTGCGCAGGTGTTCCCTCTGTTTCAGGATGCCAGTCACTTTACAACCGTAACCTCTGTTTACGGTGAAGGCGGTATCGCAGCAGCGATGGGAAGCACCATGCCAACCGTTGCCAGTCCGACAGCACAGGGACTGATCTCGGTAATATCCTTTGCTGTGAACGTGTTCATATTTGCTTATATATTAAAGAGAGCAAAAGAACAGAAGAAGAACCCATGGAAAGAAGAGATCTTCGTGGATACGAAAGATTATCAGGAGGCTATGGCGAGAGCAAAATAATAAAGAAAATTTGTAACTGTGAAGCTACTGGACAGTTACGAAAACTTATAGAAAAGATCCCGTACAGATGAGGATAAGTCTGTACGGGATCTTTTTGTTATAGATAAAACCTATAACCAATCCTAAAAAATTCCTATAACACCATTTATTGACACAAAAACGCATAAGTGATATTATCTCTATAACGAAACCAACATACTAATTCGATAGGAATAATAGGTAAAACAAAAAACAGGCACAGGAGAGAAAAGGACAACAGACTATGTATATTGAATTAAAAAATATCAATAAATCCTTCGGTGATTTTCAGGCATCGAAAGATGTAAACTTTGCAATTGAAAAAGGAAAACTGGTTGGTCTTCTCGGACCGTCAGGAAGTGGAAAGACAACGATTCTCCGAATGCTTGCCGGGCTGGAGCATCAGGATTCCGGAGATATCTGTATCAACGGAAATGTGGTGAACGACCTTCCTTCGAGTCAGAGAGGAATCGGATTCGTATTTCAAAATTACGCATTATTTCCTTATCTTACGGTATATGACAACATTGCTTATGGATTAAAGATTCAGAAGAAAGATAAGAAATTTATCAAACAGAGAGTAAAAGAGCTGCTGGATCTGGTAGGACTTCCGGGACTGGAAAAGAGATATCCGGATCAGCTCTCCGGAGGTCAGAGACAGCGAATCGCACTGGCAAGAGCACTGGCACCGAATCCGGAGGTACTGCTTCTGGATGAGCCGTTTGCAGCGATCGATGCGAAAGTTCGACAGGAACTTCGTACCTGGTTACGAGAGACGATTGATAAGATCGGAATCACCAGTATTTTCGTAACTCATGATCAGGACGAGGCGATCGAGGTGGCGGATGAGATCATCATCACCAACGAGGGCCGGGTAGAACAGATGGGAGATCCGGTGGAGATTTACCTGCATCCGAAGACACCGTTTGTGGCACAGTTTATCGGAAAATCTTCGATCATTGAAGAATACGGAAAATTAAAAGGTTTTGATTCCATCGGACCGGACACGAAAGCAATCATCCGACCGGAATTTGTAGAGATTAAAAGCCCGAAAGATGTGACGGAACAGAGTTCTATCTATGAACAGGCTACCGTAGAACAGAGTATCTTCCGTGGCAATTACTTCGAGGTTCTGTTAAATATCAAGGGTATCACTATAAGAACCAATTCTCCGCTGGTCAACGGACCGTTAAAGAGCGGCGACAAAGTATGGGTAGTCATCAATCAGATGTATGTCTTTGATGACAAGACGACAACGACACTGACAAACAAGGGACTGGATGTGTCCAGTATGTACTATATCTAGGAAGGAGGCAGAAAGCCATGGCATCACAGACAGCAAATACAAAAAAAACAGGAAGTTGGGATCTGCCTCTGAAGATCATCAAAACAGGAATCGTCTCCTGGCTGATCGTTTTTCTGTTCTGGGGACTGGGATCCTTACAGTATGATGAGATCTTTCTCCCAAGTCCGGCAGAAACCTGGACAGCAATCAAGGAACTGGTAAGCAACGGTACGCTGTGGGCGGACATTGTAGCGTCCGTAAGCCGTGTACTGAAAGGCTGGGGACTGGCGGTAGTCATTGCAGTACCGGTCGGACTGGTGGTCGGACATTTCAAACCGATCCGCTGGATCGTGGAACCGATCTTAAGCCTGTTCCGTTTTATCCCGGCCATCGCACTGACCTCACTGTTTCTGATGTGGTTTGGTGTGGATGATACTTCTAAAGTAGCACTGATCCTGTATGCAGCATTTTTCCAGGTGCTGGTCAACACGATCGCAGGAGTGGTTGCTACCGATCATTCTCTGATGGAGGCTGCATCCTGTATGGGCGCCAGCCGGCTGAGAGTGTTTTTCACCGTGGTACTGCCTTCCGCAGTTCCGAATATCTTTACCGGTATCCGGCTGGGACTCAGCAGCAGTATCATCTGTGTGATCGCAGCAGAGATGCTGGTTGGCAACGACGGTCTTGGATATCTGATCCAGAGCTCCAAGATGTACTACAAAACAGCCTGGGCGTTCGCAGGAATCGTTACCCTGGCCCTGATCGGATTCGTTGCAGACCGTCTGCTTCAGCTTTTCGGCTGTACATTCTTAAAGCACTTCGGAGTGAGAAAAGCGTAGGAATCTGGAAGAAAAAAATACCTGCGAGATTGCGATATGAGGAGAAAGCAGTTTCGCGGAAACCATAAAACAGCTTTAGAAAGAGGAGGAAATATTATTATGAAAAAAAGAATCATCAGTTTGGCAGCCGCAGCAGTTTTTGTGATTGGAACACTTGCCGGATGCGGAAATAGCAGCACACAGACAACAGACAAAACAGCATCCTCCGATGCATCTTCATCCAGTGGAGATCTGGTGACCGTGAGAGATGCAGTGATGACCGGTCAGCTTGACCAGTATGCGACAGAAGTTGGTCTCTGGCAGGGGATTTTTGAAAAATACGGCATTGACTTACAGACGACAGAGTTTGTAGCCGGTATCAATACCATCGATGCGGTAGTCAACGGAACCGCTGATATCGGAATGATGGCAGATTATGCAGCTGTCAACCGTCTGGGAAATACCCTGGATGCCACAAACCTGCAGATCTTTTCTCAGATCTCCGGTGGTCAGGCAGCCCTGTCCGGTGGTCTGTATGTAGATCCGAAATACGCGGATGATCCGAAGAGCCTGGATGGTTCCGCAGGATTCATGTACCAGGAAGGAACGGTAACTTATTACTATGCAAGTAAGTGCATCGAATATCTGGGCCTGGATGAGAGCAAACAGAATCTGATCAACACCGATTCTTCCCAGACCAGACTGGCACTGATCCAGAAGGGTGGTGCATCTGCTGTTTATGCCAATGGTTCCGAAGCAAAATATATCGAAGAAGCCGGATGGGTACAGGTGGCAACTTCCCAGGAAATCGGCATTCAGACCGGATCCTACTTTCTGTCAACCGATAAATATATTTCAGAAAATACAGATACCCTTGCAAAGTTCCTGCAGGCTGTCGATGAAAGTACACAGTATATCAACGATCATCTGGATGAATCCGCAGAATATCTGGCAGGAAAGCTTGGTCTGAAAGCAGACGACTTTAAAGAGAACTGGAAAAACTACAGCTTTGAGCCTGGATTTTCCGAGGAAGCAACGACACATCTGGAAGAGATCGAAAAATGGGGATTTGCACACGGAAGTTTCCCGAAAGATTACAATATCCGCGATTTTATCAACACCGATGTGGCCAAAATCGCATTTCCGGATAATGTGACCATTGAATAAGAGACAAAGGAGAACAGCAGTTATGATACAGGAACTGAACGTAAATAATTTTGACCAGGAGATCAACAAAGACAAACCGGTGGTTGTAGAGTTCTACACCACCGCATGCAGCCATTGTAAGAAGCTGGCAGGCGCATTAAATAAACTTTCCGAAGAAAAAGGAGACGATGTATTCTTCGGAAAATGCAACATTGATCAGGAAGCACTGTTACAGAGCAGATTTGATATCTCTGCAGTACCGACATTGTTGTTTATCAAAAACGGAGAGATTAAAAACAGACTGGTGGGTGAGGTTCATCCGCTGATCATTCAGGAAGAGATTAAAAAACTGGCATAAAAAAACAGATCACAGGAGGTAAAAGAATATGGGTTATCCAACTGTATTTCCAACAGGAGTTTTAGTATATAACAAAGAGAAAGCATATAACGGTTACACCATCTATCCATCAGCAAAAGGAGCACTTCTGATCGATATGAACGGAAACGAAGTGAACCTGTGGGCAGGTCTTGGCGGATTTCCGAACAAGATCCTTCCGGGTGGTTATGTAATGGGAACTACCGGAGAGCGTGGCGGAAAATATGCATATCAGGATCAGCTGGATCTGGTGCAGGTGGATTATGACGGAAATATCGTCTGGAAATTCGATCACACGGAACTGATCGCAGATCCGGGAAAAGAACCGACCTGGCAGGCAAGACAGCATCACGATTACCAGAGAGAAGGAAATACCGTCGGATATTATTATCCGGGCGGCGAAACGAAAACCGACAGTGGAAATACCATCATCCTGACCCATGAAAATGTATACAATCATGAGATTTCCGATAAAAAATTGATCGATGACAAGATCATCGAAGTAGACTGGGAAGGAAATATTCTGTGGAGCTGGCGTGCTTCTGATCATTTTGCGGAATTTGATTTTGATGAAGCTGCAAAAAATGTTCTGTTCCGTAATCCGGGACTTCACGGAGAAGCCGGTGGCGACTGGATGCACATCAACTGCGTATCTGTTCTGGGAGAGAACAAATGGTACGATGCGGGAGACGAGAGATTCCATCCGGACAACCTGATCTTTGATGCAAGAAATGCAAATATTCTGGCAATCATCAGCAAGAAAACCGGAGAGATCGTATGGCAGATCGGACCTGATTTTTCCAAGACAAAAGAACTTCGTAAACTGGGATGGATCATCGGTCAGCATCATTTTCACATGATCCCGAAGGGACTGCCGGGAGAAGGCAATCTGCTGGTATTCGATAACGGTGGTGAAGGTGGTTACGGTAACCCGAACCCGTCCGCACCGACCGGTAACAACAACGCACACAGAGATTACTCCCGTGTTCTGGAATTTGATCCGATCACACTGGAGATCATCTGGCAGTACACCCCACTGGAAGCAGGAAACCTGTTATTTACGGATGCTTCCAAGTTCTACAGCTCCTACATCAGTTCCGCCCAGCGGCTGCCGAACGGCAACACACTGATTACCGAAGGATCGGACGGACATCTGATCGAGGTGACACCGGAACATGAGATCGTATGGGAATATGTGAACCCTTACTTTAAAAATATCGGCGGAAACTTCAAGATGAACATGGTTTACCGTGCATACCGCGCACCATACGAATGGGTACCGCAGGCAACACATGCAGAAGAAGTATCTATCGAGCCGCTGGATGTGGAAACCTTCCGTGTACCGGGAGCATCCAAAGGAGCAGGAACCGGAAAGGTAACTGTAGTTGCAGGTGTGGATCCGAATCGATCCAGCGTAACAGGCATGAACGGGGACGATGAAGACAGCGATGAAGAGAGACTGGACTTCTGCGTGGCTTCCGTAAAGAAGGGCGACCTGAAAGAAGAATAATAAGGAAACGAAAGATATGGTATATGATGTAAGTATCATCGGCAGCGGCCCGGCAGGTTTAAGCGCAGCAATCTATGCAAAGCGGGCGAACCTGTCAGCTATAGTGATAGAAAAAGAATATGAGGGAACCGGACAGATCGCAGAGAGCGGTCAGGTAGACAACTACCTGGGACTGCCGGGGATCAGCGGATACGATC
Organism: uncultured Ruminococcus sp.; assembly: GCA_934359255.1. Lineage (GTDB taxonomy): Bacteria > Bacillota > Clostridia > Lachnospirales > Lachnospiraceae > Oliverpabstia. Next base: position 29,498 of record CAKRLG010000003.1, read on the forward strand.
TGGGAGAAACCTTCCGGGAACATGCCGTAAAACTCGGGGTTGAGTTTCTGGAACAGGAAGTGACTAAGATCCAAAAAGAAGCGTCCGGACAGTTTCAGATCACCTTCTCAGACAGTTCCGTGATCGAATCAAAAACCGTGATCTATGCAGCGGGAGCATCCCCGCGGAGAGCCGATATTCCGGGAGAGAAAGAGTATGCGGGAAAAGGTGTTTCCTACTGTGCGATCTGCGACGGATCCTTTTACCGGGGCAAAAAAGTTGCCGTACTCGGCGGTGGAGATACCGCACTGGATGATGCCGGTTATCTGGCAGGTCTGGCGGAGCAGGTGTATGTGATCCACAGAAGAAAAGAGTTTCGTGGTGCAGCAGCCACAGTGGAAAAACTGAAAGAAAAAGCAAATGTCACATTTGTACTGGAACATCAGGTGACAGAGGTTACCGGAGAAGAGAAAGTGACAGGCATTGTTCTGGAAGACGGAACAGTGATCGATTTGGATGGCGTGTTCGTAGCCTTCGGATCGGTTCCGCAGACGGCACTGGTAAAGGATCTGGTGGAACTGGATCCGGCAGGCTATGTGAAAGCAGACGAAACCGGAGAAACCAGTCTGGCAGGACTGTATGTGGCAGGAGATGCCAGAACCAAGAAACTGCGCCAGGTTGTGACGGCGGTTTCTGACGGAGCCAACGCAGCAACAGCGGTGGCTGAATATTTGAAATAAAAAGTAACGTTCCGCAGGATGATCCGGGAGGACGCGTTACTGTGAGAGAGGAATAAGCGTATGAGGTTTAATACAGACCTTCTCCATGCAGGAGTGGTTCGGGAGGCAAACGGAGCAACCCTTCCCCCGGTCTATCAAAGCAGTGCGTTCGAACAGGACACAGCCGCAGATCTGGAAAAAATATTTGAAAATAAAGCTCCCGGATACTGTTACACCCGTGTAGGGAACCCGACAGTAACCGCATTTGAAAACAGAATCACAAAGCTGGAAGGCGGCATGGCTTCGATCGCCTGCGCTTCCGGTATGGCGGCGATCATGAACGCCATTTTAAATATTGTACGAAGCGGGGACGAGATCGTATCTTCCGCAAGTCTTTACGGAGGATCCATCGATCTGTTTCGTGATATCGAGGAATTTGGTATCAAAACCCGGTATGTAAAAAACAATGACTGGGAAGCAATCGAGGGAGCCATCAACGAACATACCCGTCTGCTTTTTGCAGAGACGATCGGCAATCCCTGTCTGGATGTCACCGATGTGGAACGGCTGGCAGAGATTGCACATGCACATAAGATTCCACTGATCCTGGACAATACGACAGCAACAGCGTACCTTTTCCAGGGATTAAAACATGGGGCAGATATCGTGATCAATTCTTCTTCCAAATACATCAACGGAAGCAGCAATTCGATCAGCGGTATTCTTACTTACAGTGGAAGATTCCAATGGGATCCTGAGATGTATCCTCAGATTGCAGCTTATAAAAAATTTGGTCCGATGGCTTATATTGCAAGGCTTCGAAACAGCCTTTTTCGTGACACAGGTGCATGTCTGGCACCGATGAACGCGTATCTGAATCTGATCGGTATGGAGACATTGGGACTGCGGATGGAACGGCAGTGCAGCAATGCGCTGGAACTTGCACGGTGGCTGGAAGAGACGTATCCGTCTGTTACTGTCAACTATCCGGGACTGAAAAGCAGCAACTGGTATGAGATCGCTGAAAAACAGTTTTCCGGAGGATACGGAGCGATCCTCACATTGCGGGTGGGAAGTAAGGAAAATGCATTTGCATTGATTGATGCACTGAAGATCCCATACACACTTTCAAATATCGGGGATACGAAGACATTGGTGATCCATCCGGGATCCACGATCAGTCTTCACAGTTCGGAACAGGAAAAAGAAGATGCAGGTGTTTTTGAAGATCTGATCCGGGTGAGCGTGGGAATCGAGGATATCGAAGATCTGAAAGCAGATTTTGCACAGGCGATGGAAACGATCGCACAGCGGTAAGGTAAAGGAGAGAGAACGATGGCACAGAAAGTAGATTACGCAGCCTTAAAAAAAGGCGGTTATATGAGACAGAAACAGAAAGGTTACGGTTCCCTGCGACTGGCAGTGATCGGCGGTAACCTGACTGCAGAAAATATCAAAAAAGTGGCGGAAGTAGCAGAAAAATACGGCCGTGGCTATGTACATATGACTTCCCGTCAGGGAATCGAGATTCCGTTTATCAAAGTGGAAGAACTTGCCGAAGTAAAAGAAGAACTGGCAAAAGGCGGTGTGGGAACCGGCGTGTGCGGACCACGTGTCCGTACCATCACAGCCTGCCAGGGATCGGAAGTCTGTCCCAGCGGATGTATCGACACCTACACATTGGCACAAGAACTGGATGCCAGATATTTCGGACGGGAACTTCCGCATAAGTTCAAATTTGGTGTTACCGGATGTCAGAATAACTGCCTGAAAGCCGAAGAAAATGATGTGGGAATCAAAGGTGGTATGAACATCACATACAAAGAAGACGACTGTATCTCCTGTGGTGTATGTGTGAAAGCCTGCCGCCAGGAAGCACTGAAAATGGTGGACGGTAAAGTAGAACTGGATGCAGAAAAATGTAATCACTGCGGTCGCTGCGTCAAGAGCTGCCCGGTGGATGCATGGGAGGGAACTCCGGGATATATTGTATCTTTTGGAGGAACTTTCGGAAATAACATATACAAAGGAGAAGAACTGCTTCCTCTGATCCCGGACAAGGAAACTCTGTTCCGTGTGACCGATGCGGCGATCACTTTCTTTGAGAAGAATGCAAATCCAAGCGAACGTTTTCGTAAGACGTTGCAGCGTGTGGGTGAGGAAGATTTCCGCAAGCAGTTGAAAGAAGCGTACGAGGGACAGTGAAAGGAGAACCATCATGGCTGAATTAGATTTTGAAGTAACCGATGAGGTTGATATTACCGATAAAGTATGCCCTCTGACATTCGTAAAGGCAAAAGTTGCCATCGAAGAACTGGAGGATGGAGAGATTCTGGCTGTCCGCATGAATGACGGAGAGCCGGTACAGAATGTTCCGAGAAGCATGAAAGAAGAAGGACATAAAGTACTGAAATTAACCGACAACGAAGACGGCACTTACACGATGTATGTAAGAAAGGTGGAAGAATAATGGCAGTACGGGTAAGCAAAGAGGATTTTGAAGAAAAAGTCCTGAAAGAAGCACTTCCGGTTCTGGTGGATTTTTATTCCGATTCCTGTGTGGCGTGCAAGAAACTGGCGCCGGTTTTAGGAAATGCGGAGGATGATTACGAAGATAAGATCAAAGTATATAAGGTCAATACAAACTTTGATGTGGAACTGGCTGAGCAGTATGAAGTGCAGTCCAACCCGACCCTCATCCTCTTTAAAGACGGACAGGCAAAAGACCGGAAAGTGGGCGCGCTGAAACAGGCAGATTTAAACAATTGGATCGAAGAACAGATCTGAAGAGAGTATAGAGAGACATAAAGGAGAAAAGACATGGTTATCACAGTAGCAGGAGAAAAAAAAGAAGTAAAAGACGGACTGACACTGCCGGAGCTGATCGAGCAGGAAAATGTGGAAATGCCGGAATATGTAACCGTTTCTGTAAATGAAGAATTTATCGCAACTGAGGATAAAGAGTCTACCGTGTTAAAAGAGGGCGACAATGTAGAGTTCCTGTATTTCATGGGAGGTGGATGCTAAATGGCAATGACAGATGAACAGATCGAGCGTTATTCCCGCCATATCATCTTAAAAGAAGTTGGTGCGAAAGGACAAAAGAAGCTACTGAAGGGCAAAGTGCTGATCATCGGAGCCGGTGGCCTTGGTGCGCCGGCAGCCATGTATCTGGCAGCAGCAGGCGTGGGAACTATCGGTATCGTGGATGCGGATGAGGTGGATCTTTCCAACCTGCAAAGACAGATTATACACAGTACCGCAGATATCGGAAAAGCAAAGGTAAAATCAGCGAAAGAGACCATGAACGCCATGAACCCGGATGTAGAGGTAAAAACTTACCGGATGTTCGTGGATGCGTCCAATATCCGGGAACTGATCCGGGAGTATGATTTTATCATTGATGGAACGGATAATTTTCCGGCAAAATTCCTGATCAACGATGCCTGTGTTCTGGAGAAAAAACCATTTTCCCATGCGGGAATCATCCGTTTCAAAGGTCAGCTGATGACTTATGTACCGGGACAGGGGCCATGTTATCGCTGTGTATTCAAGAATCCGCCGCCAAAGGATGCGGTTCCGACCTGTAAACAGGCAGGTGTCATCGGAGCGATGGGTGGTGTGATCGGATCCTTACAGGCCATGGAAGCCATCAAGTATCTGATCGGTGTCGGTGATCTTTTGACAGGTTCTCTGCTGACGTTTGATGCGTTGACGATGGAGTTCCACAAGATCAAACTGCCGAAGGATACCCACAAGTGTCCGGTATGTGGTGATCATCCGACGATACTGGAGCCGATCGATTATGAGCAGGAAGTCTGCGAGGAGACAGCAGGACGGTTTGCGACGAGAGACGAGCAGTAAGGCGCTGCAGGAGACAGTTATGGCGATTATAAGAATGAGAGATCATCTCTATGATGAGATTGTAAATTATGCAAAGGAGCATCTTCCGGAGGAAGCCTGTGGGCTTCTCGCCGGTGTGGAGACGGAGGAGGGAAGAGAGATCAAGAAGGTGTATTTTCTGGAAAATAAGGATCATGCGGAAGACCACTTTACCCTGGATCCGAGAGATCAGATGAATGCGATCAAGGATATGCGCGCTAATGGGTTAAAACCGCTGGGAAACTGGCATTCTCATCCGTCTTCTCCGTCACGGCCGTCAGTGGAGGATATCCGGCTGGCGTTCGATTCGAAGGCCAGTTATCTTATTTTGTCGCTGATGGCGGAGTATCCGGTGTTGAACAGTTTTCATGTGGAAGGCGGAGCATGGACAAAAGAGGATCTGCGGATTTATTCGGAAGAGTATTTTTTCTGAGGCTTGCGGATACTTTATATGTAACTATTCAGTAGTCACTGTACCGCGAGGTGTTTTGGCATGAATATGCCAAAATCCCGAGACATACAAGCCAAAATGCCATCACCGAAGGTGATTTTACATGCATTTTGGCACGTAACTGTGAAGGTACTGAACAGTTACGTTTATATAATATTAATGCTAAGAAGAGAAGTGCGAAGTGTATCGTTTGAAAGTAAGCGGTATGGTTCGTACTTTTTTTACGCGAGCAACGAGCCAAAGTCCATGCTTGCATGAGACCTTGGCGACTGCCACGATAACTTGAGAAACTCGCAAAGCGTGTTTCTCATAGTTGTGGTTTGATGTGTTTGGATTCTTTCTTGTAAAGGGGTTGGGGGCGTGATATTATAGCATATGAATAATAAATAGTTAAGGGTTTTTATATAGGGAAAATACGGATTATGAATTATAGAGTGTTACGGATAGAGGAAGATGTGGATTTTGGCTGCGAGGAGCGGAAAGAGGGAGATCCGGTGATGGCAGTGGTTCGGCTGGAGGACGAGAATGGGGATGTGAAAATCGTTCGGCAGAGGGATCAGATGTTGTATGACAGAGATATTAATGAAGGGGATTTGGTTCGGTTTGATGAAAGGCAGGAGTTGGTAAAGTGAGATATTGGATGCATGGACGAAAGTCTGGAAAGTCTGGCTGTGCGGACGAAAGTCTGAAAAGTCTGGCTGCACGGACGAAAGCCCGCACTTACCCGGTAAGGTCAGACAACCGCTGGCAACGCCAAGCTGAGCTAAGTCCTAAGAAGAACTATTATGCCAGTTCGCGGAGAGCCGCTCACTGTCAAGTTCTTCTAAGGACTGGATCTCATCTTGGCTAAGAGCGCCAGCAAAAGGCTGTCTGACCTTACCGGGTCAGTGTGGGCTTTCTGAGTGTTGGCGGCGGGAAGGTGAGATGGGTTACCTGGTAGAAGCAACGATGTCCTGTATCTTTGAGCAGTTCTTTGTGATAAAGTGGGACAAGGAATCTGATGTGAAATCAGCACAAAATCAACGGAATCCTCAGAAAAATCAGCGAATTCAAAAAATTAAAAATCGGATTTTAGTGTAGGAAAGGAAAAGTAAAAAATATATGGATATGTATGAAGTATTGAAACGATATTTCGGTTATGATGGGTTTCGGAACGGGCAGGAGGATCTGATCGGGGCAATTTTATCCGGGAGGGATGTTCTGGGAATTATGCCTACGGGGGCGGGGAAGTCGATTTGTTATCAGGTTCCGGCGTTGCTTTTGCCGGGGATTACGGTTGTGATTTCACCGTTGATTTCTTTGATGAAGGATCAGGTGCGGGCGTTGAATGAGGCCGGGATTCATGCGGCGTATATTAACAGTTCGCTTACGGAAGGTCAGATTTATAAGGCGATGGAGTATGCGGCGCAGGGGCGGTATAAGATTATTTATGTGGCACCGGAGCGGTTGTTGACGCCGTTGTTTCTTGATTTTGCACAGCGGGTGCAGATCAGTATGGTGACGGTGGATGAGGCGCACTGTATTTCTCAGTGGGGGCAGGATTTCCGGCCGAGTTATCTGAATATTGTGGAGTTTGTGAATCAGCTGGCGGTGCGGCCGGTGGTGAGTGCGTTTACGGCGACGGCTACGGAGCAGGTGCGGGATGATATTTTGTGTGTGCTGGGTCTTCGGAATCCGAAGGTGCTGGTGACGGGGTTTGACCGGGCGAATCTTTATTTTGAGGTGCGGACAGGGAATAAGAAGGCGGAGCTGCTGGATTATGTGAAGGAACACCGGACGGAGAGCGGGATTGTTTACTGTGCGACCAGAAAGAATGTGGAAGAAGTATGCACGATGTTACAGATGGAAGATATCCCGGCGACCAGGTATCATGCGGGGCTTTCTGCGGAAGAGAGAAAGAGAAATCAGGATCTTTTTATTTTTGATGAAAAGCCGGTGATGGTGGCGACGAATGCATTTGGCATGGGGATCGATAAGTCGAATGTCCGGTATGTGGTGCATTATAATATGCCGCAGAGCATGGAAAATTATTATCAGGAAGCGGGACGAGCCGGGCGTGACGGGGAGCGGGCAGAATGTATCCTGTTGTATTCCCCACAGGATGTCCGGATCAATCAGTTTTTGTTAGAGGAAAAAGATCTGCGGGAGGATATGGACCGGGAAGAGGCGGAAGCTGTCCGGGAGCGGGATGCCCAACGTCTGCGGATGATGACGTTTTACAGTACGACAAAGGACTGTCTGCGTGTTTTTATCCTGAAATATTTCGGTGAGAAAGGTCCGAGGCGGTGTGAGAACTGTTCGAACTGCCTCCATGAGTATGTGGAGGAGGATGTGACGGAGATTTGCCGGGATATTATGGAATGTATCACGGAACTGCCGAGAAATTACGGTGCCGGAACGATCGCGGCGGTTCTCCGGGGAAGTCAGAATGCGAAAGTAAAATCATATGGACTGGAAGATATGGAAAGTTATGGAAAACAGAAACAGATTTCCGAGCCGCGCCTGAAGGAGATCATCGGGGAACTTCTGGCGCAGGGGTACCTGTGGGCGACACCTGACAAATATGCACTGATTTATCTGGAAGAAAAGGGCGAGGATTTTCTGGAGGGGGATGAGAAGATCGTGATGAAATTCTCAAAACCAAAGGAGAAAAAGCCGAAAACGGAGGGCAGCGGGAAAAAGAGCCGAAAACGTGCCGGACTTACAGAAGATCTGGATGCGGCATCCTGGCAGTTATTTGAGCGGCTGCGTCAGCTTCGCCTGGCGATCGCCGGAGAGCAGAAAGTGCCACCGTATATTGTATTCAGTGATAAAACGTTGATTGACATGTGCGTGAAAAAACCCACCGACCGGGCTTCTATGCTGGAGGTGTCCGGTGTGGGCGAGGCGAAGTATGAAAAATATGGGGAGCGGTTCTTAGAGGAACTTGCTAAAGAATAATAAAAATACCAGTTGCCTGTCAGATAAGAGAATTAAAAATCTGGCATGACAACTGGTATTTTTGCATTTATTTGCGTCCCTGCGCCTTCACCGGAAGCGTCACAGTGATCAGCAGAGAGTGTTCATCCGGCGTGGTCGCTGTGATTTTTCCTTTGTGGGTATTGACCACGGCAGCAGCGATGGAGAGTCCGAGACCGTAGCCGCCAGTCTGGGAGTTTCTGGATTTGTCAGTCCGGTAAAAGCGGTCGAACAGGTGTGGAAGCTGTTCGCGGTCGATGGATTCGGCGGTGTTGTAGACAGAAAGTTTCACGTTGTTTCCTGCTTTTTCGAGACGAAGAGAAATCTTTCCTTCCGGGGTGGAGTATTTCATTGCGTTATCCAACAGGATCGATACCAGCTGTGTCAGTGATTTTTCGTCTCCGTACAGGGAAATCATCGGCTGGATCGAAGTCTCAAAAGTCTTGTTTTGTGTGCGGGCGAGAGCCTGGAAAGACTGCACGGTTTCTTCTACCACATCCGAGAACGGGAAGTCGATCATCTGCAGCCGGGTGCGTTCTTCTTCCATGCGGGAGAGGGTGATCAGGTTGTTGGTCAGGGAAGTCAGGTGTTTTGTCTGTTCCTGAATATCTGCCAGCCATTCATTTTCTCCGTAATCCATTTCCAGGATCTCCGTATCTGCATTGATGATGGTCAATGGAGTTTTCAGTTCATGTCCCGCATCAGTGATAAACTGTTTCTGCTTTTCGTGGTTTTCGATAAACGGCTTGATGATATAACCGGACAGCAGAAATATCAGGATCAGTACGAGGATAATCCCGATCAGACACACACCCACGCTGGTAAAGATCAGTGTGTGGAAGGAGGAAAGGGTTCTCTGACAGTCCAGAAAGATCACACGGGTACTGGTGTCCGAGGTGACAGTAGTATACCGGTAGCTGTGGAGAAATCCTTTGGTTTTTCCGCTGGAAAAAATGGATGTTGCATAAGCGGTGGCAGTGTTGTCATCGACGGCGGCGATCATACCGGTATCGACGGACAGGACAGAGGCATCGTCACTGTTGAGCAAGACGGAAAAATACCGGGATTCGAAGGGGAGTTCCGGGGAGTCTTTCGGGTTCCCGGAGGATTGTTTTGGCTCCGGGAGGTCGGACGGTTTTCCAATCTTCCCACTGTTTTTGAGATTGCCGGGGTCTTTATCTGCGGACGGATCGGATGCCGAAGAAGCAGAACCGGCATCCTGGCTGGATGGATCCGGTTGAGAGGAATCCTTTGCGTCAGGCGATTTACCTGCGTGATCTGGTTCGTCATTTTTTGGTTCCGGAAATGTTCCATCATTATCTGCCAGAATGGACAGGGTATGATCTGCATCCGAGACCATTTTCTGATAGTTCAGGAGCCCGACAAATCCAAAGATACAAAAAAGAACAATACACAGCGATACCATAGATACCGCGATCAGCTTTTTTCGTAATTTTCGAATCATGCTTTTTCCTCCAGAAAATATCCTGCATTTCGGACGGCTCTGATCTGAATCGTGGCATCCAGCGCATCCAGTTTTTTACGAAGATAGGAAATATATACCCACACCACATTGATCTCCACATCGCTGTCATATCCCCAGATTTTTTCCAGAAACCGCTGGGTCGGGATCAGATGGGTGGGATTGGCGATCAGCAGTTCCATCATCTGGAATTCACGGTTTGCCAGTTTAAAGGAACCGGAGGATGAAGAAAGTTCATAAGTCGCGCAGTCCAGAGTGATATTGCCGTAGGTGATCTGGGAGCTGACTCCGGTGTTCTGGATCCGGGTGATGGCGCGGATGCGAGCAAGAAGTTCTTTCGCATCGAATGGTTTGGTCAGATAGTCGTTGGCACCACTGTCAAGCCCCAGAACTTTATCATCAATTTCCGATTTGGCGGACAGGATCAGCACCGGGATCGAGTTGCCGCGGGCACGAAGCGTCTTTAAGACGGTAATGCCGTCCATTTTCGGCATCATCACATCGAGGATCAGCCCATCGTAGTTTGTGGCTTCCAGATATTCGAGAGCGGCTTCCCCGTCATAAACCGTATCCACAGAATAATTGTTCCGGGTCAGAATGGCAGCCAGCGCACGGGACAGGGATCTTTCATCTTCTGCTATCAGTAATCGCATAAAAAACATACCTCCAGTTACCATTGGTTTTTCTGAATTCAGTATGGCAAAAAAAGGGAGAAAAATCAAATGAAAATTCTGTGTGCGATGGGTAAAGAAATCCGGCGACGTTACAGTTCACTGGTAATATCCCGCGGAGTGCGTTACCGGGCACGGAGTGAACAGTAACCGGCTGATATCATCCTGTAACAACAGGTTGACCATACAGAAAGAATACATTATACTTGCAGATAGAGGAAAAAGGAAGGAACGACACTTATGAATTATATTGTCTTTGATCTGGAGTGGAATCAGTGTCCTTACGGAAAAGGCCAGGAAAATGAAAGAATTCCCTTTGAGATTATTGAGATCGGAGCAGTAAAACTGAACAGTGAGCGACAGATCATAGACCAGTACCAGGTACTGATACAGCCGCGGGTATATAAAAAGCTTCATCACCGCACCAGAGAGATCATTCAGATGGATATGAAACTGCTGGAGAGGGAGGGGATTCCTTTTTACCGTGCCGTCAAAGAATTTTTAAAATGGTGCGGGGAGGACGCCCTTTTTTGCAGCTGGGGTAATTCCGATCTTCTGGAACTGCAGCGAAATATGAAATACTACGGCATCCTGCAGCTTTTAAAAGGACCGATCCGTTATCTGGATGTGCAGAAGCTATTCAGCATTGACAGGGAGGACGGGGACAGCAGAAGGTCACTGGAATATGCCGTGGATGCGCTGGCAATCGAAAAACAGCAGGGATTTCACCGGGCACTGGCGGATTCCTGGTATACGGCAAAGGTTCTGATGCAGCTTCGAAGCGAGATCGTGGACACGTTTTATTCTATTGACTGCTATCAGAATCCGAAACGAAAGGAAGAAGAGATCAAAGTCTTTTATCCGGGATATGAAAAATTCATTTCCCGGGAATTTGACTCCAAAGAAGAAGCCATGGCGGATAAAGAGATCACCAGCAGCCGCTGTCATCTGTGCAGAAAAAATATCCGTAAAAAGATCCGGTGGTTCGCGGCTGGACAGAAGAATTATTACTGTCTGGCCTACTGCCCGGTGCATGGCTGGATGAAGGGCAAGATCCGGATGAAGAAGACGGAACAGGGCAGAGTCTTTGCGGTAAAGACCATGAAATATACCACGGAAGAGGAAGCCATGGAGATACGGACCAAAAAAGAAGAAATCAAAAGAAAAAGACGGGCCCGTAAGAAAGGAGAAAAATAAAATGTTAGTACAAGGAATTCATCATGTATGTATCCGATGCGAAAAATCGGAGATCGAAAAAGTAAAAGAATTTTATCAGGGAGTGCTGAGCATGCCTGTGATCCGTTCCTGGGGAGAGCCGGAACTGGCAGGCTTCATGTTTGATACAGGCGCAGGACTTGTGGAAGTATTTACCGATGCCGAGGGACAGCTGCCACAGGGAAGCATCCGGCATTTTGCATTGAAGACGGATGATGTGGATGGATGCGTGAAGGCAGTCCGTGAGGCAGGATATCCGATCACTGTAGAGCCAAAAGACGTTGTGATCCCGTCACAGCCGGAATTTCCGGTTCGTGTGGCTTTCTGTAACGGTCCGGTGGGAGAAGAGATCGAGTTCTTTCAGGAGAAATAAACCAGAATACAATTAGAGATAATAAAAATAGTTTACATAATATTAAGAATGAAAATTCTCGGACAGAAGAGAAACCTGAAAAAGGAAGATCTGTCCGGGAATTTTTTATTTTGCAGAAAAGTACTTTTACGTAAAGAAAAAATGCGTCAGGCAGATGCGGATATCTGCCGGGGTGATTTATGGCTATTAAAAAAGCAAAATAAGATTCTATTTGTGCGAAGTCTGTGCAAATTGCCATAAAAACCTCGACAATTCAACCGTATAATGTTATAATGATACAACCGTTTAAAGCGTTGAAGCGAGAAAGCAAAGAAAGAAGTAAAAAGTATGAAAATCGTAGTATGTATGAAACAGGTACCGGCCAGTTCTAAAGTAGATATTGATCCGGAAACCGGTGCCATGAAGAGAATGTCCGGGGAGACCAGGACGAATCCGTACGATCTGTTTGCGCTGGAGACAGCTCTTCAGATCCGTGAAAAAGTGGGAGGAACCGTAACGGTACTGACGATGGGGCCTCCGCAGGCAGAGGAAATGATGCGCGATGCCTATACGATGGGTGCTGACGATGCGGTGATTCTCTCTGACAGAAAATTTGCAGGAGCCGATGTGCTTGCCACCTCTTATGCGCTGGCACAGGGGATCCAGGTCATCGGCGGCGCGGATCTGATCATCTGCGGAAGACAGACCACTGACGGTGATACCGCCCAGGTAGGACCGGCGATCGCAGAGCATCTGACCATCCCGCATGCCGCATGGGTGGCAGAGATCGTGGATGTGAATGAGAAAGCCATTCAGGTCCGTCAGGATCTGGTCAGTGTATCCCAGACCTCCGAGATCCCGTATCCGTGTCTTCTGACGATCGACAAAGATACCTGTGTACCGCGTCTGCCGTCCTATCTGTTAAAGAAAGCAACCGCAGACCGTCCGATCCGTATCCTGAGCTTTGAGAATATGCCGGATCAGGATCTGAGCCGATATGGTCTGGTAGGATCTCCTACCTCTGTAGAGCGTATGTTTGCACCGCCGGAGGGAGAAAAACAGGTTTACCTGGAAGGCAGTGCGAAGGAAAAAGCAGAGGAACTTTTTTCCATCTTAACCGGAAAGAAGATCATATAGGAGGAACAGATACATATGGAATTTATGAAATTTGATGCAGACAAATGCAGCCTCTGCGGAATCTGCGTGGAAAAATGTCCCTTTGGTGCGCTGACCATAGAGGGAGCAGGAATCGTAGTCAGCGAAAGCTGCCGTATGTGTGGTCTCTGTGTGAGAAACTGTCCGGAGAAAGCCATACAGTTTGAGCAGAAGGCAAAAGCATTTAACAAAGATGACTGGAAAAACTTTCTGATCTATGTGGAACAGGAGCGTGGAGAGATCCACCCGGTGACCTACGAGCTTGTGGGAGAAGCCAGAAAGATGGCAGGAAAAGTCGGTTACGAAGTCAACTGTGTGATCGTAGGAGGCGAAGGAACGAAGGAAAATGCCAAAAAGCTGCTTCCTTACGGTGTGGATCATGTGTATGTGTACGAAGATCCGGGATTTGAAGGATTTCGTGCAGACTGCTATGCAGACGCAGTGGCAGACTGTATCGCGGCAAATAAACCGAGTTCTGTACTGATCGGAGCAACCGCACTGGGACGGTCTCTGGCACCGCGGCTCTCGACCCGTTTTCATACCGGTCTGACCGCAGACTGTACCACACTGGATATCAAACCGAATACCGATATGATTCAGGTACGTCCTGCCTTTGGCGGCAATATCATGGCGCAGATCGGCATCACAAAGTCCAGACCACAGTTTGCAACCGTACGCTATAAAGTCATGGATAAAGCCGAAGTGGTAGCCAACCCGCACGGCGAAGTGGTTGTCTGTCCGGTCAATGAAAAGATGGCAGAATCGAGGATTAAGATCCTTTCTTCTGAGGTGATCGATAAAGTCAAGAGTCTGGAAGAAGAGGATGTGCTGGTGGTAGCAGGCCGTGGCGTGCGAAATGAAAAAGATGTGGAAATGTGCCGGGAACTGGCAGAGGCACTTGGCGGTCAGCTGGCATTTACCCGTCCGATGGTGGAAAACGGATTTGGCGATACGGCACATCAGATCGGTCTGTCCGGCCGTACCGTGCGTCCGAAACTGATCATCACCTGCGGGGTGTCCGGAGCGATCCAGTTCACCTCCTGTATGAACGGATCGGAATGTATCGTAGCCATCAATACAGATCCGAACGCACAGATTTTCGGTGTGGCAGATTACTGTATCGTAGATGATTTATACCAGGTTGTCCCGGAACTGACAGCATTGGCAAAAAAACAGAAGGAGGAATAAGTCGTGGCATACCCTTATAAGAAAATGACTTCCCAGGATTGTGACTATATCCGTTCTGTCACCGCTCCTGACCGTGTATGGGTGGGAGAGGAGATCGCCAGCGAATATTATCGGGATGAGATGCCGGAGTACGGTGTGTATCAGCCGGATCTGTACGTGGAAGTTGTAAATAAAGAAGAAGTATCAGCCATTATGGCATATGCGTACAAAGAAAATATCCCGGTGGTCTGTCGTGGAGCGGGAACCGGCCTGGCAGGAGGAGCTACCTGCAAATATGGCGGTATTATGTTATCCATCATGCGGATGAACAAGATTTTTCCGATCGACCGGAAGAATCAGACGATCACCGCCCAGCCGGGTGCACTGTTGATTGATATTCAGGCAGCAGCCGCAGCAGGCGGACTGTTCTATCCGCCGGATCCGGGGGAAAAGACTGCATCCATCGGCGGTAACGTTATCACAAATGCCGGTGGTATGAAAGCGGTCCGTTATGGATTGACGAGGGATTTTGTCCGCTGTATCGAGGCAGTTATGCCGGATGGATCGATCATGAATTTTTCATCCAATGTTGTGAAAAATACGACCGGATATGATGTGAAAGACCTGATCATCGGTTCCGAGGGAACCCTTTGTATCCTGACGGAAGTGACATTAAAACTGCTTCCGGCACCGACCTGCACCTGTACGCTGGTTATGCCGTTTAAGAGCCTCGAAGAGTGTGCGGACATGGTTCCGAAGGTACTGGAACTGCCGTTTGTACCTACAGCGATCGAATTCCTTGAGAGAGAACTGATCGATATCGTAGAGCGGAACCTGAACAAGATGTTTCCGGTGAAAGAGGGCGAAGCGGTGCTGATCGTGATGTACGACGCTTCGAGCAAACAGGAACTTGACAGTGCGGTGGAAGCTGCGGCAGAAGCAGCACTGGCCAACGGAGCTCTGGATTGCGCGATCGCCGGAACACCGGAACGCGCCGGAGCGGTATGGAGCGTGCGTGGCGGTATCCTGGAAGGCATGAAAGCGGATTCTGTAGCACAGGAAGAGTGTGATGTGGTTGTTCCGAGAGCAAGAATCGCAGAGTATGTAAAGGCGGCGAAAAAGATCGCAAGTGCCCATGGCATTCGTGTAGAGCCGTGTGGTCACTGTGGAGACGGAAACATCCATACTGAGATGCTTCGAGGACCGGAGATGAGTGATGAAGAGTGGAAGGCAGCAACCCACGCCAGTCTGACAGAACTGTACGCACTGTCCAAAGAGCTGGGCGGACAGTTATCCGGAGAGCATGGTATCGGAAACGGCCGTCTGGAATTCCTGGAAGAGTTCGTGGGACCGCGGATGATCCAGCTGTACAAATCCATCAAGCTGGCATTTGACGATAAGCTGATCCTCAATCCGGGTAAAGTGATTGAGTTTAATAAATAATCAGAAATATTCCGAAAATAAAGGAAATCGGGGGAAAGAAAGTATGAGTGAGAAAAAATCATTACTGGTCGACAAAAGTAAGATGCCTCTGGCGATGGGACTTGCGTTCGTGGCATTTACCACACAGTTCGGTGGCGGATTTGCATCCGGAGCACAGATCTATCAGTACTTTATTAATTACGGTATCTGGTGTCTGATCCTGCCACTGGTCACACAGGGCTTATATGCACTGTTCTTCTGGTATGGCATGCGTTATGCATACAAACACAAAACCTATGATTACAGAAGTTTTTCCGACAGCCTGTATGGAAAGACCCGCCACGTGATGTCCAACCTGTATGAGATCTGTTATCTGATCATGATCGGTACCGCATCCGCTGCAGCATTTGCAACCGGAGGTTCTACCTTACAGACACTGTTTGGCATCCCATATTGGGTATGTACACTGATCATCGCAGCATTTATCTTCTTCATTGCTTTGTATGGAACCAATGTAGTAAGAAAATGTGCTTCTACCCTGAGTGTGCTGATCATCATCGGTCTGGTACTGGTACTGGTTCCGAATATCATCGCACAGTGGGGTGATATCACAGCCTCCATCGGACGGATGACATCCGGAGAGATGCCGGTGATTTCGTCTGAGACCGGCGCATTCGGCCCGGCACTGTGGTCCGCAGTCCTGTATTTCTTCTTCCAGCTGGCATCTGTATCTGTTATGTACCAGCATATGGAAGATGTTACCGATGTAAAACAGATCAACAAAGCAGCCATCTGGATGTTCATCTGTAACTTCCTGGCCATGGAACTTTCCATCTTCGGTCTGCTGGCCATCGCCTATGTGGCAGAGCTGGCCACCGCGTCTGTTCCTATGCTGGTTCTGGTACAGAATGGTGTAGGTGCCGGTATCCTGACACCGATCATCTCGATCCTGATCATCCTCGGAGCCATCTCCACAGCCGTAAACATGATCTCCGGTATCGTAACCCGTTGTGTCAACGCGATGGAACGCCGTATGGACAGCAAAGAGAAAAAAGCAAAAGGCCATCTGGCAAGAAACGCAGTCTTCACTGCGATCTTCACCTTCCTGGCATTTGCTATTGCGCAGTTCGGTCTGATGACGGTTGTTAAGAAAGGTTACGCTTACCTGGGTTATGCAGCACTGATCACACTGTTTATTCCGTTTGTGGTACATGCCATTGGAACCAAGGGAAAAGAGATTTAATCCGAGAGTAAAAAATAGAAGAAAAAGAACAGATCTCCGTAAATATAAATGGGGATCTGTTCTTTTTTTGTAATATACATCAGTATGTATTCAAAAAAGCATATACCTGTGGAGTCTGATAATTACAGGTATATGCCTTCGATCATAAGTTTATATTTTCTTTGCTTTCTTTTTTGAGTTTTTCTTCTTCCGTCTCTTCTTTTTCTTCACTGCCAGCACAATCTCCATAATGATGATCAGCAACAGCATACCGCCCAGTGCGAAGTAGTACCATGGGACAGCTGTAAATACAGAGGTGACCAATGCGAGTACTTTCTGAAAAATACCAGAAGCTGTTTCTTTTGCAGAATTTCCAAGATCAGATGCAACAGCGCTGCCGGACTTTTTGCAGATGTTTGTGGGTTCACTGTGTAACAGCGCCTGAATCGCAGTGTCCGGGATGGATTCGTAGCCTACCGGATACTGGTTATATGTATAGCTGCGGCAGAGGGTTCCCTCTCCCGGGTTGCAGGTTGTCTCCATGGAGGACAGATCCATGCCGGCCGGCAGCGTTACCGTGCAGGTCGGGCGGAGATTTGCAACTGTCTCGGGTTGTCCGAAGTACAGCGACGGGTACAGCATCTTTGCATCTGCCCAGGTTTTCCGGTTGAAGATGGAATAATTCTGGAAATTATTGAATCCGTAATCGAGAAGGGAAGCCGTGTCTGTATAAATCTGTCTTCCGTTGGTTCGAAGCGATACACATACAAGCCGTCTGCCATTGCGCTCGGCGTAAGTGACCAGAGTGTTTAACGCCGCCTGGGTAAATCCTGTTTTTCCTCCGGTGCAGCCTTCATAAGTATAATCCCTGTCCGGAAGCATCTTATGGTGATTGCTCAGCCATCGCTTTTCCCCACATTTGTTGGTGGTTCCGATACAGTAGGTAGTAGTCTGACAGACCTTGCGGAAAGTCGCGTTATTGTATGCCGCCTGTGCGATCAGCGCCATATCATGTGCTGTCGTATAATGATTCTCGTCAGGAAGACCGTTTGGGTTGGTAAAATGCGTGTTCGTACATCCCAAGGAAGCCGCTTCCTGATTCATCAGTTCCACGAACGCCTCCACACTGCCGCTTATATGTTCCGCCACAGCGACACACACTTCATTGGCGGATTCGAGCATCATACCGTACAGGCAATCCTCCATGGTCAGGTTTTCTCCCAGCCGGATACCGATATTGGAACTGCCCTGTTCGATGCCATAAACAGCATTTGCCGAGAAGGTTACTTTCTCAGAAGGACGCGAATGTTCAATCGCGATCAGCGTAGTGAGAATCTTGGTGATACTGGCAGGATACTTTGTAGCATCCATATTTTTGGAATACAGGAAAGTCCCGCTGTCGAGATCCATCACCACTGCAGATTCTGCCCAGACGGCAGGTCCCTGCGGCCAGTCGGCAGTGTCGTTGGACTGAATCGGCTCGAAGTAGGCATCCGGCTCCAGACGTTCCGGTTCCGTGGTTTCTTCTGCGGCTTCCCCATCCACGGCATCTGAGGTATCTTCAGAAGTCATATCCGTGGTGTCTGCCACAGCCTGCGTATCTGTGGTAACTTCCGTTGCACCTGCTACAGAAGGAGACAGACCGGAAATCCCCAATAAAACGGTCATCGACAGTACCAGCAGGGGGTGACGGTATAATCGTCTTTTCATAAAGAACTCCTTTTTACATTATTTTAGTCTTATAAAATGATGTTGGGGTCAAAAGGTATTTTGACCCTTTTGATACCGGATTGTTCCGTACTTCGTACTCTCACAATCCTCAAAAACATTCGCAATGCGCTCATTTTTCTTCGAAAAATGGCTACTTACTCATGTTTTTGGCAGGTCCCAAGTTCAGAAAGCTTCCTGCAAGCAAGCTTGCGTCAGATTTCTGGACTTTTGACCTTGGTATCATAAAATACGGGAATTTGAACCCAATTTTATCTATTATACCATAGATGCCGGCAAAATACGACAAAAAGCGAAGAACAGTAACAGTGAAAAGCGTATTGGCGGGAACGGGACTTGCAAATTACGGTTGGGTTGTTATATATTGGTTATAAATAGCGATGTTATGAGAGGATAACATTAAAGTAATATCAGAAAAAATATAAAAGGAGAAGAGAGATGACAAAAGAGCAGTTAACCGCTTTGTTGAACGATATGTCGCTGGAAGAAAAGGTAAATCAGATGAGCCAGGTGATCGGCGGTTTTTTCGATGATGATACGGTGATCACAGGACCGATGGCAGAGATGGGATTTACCGAAGAAAATATCGCACTGTCCGGTTCAGTGATCGGATCGATGGGTGCGGAGACGGTCAAAAAGATCCAGAAATCCTACATGGAAAAACATCCGCATCATATCCCGCTGTTATTCATGCTGGATATCATCAATGGCTATAAAACTGTATTTCCGATTCCGCTGGGACAGGGAGCAACCTTTGAACCGGAGCTTTCAGAAAAATGCGCTGCGGTCGCAGCAAAAGAGGCATCCGTCAGTGGTCTGCATGTAACCTTCGCCCCGATGACTGATCTGGTGCGTGATGCCAGATGGGGACGCGTGATGGAATCCACCGGTGAGGATCCGTATCTGAACAGCCGGTTCTGTGAGAGCATGGTACGGGGGTTCCAGGGAGATGATCTGAGTGAGGAATACCGGATCGGTGCCTGCGTGAAACATTTTGCGGGATACGGTGCACCGACGGCCGGAAGAGATTATAATACGGTAGAATTATCCGAGCACACCTTCCGGGAGTTCTATCTGCCATCCTACAAAGCAGGAATCGATGCAAAAGCCGCACTTGTGATGACGTCGTTTAATACTCTGAATGGTGTACCGGCTACGGGCAGCAGAAAATTGATGCGGGATATTCTCCGCGATGAACTGGGATTTGATGGAGTGCTGATCTCTGACTGGGCAGCAATTGAGGAAATGATTTATCATGGTTACTGTGCCGACAAAGAAGAGGCAGCGATCCGTGCAGCGAAAGCAGGTGTAGATATCGATATGATGACAGGAATCTACAGCGACAACCTGTGCCGGCTGGTAAAAGAAGGAAAGATTCCCGTGGAACTGATAGACGAGTGCTGCATGCGGATCCTGGAACTGAAAAATAAACTGGGACTATTCGAACATCCGTATAAAGATGCCGATGAGGAGAAAGAAAAACAGGTGATCCTGTGCGAAGAACACCGCAGACTGGCGAGAGAAGCGGCAAGAAAATCCTTCGTTCTGCTGAAAAATGAAGAGAATATCCTGCCACTGAACAAAAACGAAAAAACCGCATACATCGGACCTTATGTAAACTCCAGAAACCTGATGGGATCCTGGTCGATCATCGGAGAGGCGAAGGATGTAAAAACAATCAGGGAAGTGGTGAAACAGGAAAACCCGGCAGAAAATGTAGTCTTTGCACAGGGCTCCCCGATGCTTGGCGCGGATGTGGTTCTGGAAGGATTTACCGAGGGAACACAGGACTCTTCCTGGACACCGCAGGAAGAGGCACAGATGCTGGAAGAGGCAGTAAAGGCAGCAGCCGGAGCGGAAAAAGTAGTTCTCTGTATCGGTGAAGACCGTCTGCAGTCAGGAGAGGCAACCAGTAATGCGAATATTCAGATTCCGGAGATTCAGCAGAAATTACTGGATCGGATAGCAGAAGTCAATACCAACATCATCGTAGTTCTGTTTTCCGGCCGTCCGTTGGATATCCGTGGGATTGAGTCAAAAGCAAAAGCCATTCTGGAAGTATGGATGCCGGGAACCGAGGGAGCCGGAGCGATCGCAGATGTTTTGTACGGTGCCTGCAACCCGACCGGAAAACTGCCGATGAGTTTTCCGTACTGTGTGGGACAGGTTCCGGTTCATTATAACGAATATGCCACCGGTCGTCCTCATGTGGAAGGCAAAGACAAGGATCGTTTCCGTTCCAAATATCTGGACATTCCGAACGCACCGCTGTATCCGTTCGGCTACGGTCTCAGCTATACGACATTTACTGTTTCGGAAGTTTTGCTGGATAAAGACAGCATGAAAGACGGAGAAAGCATCCGAGCAGCGGTAACCGTAAAAAATACAGGCACCTGTGCCGGAACCGAAACCGTCCAGCTGTATCTCCATGATGTTGCCGCAAGCGTGGTACGACCGGTTAAAGAACTGAAAGATTTCCGAAAAGTTACCCTGCAGCCGGAAGAAGAGGCAAGAGTGGAATTTACCATTACGGAACCACAGCTTCGTTTCCTGAGTGAAAATAATATTTTTGAGAGTGAAGCAGGTATTTTCGGAATTTTTATCGGTACGGACAGTACAACAACAAATAAAGCGAAATTTACCCTTGAAAAACAGTAAAATTCCTTGACAACCACTTTGCTAGGTATATATAATGAGGGTTAGTAAAAACGAAGACGGAGACAGTAGTCTGTGCCTGAAAGCCTCAGCGAACCGGGGAAGGTGGAAGCCCGGTGCCGGTCGGTCAGATGAACATCACTCCTGAGTTGCACTCTGAAACCTGCGGGCAGTAGGAGATGCCGGTTGTTCCGCCGTTAAAGGGAAGGTGTATCGGTGAAGAGCCCGTACATTGTAAGAGGTGGTATAACGATGGTAATGTAGCCTTCGTCCTGTTACAGGGACGAAGGCTTTTTTGTATAACAAACCGCTTTTTGAAAATAAAAAAGGAGGATTCTGAGATGTATCAGAAAGTGTCAACCAATCTGAACTTTGTGGACAGAGAGAAAAAGACAGAACAGTTCTGGAAAGAAAATCATATTTTTGAAAAAAGTATGGAACAGAGAAAACAGGGAGAAACCTACACATTTTATGATGGACCGCCGACCGCAAACGGCAAACCGCATATCGGTCACGTACTGACCCGTGTCATCAAGGATATGATCCCACGTTACCGCACCATGAAAGGATACATGGTACCGAGAAAAGCCGGCTGGGATACCCACGGACTTCCGGTAGAGCTGGAAGTAGAAAAGAAACTGGGTCTGGACGGAAAAGAACAGATCGAAGAATATGGTATGGAGCCATTTATCCAGCAGTGTAAAGAAAGCGTATGGAAATACAAAGGTATGTGGGAAGATTTTTCCTCTACCGTAGGTTTCTGGGCTGATATGGAACATCCCTATGTAACATATGATGACAACTTTATCGAGTCCGAGTGGTGGGCACTGAAACAGATCTGGGACAAAGGTCTGTTATACAAAGGATTCAAGATCGTGCCTTACTGTCCTCGTTGCGGAACACCGCTTTCCGCACAGGAAGTATCCCAGGGATACAAAACCGTAAAAGAACGTTCTGCAATCGTTCGTTTTAAAGTGATCGGTGAGGATGCTTATTTCCTGGCATGGACCACAACTCCGTGGACACTGCCTTCCAACGTGGCACTGTGTGTGAACCCGGATGAGACTTACTGCAAAGTAAAAGCAGCTGATGGATACACTTATTACCTGGCAGAAGCCCTGTTAGACAAAGTACTTGGCAAACTGGGAGACGAAGAGAAACCGGCTTACGAAGTCCTTGAGAAATATACAGGAAAAGATCTGGAATACAAAGAATACGAACCGCTGTATGCATGCGCAGGTGAAGCAGCAGCAAAACAGAAAAAGAAAGCACATTTTGTTACCTGTGATACTTACGTAACCATGAGTGATGGTACCGGTATCGTTCATATCGCACCGGCCTTCGGTGAAGACGACAGCCGTATCGGACGTAACTACAACCTGCCGTTCGTACAGTTCGTAGACGGAAAAGGTCATCTGACCAAAGAAACTCCATATGCAGATATCTTTGTAAAAGATGCCGATCCGAAGGTACTGGTGGATCTGGACAAAGAAGGAAAACTCTTCGAAGCACCGAAATTCGAGCATGAATATCCACATTGCTGGCGTTGTGATACACCACTGATCTACTATGCAAGAGAATCCTGGTTTATCAAGATGACAGCGGTAAAAGATGATCTGATCCGCAATAACAACACGATTAACTGGATCCCGGAAAGCATCGGTAAAGGTCGTTTCGGCGACTGGCTGGAGAATGTGCAGGACTGGGGTATTTCCAGAAACCGTTACTGGGGAACTCCTCTGAATATCTGGGAGTGTGAATGCGGATGCCAGCATTCCGTAGGAAGCAGAGAAGAACTGTATGAGATGAGCGGTGACGAACGTGCAAAAACCGTAGAACTCCATCGTCCGTACATCGATGACATCACCATCAAGTGCCCGGAATGTGGAAAACCGATGCACAGAGTACCGGAAGTTATCGACTGCTGGTTCGACTCAGGAGCAATGCCATTTGCACAGCATCATTATCCATTTGAAAATAAAGACCTGTTTGAACAGCAGTTCCCGGCACAGTTTATCTCAGAAGCTGTAGACCAGACCCGTGGATGGTTCTACTCTCTGCTGGCAGAATCCACCTTGTTATTCAACAAGGCTCCGTACCAGAACGTTATCGTACTGGGTCATGTACAGGATGAAAATGGTCAGAAAATGAGCAAATCCAAAGGAAATGCCGTAGATCCTTTCGATGCACTGCAGACATACGGCGCAGATGCGATCCGCTGGTACTTCTATATCAACAGCGCACCGTGGCTGCCGAACCGTTTCCATGGAAAAGCGGTACAGGAAGGTCAGAGAAAATTCATGAGTACCCTGTGGAACACCTATGCGTTCTTCGTACTCTATGCAAACATCGATGAATTTGATGCAACAAAATACACCCTGGATTATGACAAATTGTCCGTTATGGACAAGTGGCTGCTGTCCAAGCTGAATACCGTGATCCAGACTGTAGACGACAACCTGAACAACTACCGGATCCCGGAAGCAGCAAGAGCACTGCAGGAATTCGTAGATGATATGAGTAACTGGTATGTAAGACGAAGCCGTGAACGTTTCTGGGCAAAAGGAATGGAACAGGATAAGATCAATGCCTACATGACACTGTATACTTCCCTGGTAACCATTTCCAAAGTTGCCGCTCCGATGATTCCGTTCATGACCGAAGATATCTACCAGAACCTGGTAAGAAGCATCGATAAAGATGCTCCGGAAAGCATCCATCTGTGTGACTTCCCGGTTGCCAACAAAGAATGGATCGACAAAGATCTGGAAGCAAATATGGATCACCTGCTGAATGTGGTTGTTATGGGCCGTGCCTGCAGAAATACTGCAAACATCAAGAACCGTCAGCCGATCGCAGCCATGTATGTAAAAGCTCCGTACGGACTGTCCGAATACTTTACCGCGATCATCGCAGACGAGCTGAACGTAAAAGAAGTAAAATTCACCGATAATATCGAAAACTTTATTTCTTACAGCTTCAAACCGCAGTTGAAGACCGTAGGACCGAAATACGGAAAACTGTTAAACGGTATCCGTAAAACATTAAGCGAACTTGATGGAAACAAAGCTATGGCAGAGCTTCGTGCAAACGGCGAGTTAAAACTTGACATCGACGGTAATGAAGTTGTATTATCAGAAGGGGATTTGCTGATCGAAACTGCACAGATGGAAGGTTATGTAACCGAATCTGACAACGATATTGCAGTTGTTCTGGATACCAATCTGACTCCGGAACTGATCGAAGAAGGTTTTGTAAGAGAGATCATCAGCAAGATCCAGACCATGCGAAAAGAAGCTGGCTTTGAAGTCATGGATAAGATCCAGGTGTATGTGAAAGACAACAAAGTAATTGAAGACATCATGAAGGCACATGCGGAAGAGATTCAGGCAGAGGTATTGGCTGAGAAGCTGCTTACCGATACTGCTCAGGGTTATGTAAAATCCTGGAATATCAATTCTCAGGAAGTAACACTGGGAGTTGAGAAAATGAATTAGTTGTATTGAAAATTCAGTACCTTTACAATTGACAAATTGTAACAAAGTATGTGGATCAGGGGGCGGGTACAAGCGTACCAGCCCCTTTTTTCATGATACAGGATCTGTTTGATTTTTGTATCATTATAAATATCATTGCAAATGAGGAGGTTTCCAATGTTAGACAGTCATTTCAAAAAAGAAGAGTTTAAAAAAGCGGTCAAAGAAAACGTAAAGATGCTTTACCGTAAGACAATCGATGAAGCAACACAGCAGCAGATTTTCCAGGCCGTTTCTCTGGCTGTAAAAGATGTGATTATCGATAACTGGCTGGCAACTCAAAAACAGTATGAGAAAGATGATCCGAAGATCGTATATTATCTTTCCATGGAGTTCCTGATGGGTCGTGCCCTGGGTAATAATCTGATCAATCTGACTGCATATAAAGAAGTAAAGGAAGCACTGGACGAGCTGGGATTTGATCTGAACGTGATCGAAGATCAGGAGCCGGATCCGGCACTGGGTAACGGTGGTCTGGGAAGACTGGCAGCATGTTTCCTGGATTCCCTGGCAACTCTGGGATACTGTGCATATGGTTGTGGTATCCGTTATCACTATGGTCTGTTCAAACAGAAAATCGAAGATGGCTATCAGATAGAAGTACCGGATAACTGGCTGAAAGATGGTTATCCATTCGAACTGCGTCGCCCGGAATATGCAAAAGAAGTAAAATTCGGCGGATATGTACGCGTGGAATATGATGCAGCTACCGGAAGAAATCAGTTCATCCAGGAAGGTTATCAGTCTGTAATGGCTATTCCTTACGACATGCCGATCGTTGGTTACAACAACAAGATCGTCAACACTCTGAGAATCTGGGATGCAGAACCTATCACTGATTTCCGTCTGGATCTGTTTGACAAGGGTGAATATCATAAAGCCGTTGAACAGGAAAACCTGGCTAAGAATATCGTAGAGGTTCTGTACCCGAACGATAATCATTATGCAGGTAAAGAGCTTCGTCTGAAACAGCAGTATTTCTTTATTTCTGCAAGTATTCAGGCTGCAATTGCAAAATTCAAAAAACATCATGATGATCTGCATGATCTGCCGAAGAAAGTAACCTTCCAGCTGAATGATACCCATCCGACCATGACCGTTGCCGAACTGATGCGTATCCTGCTGGACGAAGAAGGAATGACCTGGGAAGAAGCATGGGATATCACAACACATACCTGTGCATACACCAACCATACCATCATGGCAGAAGCTCTGGAAAAATGGCCGATCGAGCTGTTCTCCAAACTGCTTCCTCGTGTATATCAGATCATCGAAGAGATCAACCGCAGATTTATCCTGGAGATCCAGAACAAATATCCGGGAAATCAGGAAAAAATCCAGAAAATGGCTATCATCTACGACGGACAGGTGAAGATGGCCCACCTGGCAATCGCCGGCGGTTATTCTGTAAACGGTGTTGCAAGACTGCATACCGAGATCCTGAAGAAACAGGAACTGAAAGATTTCTACGAGATGTACCCGGAGAAATTCAACAACAAGACAAACGGTATCACACAGAGACGTTTCCTGATGCATGCGAACCCGCTGCTGGCTGACTGGATCACAGATCACATCGGTGACGGCTGGATCACCGATCTGCCGGAACTGGCAAAACTGAAAGTTTACGCAGATGACAAGAAAGCTTTGCAGGAGTTCATGAATATCAAATATCAGAACAAAGTACGTCTGGCAAAATACATCCAGGAGCATAATGGAATCGAAGTCAATCCTCATTCTATCTTCGATGTTCAGGTTAAGAGACTGCATGAGTACAAACGTCAGCTGATGAATATTCTGCATGTTATGTACCTGTATAACGAGATCAAGGCACATCCGGAAATGGATTTCTATCCAAGAACATTCATCTTCGGTGCAAAGGCAGCTGCAGGATATCGTCGTGCAAAACTGACGATCAAACTGATCAACGCTGTTGCAGATGTTGTCAATAATGACGCTTCTATCAACGGTAAACTGAAAGTTGTATTTATCGAGAACTACCGTGTATCCAATGCGGAATTGATCTTTGCAGCAGCAGATGTTTCCGAACAGATCTCCACTGCAAGTAAAGAGGCATCCGGTACCGGTAATATGAAGTTCATGCTGAACGGTGCACCGACTCTGGGAACCATGGATGGTGCAAACGTGGAAATCGTAGAAGAAGTTGGTGCAGAGAATGCATTCATCTTCGGTCTGACCGCTGACCAGGTTATCAACTACGAAAACAACGGCGGATACGATCCGATGCAGTACTTCAACAACGATCCGGATATCCGTAACGTACTGATGCAGCTGATCAATGGAACTTACTCCAACGGAGATTTCAACATGTTCCATGAGATCTACGATTCTCTGCTGAACACAAACTGCAGTGATCGCGCAGATACTTACTTTATCCTGGCAGACTTCAAGTCTTATGCAGAAGCACAGAAGAAGGTAGAAGCAGCTTACAGAGATAGTGAAGGATGGGCAAAGATGGCTCTTCTGAACACTGCCTGTGCAGGTAAATTCTCTTCTGACAGAACGATTCAGCAGTATGTGGATGAGATCTGGCATCTGGATAAGGTTACGATTGAAGCGTAATTTTACAAAAGTAAATCATATGTTGTAGGACGGACGCGGCCGGATGACCGTTTCCGGTCCTGGCAACGTGGGCAGGGGAACTTTGAACTAATCCCTAACTGCGACTAAGACTCTCGCGAGAGCGCTCGAGCCTAAGTCTCCGTAAGGGCTGGATTTCAAAGCTTCCCCTAAGCGCCCACAAAGTGTTGCCCGGACCGGAAACGGTCATCCGGCCGCTGTGCGTTGGAAGGGACTGGTTTGCAAGAGGGTGGACATTTCCGTGGGGATAAAATTACTCTTCTGGGGGGAGAGAGAGAACATAGAATGGACGCAATCGGCTGATCGTTTCTAATCCTGGCAACGTGGGCAGGGGAACTTTGAACTAATCCCTAACTACGACTAAGACTCTCGCGAGAGCGCTCGAGCCTAAGTCTCCGTAAGGGCTGGATTTCAAAGCTTCCCCTAAGCGCCCACACAGTGTTGCCTGGATCAGAAACGGTCAGCCGATTGCTGTGCGTTGGCAAATGGAAAATGCAGAGCCGTGATGGAAAATCTGGAAAATCTATATAATTACGACTGCAACCTTCTCCACACCACAATCGCAGTCGAAGAAAGGCGCCCTCATGGAACGCTGGCAGCTTGTCGAGCACGAGTTTGAGACTACAGGCTCAAACCGAGCGCAGACCCTGCCTGCTTTCCATGAGGGCGCCTTTCTTCGACGGACCTTTGTCAGTACCGTAAATATAGGAACGAATCCCTGTTTTTATCAAACTTTAAACCGATATCCAACTCCCCAGATCGTTTCAATATACTGCGGCTTCGCTGTATTAAACTCGATCTTCTCCCGAATCTTCTTAATATGCACCGTAACCGTAGCAATATCCCCCACAGACTCCATATCCCAGATCTCCCGGAATAACTCATCCTTTGTAAATACTCTGTTGGGATTCTGTGCCAGGAAGGTCAGAAGATCGAATTCCTTGGTGGTAAAATTCTTCTCCTCTCCATTCACCCAGACTCTTCGTGCTGTCTTATCAATCTTGATTCCACGGATCTCAATAATATCATTTTCCTGTACACCGGATCCGATCAGCCGTTCATACCGCGCCAGATGGGCTTTTACTCTTGCTACCAGCTCGCTGGGGCTGAAAGGTTTGGTCATGTAATCATCGGCTCCAAGACCAAGTCCACGGATCTTATCAATGTCATCCTTTTTAGCAGAAACCATAATGATCGGCGTATTCTTCTGTGCCCGGATCTCCCGGCAGATATCAAAACCGTTCATCTCCGGCAGCATCAGATCCAGGATCACCAGGTTAAAATCTTCTGTCAGAGCACGTTTTAGTCCCACATCTCCCCGATGCTCGATTTCTACCTCAAACCCGCTCAGTTCCAGATAATCCTTTTCCAGATCTGCGATTGCTTCTTCATCTTCGATAATTAATATTTTACTCATGTACAGGTACCTCCTGATATTTTCTCAAAGCCAGATACATGGTAGTACCTGTGCCTTCTTTACTTGTTGCCCAGACCTGACCGCCGTGATCTTCCATAATCTTTTTAACGATGGAAAGACCGATACCGCTTCCGCCCTTTGAAGAATTTCTCGAAGCATCCGTGCGGTAGAAACGTTCGAAAATATTTGCCAGGTCCTTCTGTGCGATTCCTTTTCCATTGTCTTCAATTTCAATCTGAATAAAATCTCCTACATCTCTCAGACGGATATTGATCACACCCTTCGGTTTGTTCATATATTTCAGGGAATTGCTGATGATATTGTTGATGACACGTTTTAACTGCTCTGCATCAGCAATCACCACCGCATCTTCTTCCAGATAATTGAAATAGGTCAGCGATACACCGCTTGACTCCAGTTCTACGCTCAGTTCATCTATACAGTCTTCAAAATAATCACTGATATGAATTTTGTTAAACGTATAAGGGATCCGGTTTGTATCAATCTTGGAATAAAAGGTCAGTTCATTGATCAGCCGGTCCATTTCATTTGCTTTATTATAGATGGTGCGGATATAGCGGTCCATCTTCTCCGGCGTGTCTGCTACGCCGTCCATGATGCCTTCCACATAACCCTTGACAGCTGTGATCGGTGTCTTCAGATCATGGGAAATATTGCTGATCAGTTCCTTATTTTCTTTGTCAAATGCCACTTTTTCTTCAGCAGATTCCTTCAGGCGCTTGCGCATTTCCTCAAAATCATCACACAGATCTCCGATCTCATCCACACCTGTTTTTTCAATTGTAAAGTCCAGATTGCCTTCTTTGATATTTTTTGTTGCCTCCTTCAGCTGGGTCAGTGGAGTCATCACGCCACGATATGTCCAGGTACAAAGCCCCAGGGCAGTGAGAATCAGGATCAGGACGATCACAAACACGGTATCCAGCAGAATCTTCTTTAACTGAGGAACCATGGAATTGGAATGGAAAATAATAAACGCACTTCCTTTGACACCGTCAGTAAAGGTAAAATCCACCTGCTTGATAAGGGACTGCACATCGGCACCGATATAGACCCCACGATCATTGTCGGCAGAAGGATCGCCGTATTCCGGAAGTTCGGAAAAGAGCAATTCATCCTGTGTCGGGGAACCGCAATAAAACATATCGTTACCCTTCCGGATCAGCAGGTAAGCATTTTTCCCGGTCAGATCCTGATTCAGCGAGTCCAGATAAGAAGTGTCCTCCAGTTTTTCCGGATCCGAAGAGGCTGTTTTCTCGAGAGTGGAGAATGTTTTCTGGGTCATTTTGCTCAACAGCATAGTATTGTTGGAGAGATTTTCATAAGTAACCCCTTCGATTCCATATTTCTTTTCCAGTGACCAGACCTGATACATGGTAAAACCGGTAACTGCAACACCGGTCAGGATCAGAGGAACCAAAATGATCACAAAAAATGAGATAACCATACGATTTTTCAGTTTCATAGTTTCACCTGTTTTCTGTTTTGATATAAATGGGCAGAAGAACCCATAATGATATATCAAGTATAGCATACAGCATGTGTTTTTTCATCTAAACAAAGTGGGATAATTCTAAAGATTCTGTAAAATTATGAGAAAGCATCCCGTGTCTGCCGTGGAAAAACAGAAACCCCGGCAATGTCTGTGCATGCAGAGAAAACATAAGAGTGACGGAAAGAAATTGGAGAATATTCTAAAAAATATAAATATAAATGTTAGACTTTGGTAAAATCATTCAATAAATTCAGTTTTCTTCTGGAAATATGTAGCATAATAGCATAAAGAATAGTATAATAGACACAGAAATATGAAAGAGAGGGCTTACATATGAAGCAAAATAACATGTTGGCTATGATCCTGGCTGGAGGAAGAGGAAGCAGACTTCATGACCTGACAAAAAAAGTTGCCAAACCTGCAGTATCATACGGCGGAAAATATCGGATCATTGATTTTCCACTGAGTAACTGTGCAAACAGTGGAATCGATGTAGTCGGCGTACTGACTCAGTACGAATCCGTCCTGCTGAACAGTTATGCAGCCGCAGGAAGAAGATGGGGTCTTGATACCAAAGACAGCGGCGTATATATTCTGCCACCACGAGAGAAAGCAGATGCAAACCTGGACGTATACAGAGGAACTGCGGATGCTATTTCTCAGAACATTGACTTTATTGATACCTATGCACCGGAATATCTGCTGGTTCTTTCGGGTGATCATATTTACAAGATGGATTACGATGAGATGCTTGATTACCACAAAGAACATCATGCAGATGCGACCATCGCCGTTATTGAGGTTCCGATGAAAGAAGCAAGCCGTTTTGGTATCATGAATACCGAAGAAGGCGGAAAAATCGTAGAATTTGAGGAGAAACCTGCGGAGCCTAAGAGCAATCTGGCATCCATGGGAATCTATATCTTTAACTGGAAACTGCTTCGGAAGATGCTTCTTGCTGATATGAAAGATCCGGATTCCAACCATGATTTCGGAAAAGACATCATCCCAAGAATGCTGGAAGACCAGAAAACACTGTATGCATATAAGTTCAAAGGATACTGGAAAGATGTGGGAACCATCGATTCCTTATGGGAAGCCAATATGGATCTGCTGGATAAGAACAATGCACTGGATCTTGCCGACAGTTCCTGGAAGATCTATACCCAGGATACCGATGCGCTGCCACAGTATATCGGTGCACAGGCGAGTATAGAGAGAGCATTTATCACACAGGGATGTATCGTGGATGGTCTGGTTAAGAACTCTGTCCTGTTTACAGGAGCAAAAGTAGCACCGGGAGCAAAAATTATTGACAGTGTACTGATGCCGGGTGTGGAAGTAGAAGAAGGTGCAGTTGTAACACGCGCCCTTGTTGCGAACAACGTAAAGATCGGAAAGAATGCGATTGTCGGCAGTGCAGACAGTGCAAATATCGAACTGGTTGCAAAACGTGTAAAGGGGGAAGAATAAGATGAGTAGAGCATTTGGAATCGTAAATTTCGCAGGCAATAATATACAGGGGAATCCGATGCAGGCTTATCGTCCGACCGGAGCGATCTCTTTTCTCGGAAGATATCGTGTGATCGACTTCCCGATTTCCAATATGAGTAACAGTGGAATTGATTCCATTCAGGTGTACATCCGCAGAAAGCCACGTTCTCTGGTAGAACATCTGGGAACCGGACGTCACTACAATATCAATTCCAAACGTGGCAATTTAAATCTTCTGTTCTGTGAAAACGGAGACGAAAATAGTATTTACAGTACGGATCTGGCAGCTTATGTGGAAAATTTGGATGCCATTGAGGAGATGAATGAAGAGTACGTAGTTATTGTACCAAGTTATATGGTATATACTGCGAATTACGAAGAATTTTTACAGAACCATATCGAATCCGGTGCAGATATCACACTGATGTATCAGAATGTGGACAATGCAAAAGACCATTTCCTGAACTGTCAGGTGCTGAACCTGAACAAACAAAAAGGTGTGCTGTCTCTGGAACCGAACCATGGAAATGTAAAAAACAGAAATATTTTCATGGATACATATGTAATGAAAAAAGAGATTTTCCTGGATCTGATCGAGAAAGGACGTAAGATGTCTTCAGTATACACGCTGGCAGATGCACTCAACGAATCCTGTGGAGAGATGGATATCCGTGGAGTATCTCACAGAGGCTATTTTGCGGCAATGACGGATCTCAAGAGTTATTTTGATGCCAATGAAGAACTGCTCGACCGCAAGAAAGCAAGAGAACTGTTTCATGAAGAATGGACAGTCTATACCCGTACCAACGATTCCTGCCCGACCCAGTATTTTGAAGGCAGCAATGTAAAATCATCCGTAATTTCCAATGGCTGTCTGATTGAAGGAACGGTAGAAAATTCAATCATCGGACGTGGATGTGAGATCAGGAAAGGTGCAGTTGTCCGTAACTGTGTGGTAAATGCAGACGCAGTGATCGGCAAAGATGTGCATGTGGAAAATATGGTCATTGACAAAC
This sequence comes from uncultured Ruminococcus sp., assembly GCA_934359255.1. Classification (GTDB taxonomy): domain Bacteria; phylum Bacillota; class Clostridia; order Lachnospirales; family Lachnospiraceae; genus Oliverpabstia. The sequence goes on from CAKRLG010000003.1 coordinate 62,134, forward strand.
ATGCGAAACTGATCCACAGCAATCAGATTATTGCAGAGCCGGAAAAACCGGGTTATATCCGCAGAGGAGACAAGCTGTAAGAACAGACAGGATCTTGGATTAAAATCCCCAATGATTTATTGACCACGTAAATAATCGTATCTCTGTGGGAAAGTGACAAAGATGCATGCGAAAAGCGGAAGCTCTTTAGCTACTGAACGATCGGTAGAAAAAGAGCTTCTGTTACTTATTTTATTCCGATTATTTTCCGGAAGTGTTTGAATTTTGAATTTATGAAAATTCCGAGAGTATATGAGAAAGAAAAGGAGTGAGTAGATGGAAGGACACTCGGTATCCGGCGAAAGCCGGAAAAACGGATGGGTGGAACAGAAACAGGAATTGACGAAAGTATTGAAAATCGCATGGCCGGCAGTCTTTGAGTCTTTTTTTATCTCACTGGCGGGCATGATCGATGTCTATATGGTCAGTGGACTCGGTTCGGAAGCAGTGGCTTCGGTGGGACTGACGACACAGCCAAAATTCCTCGGACTGTCTTTATTTTTTGCAATGAACGTGGCGATTGCTGCGATCGTTGCCAGACGAACAGGAGAAAAAGACAAAAGAAGAGCAAATGAAACACTGGCAGAGGCAATCCTTCTTACGGTTCTCTTCGGCGCGGTCATCACGGTTGCCTGTGTGAGTCTGGCAGGATGGCTGATGGAAAAATGTGGCTCCGCACCGGATACCCATGCCGGAGCGGTGATTTACTTTCAGATTATTATGGGTGGGATGATCTTTAATATCATATCCATGGTGATCAATGCTGCACAGAGAGGGGCAGGAAACACCAAAATCGCGATGTATACCAACACCATATCCAGTATCGTCAATATTATTGGAAATTATCTTTTGATCGGTGGTCATCTTGGATTCCCTAAACTGGGGATCCGCGGAGCAGCACTGGCGACGGTGCTTGGGACGGTTGTGGGGTGTACGATCAGTGTAATGTCACTGTTTCGGAAGGATTCCTTCCTCAGTATCCCGTATATTATAAAAGAAGGGCTGTGGAAACGGTTCGAATCGGTAAAAATTATCTTGAAACTTTCAAGCAGTACATTCGTGGAGCAGATTCTGATGCGTATTGGTTTTATGTCAACCGCTGTGATGGCAGCTGACATGGGTACGGCGGCGATGGCGGCACATCAGGTGGGAATGAATGCACTGAGTTTGTCGTTCTCTTTCGGTGATGGTATGCAGGCTGCAGCCGTGGCACTGATCGGGCAGAGTCTTGGAAGCAAAGAACCGCAGGAGGCGAAGCGACACGGGATGACCTGCGAAAAAGTGGCACTTGTGATGGCTGTTTTTATGTCCCTGTTTTATCTGTTCTGCGGAAAGTGGCTGTTCGGACTGTTCTTTGCAGAAGCTCATATCGTGGAGATCGGTGTGAGAATCAGCCGGATCCTGATAGTGATCGTGCTGTTCCAGATCTGTCAGGTGGTATTCACCGGAGCACTGCGCGGTGCGGGTGATGTGGTGTATACCATGATCAGTTCTACCATCAGCGTTACCTTTGTGAGAACGGCTGTTTCGTATATATGCTGCTATATTGTCGGCTGGGGAATCTACGGAATCTGGATGGGTATCGTAGCGGATCAGTTCTGCCGCCTGATGCTAAGCGGCATACGATTCCAGAGCGGAAAATGGATGAAAATCAAAATCTAGCCTGTTTATAAAAATTTTATGGTGCCTGACACCGTTTTCCTCTTGACGAACAGAGGAAACTGCGTTATGTTATTAGACGTAAATTGTATAAAAAGCTTTTCTCTTATTCAGAGTGATGGAGATACATAGGATCTGTGAAGTCACGGCAACCCCGGATACGGAAGGTGCCTACCTGAGCGAGTAATCGAACAATAAGGGGATTTGATATATCGAAGTATTGAGTCCGCTTTTGGCGGGCTCATTTTTAGATTATACGTTGGAAAGAAAATGTGATATGACATGATCTTGCACGATAAACCCGGGAGAAAAGCACCCAGGGGTAAAACCCAGAGAAAAAGGAGAATGAGAATGGAAAAACGTTTATTTACTTCCGAATCTGTAACCGAAGGCCATCCGGACAAAATCTGTGATCAGATTTCCGATGCAGTCCTGGACGCACTGATGGAACAGGATCCGATGAGCCGTGTAGCCTGCGAGACAGCTATTACCACCGGTCTGGTACTGGTTATGGGTGAGATCACAACAAAGGGATATGTGGATATCCAGAAAATCGTAAGAGATACCGTTCGTGAAATCGGGTATGACAGAGGAAAATACGGTTTTGATGCGGAGAACTGTGGTGTGATCACAGCCATCGACGAGCAGTCTACCGATATCGCTATGGGTGTCGACAAAGCGCTGGAAGCAAAGGAACATAAAATGTCTGACGAAGAGATCGATGCCATCGGTGCAGGAGATCAGGGTATGATGTTTGGTTTTGCGACCAACGAGACAGAAGAATATATGCCGCTGGCTATCTCTCTGGCACACAAACTGACCAGACAGCTGACAAAGGTAAGAAAAGACGGCACACTGGGTTATCTGAGACCGGACGGAAAATCTCAGGTAACTGTAGAATACGATGATAACGGAAAAGCATACCGTCTGGATGCAGTCGTACTGTCCACACAGCATGATCCGGATGTAACACAGGAACAGATCCACGAAGATATCAAAAAATATGTCTTTGATGAGGTTCTTCCGGCAGAGATGGTAGATGCAGATACCAAATTCTTTGTAAATCCGACCGGAAGATTCGTAATCGGCGGACCAAACGGTGACAGTGGTCTGACAGGAAGAAAAATCATCGTAGATACTTACGGTGGATATGGTCGTCACGGTGGCGGAGCTTTCTCCGGAAAAGACTGCACCAAAGTTGACCGTTCCGCGGCTTACGCAGCACGTTATGTTGCAAAAAATATCGTAGCAGCAGGTCTGGCTGACCAGTGTGAGATCCAGCTGTCTTATGCGATCGGTGTGGCACATCCGACTTCCATCAACGTAGATACCGCAGGAACCGGTAAAGTGAGCGATGAAAAACTGGTAGAGATCATCCGTGAAAACTTCGATCTGAGACCGGCAGGAATCATCAAGATGCTGGATCTGAGAAGACCGATCTACAAACAGACAGCAGCTTACGGACATTTCGGAAGAAACGATCTGGATCTGCCGTGGGAAAAACTGGATAAAGTAGATGTTCTGAAAAAATATCTGTAAGATATTATCACACAGAGTAAAGATACAATATAAAGATTGAGAGTAACGAAATTGCCGCAGGAATTTTAACTTCCTGCGGCAGTTTCGTTTTACTTGCATTGTATAACAATAATTAGAAAAGGGAGGGCCGGGGTTTTTGTACCCCGGCAGTATGAAAAAGTGTTTTGGCAGCTGGTGCAAACAGCTGCACGAATCTATATAAAAGGTAATTGTTTTTTGTCGAGGTCCGACAGTCACAGGGTTTGTAAAATATTCCGGCAACGATGTTCCGTCTTTGTTACCGGCTCTGGCTGTCATCATCTGCATCCGCCGTCCTCTTTGTTTTGATACTGTAAGTATACATGGAGTTTGTGTCCATTTTATGGAAATGAGATAAAGGATTTCTAAACTCTTTTAAGAAATATTTAAAATATCTGGAAGAGTTTCCGGTGGTCTGGTAAGATAGATGGGAGTGAAAAGAAAGAGAGAATGCTGATTATGGGCAAATTGTTTTATATTATGGGAAAGAGCGCATCGGGAAAAGATACGATCTATCAGCGCCTTTTAAGAAATCCGGAGTTTTCTCTGGAACGGCTGGTGATCTACACCACCCGCCCGATCCGGGACGGGGAACTGGATGGCAGGGAGTACCATTTTGTGACGGAAGAGGATTTTCAGAAACTGAAAGCAGAGGGAAAGATTATCGAAGACCGGGGATATGAGACGGTTTACGGGCTGTGGCGGTATTTTACAGCGGATAATATGAATCTGGGAGAGAAAAACTATCTGGGAATCGGAACACTGGAATCCTATGAAAAATTAAAGGCATATTATGGAGAGGAAAAGATCCGTCCCATTTATATAGAAGTGGAAGACGGAGAACGCCTGAAGCGGGCAATCGCGAGAGAAGAAACCCAGGAAGTACCGAAATACGAAGAAATGTGCCGGAGATTCCTGGCGGATGCTCAGGATTTCAGCGAGGAAAAGATCCGGCAGGCAGGAATTGCCCGTCGATTTTCCAATATGGACGGGGCCGGAGGCTACTCTGAGATTGAAAAGTATTTAAGGAGTGTGCTATAATAATGATATTCCGCAGACAGAGTACAATATAAATATAGTATTCTTTTATGCAAAGATGTTGTGAAAAAAGCAGCTGTGGAAACCTGTGGTGAGAAAACCAGAGATTACCACAGAAAACAAAAGAACACAGGAGGTGATTGTATGGCAGGATTTCATGAGATTATCGGACATGATGATGTTGTAAATCATTTACAGAATGCCATTCAGATGGGAAAAGTTTCACATGCGTATATTTTTAACGGTGAAGTAGGAGCAGGAAAGAAGATGCTGGCTTCTGCATTTGCCATGGCACTGCAGTGTGAAAAGCGTGGAACAGATCCATGTATGGAATGTGACTCCTGTAAGAGAGCGTTAAGCAAAAATCACCCGGATATTATTACGATCACACATGAGAAACCGAATTCTATCGGTATCGAGGATATTCGTATCCAGCTGATTGATGATGTATCCATCAAACCTTACACAGGTCCTTATAAAATCTATATTCTGAACGAAGCGGAAAAATTGACGCTGCAGGCGCAGAATGCATTGTTAAAGACCATCGAGGAGCCACCGGCTTATGCGGTGATCCTGCTTTTGACCAGCAATGCGGATTCGCTGCTTCCTACGATTTCTTCCCGGTGCGTGACTTTGAATCTGCGTCCGGTGAAAGAGAGTGATGTGAAAGAATATCTGATGGAGCATATGCATCTGCCGGATTATCAGGCGCAGATCGACGCGGCATTTGCCCAGGGAAATATCGGGAAAGCAAAACAGATCGCAGAATCTACGGAATTTGCCGAGATGGCGGAGAGAGCTTTCCGACTTCTCAGAAAGAGCAATGAGTTGGAGCTGTACGAACTGGTGGAGATGATCAAAGAGCTGACAGCGGAAAAACAGAATATTTACGATTATCTGGATCTGTTTACCATGTGGTTTCGGGATGTACTGTTGTTTAAGGCGACAAAAGAAGTAGATGGTCTGATATTTAAAGACCAGTATAATTATATTAAAGAGAGGGCAAAGAAAAGTTCCTATGAGGGTATTGAAAATATCATCGATGCCATCGGCAAGGCCAGAGAGCGTCTGCATTCCAATGTAAACTTTGATCTGGTTATGGAACTGCTCTTCATGACAATCAGGGAGAACTAGAATGGTAAAAATTATCGGTGTCCGGTTTCGGAATGTAGGAAAGATTTATTATTTTAATCCGAAGAGTTTTCAGATGAAACCGGGAGATCATGTAATCGTGGAGACAGCCCGCGGTGTGGAATATGGCACGGTGGTACTGGGTCCGAAAGAAGTAGACGACAGGCAGGTGGTACAGCCTTTAAAAGATGTGATCCGCATGGCCACACAGAAGGATGATGCCAAAGAAGAAAGTAATCGTAAGAAAGAGAAAGAAGCATATCAGGTCTGTGTCAAAAAAATCCGTGCGCATCAGCTGGAAATGAAACTGATCGATGTGGAGTATACGTTTGATAATAACAAGATCCTGTTTTATTTTACCGCAGACGGAAGAATCGATTTCCGTGAGCTGGTAAAGGATCTGGCAGCGATCTTTAAGACACGTATCGAACTGCGTCAGATCGGTGTGAGAGACGAGACGAAGATTCTCGGAGGTATTGGTATCTGCGGTCGCCCGCTGTGCTGCCATACCTACCTGTCGGAATTTGCTCCGGTATCGATCAAGATGGCCAAAGAGCAGAACCTGTCACTGAATCCGACCAAGATCTCCGGTGTCTGCGGCCGTCTGATGTGCTGTCTGAAAAATGAGCAGGAGACGTATGAGTACCTGAACAAACAGCTGCCGAATCTCGGGGATCAGGTAATGACACCGGAAGGCATCAAAGGTGAGGTACAGAGTGTCAATGTACTTCGTCAGCTGGTAAAAGTGATCATGGATGTCAACGATGAGAAAGAGATCCGTGAGTATAAAGTAGAAGAGTTAAAATTCCGTTCTAGAGGATGCTGCCGGAAAGAGAAGATGAAGCTTTCCAAAGAAGAGCAGAAGATGATGAAGGAACTGGAATAATGACAGGAGAAAAAGATGAATATCCCATTGAAGGAAAATGAGCGTTTGGATGATCTGCAAAATGGTTACCATATTATCCAGAATACCAGGGATTTCTGTTATGGTATCGATGCGGTGCTGCTGTCTGACTTTGCCAGGGTGAAGAAAGGGGAACAGGCGTTGGATCTGGGAACCGGAACAGGAATTATCCCTATTCTGTTAAAAGCAAAGACGCAGGGAGAGCATTTTACCGGTCTGGAGATTCAGGAACAGAGTGCCGAGATGGCAGGGCGCAGTGTGGCGTATAATCATCTGGAGGATGCGATTACCATCAGGACGGGAGATATCAAAGAAGCCACTGCCATCTTTGGCAGGGCTTCTTTTTCGGTCGTCACCTGCAATCCTCCGTATATGCATGGAAATCACGGTCTGACCAATCCTCATCTGCCCAAGGCAATTGCACGACATGAGGTTCTGTGTACGTTGGAGGATGTGATCTCTCAGACGGCACAGCTGTTAAAGCCACGGGGGCGATTCTATATGGTGCATCGACCGTTTCGTCTGGCAGAGATCATGGGACTGATGATGCAATACAAACTGGAACCGAAGCGGATGCGTCTGGTGTATCCGTATGTGGACCGGGAGCCGAACATGGTTCTGATCGAAGGGCTTCTGGGAGGTAATTCCAGGATCACGGTGGAAAAACCGCTGATCGTATATGAAAAGCCGGGCGTGTATACACAGGAGATCCGGGAAATCTACGGGGATGGAAGATAGGAGAATACCGATACTATGGCAGGAAAATTGTATTTGTGTGCGACACCGATCGGGAATCTGGAAGATATTACCTTTCGTGTGATCCGGACGTTAAAAGAAGTAGATCTGATCGCGGCGGAGGATACGAGAAACAGTATCAAACTGTTGAATCATTTTGAGATTTCAACGCCGATGACCAGTTATCATGAGTATAACAAGATTGACAAAGGACATTACCTGGTCGGGCTGATGCAGCAGGGACAGCAGATCGCCCTGATCACGGATGCAGGGACACCGGGTATCTCGGATCCGGGAGAGGAACTGGTGGCGATGTGCCATGAGGCAGGAATCCCGGTGACTTCTCTTCCGGGACCGGCGGCGTGTATCACGGCGCTTACGATCTCCGGGTTATCGACGAGGCGGTTTGCGTTTGAGGCGTTTTTGCCGACGGATAAGAAGGAGAAGCAGGCGATTCTGGAGGAGCTGAAGGAAGAGACGAGAACGACGATTCTTTATGAGGCACCGCACCGGCTGGTGCGGACGCTGGAAGAGTTGGTGGCGGCACTTGGGAACCGGAGAGTGACGATCTGCAGGGAGCTTACGAAGAAGCATGAGACGGCGTTTCTTACAACGCTGGAGGATGCACTGGAGCATTACCGGCAGGAGGATCCCCGGGGAGAATGTGTGATCGTGATGGAAGGCAGAAGCCGGAGAGAGATGATTGAGGAGAAGCAGCGGGCATGGGAAGAGATGTCGCTGGAGGAACACATGAAGATCTATGAGGATCAGGGGATCGGACGGAAGGACGCTATGAAGATGGTGGCGAAGGACCGGGGGATTTCCAAACGGGATGTGTATCAGGGACTGCTGGATTAAATTAAGTTTTTGGCTGAGGGGACGCCCGGAGATAGAACAGCAAGGGGCGGAGGCAGCGTGCAGAGCGACTTTAAGCTATCGACTAACTACGACTCAGCCCATATTGTCAAAAAAAGCATACCACTCGCTTGTCTACGAATCCGATTGCACTAACAAAAAAGCCTCAGCGTAGCCCGCTACGCCTCCGTTTTTTTGTTAGCACACTCGAATCCGTATCCTACGCGATTGATATGCTTTTTTTGACAATATAGGCTGTTCACGAGGGTCGGCTGACCCAAGCGAAAGTCTCCGTAAGTCGAGGATCTTAAAGCTCACTCTAAGCGGCACGCAAAATGCCTCCGCCCCTTGCTGTTCTATCTCCGGGCTGTGTTTTGGCTGAGACTTCATTGAGATGTAAAGTTTGGCTGGAGCAGTCCCTGATAGGTGGGAAAAGGTGGATGAAAGTTGTACATGAATGAATATAGCTTAAAAATAATAATGTATTTTATTGACGTATAATAAAAACCCCTCGGGAGAGATGTTCCGAGGGGTTTTGTGAAGATATCAGGTTGTTAGATTGTATCCATAAGGTCTGCGCCGCTGATGATGCGGTGCCAGAGGTTTTCGCGTTTGGGGGTTCCGGGGAGGAAGTAGGGGAGGCGGTCGGCTTCCAGTTCTTCCAGGCGCTGGACTCTGCCATCGATATAGTAGCGGAGACGGTAGCGGGTGCTGGTGAGGCGGGCGATGACGCCGGCCAGTTTGATATCCAGAAGTTCATAGCCGAAAGGTTTTGCGTCCTGCATCCAGAGGTGTTCGCGCAGAAGTCTGGTTGTGGACAGATCGTTGATGATTCCGGGGATAACTTCTTCGCAGATGGTATCCAGTGTGGATAAGTCATGGGCATCGTATGCTTTTTTCAGGCGGACACCAAGGTCGGCTTTTCCGGCGAGAGTGCTGGCGAGGCTGTGATAGAAAGCAAACAGCGTATCGTAGGCCGGAGCATGTTTTCGGCAGATTTCCAGACGGTCTGCAAGATCCTGATAATAGCGTTCGGTATCCAGGTCTTCGATATGGCGGTCGAAGATGCCGAGAAGAGGATCCTGATACAGCAGATATTTGGACGGATTATCGGTGTCCAGATTCGGCTGTCCGTTCTGGAACAGGGAGTCCAGGGCATCCAGTTCCAGGAAGTCGTTCAGGCCGGCCCCGGTCACATCGTGGAATTCTTCTGCCAGTGCTTTCTCATCGAAGTCTTCATGGAAGCCAAGATGAGCGAACAGCACCAGACCGGGCAGAACGGCATCTACAGGAGTTTCGGCACCGTTATCCATCCAGGCGGTACAGAAGACTTCCGGCAGATGATATTTTTTGCATGCGGCAAGTCCCGCACGGGTGCATGTAAAGGTCTTGGAATAGTTTGGTGATATTCCGTTCCAGATCCAGGAGCCGCCGGCAAAGATGACTTTGTTGGAAAGCTGCTGATGGACGCGGATCATTTTTTCATAGATTTTCTGATCCGGATTATAGTAGTCCCAGTAAACCAGTCCAAGTTCCGGATCCGGTTTTTCCCAGTCACTGCAGTCGGTATCGTCGGCAACATCATAATAACTGCCGCCGGTGTTGGCAGTGATATACATATCGCTCCAGATCATCGGTTCCAGTCCCAGCTTTTTACAGATTTCAAAAACGCGGGCACTGTGTTCGCGAATCAGGATGGAACTTTTGGTATATCCGTTTTCCCGGAGGTATTTTCCAAGGCCGAGCTGTGCAGCTTCATCCATGCCCAGATGTACCCGGTTGGTGGAAAAGGACTCTTTTACGGAGCAAAGCATTTTTTCAATAAGTGTGTAGACTTCTTCTTTTCCTACCTGAAGGATGTCAGCGGTGTCCTTAACGGTTTCTCCAAGTGGCCATTTCAAAGCATTGTGAAGATGGGCCAGTGTCTGGATACACGGAACAAGTTCAATGCCGAAAGTTCTTGCATAAGCATCCATCTCGCGGATCTCATCCTGGCTGTAGCGGCCGCGGTAAGCACCGAAATAAGGTTCGTCCGGTACGGTGTAAGTTTCTTCGGTGTAAAGCATCAGTGTGTTCATTCCAAGCTTCGCCATGATGCGAATGAAAGATTTTACTTTTTCTACGGTAAATACGGCATTTCTGGAACAGTCCAGCATCACCCCGTTTCTGGAAAAATATACAGGTTCACTTTTCGTGGTCCAGGTATCCTCCAGATGATGTACTGCCCAGTTCAGTCCCCGATAATAATGCGCCGCTTCCTGGCAGGTGATATGCAGGTGATCGCCGTTTCGTGCGATGGTAAGCGGAGCATTTTCCTGAAACTCCACATGAAGCTCCAGTTCTTTTTCTGATTTGATATCCCCCAATAAAAGTTGCGTTCCTTCTTCCACTTTTTTCAAGTCAGTGGAGGAAGGAGAAAATGAAAATTTCATAACCTTCTCCTTTCTTCCGAAAAGTTTTCGGACAAGCTTTTGCCTTATGATTTATTGTAACGAATGGAAGGGGGAAAGTAAAGAAAATGGAGGAGAAAGAAGTTTCAGAAATAAAAAAATATACTTGTAATCATAAAGAAATTCGCATATAATAATTATAAGAACAAGAGTTCTTCTTCATCGTGATGAGTCCTGTGACGGTTACGACAGGACGGTAATATAAAAACTGACCGAGCGATGAGTCCTGTGACGGTTCTGACAGGACGGTAATATAAAAACTGACCGAATGATGAAGTGAGTATAGCGAGAGGTTTGATACCTCTCGTTTTTACATAAAGAACAAAGAAAGTTGGAACATATGAAACTACCGGAAAATGATTATCAGATACTGAAACTGACGGATGCTTTCTATCAGGCGTATCCGAATCCACCGTGCAGGGAAATTTTAAAGAAACAACAAAGAGCATATAACTGTCTGCTTTTTCAATCACATTATGGATACTTTATATGTGTCCCATATCGCAGCAAATCCATCATAAATACGCATATCACTTTAAAACGACAAGCAGATCGAAAATTCATAAGTCAGGTCTTGATTACACCAAAATAGTAATAGTAAATAAATCAGAGTATATAGACGAAAAAAATGCAATCATTGATAAAGATGAATTCAATGAAACAATGATGCATCTGGATAAAATAAAAGCAGAAGCTTTGCAGTTTGTTGAGGATTACATAAAACATCATAAAAAAGTTGCTGTATTACATGAGCGGGAATATTATCGCAGATATGCTTTTTCAACGTTACAGTATTTTCATAAAGAACTGGGGATTTGAGGAAGCGTGAAGATACTGGATTGTTACATATTTATACAATGAAAAGCGTATACATAACCGAATACAATAAAAAGGGAGCACCTTTTTATGAATTATCTCTGGGGTGGTATGATTCTGATCGGGATTATCTACGGGACAGTGACCGGGCATCTGGAGGAAGTGTCGGAGGCGGCGATTCAGTCTTCGAAGGAAGCGGTGAGCCTGTGCGTGGTGATGGCGGGGGTTACGGCACTCTGGGTGGGGATGATGCGGATTGCAGAGAAATCCGGACTTCTGGAGGCAATGGAGCAGAGAATGCAGCCGGTGCTGAACTTTCTGTTTCCGGAGATTCCCGGGAATCACCCGTCGAGGAAATCGATCGCCACGAATCTGCTGGCCAACGTCCTGGGGCTTGGCTGGGCGGCGACACCGGCAGGACTGAAAGCCATGGAAGAGCTGGCGGATCTGGAGGAAGAACGGCGAAAGAAAAAGCAGCGGGCGGTGCCGATCGGAGCAGCCAGCAACGAGATGTGCGATTTCCTGATCCTGAATATTTCCTCCCTGCAGTTGATTCCGGTCAATATCATTGCTTTCCGGACGGAGTATGGAAGTGTGACACCGACGGCGATTGTGGGACCGGCGATTCTTGCAACGGCGGTAAGCACAGGGATTGCCATATTCTATATTAAAATAAGAAAATACATATATAGGAAACTGTTTGACAGATAGATAAGAATACGTTATCTTTTATGGTAGAAGAAAAATAAGAATAAAAAGGTGTCAGGAAGACACCTTTTTTTGACAGGGAAATATGAGATGAGAATGGTATATGGCGTTGCAGCAGGAGCAGAAATCCTGTTGCTGGTAATATGTGCTCTTCGTGCACCAAAGAGAAAAAGTGACCTGGCCAAAATTGTATGTCTGTATGAATGGGCAGTGGTTTTCTGTGGACTGTCCTACTTTACTTTCCTTTATGCCAGACAGGCAGAAATGGCAGTGATCGGAAAAAATGTAATGTATATCTGGCTGGACTGGGTATTGTATCTGTTTATGTCATATACACAGAAATATACCAGCTTGTTCGAGCCGAGACCATGGATAAAAGGGAGTATGTTTGTATGGAGCCTTGTGAACACAGGCATGTATATGAGCAATATATGGACGCACCACATTTTCCGGGTAACCATTCAGGGAGCGGAGAACAGAAATATCCAGTTTGGAAGAGCCGGGTGGTGGAATCACGTGAATATGATATATTGTTATGTGATTCTGGTGCTGCTTCTGATTACGTATGGATTGATGTTGTTTCGTGCATCCCGTTTTTATCTGATCCATTATGAAGCAGTTGGATGTACATTGCTGCTGGGATGCATTTTGCGTATGCTGCCGGGAAGATTCATGACGATTTATGATATGTCTTTTCTGGTATTTGGACTGATGTCACTGTTCATTTATTATTTTACTTTCTGTTACATATCCAATGAACTGATGGAAAATGCCATTTCTGTGGTGATCAATGATATGAATAACGGTCTGATCTGTTTTAATAATATCGGGAAGTGTATCTACTGCAATCAGAAGCTCAAAGAACTGTATCATATAGAAAACGGCACAGAGCAGCTGGAAGAAGAATTCATCAAATGGAAAGAAAAGGAAGGGGAGCAACGAAAACATACCATACAGTATGAAACCACGATTTTAGAGAATAATGTGCAGCGGACATATGATGTGAGCTATAAGTATGCCTGTGATGAAAAAGGAAATTATGTCTGCGATTACTTTATGTTTCATGATAAAACAGAGCAATTGAAAAAACTGGAATGGGAACGTTATCGAGCATCTCATGACAGCCTGACAGGACTGTATAACAAAGAGGAATTTTATCGCCGGGTTGAAAGATTGCTGAAAGAATATCCGGATACAGAATTCTACATATTATGCAGCAATATGAAAGACTTTAAGTTTGTAAACGAACTTTTCGGCATGAAAAAGGGAAATGCGATCCTGCGCAAACAGGCAGAACAGATGAAACAGATTCATGGATCTTTTGCAAAAACTGTCTGTGCCCGTATACAGGACGATCATTTTGCCACCTGTATTCCCAAAGCATATTTTAATGAAGATAAGATTGTTGAGAAGATCCACAGTATGCAGAAAGAATTTACAAACAGTCTGTTTCATCTTCACCTGTATATCGGTGTATATGAAATCGCCAACAGAGAAGAGCCGGTGAGTAAGATGTGTGATAAGGCAAATCTGGCCAGTGAAACGATAAAAAATGATTACAAGACCTGCATTGCTTATTATGACCGGCATCTGCTGGAACAGTCTATTGCTGAGCGAAAGATCATCGGTGAGTTTGAAGGGGCGCTGGAACAGGAAGAATTTGTCATGTTTCTGCAGCCGCAGACCAACGAACAGGGAAAAATGCTGGGGGCAGAAGCTCTGGTACGCTGGCAACATCCGGAACGGGGGCTTCTGGGACCTTATGCATTCATTGATGTGCTGGAAAAGACCGGTCTGATCCATGAGCTGGACAAGTATATGTGGGAACAGGCAGCAAAGAAGCTGGGAGAGTGGAAAAAAGAGGGAAAAGAAGAGTATCATATATCGGTTAATATTTCTGCAAAGGATTTTTATTTTATCAATATTTATAAAGTCCTGGTGGGACTGGTAGAAAAATATCAGATTTCTCCGAAAAAATTAAAACTGGAGATTACAGAGACAGCGCTGATGAGCAATTTTGAGAAAAATATTGCTGTATTGAACCGATTGCAGGAATATGGATTCTGTATAGAAATTGATGATTTTGGAAGCGGATATTCTTCCCTGAACATGCTGCGGAATATTCGGGCAGATGTGCTGAAAATCGATAACGGATTTCTGCGGGATTCGGAAAATGAAGAACGGGGAATCGAGATTCTTGAGAGTGTGGTTCTTCTGGCAAAGAAGATCGGTATGAAAGTAATTGTAGAAGGAGTGGAGACAAAAGAACAGCTGTTGATGCTTATGGAGATGGGGTGTGAGATGTTCCAGGGATATTATTTTTCCAGACCGATTCCGGTGGAAGAATTTGAAGGAACTTATATGTGAAAAGGTAACGATGATTTTACAAAAAATAGTATTGAAAAATGGAAAAGCATCGCATATAATGGGTGAAAGTAAATAATGTGATAAAGATCCCGGGGCTGTGTCCCCGGATTTTTATCGCGCAAAATGAGGAGTTTTTATGAGAGGAGGATCTCTATGGAGAGAGATATGACGGTGGGAACACCGTGGAAGATTATTCTGAATTTTACGATCCCAATTGTTATCGGAAATATTTTCCAGCAGTTCTACAGCATGGTAGATACGGTCATTGTCGGTAAATTCGTGGGAACGAAGGCACTGGCAGCTGTCGGATCCACCGGAACGATCGGGTTTCTGATCCTGGGATTTCTGATGGGACTTACGGCTGGTTTTACAGTACTGACCAGTCAGCGATTCGGTGCCGGAGATATGCCGGGGATGCGTAAGACGGTTGGGTCTGCGGCAGTGCTTTCGGTGATCGTCAGCGTGGTGATGACGGTGATCAGTATGGCGTTTATGAAGCCTTTGCTGATTCTTATGAATACACCGGAGGATATTTTTCAGGATGCGTATAAGTATATTATGATCATCTGTGCGGGGATTTTTACACAGGTTATGTATAATCTGTTAGCAGGTATCCTGCGTGCGCTGGGTAACAGTAAGACGCCGTTGTATTTTCTGCTGTTTTCCGCTGGATTAAATATTGTGCTGGATCTGGTGCTGATCATTGTGTTTCATCTGGGAGCAGCCGGAGCGGCGTATGCGACGGTTATTGCGCAGGGAGTTTCGGCGCTGCTTTGCCTGATCTATATTATCAAGAAAGTGCCGATTCTGAAGCTGGATCGCTGGGATTTCAAACTGGATGGTCATCTGGTACGGCAGCAGCTGGCAATCGGGTTTCCGATGGCATTGCAGTATTCGATCACTGCGATCGGTGCGATGATGGTGCAGGCTGCGCTGAATGTGCTTGGTTCTGTCCATGTGGCAGCGTTTACTGCGGCAAATAAGATCGAGCAGGTGGTAACGCAGGTTTATGTGGCACTGGGTACCACGATGGCTACTTACTGTGCACAGAATATGGGTGCGGGTAAGGTGAAGAGAATCAGCAGGGGATTCCGGGCAACAACGGTCATAGGCAGCATCTATTCGGTGGTGTTCGGAGTGCTGGTGTTCTTCTTTGGTAATATGCTGACCGGACTGTTTGTGTCTGAGAATCTGGATCAGATCGTGGGTCTGGTGGATATTTATATGAAATGCGTGGCGCTGTTCTTTATTCCGCTTAATGTGGTAAATGTGTACCGAAACGGTATCCAGGGAATGGGATACGGGTTCCTTCCCATGACGGCGGGGATTGCAGAGCTGGCAGGAAGAGGGCTGACGGCTGTGGTTGCTTCGCATTATAAGAGTTATCTGGGGATTTGTCTGGCAAGCCCGGTGGCGTGGATTTTTGCGTCTGCACTGCTGTTGGTGATGTATTTTGGGATTATGAATAAGTATAAGAAGGCTGGGAATTTCCGGGAGTAAGGGAAGTTTGTTGTGGCAAAAGGGACGCGGCAGACTCCTGGCTTCCTGGTCTGGCAACGTGGGCAGGGCAACTTTGAACTAGCCGCCAACTACGACTATATTCACGCGGGTCGGCTGACCCGCGCGAAAGTCTGCGTAGGCGTCGGATTTCAAAGCTTGCCCTAAGCGCCCACAAAGTGTTGCCAGACCAGGAAGCCAGGAGTCTGCCGCTGTTTTTTTGCGTGGAGGAGGGTGTGGGGTTGAGAGCGGAAAGGGTTGGCTGGTATGGGGAAATGAATGTTACAGGGGTAGTATAGGAGAAAATGTGTGCGTTATACGTTGTATCGGAAGTGGTTTTTGGGATAATTGGTGGTATAAGTAAGGGATTATAAGTATATGAGCGATTTTATGTAAACTGCACACTCGAATCCGTACCCTGCGTGAATGATACAGTTATTTATGGAACGATGTACCAGGTAAGAAAGCAGATGGGTGGGGATTTACATAAGGTTTGCTATGACGGTGCTGGCGATGATGCCGGATAAAGTGGCTAGGAGGGCGCCGGGGAGGGTGTAGCGGGGGTTTTGGACTTTGGCGGCTATGTAGTAGACGCTGAGGGTGTAGAAGATGGTTTCGGTGCTGCTGAGGATGAGGGAGGCGGTCAGGCCGATGGTGGAGTCGGGGCCGTGTTGTTTGTAGAGGTCGAGGAGGAGACTGGTGGCGGCGCTGGAGGAGAACATTTTTACGATGGAGAGGGGAACCAGGGCGGAGGGGAAGCCGGTGGGTTTCAGAAGGTTTTCGAGGAGGGATGCGAGGGCATCCAGGAAGCCGGAGGCACGCAGGATCCCCACACCGGTCATCAGACCGATTAACGTGGGCATGATTTTTACCACTGTTTTCAAACCATCGAAAGCGCCGGTGACGAAGTCGTTGTAGATGTCCTTTTTCATCAGAAGACCGAAGCCGATGATATAGAAAAAGAGGAGCGGGATCATCAGATCGGAAAGGAAAAGCAGGATACGCATACAAAGCTCCGGGAAGGATTGTTCTTTGTAAATGTATGCGGAAAGGGAACAGGAAAGTACAGGAAGAGGGATAGAAAATAAATTTCATTTTTCAAAAAAGATCCTTTGTAAGAAGAACGGTGAAAAAGCTTTTTCTTACAGAGGATCTTTTCAATTTCCGAGGGAGGGCGAAATGTGGTATTAATCGACAGCCATTTTGCGTTATTTATGCAATGATAAAATTAATTAGTGTATACATTTCACATATGTTGTTGCTGATATTTTTACCATATTTTTTTTGGCTTTACATTTTGTACATGTTTTTGCAGAATAGCGGGTAACAGTGCAGCCTCCATTTTTATTTACTGTGTGGAGGTAGACATATCCATTTTCATATGTATGTGAGCAACTGACACGTGACTTTTCCGACGAATTCGGAACAGCACCATCAAGCACGGATCCATCTTCAAGAACGATACATTCGTTTGAAGATGAAAAATCAACCAGTTTGTCATATGGGTCAGCGTAGTTAGAAGGTGTTTCGTCGATAAGTGTTATGATTTCTTCCGTTAACTTTGAATCTTCGTCTGGAGAAAATGCAGAGGTTTGTTCCAGAGGAGTATAGGCATAGGTGGTTAGCGGTAAAATTATAAGGCATAAAAGTGATAGAGCACCATATAACACTATTCTTTTACTCAGATCTGTAGTGTTCATAATATACAATAATCTCCTTTTTACTATTTTTTTTGAAACAGAAAAGTTATTTTGCCAAATCTTTGGAAAAGGCGATTCTGTGGAAGCGATATTTAATAATAGAGTGGCGTACTCTTTTCGTTCTGTATGAGAGGAAAATCGCTGAATTACTTTATAATCGCATAAACATTCCGCAGAATATGAGTATACCGGTAAAAAAAACCATACGAATGGATTGTACCAGTGCAGGCAAAAACATATCATAATCAGAAATTTAAAAATCGAATCTTTGTTTTCAATGTGCGCTGTTTCATGAATAAAAAGCATTTCTTTTTGAGAATCAGTAAAATTTTGATCTGGAAATAAAATATAAGATTTAAAAAATCCAAGGGTACAAGGTGTTTTCAGTAAGGGATTCTTATATAAACACGAGTCTTTCTGAAATTTGAATGGTATAGATGTTTTTAAAAGTATGTTACATGTTTTTCTGTATGTTTTGAATTCATAAATACAGAATATGAAAATACTGCCCGTAACAATCAGAAGCAGAAAAAACATCCAAAACGGCACCAATACTATTTTGTCATGGAAGTGCAACTGCAATTTATTTTTTAAAGAAAGAATATAAGTATAATTATTATCAATGGTAAAAAAATTATGAGTTGCAGGAATCATGTTTTTAATAAGCTGAAGTGGTAGCAAATAAAGAATAACACTCAGTTTAAACAATGAATTTACATAATAGAAATTTGTCTGCTCTTTTTGGAGTATCATAACAAGCAATCCGATACAAAGTGGGATTGACCCGGCTAAAGACATTGAAAAAAACAGTGGCATATTATAATCCTTTCAGGAAATCCATTAATTCTTCCTTATCTGAAGCGGATAATTTTTTATTCCCGGTAAATGCGCTGATAAAAGAAGTTAAAGAACCATGGAAAGAGGTTTGGATTATCTGAGAAGTATATTGTTGGTAATATTCTTCCGAAGATAATGCCGGATAATAAGTGACTTTTGCTTCTTGATGGTTGGCGTACAAAACCTCCTTTTTTACTAAGCGGAGTAGAAATGTGCTCAGTGTCTGTTTCTTCCAGTTCTTGCTTGTGTTAGTTTCAAAAAAGGCTTTTATTTCCGAAAAAGTTTTGGGGGTGTTTTGTGACCACAGGTATTCCATGATCATAAGTTCTGTATCGCTTAGTTGTTGAAACATAGGGTCTCCTTTCAAATTTTCCGTACTACGGTTTATAATACAATAAAAAACAGAAAAATCAATTGTTAAATCAGATGAAAACAGAAAAATATTTCTGTGAATATTGTCGATAGTAAAAAGCTTGTGAAGAGATAAAAGAAATGTTATAGTAACTTCATAGGATTACACAATGTAGTACAATGTTTATTGAAGTAGGTGATTTCATTGCGGGTGAAGAAAAGAATTCTAATTATTTTGGTTCTGGTTTTATTGATGATGTTTGCGTTCATACTGCTGAGTAAAAAGATTATGAACAGTATATGGTTTAAAACTCAATGGGATATTAACTTTCCATTTGTTGAATCTTATTATACGGTCGACAACATGTGGGAATCATATAATATTTATTCGTGTTCAGAAAATGACAAAAAGCTTTTAAAAACATCATTGTACAAACAGATACCAACAAAGTATTGGGAAGAAGAAATTACAGGACATTTAGAAAATCTGAATGTTGATCCTGTAATGTATCCTTCTTTTTCTGAAGTTGATTATTGCATAAGAAGGCAAAAGGGAGACGCTGAGCTGATCATGCTTATGAATAGTTCACAAGATGTATTATATGTTTATATATGTACACGATAAATACGGAGACGTTTTTTGGAAAAAGGTTAAAGAACCATGGAAGTAAATTTGTTCAGGAACAGATGTATGAAGTAGAAAATGTATAGATAAAAATTATAGAGGGAGAAGCGTCATGAGAATAAGAAAACTGATATGGATACTAGCCGGATGTTGTCTGCTTTCCGGATGTAGATCTGGTAATGCAAATCTTAGTGAGAAAAATGTGAGTGATACTGAGGTTACAGAAGAATCTGCAGAGAGCAGGAAAGAAACCGAACAGGACTTTCCACAGAGGATTCAAGAGGATGTCAGCGAAAATGTTCATATAGATGCAGAATGTGTATATCCTGAGAATTTTCAGGAGGGGAAAGGGCTAAAAGCGGTTCAGTCCGGAAGCACCCTGTGGGAACAACGGGAGCAGATTGTAGATAAATTTGCGAAGGGAAATCCGGTACTGGATGTGGAAGAGACGTCATATGATGATTTTCAGTCAGAATCTTATACATTAACAGAAACGACAGGAATTTCCATTACATCTGAAAATGTTTTAAATTATTTCAGTGATCAGGCTACGCACATATTAAATACTATTATGGAAGATGATCGGTTTGATAGCTATAATGGAAATGAGTTTCAAACAACAACAGATCTTGCTTTCATATCACAGGAAGAGGCATGGAATCAGATAAAATCTTTTTTACAGGAAATAGGAGTAGAAGTTACAGATGCGTATACCTGTTATGTCATGGATTATAAAACGATGCAACAGGAAGAAGAAAAAATGTATCAGCTTTTACAAGAGGAAGATGCAAAGACATTCGAGAAGAAAGAACAATGGTCGGCAGATGATGACAGTTATTATTTTAAAACGAGCATAGCATGGAATGGGTATCCTGTAATTCCTTATATGAGTGGCGAAGGAAATGACGAACAGAATGTAAGTGTTGTTTACGACAAAAGCGGGATTATTTCAATGATGATCATCGGTCATTATCCCATGCAGGAAAAAGAGGAAGTCGATATAGAATCACCGGTAAAGGTGACAGAACTTTTGGAAGAACCTTTGAAAAATATTATTTCAGACACAATATATGAGATACAGAAACTGACACTTTGCCAGGTTGTTATAGGAAAAAATCATGAAACGGGAATGGCAGAGATTGTTCCGTGCTGGAAGTGTTCTGTACAGGTAAAAAATGATCAGGAGGATCCCGGATATACGACCTATTATTATTATAATGCAGAAACCTTGGAAAGCATAAGTTAAGTGAACAACGGGAGGATATAAGTGAAATCTATTATAAAGACGGACTTTTCCAGAGCATTCATAAATTGGAAATTTCCACTGGCGATTCTTCTGATGTTTCTTGTATGGGATCTTAACAGCAGACGGTTTGGTTTGCGGGAAGATGTTCTGTTTTATTTTATCAATGTTTGGGGGAGGTCAATTACTTATCTGATGGCTATATTGATCTCTACGATTCCATTTTTAGCTGCACATATAGAAGAAAAAGAAAATCATTTTTTACGATATGCGATTCTACGAACAGGTGTATGGAAGTATGTTTGTTCCAAACTGATTGTATGTTTTATATCGGCATTTTCCGTGTGTGTTCTTGGAACGGTTCTTTTTTTGATAAAACAGAGTTTCTATGTTCCCTTTCTGGCGGAAAATAGTGTTACGTTAGATAATTTTGCACCTATGAGTTGTTTTCACGGATTGATGATCAGCCATATTAAAGTAGCGGTCATGATACAAACCATATTATATGGAATGTTATGTGGCAGCATGGGTGTGCTGACTATGGCATTTTCTGCTTACATTAATAATTCTTTTGAAATCTACGTCATTCCTTTTCTTTTATATTATTGTTTTTATTTCTTATTTGCGGGATTCTTCAAATATTGCCCTATGTTAAGTATAGAGCATATCTATGAAGCAATTGGTTGTTATACGAAAAATCCTGTGTTATTTTTCAGCTACGCATTTTTCATAACGATATGTTTTGGGATAGTAGGTGGAAGATTGATGTATCGTAAGATGAAGGGGGAATTCCAATGAAGATGATACTGTATAGTCTGAAAGTATGTTTGTATCAGATCCGTATTATGTCTAAAAATTACAAAATATATACAATCCCCGTATGTCTGTTTATTTTTATGAAAAGCTTTCTGGATCCTTTTCGTGAATTTCTGATTGCATCAGGGGAGAAAGCAACCCCTTTTTTATTTCCTTTTTTTTTGAATGGAAAATTCTGCGCGGCGGTGGTGTTTGCAGGGATATTACTGTTTTTTGTGGATGCTCCGTTTTATGATAAAGATAAACTATTCGTAATGATCAGATGTGGAAGAACGAAATGGATTACAGGACAGTTTTTTTATATTATTTTTGTTAGTATTGGCTATATGCTTTGCTGGGTTGGAATCAGTGTTCTGATGTTGATACCAAGAATTGACTTCAGTAATGAGTGGGGAAGGGTGTGGACCACATTGGCACTTACAGATAAAGCATATGAGTTAGGATTATCATTTTATGTAACTCCGGAATTAGTTATGAATTATCAGCCTGTGCGGGCATTTTTTCTTGTGTTTGGCATGGGATGTCTGATCTGTATTTTTTATGGGTTATGTATGTGGCTCTTAAACATCTATTTAGGGAAAATTATAAGTTTTGCGGTGATCATGGCTTCTGTATTACTGGTTACAAGAGTAGAGTATATGCCGCCCTGGATGATTTATCTTGTTCCAAGTGGATGGGCAGATGTTGGAAATCTTTCGGCGTATACAGCTCATGGACTTTCAATAAATAAAGCGAACCTGATTTTGATTATCGGCAGTATATTCCTGGGAATATTAGTGTATTGGAAAACAATTAGAATAGATATAGCAAAGGGATGATAAAGAGAATGAGCAAACCGGTGATTTCTATAGAAAATGTAGTGAAAAGTTTCGGAACAGCTGTTGTTTTGGATGATGTTACACTTGCTGTGGAAAAAGGAAAAATTTGTGGAATCATAGGAAGAAACGGTTCGGGAAAAACTGTGTTATTTAAGTGTATCTGCGGGTTATTAAATATTGATTCCGGAAAGATACAGGCAGATCGGACACAGCTGGGTGTAATCATAGAGGAGCCTGGATTTCTACGGCAATACGGTGGAAAGAGAAATCTTCAACTTCTGGCGGGACTTTCTGATAAGCCACATATGGATATTACTGAAGTGATGACATTGGTTGGGCTAAAGAATGCAATGAATAAAAAAGTCGGAAAATACTCTATGGGAATGCGACAGAGGCTGGGAATCGCGCAGGCAATCATGGAGTATCAACAAATCCTGATTCTGGATGAACCTATGAATGGGCTGGATAATCAGGGCGTGAAGGAGATGCGGGAGTTATTGATGCAGCTGAAAGAGAAGGGAATAACAATCTTACTGGCGAGCCATAATCGTGAGGATATAGAAGTTTTATGCGATCAGGTCTATGAAATGGATGCGGGGAAGTTAAAAGTCCGCGCTCAATAGGTGAAAATTCTCACTGACTGTGGAGAAGCGACTGCATCTATAAACAAATAACGAATGTCCGATTTAACAACTACATATGTATACAAAAGGGGCTGTCATTCACGACAGCCCCTTTCTTTACGTTATACGGACAAACAGTTAAAGTACCTGCCAGTATAAGATTAAGCCGTTTTTTTCTCAGAAGATTTCGGCCATTTCTTTGCCCGGTAACAGTAGTAAACGATAAACATCACCGCCGTGATCGCCCAGGTGACCGGGTAGCTGAGGACGATGGTGTTGAGGCCCGGAGCGAGTGGTACGATGAAGAAGAGCCAGGCGATACGCAGCAGGCAGACACCGAAACAGGTGATAAGCATCGGGATCACAACATCGCCGGTTCCGCGGAGTGCACCGGAGAGCAGTTCGATGAAGACGAACAGGCAGTATGCCGGAGCAACGTGGTGTAACATCTGCATACCGATAGAGACTACATTTTCATCGGAGGTAAACAGACGAAACAGCGGAGTGCCGAAATTATAGAAGATGAGAGTCAATGTCAGAGCTGTACAAAGTCCCATACAAAGCCCGATGCGGACACTCTTTTTCATGCGGTCGTATTTTCCGGCACCAAAATTCTGTCCTACGAAAGTCGTAACGGCGATACCGAACGCATTATTGACCATCCAGTAGAAAGAATCGATCTTTCCGAAAGCACTCCAGGCGGCCACCGTATCGGTTCCCAGATTATTCAAGAACGTCTGGATCAGCATGTTGGTGACACTGTATAAAACAGACTGGATGCCGGTAGGACAGCCCACCCAGAGCAGACTGAACAGCGCCGCTTTGTGGAACCGGATCTTTCGGAACTCCAGCTGATACAGATCATCGGAACGCATCAGGGCGCGGGTGATCAAAACGGCACTGACTCCCTGAGAAAAAATCGTGGCGATTGACACACCGGCAACGCCCATGTGAAAAACGATCACCAGCACGATATCCAGCACAATATTCAGGATACAGCAGACGATCAGATAATATAACGGTCTGCGGGAATCACCCATCGCGCGAAGGATACTGGAACCCACATTATAGATAAAGACAAAGATAATACCGGCGAAGTAGATCCGCAGATAGAGCAGGGCATCCGCCATGGTTTCCTGTGGTGTGTGCATCAGTTCAAGCAACCAGGGAGCGATCAGAATTCCCAGAGCGGTAATGAAAATACTTCCAACGATAGAGAATGCATAGGCAGTATGCAGGGCACGGTTCAGCTGCGCTCTGTCCTTCGCACCGTAAAACTGGGAAATAATAACCGAAGCACCGGAAGCCAGTCCGACAAAGAATCCAACGATCAGCCCCACAATCTGTGCGGCGGAACCACCGACGGCGGCAAGGGCTTCTTTGCTGACAAAACGCCCGACAACGATGGTATCTGCCGTGTTATACAGCTGCTGAAAAAATGTTCCCAGAACAATGGGAAAAAAGAACAATAAAAGTTGTTTCCAGATTACGCCCTCGGTGATCTGATTGGTTGTAACAGTTTCTTTTTTCATTTGTGTAAAAACCCTCCTGTGTAAAAAAACGCCCTGCATTTTCCCCCATGAAACATGCAGCGCTCTTATGTTCAGCATAAGCGAAACCATCCGGAAAGTCAATGGGTGGAAGTATGGAATTATGAATTTTCAAGGAAGATGAAAGTACTTGAAAGTAAAAGAAAACATGTTATACTGGATGTAGAAATATAGTAATTATTTTATAACAGGAAAAGGTAGCTGTGAAGGACCGGAACAGCTGCAAGCAGATGCCGGAAAGGATTGGAAGATGAGTTATTACAGAAAAACAATAGTACCCAACATAGAAGCCCATTATGAAAATCTGTCTGCAGTGGAAAAAAATATCGCTGATTTTTTTATTTCCAATGAGGAAGATATGGATTTTTCATCCAGACATATTTCTTCGATACTGTATGTGTCAGAGGCATCTCTGTCCCGATTCGCGAAAAAATGTGGTTATAAGGGCTATCGGGAATTTGTGTTCAAATACAAAGAATCATTCGGAGAGAAAGATCACCAGATCACAGGACAAATGAGAGAAGTATTTGACTCTTATCAGGAGTTACTGAACAAAAGTTATAATCTGGCAGATGAGGCGCAGCTTCGCCGGATTGCCGGGAAGATGTCAGAGTGTCGGCGGGTGTTTGTTTACGGGAAAGGAAGTTCCAGCCTGGCAGCCAGAGAGATGCAGTTTCGTTTCATGCGGCTGGGACTGGATATGGATGCGGTGGATGAGACCCATATGATGCGGTTTCATTCGACGATCGTACAGGAAGACTGCATGGCGATCGGTATCAGTATCAGTGGCAGGACGGAAGAAGTGATGGAATGTCTGAAACAGGCACACCGGCAGGGAGCCTACACGGTACTGCTGACAGCCAACGACCGCCCGGAATACAGTGAATTCTGTGAAGAAGTGGTATGTCTGGCGGCAAAGAAAAACCTGGACTTTGGAAATATCATCTCTCCGCAGTATCCGATTCTTGTGATGACGGATATTTTATACGGATATTATCTGGAGATCGATTCATCTGTCAAACAGGCACGGCATGATAATTCTGTCATGCTCTTAAAGTCAAGACAGATTCAGGATAAGGACGAAGGAGGAGAAGGAAAACAATGATCATCAAGGGAGCAAAAGTCTATACCGAAGAGGGAACATTTGCAGAGAAAGAAGTCTGCACAGAAGGGGAAGTTTTTACAGAAACCAGTGGGGACGGAGAAAAAGTGGTAGATGGCAGCGGCTGTTATCTGATTCCGGGACTGACAGATATTCATTTTCATGGATGCATGGGAAAGGATTTCTGTGACGGAACGGAAGAGTCCATTCAGGTAATGGCAGATTATGAGGCCAGCCAGGGTGTGACAACGATCGCACCGGCAACCATGACCTTTGATGAGGAGCGGCTGACCCGGATCGCGAAAGCGGCGAAAGCCCATAAAAATGAAAAAGGTGCGATCCTCTGCGGAATCAATATGGAAGGACCGTTCATCTCCATGGCAAAAAAAGGAGCACAGAACGGAAAATACATCCATAAACCGGATGTGGTAATGTTTGAACGGCTGCAGGAAGCCGCAGGAGGTCTGTTCAAACTGGTAGATCTGGCACCGGAAGAAGAAGGTGCGATGGAATTTATCCAGGCGGAAAAAGGAAAAGTCGTGCTGTCGATCGCACATACAACAGCGGATTATGAGACAGCAAAAGCAGCGATCGAAGCAGGTGTCACTCATATGACCCATCTGTACAATGCGATGAACCCGATCAACCACCGCGCACCGGGACCGATCATTGCGGCAGCGGATGACGCACACTGTGAGGCGGAACTGATCTGCGATAACGTACATATCCACCCGGCGATCGTGAGAAATACATTCAAGATGTTCGGGGAGGATCGTGTGATCTTTATCAGTGATACAATGGAAGCAGCCGGTCTGGAAGATGGCATGTACGAGCTGGGCGGACAGCCGGTGGTCGTAAAAGGAAACCGCGCGACCCTGGAAGACGGAACTATTGCAGGTTCCAATACCAATCTGATGAAATGTATGTGTACCGCTGTGAAGCAGATGGGAATTCCTCTGGAAAAAGCGGTAAAATGTGCAGCAGTCAATCCGGCAAAAAGCATCGGTATCTACGACAGATACGGCAGCATCACACCGGGAAAAGTGGCAAATGCAGTACTCCTTGACCAGGAGACTCTGGAAATCAAAGGGGTTATCCTGAAAGGACAGATGCTGTAAATCCGGAGAAGAAACCCATAAAGACGGGGAACACAGATCTGACCGGCAGAGAGCAGGCAGCGGAGAGAAAACAGAGAGTTACAGGAAGATAAAAACAGGAGCAGAGACGGATGCGATGCCGTTTTGCTCCTGTTTTTTTGTGTGGCATGATAAGAATCACCGTTTCAAATGTTCTCTCAGATTTTCATCTTCATAATCAAATACACAGCGATCGTAAGCATTGATCACATGAGTCTGATTATACTGATCGTAGCGTTTTTGATTCCGTCCGTAGGACATATGTACATGCCCGTGGATAAAAAATCTCGGGTGGTACTTGTCCATCAGAGTGTTGAAGACCTGAAATCCCTGGTGAGGGAGATCCAGACCATCGTTTAACTGGTAGGCGGGAGAATGGGTCAGAAGAATATCAAATCCACCGCGGTACAGCAGTGGGAACCATAGTTTTTTGACCCGTTTTTTCATTTCTTTTTCCGTATACTGATTAATACCTGGGCGGTACCGCATGGAACCGCCCAGTCCCAGAATACGAATTCCTTCATAGACATAGATCTGATCTTCGATACAGATACATCCGTCCGGCGGTGTCTTTTCGTACCTGTCATCGTGATTTCCCCTTACATATAAAACCGGTGCCGTGGTAAAGGTGGCGAGAAAAGACAGATAATTGGGGTTCAGATCTCCGCTTGAGAGAATCAGATCGATCCCCTCAAGCTTTTCTTTCTGGAAGTAATCCCAGAGATATTTGGATTCTTCGTCTGCAATTGCTAATATCCTCATAATTAAAATACCTTTTTGTAAGCTGCGCTTTGTTGTCTAAATCTCCGGGTTGTCGATACCCTGCAGCATCACTACAGGTTTTGCTTTTTCAATCAGATCTTCCATCTTTGGAATATAACCGATGACATTCTCAGCCAGCCAGTCCATGGTGATGATCTCTTCCGGATCCATAACAGCGTCTGCATTTTTCTGAACAATACCGGACTGAGAATACAGTACACCGGAGAACGGATTATAATTCATTTCGCAGATGCTCTTTTTTAACAGATCGACCAGACGGGCGGTACCGATCGGCAGGTGCTGGGAGCAGATCACATCGATGATGCCTGCGGACATACCCCACCAGTAGTTCAGACCTTTGGTGGAATCGCTGGTGTCGTCGATTTTCCATGCCCCGTTCATGATATTACGAATCATCTGTTCATAGAATTTACCCCAGTGCCAGATAGGCATAGCAAGGTTCAGAGGCATATCTTCGGAATCACGGTACAGACCGAAATGTCTGGACGGTTCTCCGGGAATCATCATATCCTGACCGGAAATATAGTGGACTTCGTTTTCGGCGAAGCTTTTTGCCACATCGTGATCTTTCAGGGTGGACCATTCCAGGTATACTTTCGCACGTGGATTAACCATCTTTGCACCAAGGGCGAAGGCATTGATGTTGGCAGTCATACCGAAAATCGGATAGTCGGCAATATAACCGATCTTACCGTT
Source organism: uncultured Ruminococcus sp. (assembly GCA_934359255.1). Taxonomy (GTDB): domain Bacteria; phylum Bacillota; class Clostridia; order Lachnospirales; family Lachnospiraceae; genus Oliverpabstia. The sequence goes on from CAKRLG010000003.1 coordinate 90,170, forward strand.
TTTAGACATTGCACCTGCGACAGCCCCCATCAGAAATTTGGCTTCGTACATACGTGCATAGTAGGTACGGATATAGCGATGGGAGGTGTTCAGAGAACAGTTCAGGATCTTCACTTCCGGGTGTTCGATGGCCGCCTTCAGGCTGGCTTTCAGAAGCGGCGGGGAAGTGGTAAAGATCAGGTTGTTGCCGTCAGCGATGGCTTTTGCAAGCAGATCGTCGGCATTTTCTTCGGTGGCGTTATCGTAGCAGGTTGTGGATATCTGATCCTCAAAGGTCTGTTGCAGATGCATACGGCCAAGTTCATGTGCATAAGTCCAGCCGGATGTTTCGGCATTTTTCTCGTGGATGAAAGCCACAAGAAGTTTTGGAGTGCTGGTAGGGATCAGACGGGCGAAGAAGTTTTTCTTTACTTCGCTTTCGTCGGTAGGATCCATCTGCAGTTCCACAGATTCGTCGGTAGTCAGAAGCCTGAACTCATCCCAGGATTTTGCCAGCTGTTCTTTCAGTTCCACGGCAGTCATATCGTCGAGTGAACGGTAGTCATACAGACCGATAAAATAAAGGAACGCATCGCCGGTAGTAATCGGGATTTTATCACCGCCATTTGCCTTGTATTCGGCACGGAATCGGTTGTAAGCAGATGCAAAATCCAGTCTGTCATCATCGCTCCATGCTTCATCCGGGCGTTTGCCAACGAGACGCTGCAGTTTTGCAAAGCTTCCCAGTTGGGTGAACCAGATATAATTGATATGAGACAGGGCGTAAAAGTCCATGAACTCATAATAGATTTTATTTTCTTTTTCTTCTGTTCTCGGTGGAACGATACGGGTAACATTGCCCGGAATAGATACTGCATCGAAGAACTTTAATACGCTGACTCGTTTGTTCCCTTCTTCCACATAGAATTTGTTCATGAATTCATATGCTTTGATGGGTTCACGGATCCCTTCATTCAGATGCGCCTTGTACAGGGCCATCCATTTGTATGCAAATTCTGTGTTTTCTTTCAGCAGAGGTTTGAAACTTTTGCTGAATGCGGAACTTCTGCCTGCGGTTTTGGTTCCTACGATCAGTTCAGAAGGAATCTGAACCAGACCCAGAGGAACCTCCCGGACAGCGACAATGTTTTTTTCTTTCAGTATATCATCAAGATTGGGAAGAATCTCGCCTTCTTTTTTGCCGATGCGCATCGCTTTATAATAGTCGTTTTGCGCTTCGGTCATGGTTGCGGTTATTGCCATAATTTTACCTCCTGTAAAAATAAAATGAAGCTGTTATCTGTAAATTGCACTCTTGTAATGATCAGATATTCGGAATACATTAGGACTCGTAACTGTAAGAGTGCCAAACAGTTACGATGTTTTATAAAAATATCGTATCATCGTGATAAAGAGAAATCAAGCGGTTTTTGTTGAGGAATCCGATGGGAGTGTGGTATAATTACAAAAATGGATGTCCATCGATTGACATATTTTAAAATACAACAGAAAAATCCGGATGTGAGAGGTGAGATTTATGGATCAGGCGTATGAAATGTTTCATGAGGTGTTGGTAAAACTGTTCAATGATATTATGAATATCGAAGCAAAAGCAATTATAACGCCGGAATTTAGAGATATCACCAATAATGATATGCATGTGATCGAGGCGGTGGGGATCCGGGAGCCGAGGAATATGTCTTCGGTAGCGAAAACACTGGGGATTACGGTAGGAACCCTGACGATATCCATCAACGGTCTGGTAAAAAAAGGTTATGTGCATCGGGTGCGAAGTGATGCTGACCGGAGGGTAGTACTGGTGTCGCTGACAGAAAAAGGGGAGAAAGCATATCATCACCATGAGAAGTTCCATGAAGATATGATTCAGTCACTGCTGAAAGACCTGTCGGAAGAAGAGACGAAGACCTTGGTATCGGCACTTACGAACCTGCGGGATTTTTTTCAGGATTACAAATAGTTACATAGATACAATAAAAAGAGAGATTTTGCCATCTATAGTTTTGTAAGAAACGGCGGAATCTCTCTTTTTGCGTATAAAACGATGATTTTTCAGATACTCTCTAGCGCATTTTTTTGAGCTGCTGAACCAGTTCCATATCGGAAGCGGTTATTTTCAGGTTGGTTTCCAGTGTTTCACCGTCCGGGGTAGTAATCTGCATTGCGATCACAGAACCTTCTGCCAGTACGCCTTTTCGGGAAGCGGCGGCAATAAATTTTGGGAATTTTGGATGGTTTGCGGTAAATGTACTCCAGAGACTGGAGAATTTCATCATATCTAATGGGTTCATCCCAGTGGTTCCTCCTTATATAAAGTGTTATAACGTTCCGTTTTTTGTGCTGTGGCAAAATATTACAGTTTTCTCATAAGCATATCCGGATTGGTTGCATAAGTCAAGGCGATTTCTTTTGAAATCTTTCCGGACTTGTACAGGGCGAGCAGACTGTTGTCCATGGAGATCATGTCCGGCTTCGCAGAAGAATAGAGGATTCCGTCGATCTGCGGAATCTTATTATCCCGGATCATATTACGGATTGCCGGAGTTACGGTCATAATTTCAAATGCCGGAGCAACACCACCGTCAACAGTAGGAATCAGCTGTTGGGATACAACTGCATTTAGCACCATGGAAAGCTGTACCGCGATCTGGTGTTGCTGGTTAGGCGGAAATACATCGATGATACGGTCGATGGTATTGGCTGCACCGATGGTATGAAGCGTTGAGAAAAGCAGGTGGCCGGTTTCTGCAGCGGTCATTGCCACATTGATCGTCTCGTAATCACGCATTTCTCCCAGAAGAATCACATCCGGACTCTGACGCAGAGCTGCGCGCAGGGCAGCTACATAACTGTCAGTATCCACATGAATCTCCCGCTGACTGACGATACTCTTGTTGTGCCGGTGGAGAAATTCCAGAGGGTCTTCCAGAGTGATAATATGTTTTTCCTGATTCTGGTTGATCTGGTCAATGATACAGGCAAGGGTGGTTGATTTTCCGCTTCCGGCAGGACCGGTGATCAGTGTCATTCCTTTTCCGCCCAGACCGAGATTGATGATCGCATCCGGGATTCCCAGCATATGATAATCCGGAAGTCGGAAAGTGATCACACGGATCACAGCAGAGAGTGTACCTCTTTGCTTATAAGCACTGACACGAAAACGGGATACTCCCGGGATGGCAAAAGAAAAGTCATCATCCCCGTGAGAAAGCAGAGATCTCATATCTCTGTTGTCGGCAAGTTCATAAATTTCTTTTAAGAAAGCAGCGGTATCATCCGGTAAAAGACGTTCTTCATTCTCCATAGAAAGGACACCGTTTTTCCGAAGGGAAAGCGGACGTCCGGCAACCAGGAAAATATCGGACGCATTCTCTGCAACCGCCTGTTCTAACATAGCTCGTGCATTCATATATATTACTCCTTTGATAGAATGTCGGGGTCAAAAGGTTAATACTAGTACATCGTTTCGTAAATAACTGTATCATTCGCGCAGGATACGGATTCGAGTGTGCAGTTAAAAAAACGTAGGCGTAGCGGGCTACGCTGAGGCTTTTTAAACTGTGCAATCGGATTCGTAGACAAGTGAATGATACAGTTATTTCGAAAACGATGTACTAGATATAGTTTAAAATCAGGAATCTACAGGAGAAAACAGCTGATAGCTATCGTCTCCATCCCAGCTCTCCGTAGTCTCGGTTGCCCACTGTGTGATATGGTAATACCCATTCTGACAGTCGGAGGGTGCCGGCAGTGTCAGAATCACCGAGAGCTGCTGGCTCTCATTAACAGGGACCTGAAAAGTCAGAGTTCCTTCTTTTTTTGAAAAATCGACGGTAAGCTCAGAAACTCCGTCCACAGAACAGTTCTTCAGTTGTTCCGTTATTTCTTTCTGATAAACCGAAGCATCAGCGGATTCTGCGCCACAGTTTTTATAGGTATCAGAGAGAATGGTATCAATCTGGTCGAGTGCCTGTTCTGCCAGAGAAGATGCCTGATAATATGCCTGAATCCGGTCAGCGGACTGCTGGCTGAGTGTCCGGTTATTTTTCGCGCTGGATAGTGAAAGCAGTGCAAAGGTAAACAGGCAAAGCACCAGGAAGATCATCAGCAGAGAAGGTGCACCCATATGGATAAAAGAAAAAGATATTTTTTTCTTCTGTTTCATGATCCGTTCCTCCTTTGCAGATGATGTCGGACAGGCAGCTGATAAAAAACATCTGCCTCAACTCCGGATGTCAGTTTTGTGACATCCAGCTGCACATCCAGAAGCTGTCCGTTCAGATTCCAGGTGCCGGATAGCTGCCAGGTGGCCGTTTCCTGAGAACAGGGAATAAAATCGGAATCATAGAAGATTGTGAAATTTTCTGATGCAATATTGACCGCATCACTATAAGCATCTTCCAGAAGATTCTTCATATCATCCGGTGAAGTGGAAGCAGTGATCAGTTCTGCTACATCTCCGGCTCTTCGGGAAGCCCGGGTCAGATCACGGGCTTCGGTGCTGAGCGTATGGGATTTTACAAAAACCTGTACGCAGACAGCACTTGCCACAGAAAAGAACAGAATGGCAAAGATCAGTTCCAGAAGAAAAAGACTGGATGGGTTGGCAGTTGGTTTTCGTTTCATAGATGCTCCTTTGTGATTCCGTAACCATCAGACATCAACAGATGGATGATGGTACAGAGGGTAATGAAATAGCCATGCAGTATATTTACCGGGAAACAGAACGGATGGTATAGACTGCGGTTGCAGTTTCCCCGGAAGTATCGGTACAGCGGAAGGTGATCACCTGATCCTCCGTCTCTTCCACAGAAAATTCTTTTACAGGAAGGATACTCTTTCCGGCAGAAGGAGAGAGTGTTGTCCCCTCTTTTACATACAGCTCCCGAAGCTGTCCGTCCCAGGCGTACAGATAAGTAAGGTAGGAAGCGTCAGCCGTCTCCTGCCGCAGGACTACTGCCTGCGTGCCGTCAAGCTCGTCCAGAAAGATTCCGTCTTCCCGGTCGTTTTGTCGCAGTTTTTCTGTCAGATAGGAAAGGGCAGTGCCGGAGGTATAATTTCTTTGAGAATCGTCCGTCGTCGACTGATAGATCCGTGCCGCCAGCAGGATCACAGTGAGAGCAGAGATGGTAAATACGAAAAATACCGTGACCGGAAACAGAAAATCAATGGCATGGCGCTTCTGGGATAATAATTTCATCGTTTATCGTCCCCTTTCTATGATCGTAACTTCCGGATAAATATTGGAGCCCTGAGTCCGGTAGTCTACAAAAAAGAGGGAATCGTCATAGATCAACCCGTAGTCTTTTTTGATGTCTTCCAGACTTTCCGGATAGTGGCCGGTTGTTGCATAACAGTAGGTGATATCCCGGTTCAAAGCCTGGGTCAGGCTTTCCTTTTGCCTGCGGACCGTATTCTCTGAGAGAGAAGAAGTTCCAAGTGTAAACAGCAGGATCAGAAAAAGGAAAAGCAACAGAGAAACCCACAGCTTTTTTTCGGATGTTTTCTGCGGGGAGGTCTGAAATCGATACATAAGCAGCTCCTCCTGTTAAATACCGGACATAATGCCCATCAGAGGAAGCATTACAGACAACAGAATAATACCGACGATCAGAGAAAGTCCGATGATCAGGGAAGGCTCCAGAACCGCCAGTGTGTTACTGATCCGGGTATCGATTTCTTCCTGATACATATCAGACACCTGCTTCATCACCTGATCCATAGAACCTGTTTTTTGCCCGATCGATGCCAGGCGAGCGTAGGTACCGGTGAGGATTCCGGAGGAAAACAAAGCATGTGAAAGATCTTCACCCTCATTCACCTGTTTTTGGCAAGCCTCCAGTTTTACCTGAAAATCAGGATCCTGATTCAACATGGCGGCAAGTTCCAGACCCCGCTCCGGGGTCAGTCCGCTTCGAAGTGCCAGATTCATCACATCGGCAAACCGACAGCCGGCCTGTTGCTGTGCCATAGACGAAAAGAAACGAAAATGTTTCGCGAATTTCGCAAGTGCAGCCTTTCCTGTCTCCGTGCGGCTTCCGAAGAATAACGCAGCGGCGATGGCGGCAAGAAGAATTACTAAAACGACAGAATAACGGTTGATAGCGTTACCGATATGCATCAGTGCACCGGAAACGCCGGTCATTTCGGTACCAAGCTGAACGAATACCTGGTTAAAGATCGGCATGACTTTTACGAGAAGTACAAGAATGACGACAAGCATCATACCGATCATGATCATCGGGTAAGTCACAGCGTTGCGGATACTTTTGGCGATACTGTCTTCCCGTTCATAGTGTTCGCTTAATGCGGACATTACCTCATCCAGTGTACCGGTTTCCTCGCCGATTTGTACCATATGGACGAGATAAGAAGGAAATAGACCGGTTTCTTTCAGGGAAAGAGAAAAATCTGCGGTTTCCTGCAGAGTATCCAGAATTTGACGGAGAATATCTTTTTCCCGGTCGGAAGTGGAATCTTCCAGCATGATGGTGATTCCTTCCAGCGGTGAGATACCGGAGTGAAGGATCATCGCCATCTGAGAACAGAAACCGGAAAGCTCCGGGTTGAAAAATGGCTGTTGTTTTTTATTCATAAAAACCTCCCTGTATCAGTAGGAATATTTTACAGTGTAGTTGCTGCCGTCGCCGATGTACTTTTTCACCGAAGAGGCACTGTTGCTGGCGGCCAGGGTGGGATCCATCAGGGACCAGTCCTTTCCGTCAAATTCTATGATGTTATCCACCCAGCCGACCTCGTTGAGATAAACACTGATCCAGGCGTGATAGGCTTCCCCTGAGTATCCCACTTCCAGTTTTGTGGGAATATGCTGGGAACGAAGCAGTGCTGTCATAAGGGAAGCATAGTCAAAACATATACCTGTCCCCGACTCCATTGTGGCATCAGGATCCGGAATATAGCCGGATGCCACCGTTTCTGCTTTCTCTTTGTCGTAAGTAATATTTTCTATTACATAGTGGTAAACCTGCTGTACATAGTCCAGATCATCTGCAGAGTCATCAGACAGTGCCTGTCCCTTTTTGACTGTTTTGGAGTCTTTGGTAAACCAGACATACTGGTTGGGATAAAGATATGGCTGAAATTCATCTTTCAGAGTAACATCCAGGCTCTGAGAAAAAATCAGAGCATATTTATCATCGGTGACATTTTCGTAGAGGTCTGCCTGATAAGTGCCGTTGCTTCCGGATAATGGGAAAGTCTCATAACTTCCGTAGGAATCCGGGTTCAGTGTGTAAGTGTATACTGTGCCGTCCGGGGTGGTGATCTGTAACTTTACTTTGGAAACTTTGCCGTTGTAACAAAGCATAAGATAGCCGTTTTCTGTGTGGGAGGCATCCAGAGATGTGGTTTCGTCTCCGTACACAACAGTCTGACTGGCTTCCGGTGTGCAGACATCGGTGTAAGTTTCACGGGAAGTTGTTTTTGCATCACCTTTTGTTTCGTTAGCTGTCTGTTTTCCGGGTGAGGAGCCAGAGGAACAGCCGGAGAGAGGAAAAAGAGTCAGCAAAAAAAGAAGCAGAAGATAAATGGTACGCTGTTTTGTTATCATTTGTATCGCCTGTAAACTCCTTTCCTCTGTTATGTACTCCCGGAGTCTTTCCGCATTCTTTCATAAATCAGATACAGAAAACTTCCGGGAGGATATGATGATTGGTTTTAGTATAGCATTTTTTGGGGGAGAATGCATCAGGTTTTATATTGAGTGAGTATCCATTGTTTCAGAATCGGGAACTGGCAGGGACCGGCAGAGAGCACTTTCTGATGAAAACTGTGAAGATGAAAACTGTCACCGGCAAGCTCACGGGCTTCCTGTTGCAGATCAAGAAACTGCAGATAACCAAGGTAATATTTCAGATAATTGGCGGGATCTTCCACGATTACCTGATAGACCTCTTTCTGAATGGCATTGTCTGTAATTCCAAGCTGGGACAGGAAGGTGGCGCAGCGTTCCTGATTCCAGCTGTTATAGTGGATTGTGGTATCGAGAAGAGACATCATACAAAGATTCAGAGAGCGGTTAAGCCAGGCAAGCCGGCCGTCCATGGAATCCGGCTGATAATAAGTATAGGCAAAGGATTCAGCATAAGTTGCCCATCCTTCCACGTAACCACCCATGGCCGGAAGGTACCGGACGGGATCCGGGCTGGAAGAAGCGAAGGTGATCGTCTGATAAAGATGCCCCGGAAATCCTTCGTGTGCCAGAGTAGTATATAGTTCCAGACCACTCATATTTGCGTGTCGGTTAATGTAGATGTCATTGGGACTTAAAGTGTCTATGGGTGGTGTCAGGTAAAATGCCGGACTCAGATGTTCCTCCAGATCCGGATGCACATATTTGACTTCGTAGGAGGTGGAAGGAACAGCCGGAAAATCGGCCTGTATCTGTTTTTGCAGATCCTTCAGAATCTGTTCGGGAGAAGTTTCGGCGGTGGAGGGGGTAGAAGTAAAGGAAAGCCCGGAAGCAGCATCGATCAGCCCGGCAGAAAATGAGAATATCCCGGAGGGTGTCCCGGTTTGCGCTTTGGATATCGGAAGAAATACATCCTTTGTGAAAGTCGGTGTGGCAGTGCTGCTTCCCATAAGTTTTGCGGCAAGGGAGAGATCGTTTTGAAATTGGTGGATCAGGCGGGACTGGATCTCAGGTACGGTGTCGTAGACACCACAGCTGCTTTTGATTAGGTATTCGTAGTAGGCTTTACCACCGGTGAACTGGCAGAGTCCTCCGGGATTTTTTCCGCTTCCTTTCAGCAGATATAGACCATCGATCAGAGACTGATAAGCAGGAAGTACCTGACCGGTGAGAATCTGGTTGTGCAGTTTCTGATAGGCTGCCTTTTTTTGCTCAGAGATGCCGGAAATAGACTGGATCTTTTCGGAAAAGGCGGAGTCCAGGTAATTATCGTCGGGATTTTTGATAAACGTGCTGCATTGACTGATGATGCGGTCTGCAGTGGTATCACTCATGAAAGTACCGTTTTGTGCTTTCAGTTTTTCAAAAGAAAGGATGCTTTCGAGATAACTGTCCACAGACGTAAGAAGCTTCAGGTAATTCCGGACATCGTCTTCTTTTCGGAAAGTGTATTCTGCAAGAAGAATGGGGAGCTGAGCCTGGGTACCGAGGGAGGGACTTAAAGCTTCATCCAGAAGATATTGTCTGGCAGGAAGAAGCTGCGTTTCGTAGTAAAGAGAGAGAATCCGCTGAGTCAGCTGGTTATCGGGACTGAGATCTCTGGTGGGAAAGGCATTTATCATGGTACGCCTGTTTTCAAGGAGAATCTTCTGACCGGAGAGCTGCGCGGGATCGAAGGTTCCGAGAGAGTGGGAATAATCTCTGATGCCGGCAGATTCCGGGTAGGCAAGTGTGTAGTGAAGGTTAAGTGGATTGCCGGATATGTCGGCGGTAAAGATGGTGTTGGTACAGGCGCGGAAGCGGCGATTGATGAAGTAAGAGTAGGTAAGAGTGCGCACCACAAGAAAGGTCAGAAAACAGAGCAGAAACAGAATGGGGATGAAGAATTTTTTGGAAAGTTTCGGACTACGCATAGGACTCCATGAGGGCGGGAATTACTATCAGTGTATGGGAATCAATGTTAAAATATGTTATAGTTGTTTCAGGACAGAAAGGAGACGAAGAGTATGTGTGAGAATGTGTATGATATGATTATTGTAGGTTCCGGACCGGCGGGGTTGACGGCAGGGATTTATGGGAAACGTGCCGGTTTGAAGGTGGTTATTCTGGAGAGCGGGTTTATTCAGGGCGGTCAGATTGTGAATACCTATGAGGTGGATAATTATCCGGGGATGCCGGGAATCAGTGGACTGGAACTGGCAGAAAAGTTGAAGGAGCACGTGACCGGGCTTGGCGTAGAGATTGCGAGAGGAAAGGTGAAAGGAATTTCACCGGACGGAGAGTGGAAGATCGTGCACACAAAGAAGGCGGATTATCGTGGTAAGACGGTTATTTTGGCGGCGGGTGCGGTTCATCGGAAGCTGGAAGTTCCCGGAGAGGAAGAACTGACCGGGATGGGAGTCTCTTACTGTGCTACCTGTGACGGGGCATTCTTTAAAGATAAGACGGTGGCTGTTGTCGGCGGCGGGGATGTGGCTGTGGAAGATGCGATTTTCCTGGCGAGAGGCTGTAAACAGGTGTATCTGATTCACCGGAGAGATCAGCTGCGGGCGGCACAGGTGTTACAGGATGCGCTGAAAGATTTCCACAATATTACCTGTATCTGGGATACCACGGTGGAAAAAATTGGCGGAGAGCAGCAAGTGCAGTGGATAACTCTGAAACAGACAAAGACCGGAGAAGAGTATCAGCTGGATGTGGATGGTGTCTTTATTGCAGTGGGAACCGTACCGGATACCGGTTTTGTAAAGGAACTGGTAGATTTGGATGAGTATGGATACATCAAAGCCGGCGAGGATGGAAGAACCAGTGTGTCGGGTATCTACGCAGCGGGAGACATCAGAACCAAGGAACTGCGCCAGATTATTACAGCAGCTGCTGACGGAGCAAACTGTGTGAATTCCGTGCAGCAGGATCTGTATAAAAGATAACAGAAGCGGAAATGAATATGAAAACAGCCATGAGGATGTCCTATGTGAAAATACTGCTGAGAAACCTGTGAAAACAGCGATAAAAAGGGGCTTTTGTTAAAAAGTACTAAGTTGTGTCTGAAATTCACACAATTAAGGTGGATAGTGAAAAAGTTATACTCGAGTTATCCACATAGGAAAATACTGGAAATGCCGTAAAATCAAGTTATACACAAAGTTATCCACTTTATCCACATTTTTTCGTGTGGACAACCGCGATTTACATAACGAAAAAGGAAACAAATGTTTTGTGAATAAGTGATAAATCGATGTTTCGACAAAAAGAGTGTGGAAAATCTATTGACTTTTTTATAGTCAAATAGTGGAGAAAAATGTAGTGAATTTTCAAACAATTCACAGAAAACATGTTTTGTGTGAAGGAGAGAATTTGTCACGTTTTATCTTGTCAACGAAAAAAGAAGCCAGGGTTTACTCCCCAGCTTCTTTCATTCTCTTGATCACTTTCAGTCTCGTAAATTCTTCTCTCTCCTTCTCCTCTAACGCATTACTGATATCCTTCGTCAGCTGCTCATAATGAGGAATCGTGATATTCTTCAGCGCGTTTGCCCGCTTCTGCGTCTTCTTGATATTCGCTGCCAGCCGGTACGCTGCATTTTCTACCATGGAAAGTCGGATCGTCAGTTCCTTCACCTTCTCAAATGCCTGCTTTGCCGCATCCAGAGACTCCTTCGTACTGTAAAACGCATACGTCGGGGCATCCCCGGAAGATTCCGATTCCACCAACGGAATCTCCGTACCCATGATACTTCTGGTCTTGATACGGATCGAATCCTCAATGGGAACTGTATAAGAAATCGTCTGTACCGTATTAATACCGATTTCCATATTTGCCCGCTGCAACGCCCCATATGCCTCACGGAAGGTCACATCGATCTGTGACTGGATACCCTTCGCCTCGTCGATCAGGTTCATCATTTCACGGATCAGGATATTTCGCTTCTTATCCATCAGATCAAATCCCTGGAGAGAAAGAGCCAGAGAATTCTTGGCAAGGATCAGATTTCCCTTGGTAGGGAAGGTATTTGGATCCATAAAATCCCCCCTTTTATTCCATCATAGACTGTGCGTCAGAGACAGCCTGTTCCACAAGGTCAATATCGGTTGGCTGATAGTACTGATTCAGAACTTTGGTATCGATACGGTCAAGTTCTTCTTTTGGAAGCAGGCCAAGCAGCTTCCAGCCGATATCCAGTGTTTCGGTGATCGTACGGTTTTCCATCGGGCCCTGTCCGACAAACTCACGCTCAAAGGCATTACCGAAGATCAGATACTTTTTATCCAGAGGAGAAAGTTCATCTTCACCGATAACGGAAGCCAGCGCTCTGGCATCTCCTACTTTTGCGTAGCAGGAAAACAGCTGGTTTGCCACATCCTGATGATCTTCTCTGGTATATCCCTTACCGATACCATCCTTCATCAGACGGGACAGGGACGGCAGTACGTTGATCGGTGGATAGATCGCCTGTCCGTGAAGCTGTCGGTCCAGAACGATCTGACCTTCGGTGATATATCCGGTCAGGTCAGGGATCGGGTGGGTGATATCGTCGTTTGGCATGGTCAGGATCGGAATCTGTGTAACCGATCCGGTGCCGCCCTGTACGATACCGGCACGCTCATAAAGGGTGGCCAGTTCACTGTAGAGGTAACCCGGATAACCCTTACGGGAAGGAATCTCACCCTTGGAGGAAGATACCTCACGCATCGCCTCACAGAAAGAAGTAATATCGGTGAGGATGACCAGAATATGCATACCTTTTTCAAAAGCCAGATATTCAGCGGCGGTCAGCGCCACTTTCGGAGTGATCAGTCGCTCAACCACCGGATCATTTGCCAGGTTCAGATACATGACTACGTGGTCAGAAACACCGCTTTCCTCGAAGGTACGGCGGAAGAACTCAGCCACGTCATATTTGACACCCATCGCTGCAAAAACGATGGCGAATTTTTCATCGGTATTGTCACCCAGAGAAGCCTGCTGTACGATCTGTGCGGCAAGCTGGTCATGGGGAAGACCATTTCCGGAGAAAATAGGAAGTTTCTGTCCGCGGATCAGAGTTGTCAGACCGTCGATGGCAGAGATGCCGGTACGGATATAGTTACGCGGATATTCACGGGTGACCGGATTCAATGGCAGACCATTGATATTTGCTTTCGTGTCTGCCACGATCGGTCCAAGACCGTCGATCGGGTTGCCGATACCGTCGAAGGTACGTCCCAGGATCTTCTCCGAAAGACCGATCTCCATCGGGTGTCCGGTCAGACGGGTGTGGGTGTTGTCGAGGGACATGTTGTCGGATCCCTCAAAAACCTGGATCACAGCTTTGTCCTCATAGACCTCCACGATTCGTCCCAGTTTCTTTTCTTTTCCGTCGATGGTAAATTCTACGATTTCTTCATATGCTGCATTTTTGACACCCTCCAGAACTACCAGAGGACCATTGATTTCACTTAAGCCAAGATATTCAATTGCCATACTTCCATCCTCCTTATCCGTTCTTTTCCAGTACTTTATCGTAGAAGGTATCTACTGCTTTTTTATAATCGTCAAACATTTCCAGTTTGTCGTTTGGCACATCGTACTTGATGGCGATGATCTTTTCGAAAATATTGTCCTCTTTCAGGACAGACATAGGCATACCCATGGTTACCAGGGCTTTTGCTTTTTTATACAGGTATAAAATGATTTCCATCATCTTATACTGTTTTTCCAATGGGACACAGGTATCATCTGCGTGGAATGCGTTCTGCTGTAAGAATCCCAGACGGATCACACGGGCGATCTCGAGGATCAGTTTCTGATCATCCGGAAGAACGTCGCTACCGATCAGTTTTACGATTTCCATCAGGCTGCTTTCTGTATTCAGAAGAGCCATGATCTGGTTTCTGAGATCGATAAAGTTCTTATTTACATGGGTCTGATACCATGGTGCCAGATCGTTCAGATATTCGCTGTAACTGGTCAGCCAGTGGATCGCCGGGAAATGTCGTGCATAAGCCAGCGACTTGTCCAGTCCCCAGAAGCAGCGGACAAAACGTTTGGTATTCATCGTGACCGGTTCGGAGAAATCACCGCCCTGAGGGGATACAGCTCCGATAATGGATACGCTTCCTTCGGTTCCGTTGAGATTTTCCATCATGCCTGCTCTTTCATAGAAGGCAGACAGACGGGAAGCCAGATAGGCCGGGAAACCTTCCTCTGCAGGCATCTCTTCCAGACGGCCGGAGAGTTCACGGAGGGCTTCTGCCCAACGGGAGGTGGAATCTGCCATAATAGCCACATCGTAACCCATATCACGGTAATATTCTGCCAGCGTCAGACCGGTGTAGATGGAAGCCTCTCGGGCAGCCACCGGCATATTGGAGGTATTCGCGATCAGAGCCGTACGGTTCATCAGGGGATGCCCGGTCTTCGGATCCACCAGTTCTCCGAATTCTTCCAGAACCTGTGTCATCTCGTTTCCTCGCTCGCCGCAGCCGATATAGATGATAATATCTGCATCGGACCACTTGGCGATCTGATGCTGGGTCATGGTTTTCCCGGTACCGAAACCACCGGGGACAGCGGCTGTACCGCCTTTTGCGATCGGGAACATGGTATCCAGGATACGCTGACCGGTGATCAGTGGCTTGGATGCCGGGAAACGTCTTTTGGTCGGGCGGGGAACGCGGATCGGCCATTTCTGGCACAGGGACAGTTCCTTGGTGGTTCCGTCGGCAAGCTCCAGTGTGACGATCGGATCCAGGATGGTGTAAGCGCCATCAGGGGCTGCTTTGATAACGGTTCCCTCCACATTCGGCGGAACCATGGATCGATGAAGGATACTTGCGGTTTCCTGGGTTTCTGCGATGACGGTTCCTCCGGTCACATGATCGCCCTCGGAGACTGTCACATGAACATTCCATTTTTTGGAGGTATCCAGAGAATCAACGCTGACACCACGGGTGATATATTTGCCGGAGCGGGCAGCGATCTCACTTAGCGGACGCTCGATACCGTCGAAAATGTTGTTCAGGATTCCGGGTCCCAGTGTTACGGAGATGGCATCACCGGTTCCCACAACTTCTGCGCCGGGTTTCAGGCCGGTGGTCTCCTCGAAGACCTGTACAGTGGTGGCTTTCTTTGACAGGGAGATGACTTCCCCTACCAGATGCTCCTCACCCACATGTACCATCTCAGACATACGAAGACCAGTATTTCCCTGCAGGTAAATAACTGGTCCGTTGATTCCATAAATGATTCCTTTTTTATTCATCTGTCATACCTCCGGCAAAGACAAATTCTTCTTTTGCTTCCCTGAGTAAAGTAGCAAATGAGTTGTCTATCAATATATTTTTGGAGCGGATCACGGCGCGCATACCGCCCATGAAAGCTTCTCTGGATACTACCGGGGCAAAGCCGAAGCGTGCGGCAAGTTCCGGGATCCGGTTCTGATCTGCAGGATCAAGATAAACCACAAAGGCATCTTCTCCGGCAAAGTCGAGAGCTTCCTGGATCCGCTGGGAGAGATATTCCAGATATTCCGGTGTGGAGCGAAACTGTGCAAGACGCTCCTCCACATCGTGAAACAGCTGCTGTTTGATCTCTTCGGTCTTATCGGAAAGAAGACGGCGGTATTCCAGCTGTCTGGCAGAGACGGTTTTGTTGATCTCGCGTTTGAGATTGTCGGTTTCCGCCTGAATATGAGACTGAATCTGCCGTTCTTTGGTCTCTTTATGTTCCTGAAAAATCTTATCCAGGGCTTCCTGATGCTGTGTCTGCACCTGCTGTGCCTCCTGCATGGCACTGTCGATGGAGGCTGTATAAAAATGCTGTAATTTTTCTTCGATAGTCAATGTATTCACCCTCTTTGATTTATAGTTTTAGTCCAATGGCTTCGTTGACATAAGAGGTGATAAAATCCGGTTTCCGGCCGGTACCGTGACGGTCGGGGATCTCCACGATGAGAGGTACCTTGTGATGGAGCTTCACCTCATCCACAATTTCCGGGAATTCTCTGCCGAACTTTTCTGTCAGCAGAAGGATCCCGATTTCTTTATCGGCCAGAGCCGTTTCCAGAGCGGTGCGCAGTTCTTCTCTCTCGTGCACCACCACACCGTCCACCCCGGCGAGCCGCATGCCCGTCTGGGTGTCGATGTTGTCACTGATCAGATACATTTTCATAAAGCAAAACCTCTTTGTAAGGATTAAAGTTTACCTAAGATCATGAAGGAAATGATCAGACCATACAGAGCAATACCTTCTGCCATGGCTACGAAGATCATGGATTTACCGAACAGGGAACCGTCTTCGCTGATAGCACCAAGGGCTGCACTTGCAGAACTTGCTACGGCGATACCGGAACCGATACCTGACAGGCCGGTTACGAGAGCGGCACCGAGATAACCAAGACCGGTTGCAAGACCACTTCCGGCTGCATCAGTGGCTGCCTGTACGTTCTGAGCGCCTGCGAACATAGCGATGGTTCCCACAAGGAGTGTGCCAAAGAAGAAGAAACAGTTGACTGCCAGAGACTTTTTGTAACGTTTTTTGTTTCTTTCCCCCAGAAGAAATGCGCCTCCCGGGATGATGATGCTGAGAATCAGTGCTGCTGCGGTAAGAATTTCGATAATAGTTGACATAATAATATCCTCCTGCTTATTTATTTTTGGATTTTTTTAAAAATGGCTGAAAAGCTCTTCCGTCTCCTTTGTAGAAACGGCTGAACATCTCATAATATTCCAGACGGAGAACCTGGATAGCTACGATCAGGCCTTCCATCGCGGTAACGAAAATATTGCCGAGGATCACGACGATCCAGTTCGGGCTTCCGGCTTCTGCACCGGCAAGCATCAGTACGACTTCCATCATAGCGGCATGGCTGACGGCGAAAGCACCGATACGGACGAAAGAAAGGGTGTTGGACAGATAACTTAACATGACTTCGAAGAGTTCAAAAAAGCTCTGTACAAAATACATGCCCTTGCTTCCCTCGATGACGGGACTTTCTTTTTTTACCATTCTTGCCAGAGGCTCCTTCAGCATGATGATCACTAACGGAATACCGAACATTACGCCGAGAACCGCACCTGCGGGAAGTGTGTGACCTGTCATAAACAGGAAGATCACAGCGACCAGGGAACCGTAGAACACCAGTCCTGCCACAGCATTCTGGTCAAACCAGATGCCTTCCACATCTTTCATGCGAACGGCATTAATAATATGAAAGATCATTGTAATCAGGATCAGGAACATACCGAAAGCGATTGCAACGACAAATACCGTATTTAACGTACCGAGGAAGGGCAGATTGGACATCGCCTCCACCGGACGTAGCCAGAGTGCGGGGATCGCATCTTCAAAACCGAAGATGCTGCCGAACATCAGACCGAAGAAAGTGGAGAAAATACCTGCAGTACCGATAATGGCTGCCAGATCCAGCTTCTTAAACTTATACAGAAGAAATCCACCGATCACCAGGCAGGCACCCTGACCGGCATCACCGAACATGGCACCGAAGATAAACATATAGGTCAGTGCCACGAAGATCGTAGGATCCATCTCGTGATAGGACGGCAGACCGTACATTTTCACAAACATCTCAAAGGGACGGAAGATCTTCGGATTCTTTAACTTGGTCGGCGGTTCGCCGTGTGCTGTGGAATCCGGATCTGTCTCTACGAAACAGTAGAGATTCTGGTCGTTGGCGATTTCTTTCTGAAAGGCTGTGGCATCTGTGACAGACATCCAGCCGCACAGGATATAAAAGACTTCCCGGTTATCCTCTTTGGTGCAGGCGGCAAGCCGGCGGACATCGAAGTTGCGGGACTGACTTTCCAGTTTCCGTGTGGCTGCATAGAGCTTTTCACCCTGCTTTTGCAGCAGTTCGGCAATGGTATCCTGCAGTTTTGCCAGCTCTTTTTCTGTCTGTTGCAGCTGTCCGGCTAACTGTGTCTGTACCTGAGACGGAATGCCGTAAAGCTTTTCGGGAACATCCAGCTGTTCAAAATGCATGGATGCGTAGACTGCATCGATCCGGTCAGTCACTTTGGTCGGGCAGAAATAAAAGCCCCAGATATACCGGTCATTTTTATGGCAGGGATAAAAAAGCGTCTCTTCACTGCCATAGACATACGTTTCAAATTTGTTGTAATATTCCCTGCTGATACGACCAAACCGGCAGGTCATATAGCGGAACTGCAGAAAACGGGAAATATCAAAGTCAAGTGAGAGGAAGGGTTCCAGCTGTGTCAGGAGTTCTTCCAGCTCTTTTTTCTGATCTTCCAGTTCTTTTTTCTGTTCGTTGATTCGGGTCAGCTGCTGATCGAAGGATTCGATCAATGCGACCGCCTCATCCAGTGTCATGGTGAGATTCGTCTGGATGTTTCCGGAGTCTAAAAGCTTTTCATATTCCAGTGCTTTTGCCAGAAGTCCTTTGTAGGGATTGATCTGCAGATAAGGAGTCAGTGTTTTTAACGTCTGCAGCTGTGCAAGAGCATTTTCCAGATGGATCTCGTATCGGGAAAGATACTGATCCACCACCCGGTCAATATCGGCTTTTGGTCCGGTGATGCTTACAAATTGCATTTTTTCAATCATAGTTACATCCCCCGGTATTTTTTTGCTTACGATTTCGAGATATAGCGCATGGTGTCTTCCGGCGGGATACTGTAACGAATACATTCGAGTACCGTTGTCAGCCGGTCGATCTCATGTTCTTTGTGGTAGAGGTAGCAGTAGATTGTGGATACCGAATAAGGATCCGCTTTGCTTTCTCCTGAAAGAACGTGTTTCATGATGCTGCTGTACATCTCTTCAAGCGTATGTGAGTTCAGTTTTTCGTAACGTCTTCCATAGTAGGTCCGGTCAAGAAGCGATTCGAAAGCTGTCATCGTCTCAGCTTCTACCAGAGCGGCGATATCTTTCTTATGCAGCTTATAATTCACAGGAATCAGCAGTGCATAGATATCGGCAGCGGTCATATGGTAATACTGTTTGGAACGGTAGATCCACTGGAGATTCAGCAGGTCAAATTTGTTCCCGTAGGCTTTGGTGATCTCTTCCAGGTTCTTTTTGGAGAGAATCTTGTCTTTTGTCTTCCATATGGCAGAAAAATGAGAAAGATCCAGTGCCATCTCATAGTCAAAAAGCGTTGGTGTTTCCAGACCGGACAGTGCTGCCAGTGGCTGGTGATAACTGGTTCCTCGCAGATGACTGACAAATTCTTCAATGGACTGGGACGCGGTCAGCAGGTTGATATCCAGCTGTGAGTGCTTATCGAAGAAAGGTTTGAATAAAGAAAGATCCAGATTTACATCTCTGTGGTCAAAGATTTTATTCAGACATTCTTTCATGATGGACACTTCGTATCGTCCGAAATAAAGATTGAGGAATTTGCGCTGCTCCATGTTGGAAAACTGATAAATCTTGGTAAAATCGTGATAAATCGAATTCACCAGAAGCTGTTCAATCTTCCCACGGTGCAGAGCCTCTTCTGAGAGAGAGTCCAGGATCGCTTCGTAAGCGGGCTGCTGTTTCAGATAGGTAACTGCCTGGGGAACACTTTTGAGTTCTGCCAGTTCCCGGTACTGATCATCAGTCAGCAGTCTGCTCTGCATGGCTCGGATCTTCGTGGTCAAACCACTGTAAGATAATAATGATCCCATATGCTTCACATCCTGATTATTTTATGGTAAATCTTGTCGCATAATGCATCTTTATGTTCCTTATAATAAGCATCCATGTGCTTAAGGGAACGCTCTGTGGAGGTTTTCAGGTGTTCCAGCTCCTGATCCGCCTGTTCCTGCAAAGTGCGTTTGGCAGCTTCCAGTGTTCTGGCAGCCTGAGCATCCGTATCGTCATCATAAGTAGAGGTACGTTCCTCGGCCGCTTTGTCCTGACGTCGGGTTTCTTCGACAGCAGATTCCATAATACGGGAAGCGGCTGTCTCGATTTCAGACAATTTGTCGATTACAGGTTCCATTTTTCCCTACTCCTTTGTTTAAAATTTATCATTATCATACACCTATTCAATCGAAAAGTAAATCAGAACTGTCTATGTGTATATAAATTGTTGGAAATATATAACAAATTTATTCATATTCATATTGAAAAATAGTTCTTTTCAAGTATGCCTCTTTTATAGTAGAATAAAGCGCGACATAGCTGTTTTACACAAGAAGATACCTGGAGGGAAAATAATATATGAGGTTAAGGAATATACCTGGCTCAAAAGAGACGATTGCAGCCAGCGATTATGTGGTACAGGAACCGGAGACACACAAGGGAACATGGGGACAGCTTTTTGGCAATGAGCAGCCGGTACAGATCGAAGTTGGAATGGGAAAGGGACGTTTTATCATGGATATGGCGCGCCTGCATCCGGACCGTAATTTTGTGGGGATCGAGATGTATGACAGTGTACTGCTCCGTGCGGTACAGAAGAGAGAACAGCTCGAAGAAGATCTGCCAAACTTGTATTTTATCCGTATGGATGCACGAAATCTGCCGGACGTTTTTGAAAAAGGAGAAGTGGATAAGATCTATCTGAATTTTTCGGATCCATGGCCGAAGGAGCGCCATGCAAAACGCCGTCTGACTTCCCGCCAGTTTTTGGAGCGTTACGACAAGATCCTGGCACCTGAGGGAACGGTAGAGTTCAAGACCGATAACCGCCCGCTGTTTGAGTTCTCACTGGAAGAAGTGAAAGAAGCAGACTGGGTTCTGGACGCTTCGACTTTTGACCTTCATCATGATGCAAAGCTGATGGAAGGAAATGTAATGACCGAATACGAAGAAAAATTCTCCCAGGCGGGAAATCCGATCCATAAAATGATCATTCACCGATAAGAAGAGAAAATAATCCGGCGCAGCGGAATAACCCGCTGTGGACCGGATTCTTTTTTCTTCATATATTATAACAACAGAACCTGGAAGGATCCGGGAGAAGATGGGAAAAAAATGCTGTTGCCGCAACCGTTTCTACGACTGGAGCTACAACAACCCCAGGATCGACCGCAAACTGACTGATCTGCACAAACGTCTGTCAGAACTGGACGATACCCTGTGTGCGAGAAAGAAAAATGAAAAAAAACGAAAGAAATTGTAAAAAAAGACTTGCATTTTTCTATACGGATGATATAATAGTTCTTGCGTTACAGATACAAGCGCCTTTAGCTCAGCTGGTAGAGCAGTAGACTCTTAATCTATTTGTCCAGGGTTCGAATCCCTGAAGGCGCACTTAAAGCACTGTTTTCGATGACATGGAGCATCGGGGACGGTGCTTTTTGCTTTGCAGGAAATTGTGTTCCTGTAAAGCAAAAATTCAAAATCTATGGGTCGAAAAAGACCTTCTGAATAAACAAAGAAAAGGAGAAAACTTATGAACCGAGATGTACCGTTAAAAAAATACGCAAAAAAAATGGACCATTCCTACACCTTCGGCGCGTTCCCGACCATTGAACTGCTGAAAAATCAGCCGGAACATGTGCTGAAAGTACTGCTTCACCCGGATATGAACAGCGAGACTCAACTGGAGATCATCACGGAACTGTGTAACCGGCACAACATACCCATCGAACGGGCCGGAAAAGCGGTTGAAAAGCTCAGAGACAAAGAGAACATCTTCGCTGTCGGTGTGTTTGAAAAATACACGAACCAGCTGGACCCAACAGCGGATCATATCGTTCTTGTCAACCCGAGTGATATGGGAAATATGGGAACGATCATCCGCACAAGCATTGGTTTCGGTATCGAAAATCTTGCGATCATAGAGCCGGGTGTGGATGTATTTAACCCGAAAGTAGTACGGGCTTCCATGGGTTCTCTGTTTCAGCTGAATTTCTGCTACTTTCCAAGCTTTGAAGCGTACAAGGAACAGGCGGGTAAGAGGAGCCTTTATCCGTTTATGCTGAAAGGCGCAGTGCCGTTGCAGGAACTTCAGAGAGACGCATCTGAGACATATTCCCTGATCTTCGGAAATGAAGCAACCGGACTGCCGGATAGCTTTGCGGATGAAGGCCAGAGTGTGGTGATCCGTCATACCGATCATATCGATTCCTTAAACCTCGCCCTGGCTACCGGCATCGGTATCTACGAATTCACAAAAATGATAAAAATAACTAAAAAAGATATAAAAAATAACTAAAAAAAGACAGGTTTCGAGCCGGGAGATTTTAAGAAAACCTGAAAAAATGAAAAATAGCATAAAAAATACACAGGATTTTGTGAATAATAAAACGACTAATGGTCAGTTTCGCTAAAATACGGGAAAAATTGACGAAAACAAACATGAAAAATAGGAATGTTGACAAATGAAAAATTCAGAAGTAAAATTTGTAAAACTTCGGATTTATGGAGAGGATATAAATAAGAAGTTTTGAGTGACTATTCAGTAGGGAATATCCCCCGAAAATACTGAATAGTTATGTTTTGCTTATTAAAAGTTAAGGAAAGGGAGGGAGAGAAACGGATTTAGCAAGTAAATTACTGGAAGAGCTGAACTGTGACACTGCCTTTACGATCCCCCTGTTTGGAGGAATTGAAATCGCAGAGTCGGTGGTTGTAACCTGGGTCATTATGGCTGCACTGGTAATAATTTCCATATTACTTACACGCAATCTCCAGGTGGAACCTGAAAACATCAGTAAGCGCCAGCTGGCACTGGAAACAGTGATCGGTGTCATACAGGATTTCTTCAAAGATATTCTTGGTGAAAAAGGAAAAATGTATATTCCTTATCTGATGTCGGTGGCCATTTATATTGGCGTAGCCAATCTGATTGGTATTCTGGGATTTAAACCACCAACGAAAGACATGAATGTAACAGCAGCTCTGGCAATCATGAGCATTGTATTAATTGAATTTGCCGGAATCCATGCAAAAGGCGGAAAAAAGTGGCTGAAGAGTTTTGCAGAACCTACACCGGTGGTGTTGCCGATCAACATCCTGGAAATCTTCATCCGACCGGTATCCCTTTGTATGCGATTATTCGGTAACGTACTGGGTTCCTTCGTTGTCATGAAACTGATCGAAGCAGTAGCCCCTGTACTGGTGCCTGTACCGTTGACCTGTTATTTTGATATTTTCGACGGACTGATTCAGGCATATGTGTTTGTCTTTCTGACAGCACTGTTTATCAAAGAAGCTATTGAGTAAACTTAATTGGAAAAGAGAAAAGGAGAAAACATTATGTTAGTAGCAATCGGAGCAGCAGTAGCAGTATTAACAGGTATCGGAGCAGGACTGGGAATCGGTCTGGCAACAGGTAAAGCAGTAGACGCAATCGCAAGACAGCCGGAAGCAGAAAGCAAAATCAGCAAATCCCTTCTTCTTGGTTGTGCACTGGCAGAGGCAACCGCTATTTACGGTTTCGTTATCGGTCTGCTGATCATCTTCTTCCTTGGCTAATCACCATTACCGAAACATGAGAAAAACGAGAAAGGCAGGTGAGTAAAGGGTGTTACGGATAGACTTAAATCTGGTTTGGACCATTATCAACGTCATCATTCTCTACCTTTTACTGAAAAAGTTTCTGATCAAACCGGTAACTGCGATCATGGATAAGAGAGAGCAGATGGTGAAACAGGGTCTGGAAAGTGCCAGAGCCCAGGAGAGCCAGGCGAAGGAACTGAAGGTTAAATATGAAGAAGCCCTTGCATCTGCGAAGGAAGAATCTCTCCAGCTGGTTGAGAAAGCCAGAGGAAATGCCCAGGTGGAATATGACCGTATTCTGGGTGAAGCGGATGAACAGGCGAAAAAGATAAAAGAAGCGGCCAAAAAAGATGTGGAACTGGATCGGGAAAAGGCAATGAAAGAGATGCAGTCCGAAGTTGCAGGACTGGCACTTACCGCAGTATCCCGTATCCTGCAGGAAGGTACTGATCCACAGAGTGACGGTGCGCTGTATGAACAATTTTTGAAAAAAGCAGGTGAGGCCAATGACACAGACCGCTGATCGTTATGGAAAAGTGCTTTATGATCTGAGAGTTCCCGCAGAAGATGTGGAACAGATGAAAGCGGCTTTGTGTGCGGCGCCTCAGCTGGTGAAAATTCTCAATGATCCGACTCTTACCAAAGAGGTAAAGCATGAGATTATAGAAACAATATTCCCGAAGAGCTTACACAACTTTTTAAAGACAGTCAGTGACCGGCGAAGATGTGATCAGATCGATGACATGCTGGAAAGCTACAGGGCCTGTGTGAGAAAGGAAAAGGGAATTGTGGCCGCTACGCTGTACTGTGTCCATGAGCCGGATGAGAATCAGAAAGCTCAGATGGAACAGTTCGTCAGGACAACCTATGGCGTCAATGGCGTGGAAATGACTGTTGAACAGCAGCCGGACCTGATCGGAGGATTTGTTCTTCGTGTGGGAGACCGGGAATTTGACTGGAGTCTGCGGGGCAGAGTCCGTCAGTTGCAACAACGATTGATCCGGAGGTGAAAGGAATGAGCACAATCAGCTCAGAAGAAATTATTTCCATTCTGAAAGAGAAAATCGAAAATTACGATGCCATGTGCCAGGAACAGGAAACCGGTAAGGTTATCAGTGTTGGTGACGGAATCGCAACGATCTATGGAATCGATCATGCGATGTACGGCGAGATCGTAACTTTTGAAAACGGTGAAAAAGGAATGGTTCAGGATATCCGTCAGGATACCATCGGATGTATCCTGTTCGGTAAAGATACAGGAATCAAAGAAGGTACCCGTGTGGTACGTACGAAAAAGAAAGCCGGAATCCCGGTTGGTGAAGGATTTGTCGGCAGAGTTATCAACGCGCTGGGCGAGCCGATCGACGGAAAGGGAGCCGTAGAAGAAGACGACTACTATCCGGTAGAAAGAGAAGCACCCGGTATTATTGAGAGAAAATCTGTCAGTGTTCCTATGGAGACCGGTATCTTGTCTATCGACTCCATGTTCCCGATCGGACGTGGACAGCGTGAGTTGATCATCGGTGACCGTCAGACCGGTAAGACAGCGATCGCAACCGATACCATCTTAAACCAGAAAGGCAAAGACGTAATCTGCGTCTACGTTGCCATCGGTCAGAAAGCATCTACGATTGCAAAACTGGTAAATACACTGACCAAACACGATGCTATGGATTACACCATCATCGTTTCTGCTACAGCCAGTGACTGTGCACCGTTACAGTATATTGCACCTTATTCGGGAACCGCTATGGCAGAATATTTTATGCACAAAGGAAAAGACGTACTGATCGTATACGATGATCTGTCCAAACATGCGGTTGCATACCGTGCCCTGTCCCTGTTGCTGGAGCGTTCTCCGGGACGTGAAGCTTATCCGGGTGACGTATTCTATCTGCATTCCAGACTGCTGGAACGTTCCAGCCGACTGAGCGATGAAGAAGGCGGCGGATCTATCACAGCACTGCCGATCATCGAGACACAGGCGGGTGACCTGTCGGCCTATATCCCGACAAACGTTATTTCCATCACTGACGGTCAGATCTTCCTGGAAAGTGATCTGTTCTTCTCCGGTATGCGTCCGGCCGTAAACGTTGGTCTTTCCGTATCCCGTGTAGGTGGTGCGGCACAGACAAAAGCCATGAAGAAAGCAGCAGGAAGTATCCGTATCGACCTGGCTCAGTACCGTGAGATGGAAGTATTTACCCAGTTCAGTTCCGATCTGGATGAGACAACCAAAGCGCAGTTACAGTATGGAAAATGCCTGATGGAACTGTTAAAACAGCCATTATGTAATCCGCTTTCCATGCCACAGCAGGTTATCACTCTGGTAGCTGCAACACATAAAGTCCTGGTAGATGTGGAAGTAAGCAAACTGAAAGCATTCCAGATGGATATGCTGCAGTATTTTGCAGATATGCATAAAGAGATCATCGATGAACTGAATGACAAAAAAGTTCTCAGCGATGAACTGACAGAAAAGATCGTAGAAGTGGCAGAGGAATTCAAGAAGAGCAGGTGTTAATATGGCAAATGTAAAAGAGATACAGGACCGGATCAAGAGTATCCAGGACACCATGAAGATCACCAATGCGATGTATATGATCTCCTCATCCAAGATGAAGAAAGCAAAGAAAGCGCTGTCGGATACAGAGCCGTATTTCTTTGAGATGCAGTCCGCGATCCGCCGTATCCTGCGTCATGTGCCGGATATTGAGCATGCTTTCTTCGATGAGAGACCGGAGATTCCGAAAAAAGACCGGAAAATCGGTCATATCGTCGTAACAGCAGACAAGGGACTGGCAGGTGCTTACAACCATAACGTGATCAAAATGGCAGAAGAGCAGCTGCAATGGGAAGGAAAACACAGTCTGTTTGTTCTTGGAGAACTGGGTCGTCAGTATTTTTCCAAGAAAACGCTGCCGGATGTGTCTGTGGATATGGATTTCCACTATACGGTTCAGAAACCTTCCATGCACCGTGCCCGTATGATCGGGCTTCGTATGGTAGAGGAATATCTGGAAGGAAAACTGGATGAGATCCATGTGATCTACACCAACATGGAAAATGCTGTGACCAACGAGACACAGACTCTTCAGCTGCTTCCGTTAAAGAAAGCTTCGTTCCATACAGAACTGAAAATGGGAATTCCGGCGGATGTACATCATGAGGAGATCATGCTGGTACCGTCCGCAGATGAAGTGTTAAATACCATCGTTCCGAACTATGTAGTGGGAACGATATACGGCTGTCTGGTAGAATCCTACTGCAGCGAGCAGAACGCCCGTATGACAGCCATGGATGCCTCGAACCGGAATGCCAGCGAGATGCTGAAAGCCTTATCGATTCAGTATAACCGGGCAAGACAGGCAGCGATCACCCAGGAGATCACCGAGGTTATCGCAGGTGCAAAAGCACAGAAAAACAAGCATAAGTAGAGGCTGAAAATAGAAAAGAAGAGATAAGAGAGGAGGAGCGAATCCATATGCAGACAGGAAAAATCGTACAGGTCATGGGACCTGTAGTAGACGTCCTTTTCGAAGGACAGACTCTCCCGTCCATCAAGGATGCTCTGGAAGTTGACAACGGTGGGAAAAAGTGTGTCATGGAAGTAGCACAGCACATCGGAAACAATATGGTTCGTTGTATTATGCTGAATTCCAGTGAAGGACTTCACCGTGATATGGAAGTAACAGCTACAGGCGCAGGTATTCAGGTGCCGGTAGGAGAAAAGACACTGGGTCGTCTGTTCAATGTACTGGGTGACACTATCGATGGTGGAGAAAGCCTGGAGAAAGAACAGCACTGGGTAATCCACAGAGATCCCCCGACCTTTGAGGAGCAGAGCCCGGTTGTAGAGATCCTGGAGACAGGTATCAAAGTAATCGATCTTCTGGCACCCTATGCCAAAGGTGGTAAGATCGGTCTGTTCGGTGGTGCCGGTGTAGGTAAAACCGTACTGATCCAGGAACTGATCCGTAACATCGCAACAGAACACGGTGGATATTCCATCTTCACCGGTGTAGGAGAACGTTCCCGTGAAGGTAATGACCTGTGGAGTGAGATGAAAGCATCCGGCGTACTGGAGAAAACCGCTCTGGTATTCGGACAGATGAACGAGCCACCGGGATCCCGTATGCGTGTAGCAGAAACGGGTCTGACTATGGCAGAATATTTCCGTGATGAAGAACATCAGAACGTGCTTCTGTTTATCGATAACATTTTCCGTTTTGTACAGGCAGGTTCCGAGGTATCCGCACTGCTTGGCCGTATGCCTTCCGCAGTAGGTTACCAGCCGACTCTGGCCAATGAAATGGGTGAACTGCAGGAGAGAATCGCTTCCACAAAGAACGGTTCCGTAACTTCCGTACAGGCTGTTTATGTGCCTGCCGATGACCTGACAGACCCGGCTCCGGCGACTACCTTCGCCCATCTGGATGCCACTACGGTACTTTCCCGTAAGATCGTAGAACAGGGTATCTATCCGGCAGTAGATCCGCTGGAATCTTCTTCCCGTATTCTGGAAGCAGATGTGGTAGGAGAAGAACATTACCGCGTAGCAAGAAAAGTGCAGGAGATTCTGCAGAAATACAAAGAACTGCAGGATATCATCGCGATCCTTGGTATGGAAGAACTGTCAGAAGACGATAAACTGACTGTATTCCGTGCAAGAAAGATCCAGCGTTTCCTGTCCCAGCCGTTCCACGTAGCAGAAACCTTTACCGGTGTTCCAGGAAAATACGTGCCACTGGCTGAGACCATCCGCGGTTTCAAAGCAATCGTTGACGGCGAGATGGATGAATATCCGGAATGGGCATTCTTTAATGTGGGAACCATCGATGATGTTATCGAGAAAGCAAAGTCACAGGAGGCTTAAGATAAGGAGGTACCGGCATGAGTGGATTTTATATGCGAGTTCTTGCCAGTGACCATGTATTTTACCAGGGAAGGGTAGAAGCAGTGACTCTCCCGGGTGATGATGGTGAACGTACCGTACTGGCCCATCATGCAGACAGTATCATTTCCATCAGAGAGGGCGAACTTCGTTTCCGCGATGTGGAAGAAAACTGGCATGAGGCGATCGTAGGTCTGGGCTTTGCAGAGATGATCAATAACCGTCTGACCATTCTGGTAGACACCGCAGAACGCCCGGAAGACATCGACCGGAAGCGTGCGGAAGAAGCGAAAGCAAGAGCCGAGGAGCAGCTTCGTCAGAAGCAGAGCATGCAGGAATACTACATGTCCAAAGCATCCCTCGCCCGTGCGATGACCAGACTGAGTGCGACGAACAAAAAGAATATTGTATAAACCAGAACCCGGCAGCTTGCGGACAGAAATGTTCGTAAGCTACCGGGTTGTTTTTTCCTGTCTTGTTACAAATAGACTGTAAAAAATGTCATATTTCAAAATCAGTCCACAAAATCAGATATAATCAAAGAAATACTCCAGAGCGTGTCTGAAAAAGACTTTTCGTGAGCTGCGAGTCCCAGTTTGCGGAAATGATTTTTCAGACACGCTCTAGCAACAGAGGCGAACAGTGGATGAAAAGAAATGTGTCATACATAAAAATAGCAGTCTGCACGCAGGATCCTCATATCGGGAATCAGATCCGGGAATATGCGGCAGGTTTTGAGATAAGAGGAAATGTTGAGATAGAAGTGGAAGTAATGAAAAACTGCTATCCACTGGCGAAAAAGATTCTGCGCCGGGAATACTATGATATCATTTGCCTTGGGAGAAAACTGTGGGATATTGATAGCTATACCTTAGCTTCCAGCATCCGTACGACAGACAGGGAAACCATATTCTTCCTTCTGGGCTGGAACCGGCTGACAACGGACCAGACACAGAACATCGCACCGATATCGCAGCTTCATCTGCCATTGCAGAAAGACGAATTCCGAAAAGAACTCTACCGCGCGCTCAGCCATCTGGGACCGGGGCGCCGCTATCTTTCTTTTGCCGTACAGGAGGAGAAAGGACGTATTCTGTATCGTGATATCAAATATATTCGAAAAAGTGGCAGTTCCCTGGTTATTGATACCATGAAAAA
This sequence comes from uncultured Ruminococcus sp., assembly GCA_934359255.1. Taxonomy (GTDB): domain Bacteria; phylum Bacillota; class Clostridia; order Lachnospirales; family Lachnospiraceae; genus Oliverpabstia. Next base: position 119,269 of record CAKRLG010000003.1, read on the forward strand.
ATCATACAGGATCCCTGTTACAATGACAGATATGGAACAGGAGCTTACCGGGATCCAGGAGAGATTTATCAGAGTGCACAGAGATTATCTGGTCAACAGCCGTTACCTGTCCTGGTTCTGGAATCAGGAAGCCGGCCTGATGGACGGAACCCGCATACCGGTGAGCCGGATCTATAAGGAACGCGTGGAACGGGTTGTGGGAGAGAAAAGAAAATAGATTATGGGATAAAGAAAAAGAGAACAGGCAGCCCTGCCGGAAAGAATCATGACTTTCCGGTGGGACTGTTTTATGTTACAGGTAAAAAGATATATATAGAAAAAATATAGAATTGTCCGTAGGCATGTGTTACTATAAAATATATGACCAAACGGAGGAAAAAGGAATGAAAATAGCTGTATGCGATGACGACAGGCTTTTGACAGGAGAAATCGACAGCCAATTACAGAAAATCCGTGAAAAAACGGGTATTTCTTTTGAAACAGATATATTTTTTGATGGTGAGACACTATGGGAAGCAATTGAGAAAAACGGTTCCTATGATGTAATCTATCTGGATATCGAGATGAAAAATATGGATGGGATCACCGTGGCAAGAAAGATCCGGGAGCGTGATCCATATGCCATTCTGATATTTATATCCAGTTATGACAGCTATTACGAACAGTTGTTTGAAGTCGAACCATTGCGCTTCCTCCACAAACCGATAGATCCGGAAAAATTCGATGAATATTTCCGGGTTGCATATACGAAACTGACCAGCCTCGAGGATCGCCTGCACTTTGAATTCAACAAACGATTGTACCAGATTCCCTACCGCGATATCGTTTATATGGAGAGCAGAAGAAGAGTCATTCATGTGTTTGGAAGAAACGGAGAAGAATATCGTTTTTATAAAAAAATGAAGAATCTTCTGGAAGAAATCAGCCATACCGGAAATATGTTTATCCGTGTACACTGTTCCTATGTGGTGAACTATTACTACATCAAATCCCTCAGCTCCACCGAGGCAGAACTCCTGACCGGAGAAAAACTCCCGGTGAGTGGGGAATATAAGAATGAAGCGTTAAAGAAGTTTATGGGGATGATGGAATGAGTTTCGTACTGTGGAGTTTCATGAATTGTCTGGCAGTTGTTTTTGTAAAAGAAGATTTTCTGTCTACGTTTTTAAAGCGCAAAAAGAATCGTTGGATCTTTATATGTGTATGGATGTTCTATTTTCTGTTTCATTTTATGACAAAAGTAGAAAACTATATCATAAACCTGATACAAGATGCAACTGTGACAGCAATTGTATGCTGGCTGGGGTATGAGGCGGCTCTGAGGATAAAGATTCTGATTGCGGTGTTGTCAGTGGCTATAGGAGCATTGTCAGAAGAAATCATAGTTGTATTGCTCATAAATATAAAAGGAAGCATTGATGGAAATATTATGCTGTATTCCCTGATGGGTAAAATTATTTTCTGGTTATGTACACGGATTCTATCGATGATATATAAAGGAAAAATGGAGGCAATGGAACAACAGCGCAGATATGGAAATCTGTTACTGCTAACGGCAGGAAGCACTCTGATATCAAATTATATCATATTTTTGATAAGCAACAGTGTTCAGGACAACACCGTACAGATGTGGTTGCTGATATCTGTTTTTATAATATTGTTATTGGATATTATCGTGTTTAAAGTATATGCGATGCATAAAATGCAGCTGGATGTAGAACGCGAAAACAGAGAATACGCCTATCAGGTACAGTATTATGATAAACAGATCAAAGATCGTCAGGCAATGATTCAGGAAGTCCGCAGAACCCGACATGATATGAAAAATAACATGATCTATCTGAAAGAACTGTTACATACAGATGCAGAAAAAGCCAGGGAATTTTTAGATGAATACATTGGACAAAGTGAAGTTACAGATGAAATTTCAAAAAGCGGAAATCTGGCAGTGGATGCACTGATTAACTATAAAAATATGACAGCCAGAGAAAAAGGAATTACCATCCACCTGGAAAGCCAGATACCGGCGGAACTGCCGTGTGAATCTACAGATCTGAGCATCATTCTGGGGAATCTGCTGGACAATGCAATTGAAGCAACGGAGAAACTTGAAGTTGAAAAAGATATTTTTGTGAGTCTGAGGTATCAAAAAGAAAAGCTGCTTATCAAAGTTCGAAATCCATACACAGGCGACCTTAAAAAAGATCGCGCAGGGAATTACATATCAGAAAAGAAGGATCGTGAGAATCACGGGATCGGGTTGAAATCGGTGCGGAAAGTGGTGGAGAAGTATGAAGGTGTTATGGAAATTCATACGGAAGATCAGATATTTGAGGTGACAATAATTTTATAAAAAGGTATTGAAAAGGAATTGTTGCATTTAGATTGCATTTTATGCCGATTTGTTACGAGTTATGACAGAACATGCTACAATTTAATAAGAAATATTAGTTTGATATGCAAAATATTTAAGTTTTCTTTACGTTTCCGAGATCCTATTTACAGTGGGATATCCGGGTGCTATAATCCGCTTAAATACTTTGATATGCAAATTATTTGCAAGAAAGGCGGGTAAATAACGCCGGGGCAGGGGAGAGAGAACCGGTAAAAAACGGAGGGTTGAACCTGCGGGAACATGTAATTCAGGCAGCCGAAAGGGAAGGAAAATACCAGGTTGCCTGTCAGTGACTGGGAGCAGACAGTACAGTCAGGTGCCACGGGGAGAGGTGGCAGAAATGGAGGAATCTATGAAGAGAAAGAGCATGATCGTAGCAGTGCTGATGGCAAGTATGTTACTGGGAGCCTGCGGGAAACAGGCAGAGACGAATGGGGAGAAAGATCCGGTAGTGACAGAAGCGCCGACAGAGGAGGCAACACTGGAAGCAGAAGAACCTGCAGGTAATGATACCAAGACAGAAGAAAGTGCTGAAGTGACCAAGGAGACTACAGATAATTCCGCAGCCACAGGTAAAACAAATAATTCAGTTACACCGGAGAGTACAGATAAAAATGAAAGTAAAGGGGAGTCCGGTAAGACATCACAAAGCAGTTCCGGTAATGTAGGAAAAGAGGAGCAGACAGATACAAAAGAAGAAAAACCAGTTGAAACAGAAAGTCAGGAAAAGGCTACAACTGAAGTAGATGTAAGTAATTATCTGAGCGATTATAAAAGCCTGAAGAGTCTTTTGAATATGGAGTCCACAACTTCATGGCAGTTCGGAACAAGTGATTCTTATGTGTCAAACAATTTCTATCTGGAATGGGACAAAGACATATACAGCATGAGAAACGATGGCAATCCATCTGTTAAGGTGTATGGAATTTCAATAGGTGATGGACTGGAGCAAGCCGGAAAGACATTGACAGCCAATGGATGGAAGGATTGTGAGACTGAAGGCGGAGGTCTTTTTATCACGATCATCGGTGGTAATAAATATTGTCTGGAGCTTGGTACTGATGGCAACGGAAATGTAAGCAACTGGTATCTGAATAACTGGCCGGAAGGTGACATTATAGATTATTATGATTCGCTTGAGCAGTAAGAAAGATAGGGATTATTCTATTGTTATAGTTTTATAAAACATGTTTTGGAGTGATGGGATGTGAATCTGTTTTATAGGCATAAGAGCATAGGATAGTGGTAAGGATAAAAGAAAAGGGATAGTATAATAAGGGATGTTATAATAGTTGTAAATAAAAAAGGCAGATAATTGCATAATCAAAAGTATGAACGGCAAAGAAGAGGGGAGTACTTCCGCGCCGGAAAGTCCGGGCAGCAGATCCAGGGGGAATGGATCCGCTGCCCGGATTTTGACTCATAATAACGAGAAAAATAAAAACAATTATGTGCAGAATAAGGATTTTACAAAATATACTTTCCATATGGACGGTTTTGTGGGATAATGAAAAAAAGAGTGCACATAAAAACATCTTTTATCATAGAGAGGAGGACACAGATTTATGAGAAAAAGAATATGGTTTGCATGTCTGCTTGCGATGAGCATGACATTTGCTGCATGTGGTTCCAAAGCATCTACAGAGGTAGATCAGGAGGACGCTGCGACTGTACAGGAGGATACCCCGGAAGCGGAAGAAGATACCACAGAGGAAGAAAATACAGAGGCAATTACACCTGAGGAGTCTCAGGAGGAAACAGAGGAAGTACAGGATCCGACCGTGACAGCGACTCCTGAAGATGAGGAAGCACAGAAAAATAATACAGTGCAGGAAGCTCCGCAGGATGTAACACCGGTGAATGCACAGTATCAGGTGTATGCAGGAACATATTATGACATGAATATCTATGAGGCAACTGCAGAGGGTGGAGAGAGCGATTCTTATTGCCAGATCGAAGTGTCAAATATTACAGATCAGACCTTTGATTTTGCCGTATATCAGCTGACAGACGGTAACAAACAGATGATTCTGGATACCAGAACGGCTACGTTTGTGGAAGATGGAACAAAGGCTGTATCCGAAAAAGACGGAACAAATCTCGTATTTACATTCCCGGATAACTGGAATGCTCTGCCGAAGGTTGTAGAGATGCAGGTGAGCGGCCTGGATGTTCTGGAAGGAAATTCCTATGTGAACAATAACGTTCCGGGATATGAATTTGGCTGATCATAAAGGATAAGTGAAGAATCAGATATGCAATAAAAATGCCTGAACGTCTGGTGTGAATCAAGCGTTCAGGCATTTTATTGTGTGGTATATTATGCAGACACGCTCTAGCTCAGGCTTCGTGGACAATAATATCCGCAAACTGCGCCCGGGTTACTTCTGCCAGTTCTTTGGGATCCAGGCAGATGGTAGTACCGATTCGGCCGCCACTGACATAGATCTTATCGAAGTTTTCCGCACTGTTGTGGATGAAGGTAGGGAAGAGCTTTTTCATTCCCAGCGGACTGCAGCCGCCCCGGACATAGCCGGTGATCTTTGTGATTTCTTTTACCGGAATCAGTTCCACGGACTTTTCGCCGGCTACTTTGGCAGCCTGTTTTAACTGTACTTCCTCAGCGATGGGAACCACAAAAACATAATATTGTTTGCTCTTTCCCTGTGCCACCAGTGTCTTGAAAGACTGTTCTACAGGTGCACCTGTTTTTTCTGCGGTATGAAGACCATCGATAAATTCATCACATTCGTATTGAATCATGTCGTATCGGATATGGTGTTTGTCCAGCATACGCATGGCATTTGTTTTTACTTCTTTACTCATGTTCATCACCTCAACAGGATTATACACATTTTTTTTCTTCAGGGCAATATCCACTGAAATTTTCCCGGCAATTTTAGCAACTTTTGACAAAAAGAAGAAAATCAGAAAAATACACTGGACAAATCCAAAGAGTGTGGATATAATGAGCCCATAACAAATCCAGATGCAGCAGTTCAGCTGCAGATTTCCAAAATATAAGTTTAACAAAATATAGACAAGTGGAGACTACTATGAGTTTTTCTATGCTTTTTTGCATTGTATTTACTATGGGAGCAGTGTTTTTTGACTGCAAGTGGGAGAAAGTTCCCAATCTGTGGATCATAGCCGGGCTTCAGATCAGTATGACAGAGCATCTGTCCGGGGAGGTGACACAAGGGCTTGGCAGTGCGGTCATTCGCTTCTGGGGAGGAATATTTCTGGTTCTGTTTCTTTTCTTTCCCCTGTTTCTGGGGAAGATGATCGGAACCGGAGATATCAAGGTGCTGGCGGTACTCGGCAGTGTACTGGGTCCCCGGAAAATACTGTTCTGCATCGTGACGGCATTTCTTCTGGGTGCCGTGGAATCTTTTTTTCTTCTTTTCTTTCGCTGTGACTGGCGGCAGCGGTTCTTATATTTCTTTCAGTATCTTCAGCGGGCATGCGTTGAACGATCACTTCCACCGTATCTGGTGCCGGGGAAAAGACCGGAAAATATTCATTTTACAATACCAATTTTAGGCAGCGTGTTGCTGTTGTATCTAGGAGGATGAGGATGAGCGAACGAAATATTTTTGCAGTGTGTGATCTGGATGTGGATTACGCCTATCATTTTATGGAGTATCTGAGTAAAAAGAAAAATATCCCTTTTGAAGTGCGGGTATTCACCAGTGCCGCAGGTTTCCGGGAATATGTAAAGGAGCATCCGGTAGAGCTGCTTTTGATTTCCGAAAAGGCGATGAACAGTGAGATCCGTGAGGCGAAGATCGGGCAGATTCTGATCTTATCGGATGGAGTGGTGTCAAAGGGGTTTGAAGAGTATCCGTCAATTTACAAATATCAGTCTTCCAATCAGGTGATCCGGGAAGCGCTGGAACACTATGGAGAGAGTAGTGGTGGAGCGGCACAGACTTTGAAGCTGGAGAAGAAAAAAATGGAAGTGATCGGAGTGTACTCACCGGTTGGGAGAACGATGAAGACAACATTTGCACTGACGCTGGGGCAGATTCTGGCAAAGAAAAGAGCCTGCCTGTATCTGAATCTGGAAGCCTGTTCCGGTTTTGAATATCTTCTGGAACGCAGCTTTGATCAGACACTTGGTGATCTACTGTACTATCAGCGTCTGGGATCGGATCAGCTGATCACGAAGATGGGATCTATTGTCCAGAGTGTCAACAATCTGGATTATCTGCCACCGGTACTTTCCATGGAGGATATCCAGAGTACCACGGCACAGGAGTGGATCAGTCTTCTGCAGCAGATTATTGATTACAGTAATTATAATGTGGTCATTCTGGATCTCAGTGACAGTGTCAGTCAGCTTTATAAAGTGTTGGAACAATGTACCAGAATCTATATGCCGATCCGGGCAGATCCGGTTTCCCAAGCGAAGATTCAGCAGTTTGAGCACACACTGCAGGTCTGGGAGAAACAGGTGGTGCTGGAGCGGATCCAAAAGATTAAACTTCCCTATCATCGCAGCTCCAAAACCGGGATCGGATATATGGATGATCTGGTGTGGAGTGAACTGGGGGATTATGTGAGAGAAATGCTTCGGACAGAGCGGGAGGACGGGTAATGAAGCAGGAACAATTTATCCGTATGCGGGTAAAGCTGATGGAACAGCTGCGGCAGGGCGCAGAATGGTCGGATGAGGAAATTCTGGAAAGGATCGATCTTCTTGTATCGGAGACGGCAAGAGAGAACCGCCTGACGGTGAAGCAGAGAGAGGAGATCCGAAGAGAGTTGTTCTATTCGGTGCGAAAGCTGGATATCCTGCAGGAACTTCTGGACGATGACCGGGTGACGGAGATTATGGTAAATGGCTATCAGAATATTTTCGTGGAGCGGGAAGGAAAAAAGAGCAGATGGGAAAAGTCATTTGTGTCAAAGGAAAAACTGGAGGATGTGGTGCAGCAGATTGCCGGAAAATGTAACCGCGTGATCAATGAAAATTCCCCTATTGTAGATGCCAGGCTGGAAAACGGATCCCGTGTGAATGCGGTGATTTATCCGGTGGCGCTGGACGGACCGATTCTGACGATTCGACGTTTTCCGGAGCATGGGATCACGATGGAAGATCTGATTGCGAAAGAAAGCATCACAAGAGAGGCGGCCACATTTCTGGAGCAGATGGTAAAAGCAGGATATTCGATCCTGATCGGTGGAGGGACTTCCTCCGGTAAAACGACATTTCTGAATGCGTTATCCAACGCGATTCCCCATGAAGAACGAATTATCACAATTGAAGATTCGGCGGAACTGCAGATCCAGGGTGTGGAAAATCTGGTTCGCCTGGAAGCAAAACCTGCCAATATGGAAGGAAACCGGGCTATTACGATCCGGGATCTGATCCGTACAGCTCTTCGTATGGCACCTAACAGAATCATCGTGGGTGAGATTCGCGGTGAGGAGGCAGTGGATCTTTTGCAGGCGTGGAATACGGGTCATGACGGAAGCCTTGGAACCGCACATGCCAACAGTACCGGAGATATGATTTCCCGTGTGGAAACGATGGTGCTGATGGGGATGGAACTGCCACTTGAAGCGGTACGAAGACAGATTGCTTCCGGGGTAGAACTTCTGGTGCATCTGGAAAGGGCAAGAGACGGAAAACGACAGGTGGCAGAGATCGCGGAGATTCTGGGATTTGAGGATGGAGAGGTACGGATGCATGGACTGTATAGAAGGGAAAAAGATCAGCTTAAAAAAATCGGGGAATTACAGCACAGGGAAAAACTGGAACGCTGTTTCGGTGAGGCAGAATTATAAAATATATGTGCTTTCTGAGAAGGAATGGATCTTGTGTATTTTGCAGAGCATCGGGATTACAGGGATTATCAATTTTTTCTGTTATCGATCCTGGTGGGCATGGGGACTGGGAATTCCGATTGGACTCTGGTATGTCCGCTGGAGAAAAAAGGAGTTGGCAGAGCGGAGACGGCGGATTCTCCGGAATCATTTTAAAGAGGTGCTGCAGGGACTGCAGACGGCGGTGCGGGCAGGATATTCGATGGAACAGGGAGTGACGGAATGCAGGAAAGAGATGGAACGGCTTTTTGGGAATGGAGATGATCTGGTGAGAGAACTGCGATATATGGAAAGTCAGATGCAGGTGGGTGTACCGGTGGAGCAGTTGTTCTGGAATCTGGGTCAGCGCTCCGGTGTGGAGGAAATCCGTAATTTTGGGGATATCTTTCTGATTGCGCGGCGTTCCGGTGGAAATCTCGGGAAAATTCTGGGGAATCTTGCAGAAGTATTGGGAGAAAAGATACGGGTTACCGGAGAGATTCAGGTAGCGATCGCAGGAAAGAAGCTGGAACAGCTGGTGATGAGTATGGTTCCGGGAGTGATGATCCTTTATATGCAGGTGACTTCCCGCGGATTTCTGGATGTTTTATATCATAATCTGCCGGGAGCACTGGTGATGACAGGGTGCCTGGGTGTGTATCTCTACAGTTTCCGAATGGGAAGAAAGATTGTGAGGATTCAGGTATGAATATAGTACTGGGAAGTGCTTTTTTGCTGCTGACAGGGATATTTTATATTCTGGTTTCCGGAGAAAAAGGAAACCGGAAGCAAAAAGGTGCCAGGTGGATTCAACGGTGGGGAAGAAAACATGGCTGGCAGCTTCCGGAATGGATGACAGAGGAGTGTATCTGGCAGACGGAGCTGGCAGTGTTGGTGGCAGGAGTGCTTCTGATTGCAGCGGGAGTGACAGAGCAGGCAGAGAACGGTCAGGAGATTTCACAGTTAAGACGACCGGCATATGGTCAGGGGATACAGGAAGAAAATCTCGAAGTAGAATGGAGAGATGAGCAGGGAAACCGGAAAAAAGAATCCATGACAGTGGATGTAATAGAAAAACAATTGTCTGAGCAGGAGATAGAAACCATTTTTTCTGAAGTACGCGGTGCGATTGAAAAAGAGATACTTGGAGAAAATGAATCGCTGAAACATGTAGATCATCCCTTATATCTTCGGGAAGAACTGCAGGAGTACCCGGTGACTGTTCGATGGTTCAGCAGCCGTCCGGAGATTCTTGACTGGGAAGGAAAGCATGGAGAAAACATCAGGGAAGATGGGGAAGCGGTAATTCTGACAGCTACCATAGAACTTCAGGGACAGGAACGGAATGAAAGCTGGGATATTCTGGTATTTCCTGAAGTATCTGATGAAAAAAGGCAGGTAGAAGATATGGTGGAAAAGGCAAATGCAGATTCGGAAAAAGGTTCGGAGTGGATGCAGCTTCCGAAAACGCTGCATGGAGAAAAGCTGGTTTGGAAAAAAGTGGGAGATGGTATGCAGTACGGAGCAGCCCTGCTGGCATTCACTCTCCCGGTTATGGTACTTCTGCATCGGCAGCAGAAAGAAAAAGAGCATAAAAAGGAAGAACAGCAACAGATGCAGCAGGACTATCCTGAGATCGTGACAAAATTGCAACTGCTGTTAACTACAGGGATGAATCTTCGAAAATCTGTAGAACGGATTGCCGGTGATTATGTTTCCTATATGCGCGGGGAGGAGGTGAGAAAGGCTTATGAGATACTTGTGGAAGTATGCGGAGAGATGGAACGCGGTCTTGGAGAAAAAGAGGCTTATGAACAGCTGGGAGAGCGTTGGGGTCTGTTGTCTTACCGTACATTGTCTTCCATTCTGGTGCAGTGCCTGCAGAAAGGAAGCGTCGGAGTGGAACAGATTCTGGCAAAAGAGGCAGAACAGGCGCAGCGGCTTCGCAGGCAGCAGGCGCAGATCCTTGGGGAGCAGGCATCCACCAGGCTGCTGTTCCCGATGATTTTAATGTTGCTCGTGGTGTTTGTGATTTTGCTGGTGCCGGCATGGCTGACATTCGCAGTCTGACGGTGGAGAACAGAAACATGTCTTATATGTGATGTTCCGACGATCAGAAATATCTCCGGGCCGGAAAGGAGGGAAAAATATGACACTCTTACAGAGATTTATGCAGGAAGAAGACGCGCTGGGAACGGTGGAACTGATTCTGATCATTGTCGTTCTCGTTGGGCTGGTTGCCATCTTTAAGAAACAGCTGGTCAGTCTGGTGAATAATATTCTTGCAAAAATAACAAAACAAAGTAACAGCATCTAAACAGTAACTTATCAACGAAACACATATCAGTTACGACATATTTCCCAAAGAAAGAAGGTATCCCTTGAAAAAATCAGGAAGTATAACGGTATTCACCAGTCTTTTTCTGGCAGTCTTTCTGCTGGTCTTTCAGGTACTTCTGCAGTCGGTGCAGATTGGAGGAGGACGCGTACAGGCGGAAACCGGTGTGGAAGAAGGTCTGTATTCGGTATTTGCCGGATATGACCGGGAACTGCTGGAAAGGTATCATGTTTTTATGGTGGATGGAAGTTATGGAACCGGAGTGTGGAAGCCGGAGTGTATGTATCAAACAGTAAAAAAATGTATGGAAGAGAGTTGTCGGCCGGATGGAACAATATCAGGTGTTCGTGGGGAAAATCTGTGGAAATGTTCTTCCATCTCGGGGGCAATTACCGCATATACGTTGATGTCAGATGAGCATGGACGTGGATATCGTGCGCAGGCAGTGGACTACATGAAGGAGACGCTTGGTATTCAGGGGATACAGCTTCTTATGAAAAAATATGAACAACAGAAAGATATTTTTGAGCAACAGGAAAAGAAAGGAAGCGATATCGATGTAAAACAGTCTATGGACAGTTATGAAAAAGCCAGGAAAGAAGCCGTTCAAAATCAGGGACAGGATCCGGACAATACAGGCCAACAATCAACCGCGGTTCAAGTTCCGGCCGATTTTGTTAATCCGTTGGATGTGATCCGGCAGTTGCAGAAAAAAGGCATCCTGACACTGGTGGTTCCTGCGGGAAAAGAACTGTCACAGAAAGGACTGCCAAAAGAAGGCCGGCTCAGCAGACGGGAAAAGCTGACCGGTATGGGGGTACCATTTTATGGGGCGCAAGAGGATACGGTTCTGGCAAGAGGAATTTTTCAGGCATATATGATGCAGCATCTTACGGACTATACCAGTATGGAGCATACGACAGACCCGTTGCGGTATCAGCTGGAGTATGTGATTGGTGGAAAGAACACCGATCAGGAAAATCTGAAAGCAGTGGTATACCGTCTTCTGGCGGCCAGGGAGGCTGCCAATATGATGTATCTTTTACAGGATCCAACCAGACAGGCAGAGATTCATGAAATGGCACTTGTCATCAGTGCTGCAATAGGATTTCCGGCGCTGGAAGGAATCGTAAGTCTTGCACTGCAGGCAGCCTGGGCTTTCGGAGAGAGTCTGCTGGATGTAAGACAGTTACTGGCGGGCGGTAAGGTTCCTCTGGTAAAAACAGCGGGCACCTGGATGGTATCGATTCATCAGCTGGCGAAGATTATGGAGTTATTGAAAAACAGCAGGGCTGTGGAGCAAAACGGCATGACATATCAGGAATATCTTGGGATTTTACTGATGACAGGGAAGTCAGAAGTTCAGACTGAGCGGACGATGGATATAGTGGAGGCAGTAATACGGGGAATGTCAGGAAAAGAAAATTTTCGTCTGGATCAGGGAGTGATCTATCTGGAAGTTGATATGGGAGTGACTTTCGCGGGAAAAGCATTTTCTATGCAAAGAGATTACGGGTATGCAATGGGAAGTGACTGACGGAAAGGTGTCTGAAAAAGACGGACATACAGATATGGAAAGGACAGGAATGAAGACAGTCATAAAGAAAGGAATAAAGATATACTCTCCGAAAATAAAAAAACAAAAGAAAGGTAAAGGATCTCTTCAGGCTATCTGCAAAAACAAACGGAGAGTATTTCTTTGTTTCTTTCGGAAGACCCGGGGAAAAAAACAGCAGATCCCGGCAGTACTTACTGTGGAAGCAGCTCTGGTTATCCCCTTATTTCTGCTTGGAATCTGTACCCTGCTTGGAATAATGGATCTGTACCGGGTGCAGGCACTTGTGAAAACATCTCTGCATCAGAGTGCACAGGAGCTTGGTATGTATGCCAGTGTGGAAAGCGGGGATTCAGGGGTAAGTACGCCGACAGGAATACTTTCTTCCGGTGTCTGCATCACTTACGCAAAAGCACATCTTCCGGAACTCGGGGATGGTGTAGCAGTGAGTCTGATCGGATCCCGATATGAAAATCATAAGATTCAACTGAAAGCTACAGTGTTGTATCAACTGCCATTTTCAATTCTTCCGGTATCAAAACTTAAGGTGACAAACAGTAGTGTGGTGTATGCCTGGACCGGATATGATCCGAAAAATACAGACAACGAGGGAACAGACGGAGGAGAAATGGTTTATGTGACAGAGTATGAGAGTGTATATCATACATCAGAAGCTTGTACCCATCTGGATCTCTCAGTTCATCAGGGAACAAAAACACAGGTGGAGCAACAACGGAATGAATATGGAAAAAAATATCATGCCTGTGAACGGTGCGGCGGTGACAGTGTCTTGGTTTATTATACGGAAAAAGGAGATTGCTATCACAGCCAGGCATCCTGCAGCGGGTTGAAACGAACCGTGCGTCTGGTGAAAAAATCTGAAATACAGGCGTATATCCAATGTGAGCGATGTCGTGAAAACGCAGGTTAAAAAGGTCAGGGATCCGAAAATAGTTGCGGCAGTGTGCAGAAAGGGAAAAGATGGGAGTATTGACAACCGGTTATCTGATGGTAAACAGCTGGACCGACTGGCGAAGAAAAGAAGTGGATATTGTGTGGACCGTGGCAGTTTTTGTTCTGACAGCGTTTATATATGTAGGAACAGATCAGAAACTTTGCTGGAGCGGTCTTCTTCCGGGAATCTGTCTGTGGCTTATATCATTGTGGAGGTCAGATCAGATAGGAAGCGGAGATGGAGTTGTGCTGATGGGGATTGGATGGATCCAGGGAATACAGCAGGCATGTGTGATTTTTCAGACAGCGATCCTTCTGGCAGCAGCGGTTGGGGTCTGCATGCTGGCACTGGGAATGGGAAGAAAAAAGGAACTTCCTTTTGTGCCGTTTTTGTTGGCTGGATATCTGGTGCAGTATATCTGAGAACAGGAAAGGGATGAAAAGGTTCTGTGAAAATACAAAAAAGGGGCTGAAGTATGGAAAAGACAGAAAAAGAGAAAATATATGGCAGGGATCCGGAAGCAAATCAGATAAAGAAAAGGGATAGACGAAGGAAAAAAGGTTCTCTTACGGTGGAGGCATCGCTGGTAGTCCCGTTGTGTGTGATGATCCTTGCATTTCTGCTTTCGCTTACTTTTTATGTGTATTTGCGATGCTGGTATACGCAGGCAGCGTGTGAGGTATCTGTTCAGGGGAGTGGATATGGTGTGTTGGAAGGAAGAACAGGACAGGAAAAAGCAGAGAAAAAATGGAAAACAAAGCGTAGTGAAAGTGGATTTTCAGGAAAAGGTATTTCAGGTGAGATTACAGGAAATCAGAAAGAAGTACAGGTAAAGATCACAGGAAAAGTATCCTTATGGGGAAGACCGCATCTGGAGTTTGAGACAAAGATCGGACAAAAAATCATACGACCGGTTACATTTGTGAGAAAAGTGATTGCGTTTCGTACATAAAAAGAAGGTTTTTAGAGATGAAGATGGATTACAGAAGAGATTTGCAGCACAATTATCTGGTGGTGGAGGCCGGGGAGGAAAAAGAAAATTATATCACAAGAATGATGACCGAAAATCAGGTGCAGGGACTTCTTGGGTGTGAGTGCAGAAGAATGGATCAGAAAAAACTGTATTATTATGATATTACCTCAAAAATATCCCTTGCAGAAAAAAGCAGATTTAAAAAGGTAAAAGGATCAGAAGTGCTTTTGATTATTCAGGGGTTGTTACAGGTGCTGGTACAGCTGGAGGAATATCTGATACCGGCAGATCAGATTTGTCTGGACTGGAATTATATTTATCTTGATCCTGTCAGCTATTATCCCTCTTTTTGCTGTCTTCCCACAGCAGAAAAAGAACTGGAACAGGGGATTCGGGAACTTCTGGAAGAATTGCTCCCACGACTGGATCATCAGGAGCAGACCGGGGTATCGGTGGTTTATGAACTTTACCAGTATGCGATTCAGGATACATTTTCGGTAATGGGGTTACAAAGTGTTTTGGAACGACGGCTGATGGAAGAGAGAAAAACGACAGAAACAGAACTTCAGGCCTGTCAGGAGAAGAAAAACAGAGCAGATCAGGAAGCATCATATTTCCGAGATAACAGGGAAGCTGTCCTGGAAGATTTCTTTTCTTCGGAAGAGGAGGAAGAAGAAACCGGTCGGGTGAGTCCTGTTTTGGCTGGAATGGTGCTGGGAATCATCGGGGTTTTGTTGTATGTACTGGCAGGTTATGCTGTCCTGGAATATGTTCCTCAATATCTGGGAACCTGGGGAGCATCGGGTGTGATGGCGATATTAATTGTTCTGATCTGGCAGGTGATTGTGAGAAAAAGAAAAAAAGAAGAACGTCAGATTGAGGAACAATTTGCGATTTATCAGGGAACGTCGGAAGAACCGTTAAGGTATCCGAAAACAGATAGCAGAGAATGGGAGGAGAAGGACAAAGAACCGGAAGCAGAAGAAATCACATGGGAAAAGCGGATCCCATGGGGAGGGGATACCTATACCCAGATTCTTTCAAACGGAGGAGAACAGGGCGGTCTGATTCTGAAGGAACTGCACCCGGTAAGTGGCAGGCAGTTTCGGATAGAAAAAACAACCCGTCTCACCATCATCGGACAACTGAAAGAACAGGCAGATCTTGTCCTGCCATCCACAGCCGTAAGCCGGGTCCATGCCAGTATCGAACAACGGGCAGGTAACTGGTATCTGAAAGACATGAATTCCAGGAACGGAACCTGGGTCAATGAGCAGGAACTTTACGGAGAAGAAGAACAGGAACTGATCAATGGCGATCAGATTCGGTTTGCTGACCTGATATACCAGGTGAAGATATAGCAGACAGGTTCGTTGATTTTCCTTGTAAAACAGAAAGTGTGGGCATATAATGAGGAAAATATAACTGATGTCTGACAGGAGGAAAATTATATGAACCGGTATCAGGATGAAGACTGGCAGCAGGAGGAGCAGAGAAGGCGGGAAGCGTATTACCGGATGAACAGCCAGAACAGTAACACACCGGATGCACTGGAACAAATCTTCAGGGGACCGTTAAACTGGATGAATCTGCTGATGATCGGGATCAATGTGGTGATTTTTATTATCATGGAGTTTTTGGGGAGTACAGAGGATACCGGGTTTATGTTGCAGTGGGGTGCCGCTTGCAGACCGTTCATTCTCAATGGAGAGTGGTATCGGCTGTTTACTTCTATGTTTCTGCATTTCGGAATCTATCATCTTGCAAATAATATGGCGGTATTGCTGTTTATGGGAGATATGGTGGAGAATGCAGTGGGACACTGGAAATACCTTGCAATCTATCTTGGCTCCGGACTGGTGGGTAATCTGTTGTCCCTGTATATGGATATCCAGTCGCAGAGCAACATTGTCAGCGCAGGTGCTTCCGGGGCGATCTATGGAATTATCGGTGGAGTTTTTGTTCTGATGATCAAAAACAAAAAGCAGGTGAGAGAAATAGTGATCCGGCGGCTGGTGTTTGTCATTGTGGTTACGATCTACTACGGTTCACAGGCGGCGCAGATTGATAATGCGGCTCATGTGGGCGGACTGATCGGTGGAATTGTATTGACAGTACTGTTTACGGTGCATAAAAAAAACACATATCGCAACAGAAAAGAATATGTTGCAAGATGACTGGAAATTTTCTGATAATGCGTGTATCATGGTAAGAAAAAAGAATAATAATGCAAAACAGAGAGGAGAATAAATATGAGTGACTGTATTTTCTGTAAAATTGCCGGTGGAGATATCCCGTCCGCTACCCTGTATGAGGATGATGATTTTCGTGTGATTCTGGATCTTGGTCCTGCAACAAAAGGACATGCCCTGATTCTCCCGAAACATCATTATGCAAACCTGTATGAGATTCCGGAAGAGATGGCTGCAAAAGCGATGGTTCTGGCGAAAAAAATGGCAGCAGCCATGACGGAAGCACTGGGCTGCGATGGTTTTAATATTGTACAGAATAATGGTGAAGTGGCAGGTCAGACCGTATTTCACTTTCATATGCACCTGATTCCGCGTTATAATGGCGATCAGGCAGGTATCACCTGGAAACCGGGTGAACTGAAGGATGAAGTGAGAGACGAGATTGTTGCAAAAGTGACAGCCGCATTAATGTAACAAAACGGACAGGACGATGAGTAGATATAACTTATCGTCCTGTCCGTTTTATAAACCATAGGTAACTGTTTGGTATCTTCGCGGTTATGAGCCGGAACGCACTTACTTCGCACAATCCAAAAGCATTCCCACAATCTTACCGATGGAATCCATCTGGCTGCTTTTGCTCATCGCTTCGATATACTGCTCTCTGTTCTTGTAGAGGTCACGGATCGTTTGCAACAGTTTCTCATTGGTGATCTCTTCTTCCTCCAGAACTTTACTGTAACCCAGTCGTTCGAAGGAGCGGGCATTGAGAATCTGGTCACCGCGGCTGGCATTGGCAGAAAGAGGAATCAGCAGATTTGGTTTCTTTAAGGCGCTGATTTCGCAGATTGCATTGGCTCCGGCACGGGAAATTACCAGATCAGACAGAGCGAAGAGATCTGAAAGTTCATCTTTAATATACTCATACTGTACATAACCTTCTGTATCCGTCAGGGAGGTATCCAGTTTTCCTTTTCCACAAAGATGAATGATCTGGAAATCCTTCAACAGATCTGGCAGGATGTTGCGGACTGCAGTGTTGACAGCGACGGAACCAAGGCTTCCGCCAATGATCATCAGAACCGGTTTGCCGGCTTTCAGTCCGGTAAACCGAAGAGCTGCTTCCGGATCTCCCTGCAGAAGTTCCTGACGGATAGGAGTTCCGGTAAGAACTGCTTTATCAGCAGGAAGCTTACTGACAGTTTCCGGGAAATTACAGCAGACTTTCACAGCGGACGGAATACAAAGTTTGTTGGCAAGTCCCGGAGTCATATCGGACTCATGGATAATTGCCGGAATCTTACAACGCTTTGCTGCAATGACAACAGGAACGCTGACAAATCCGCCTTTGGAGAAAACCACATCCGGTTTCAGTTTTTTCAACAGTTTTCTGGCTTCGGAAAATCCTTTCAGCACACGGAAGGGATCGGTGAAGTTCTTTACGTCAAAATAACGTCTTAATTTACCGGAGGATATTCCGTAATAAGGAATTCCCATCTCTTCGATCAGTTTTTTTTCAATTCCGTTATAGGAACCGATATAAGAAATTGTAAATCCCTGTTCTTTCAATGCCGGAATCATAGCAATATTCGGTGTTACGTGACCTGCGGTACCGCCGCCGGTAAGTACGATATGTTTCATAATGTCCTCCTGAATACATAATACTCTCCCGGAATCTTTCGTCTGTTGTTTTGTGATGGATTTTCCGAAAGGGCATTCGTAGAATCAATGTTTTTACATATAATATTTTTAATAGTTTCATTGTATCTTATTAAGAAAAAAAGTCAAGAAACCCATAATTATTAAAAGAAAATAAACAGGAAAAGTATTTTGCATTTCTGTATATATACGCGTATAATAAGAATATAAAAGCAAAAATGTGATAAGATTCTGAAAATAAAAGAAAAGGAGGGGTTTTTATGAAGATAACATTTGTGGGTGCGACACATGAAGTTACAGGGAGCTGTTATTTTCTGGAAGCCGCCGGTAAAAAGTTTCTGGTAGATTGTGGAATGGAGCAGGGACCGGACAATTTTGAGAATATACCGATTCCTGTGCCGGCTTCGGAACTTGATTTTGTACTGCTGACACATGCACATATCGATCACTCCGGAAAACTTCCGGTTCTGTATGCGGAAGGCTTCCGGGGGAATATCTATACGACATATGCTACGGTAGATCTGTGTGAGATCATGCTTCGTGACAGTGCGCATATTCAGATGTTTGAGGCAGAATGGAGAAACCGGAAAGGACAGCGCTCCGGCAAGGAACCGGTACAGCCGTTGTATGATATGAATGATGCACAGGGAGCAATCTCTCATCTGGTGGGATGCCCATACCAGCAGATCCTGGAACTGGCTGACGGGATTCAGGTGCGATTCGTGGATGCCGGTCACCTGCTGGGTTCGGCAAGCATCGAACTGTGGCTGAAAGAAGACGATGTAGAACGGAAAATCGTATTTTCCGGTGACATCGGTAATAAGGATCAACCGCTAATTAAGAATCCAACGTACCTGCGATCAGCAGATTATGTGGTGATGGAGTCTACCTACGGTGACCGCAGCCATGGTCCACGGGCCAGCTATGAAGATGAGCTGGCAAGAGTGATCCAGAGAACCTTTGACCGGGGAGGTAATGTGGTGATCCCTTCGTTTGCAGTGGGAAGAACACAGGAGATGCTTTATTTTATCCGTAAGATCAAGGCAGGTCATATGATACAGGGACACGATGGTTTCCCGGTGTTTGTGGACAGTCCGCTGGCAGTAGGAGCAACTACGATATTTAATGAACATCACAAAGACTGTTTTGATGAAGAGGCGATGGAGCTGGTCAATAAAGGAATCAATCCCATCACGTTCCCGGGACTGAAACTTTCCATCACCAGTGAAGAATCCAAATCCATCAACTTTGATGACCGCCCGAAGGTCATTATCTCGGCCAGTGGTATGTGCGATGCCGGTCGGATCAAGCATCACCTGAAACACAATCTGTGGCGACCGGAATGTACGGTTCTGTTTGTGGGATACCAGGCAATCGGTACACCGGGGCGTGCGCTGGTGGAAGGAGCGAAAGCGATCAAACTGTTCGGGGAAGAGATTCAGGTCAATGCAGAGATCAAAGTTCTGCCCGGCGTCAGCGGCCATGCAGATAATGAGGGACTGATGGAGTGGGCGAAAGCTTTTGAAGAGAAGCCCAAACAGGTATTTGTGTGTCATGGAGAAGATACTTCCTGTCAGGTACTGACCGGAAGACTGGAAGATGAACTTCATTATACGGCGATGGCACCGTACAGCGGAACTGTTTACGATCTGAAAGAAGCAGCATTCATCAGCTGTCCGGAGGGTGTGGTCATCCGCAAGCAGGAGACAAAACCGCAGTCGAAAGGTTCCGGTGTATATCAGCGACTGGTTGCAGCCGGTCAGCGGCTCCTTACGGTGATCCGTCATAACGAAGGCGGAGCAAACAAAGACCTTGCGAAGCTGACCAGCCAGATCAATAATCTTTGTGATAAGTGGGACAGATAGTTTTACGAACCGCTGTATCAAAATAAAAAGTGCCCCTGTCAAAAGATCGGCATGTCTGACAGAGATCAGTCTGTTATGTCGGCCTTTTTACAGGGGCATTGTGTTACGCATGTGCAAAGAACATGATAGGTTTCATGATTACTGGTTCAGTGCTTCTTTCAGGGCTTTTGCCAGCTGATCCGGACATGAAGTGGATTTGAAACCACAGGTAGTTCCTTCCAGACGATTGATTACGTCCTGGGCATCCTGTCCTTCTACCAGAGCGCCGATTCCTTTCAGGTTGCCGTTACATCCGCCGGTAAAACGAACATTGTATACTTTGCCGTCTTTCAGGTCGAAGTCGATCTGAGAAGAGCAGGTTCCTTTTGTCTTGTATGTCATGATAATTCCTCCTTTAATTTTACATGTACTTTCGAATTCGGTACATTTTAAGTCTGCAAGCTATTATATCATGATTCGCACCTTCGGTGCTTGACGCTGCTTTCGCAGCTATCATGATCGCCATTCGCCGCTCCCGATGAACAAACTTCGTTTGTTCCCGCTCGCTAACACTCATTATAACAAATATTACGTCTGATTTCCAGTAGGGAATCGAAATGTTATAATTTGTCATAACAGCAAAACGGAAGGAAAAAGGTTGAGGAAAAAAGGATGCTTTGTTATAATGAAGAGCAGGTAAAACTCCCGGGAAGCAGGAGAAGACCGGAATTACAGAGGATATGAGTACTTCTATAAAAAAGTGTAACTGTTCAGTACTTTCACAGTTATGAACAAAAAAGAAACAGGAGAGAAAAGATGAAAAAAATCGGGATTATCGGAGCAATGGAGCTCGAAGTAGAAGAACTGAAAAGTCAGATGGAAGAAGTTTGCGTAAAAGAAAAAGCATCCATGGAATTCTATCAGGGTACATTAAACGGAAAAGAAGTTGTCGTAGTACGTTCCGGAATCGGTAAAGTAAATGCAGCGGTCTGCACACAGATTCTTGTGGATGATTTTCAGGCAGAAGCGGTGATCAATACCGGAATCGCCGGATCCCTGAAGGCAGAGATCAATATCGGTGATATTGTTGTGTCTACCGATGCTTTGCAGCATGATATGGATGCCAGAGAATTTGGTTATCCAAAGGGTCAGATTCCACAGATGAATGTATTTTCTTTTAAAGCAGATGAGACACTCCGTAAAGTAGCTGTAGAATGCTGTAAGAAAGCGAACCCGGACATTCAGGTGTTTGAAGGAAGGGTGGTCAGCGGTGATCAGTTTGTGGCAAGCAGTGAAGTGAAGGATGAACTGATCCGTGAATTTGCAGGAAGCTGTACCGAGATGGAAGGAGCAGCTATCGCTCAGGCGGCCTACTTAAACCATGTTCCGTTTGTTGTTCTGCGTGCCATTTCTGATAAAGCGGATAACAGTGCAACCATGGATTATCCGACATTTGAAAAAGCGGCGGCACGTCACTGTGCTAATCTCGTGAAAGAGATGGTAAAAGCACTGTAAGAAAAGGATTGGTCATGGTAAAAACCTGTAAGAATTTGACGAACGATTTTAGTTTCAAATCAGGTATGCGGAGGATATAATATTTCCAGAACATCGTTTTGCAAATGCACGATTTCCGGATTCGACGATCGGGGGTGCGGGATGGACAGGCGTTTGTGAGAGGATGTGAAAAGTGACTGCCAATTCAGTATTGAAATAAGGGGGTACGGAAATGCTGCATATTTGGATGGAACAAAATGTGTTGTTTTACGGGATGATCGGAGCTGGAATTCTTGGAATCCTGTGTATGTTTATGGTCGACCGTTTCTACAGCAGAGCCATACGGGATGTACGCAGGATAACAGAACCGAAGGGAAAATGGACAAAAGAATTTCTGAACCAGTACCAGATGCGTCTGACGAAAGAGCAGGAGATCAATAATCCGGAGGCATTTGTGAGGACGCAGCTTGCCAGGGGAAAAACACTGGGAATCGGGATACAAAAGTGGAAGCAGGGAATCGGCTACAGCGCGGTTCTGTGCTTCCTTTTGATTCTGACAGCAGTCTATGGGACTTACCGCTATGAGCAGGCACAGCTGTTGCGTTACGAGTATGTACTGACCGGGGCGGGAATCTTCTCCCTGTTACTTCTGATGAAGCAATTTATGGGTTTTATGAATAAAGAGGATATGATCCTTGATGGTCTGCTGGATTATATGGAAAATACCCTGCCCGCCAGAAAACCGGTGCCGGATGAGCAGACACTGAAAGAGCAGACCAGAGAGGAACTGATCGATAAAGTAACGGAGGGAATCCGGCAGACTGCGGCAAGTGAGACAAAATTTTCTCATATGCTGACGCCGGAGGAAGAGCACATCATGCGGGAGGTGATTCGCGAATATCTGATCTGAGATAGAGCGTGTCTGAAAAATCATTTCCACAAACTGGGACTCGCAGCTCACGAAAAGCCTTTTTCAGACACGCTCTAGAATGTTACCCTGTTACTTGCATAAAACAGGCAGACACCAGCATGGGGTGTCTGCCTGTTTTCCATACAAACTACTCTTCAATTACTTCAATTTCCAGATAATCAAAGTCGATCGTCTCAATAAAATTATCGGAGGTAAACCGGGTTTTATCGTGGCGTTTAAAATCCATAATATTATTGTCCAGCCAGATCGGTTTGCTCAGATCCCAGAGATAACAGATCTCTTCGAGAGACTGGAAGATCTTATGGGTTCTCGTGTCATCCGTATCGTTGCAGATCACGGTGTCTTTCATCATGTGATTATCGGTCCATATTTTTCCCCATAAACGAAACATTGTCGGAGTCTCCTTTCCCAAAACAAAAACGATGAACTAAGTATATCGGAAAATTTTCTTTCTGTAAAGAACAGAAAACTATTGCGGTTGCTGAGCACAGAGTGAACAGTAACATGACTTCAGCTGTAAGATGTTTGTAAGTTTCGTTTGATGCAAAGATGTGATATGATAAAATCGTATGTAAAACAGAAATTTAAAATATCTTAAGATTTTCCCTATCCTGAAAACAAGATTTCCCTGATAAACTGACAGCGTAAAAGGAAAGAGGAAGAAGAAATGAGGTGAAGAAATGTTCAATATTCTTGTGTGCGATGATGATAAAGAGATTGTGGATGCCATTGATATTTATCTGTCACAGGAAGGATATCACATTTTAAAGGCGTACGATGGACTGCAGGCCATCGAAATCATGAAAAAAGAAGAAGTGCATCTGATCCTTCTGGATATTATGATGCCGAATCTGGATGGGATCCGGGCTACGCGTAAGATCCGGGAGACCAGCAGTGTGCCGATTATCATGTTATCTGCCAAATCAGAGGATGTGGATAAGATCCTTGGGCTGAACATCGGTGCAGACGACTATATTACAAAACCATTTAACCCGCTGGAACTGATCGCCAGAGTAAAATCGCAGCTGAGAAGATATACTCAGCTTGGAAATCTGGCGACAGAAGAAAAAGAGGCGGTATACGTATGTGGCGGTCTGGTGGTCAATGATGATCTGAAAACTGTTACGGTGGACGGGGAGCCGGTAAAATTAACCCCGATTGAGTATAATATTTTAGTGCTGTTAATTAAAAATCAGGGAAAAGTTTTTTCTATTGAACAGATTTATGAAAATATCTGGAACGAAGAGGCGATTGGAGCGGACAACACAGTAGCCGTACATATCCGGCATATCCGTGAAAAAATCGAGATCAATCCGAGAGAACCCCGCTATCTGAAAGTAGTCTGGGGAATCGGCTATAAGATAGAAAAGATGTAACCCTCCGTAGGAGGCTGCAAAATGGAAGAGAAAAAACAAAGAAACAAATTTTATTCTGCCTGGGCAAAGGGAATCGTGATCGCGTTGTTTCTGACAGCGGTTGCCTGTTTTTCCGTCTTTGCCATGATCTTTGGTGGTCTGATGCGCCAGGGATTCAGCTGGGAAGAGCTGACAAGCAATTACAACAACGGAAAAAATTATCTGGAGACCCAGGATTGTGGACAACGGATGGTTTCACAGGTAAATAAAGTCCGTAACGCACTGCATGACGGAAAGCCGTTTTTAACAAAAGGAAAACTGGATAAGACCAAGCTGGTGGATATTACGAGACTGGATGCAAAAACCAGCCAGCAGAATCCGGCAACTACTTATACCGTAGAGGATCTTCTGGAACTGAAGGATAATGGTCTTTGGGATGAGTTTCAGGATGCGATCTGGAATGCGGGCAATGGCTTTTATGAAGATTACTACGAAGATGATGAGGAATATGGCATAGATGGTGAAGACGATGAGGAATTCGAAGTAGATGGTGAATATGACGAAGACGACGAGAAGGCTTTAAGCACCGCTGAGAATGTAGATATCAGTGATTACACACCGCGTTTCCGCTATCTTTACAACTATGCAAGAGATTTTGAAACTGTACTTCCGGAATCCGGAGAGACTCTGGCGGAATATGCCAGAACCAATCCCAAAAAGGTATCTCTGTTTGAACTGTATCAGCAGTTATCGGATGCCATTGCCCAGCTGACCTCTTATCAGCACGGGATCAAGATGGACGATAAGACCAATGTAATCTTCATGATACAGAATCTGGACAATCAGGTAGTGTATACCAATGTGGCAGAATGGGCAGATGGGGATGTGAATCTGAGGGATCTGGAAGATGTGCCGGTATTTGTAGCAGAAAGAGAAGACGGAAAACTGAAAGATGTATCTGACAATGGCACAGATGCCGGAAAGTGGATCTATAATTATTTTCAAAATGATCCCGTAACCGGAAAAAACGAGAAAATCATAGTTTCTGTAGATGTATCATTTCCTTATTCTGATGAGATCTCCGCTGCGTACGTATCTTATGAAAATTATGCAGGCTGGGGCAATGGGCTGGTAGTCGGCATGCTTATCAGTTTTGTTGCCGGTATCCTGTTCCTGCTTATCATTACTCTGCAAAGCGGTCTGGTATGTCGGGACAGAGAAGTGCATACCATGCCTGCAGATCGTATCCCTGCCGAGGTGATGCTTGCGATCTGTGGTATGGCACTGATCGGTATGGTCGGTATAGCGGGATTAGGGCTGATGCCAGAAAGCGGCAATCCTGCAGACGGCTTTTGGCTTACCGTTATAATTACCGGGGAAATTCTTGGTGCGGCGGTATTTCTTGGAGCGTATCTCAGTGTGATCCGCCGTTGGAAAGCAAAGACTCTGTGGAGATCCAGTTTTTGTTATACCATCGTGAAAAGCTGTAAGAAAGTATATATGGCACGTACAACTTCCGGTCGGATGATCGTGGCATTTGTCGGACTGGTGTTAATGAACTATCTGCTGGCAGCTCTTTTCGGCGGATTCGGTCTGATTCTGCTGTTTTTGGCAGATGGTGTGGTTCTTTTATATATGATCCGGGAAAATGCAGGACGTCAGGTGATCTATGATGGCCTTGCAAGGTTGGCAAGCGGTCAGCTGGATTATAAGATTGATGAGAAAGATCTGACGGGTGATAACCGCCAGATGGCTGCGGCTGTCAATCGTGTAGGCGAAGGTCTGCAAAATGCAGTGAAGGAAACGCTGAAAAGTGAAAGACTGAAAGCGGATCTTATCACCAATGTATCTCATGATATCAAGACACCGCTTACTTCTATTATCAACTATGTAGATCTTCTGAAGAGAGAGGATATCCAGGATCCGAAGATCCGGGGCTATATCGAAGTGCTGGATAACAAATCCAAACGGCTGAAACAGCTGACAGAGGACCTTGTGGAGGCGTCGAAAGTCAGCTCCGGTAATGTGGTGCTGGATATGAAACCTATCCGCTTCGGGGAACTGATCCGACAGACAAATGGGGAGTTCGAGGAGAAGTTCGCAGCCAAGGGACTGCAGATGGTCCGCAGGATGGATGAGGAGCCGCTGGTGATCATGGCAGACGGCCGCCGGATGTGGCGTGTTGTGGAGAATCTTTATAATAATATCGCCAAGTATGCCATGCCGAATACGAGGGTGTACGTGGAGGCAAGAAGGGTCGGCTGCAGAGTCGTGCTGGAGATTAAAAATATCTCGGAGAATCCGCTGAATATCAAGGCGGAGGAACTGACGGAGCGTTTTATCCGCGGAGATGTGTCAAGAAGCACGGAAGGAAGCGGACTGGGCTTGTCGATCGCCAAGAACCTTGTGGGATTGCAGGGGGGAACCTTTGATATTTACCTGGATGGGGATTTGTTTAAGGTTGTGATTACGTTTGAGGCGGTGGATAAAGAGAGTTAGATAAGGGGTAGGTAAGAGTTATATAAGGAGGACGCGTCAGGCTCCCGGTGGGTGTGTAGGGGCAACGTGGGCAGGGCAACTTTGAGCTAGCCGCTAACTTCGGCTATAGTTCACGAGGGTCAGCGGACCCTCGCGAAAGCCTACGTAAGCGTCGGATCTCAAAGCTTGCCCTAACCGCCCACAAAGTGTTGCCCCTACACACCCACCGGGAGCCTGACGCTGACTTTGGCGGATAGCTGCTTGTATGAGCTGAACGGATCCTATAATTGTAGTGCAGTTGAGCAGGAAACCAGAAAGGTACCGTTGCAGAATTCCAGATCTAGATAGTGGGAGCATGTCACTCTCTTTTATTGGGGGGAGATGAATGATGAGTGGAATGGTAAAATGTATAGTCTAATAAAAAAACGTGTGATCGGTAAATCGTAAGTGATCTACCGGTCACACGTTTTTTTGTGGTTTTGAGATTAGTGCGTTTCGTCCTCGCTCTCCTTTTTGTCCTCCTCCGGCAGTTCTGTCGGGTGCAGGTTGGAGAATACGCTGGTGTCGATGGCTTTTTCTTCGCTGTTTTCTTCGGTATTATCTCCGGCATCCTCAGGGATGTAGTTGTCGAAGAGTTTTACAAAGAAACGGGAGTTAATATATGCCACGGTGGCGAATCCCAGCATGATGTAGAACAGGATCATGAATGGAAAGGCCTGTGCAACAAAGATTCCAAGTAATACAGGTGCCGCAGTGATCACCATCATCAGTATGGTATACGGAAGATGACGGATGGCCATCAGGATGGAATTGCGAAACAGGTTTCTGGTGGTGTTGAAGAATTTTGCAAGTACCGGGTAGATCCATAAAAACAGCATGGCGTAGACAAACAGTGCTGCCACAAATATATAGGAAAAGATCCGGTATACTGCTCCCTGACCGGACATTATCCGGCAGAAGTACAGATCGAATGCCAGGACGATGCCAAGCAGTAACATAATGATCTGAATAACAATTCCCTGTTTCAGGTTCTGCTTAAAGGAATGGAAGAATCCTTTTACTACATAAGATTCTTCGTTGCGTGCCATCTTCAACGTGATGTAATACATGGCCGCGATCGCCGGTCCCGCAGTAACCACCGGGATACAGCAGACAATACATAAGAGATTCAAGATCATGAGATCGGCAACCCTGCCCATGAAGGAGAAAAACTTGTTGTCCGGATTAAAGATGTTGTTCATAGCAAATTGCCTCTTTTCTTCGGTTTTTCGTAACTGCTCAGTGCTTTCTCAGTTACAGTTTTTCTTAATAGCGATATACGCAATGATTGTCATCAGTATAGCGAATTCAATGCTAAAAAGCAAGGAAAAAGGGGGGATGAAAGTATTAAAAAAGTATAACCAAAAAGCGGTTCGTCAAAGTGACTATGAAAGAATGAAAAAATTGGTCAAAATGCCATAAAGGAGCGGAATCCAAAAAATCAACACACATTTGTTACAAGGTCATGGTGGAAACTTTGTATAATTCGGTTATGGTCAAAAAGGGGTCTATCCGATATACTAAGTACAGTCGCAAGGCAAGGTGCCTTGGAAAAACGAACATTACTTAATTTGACTAGTAGGAGGAATTAATTATGGCAAGTTTATCATTACAGCACATTAACAAGACATATCCGAACGGATTTGAAGCTGTTAAAGATTTCAACCTGGAAATCGCTGACAAAGAGTTCATCATCTTCGTAGGACCATCCGGATGTGGTAAATCTACTACACTTCGTATGATCGCTGGTCTGGAAGAAATCAGTGGTGGTACACTGAAGATCGGTGACAAAGTAGTAAATGATGTAGAACCAAAAGACAGAGATATCGCAATGGTATTCCAGAACTACGCTCTGTATCCTCATATGACAGTATATGATAACATGGCATTTGGTCTGAAACTGAGAAAAGTTCCGAAAGATCAGATCGATAAAATGGTTAAAGAAGCAGCTAAGATCCTGGATCTGGAAAAACTGTTAGACCGTAAACCGAAAGCTCTGTCCGGTGGTCAGAGACAGCGTGTAGCTATGGGACGTGCTATCGTACGTGATCCTAAAGTATTCCTGATGGATGAGCCTCTGTCAAACCTGGATGCTAAACTGCGTGTACAAATGAGAACAGAGATCTCCAAACTGCATGAGAGACTGGGTGCTACTATCATCTACGTAACACATGACCAGACAGAAGCTATGACACTGGGTACCAGAATCGTAGTTATGAAAGATGGTGTTGTTCAGCAGGTAGATACACCTCAGAACCTGTACAACGCTCCTGGAAACCTGTTTGTAGCCGGATTCATCGGATCTCCTCAGATGAACTTCCTGGATGCAACTGTAAAAGTTAACGGAAAAGACGTTACTCTGCAGGTAGGTAACTACAGCCTGAAACTGCCGGAAAACAAAGCAAAAGCTCTGATCGATGGCGGATATGATGGAAAAACTGTTGTTATGGGTATCCGTCCGGAGAACGTAACAGACGATGCTACAGCTTTCCCGGAAAGCACAGTAGAAGCTAAGATCAACGTATACGAGCTGCTGGGTGCAGAAGTATTCCTGTACTTCGATGTTGAAGGTTTCAACATGACAGCCCGTGTAGATCCTCATACAACATCCAGAACAGGTGATACCGTAAAATTCGGTCTGGATATGACAAAAGTTCATGTATTCGACAAAGAAACAGAACTGACAATCACCAACTAGTCAAAAGTAAACATATATGGTGCCGATTCCTTCGGGAGTCGGCACTTTTTACTTTAGTAAACTATTGCATTGATTTGTTGCAATTTCATGGAAAATACGATATTATGTAACTATTCGAGTGACTGCAAAGATACTGAACAGTTACCTGTTCGAGAATCTATATCTGCAGATTTCTGGCAGTACCGGCAGATTCGGGCAACAGAAAAAACGATAACAGATAAGCAAAAATGAGAGGATGTGAGCATTTGGTTTCAAGTCAGGTTTTACAAAAGACAATTGATGAACTTCGGGCAATCACCAGAATCGATCTGTGTGTGCTGAGTCTGGAAGGACAGAAAGTGGCTTCAACCTTCAGCGAAGAGGGGTTTGAACCGGAATATGTAAGAGAATTTGTGAAATCACCGGCAGACAGTCAGGTACTGCAGGCGTATCATTTCTTTAAAATATACGATGATCAGAATGTGGAATACGTTCTGGTGACAAGCGGCGGAAGCGAAGATGCATATATGATCGGAAAGATCGCTGTATGCGAGATTCAGAATCTGATCGTTGCCTATAAAGAGCGCCTGGATAAGAATAATTTTATCCAGAACCTGCTTCTGGATAACCTCCTTCTGGTGGATATCTACAATCGTGCGAAAAAACTCCGGATCGATACAGAGGCGAGAAGAGTTGTATTTATTGTAGAGACAAAATACGAGAAAGACAACAGTGCGATGGAGACCATCAAGAGTCTGTACGCATCAAAACCGAAGGATTATATCACAGCAATCGATGAGAAAAATATCATCATTGTAAAAGAAATCAAGGAAGCGGACACATATGAGGATCTGGATCACGTCGCAAAAACGCTGGTAGATATGCTGAATGTAGAAGCCATGTCACAGGTTCGCGTATCCTACGGAAATATCATCCATGAGATCAAGGATGTTTCCCGTTCTTATAAAGAAGCAAAGATGGCGCTGGAAGTAGGAAAGATCTTCTATGCAGATAAGATCATCGTTCCATATAACAACCTGGGTATCGGTCGTCTGATCTATCAGCTGCCGATTCCGTTGTGTCAGATGTTCATGAAAGAAGTATTTGGCGAACAGCTGCCGGATACCTTTGATGAGGAAACGCTGACAACCATTAACAAATTCTTTGAAAATAACCTGAATGTCTCTGAGACATCCAGACAGCTGTATGTGCATCGTAACACGCTGGTATATCGTCTGGAGAAACTGCAGAAGAGTACCGGGTTGGACATTCGCGTGTTTGATGATGCCCTTACCTTCAAAATCGCCATGATGGTAGTAAGCTACATGAAATACATGGAAACTCAGGATTAACCGATCAATAGGAGGATTATGATGATTCAATTACTGGAAGGCGGTACCTACCTGGTCAATGGAACCGACCTGGTAGAACCGGCAAAAGCAGCAGCACAGGGACTTCCTGCGCCGGAAGAAGCAGCAAAACAGACCATGGCCTATAACATTTTAAAAGACCATAATACGTCTGGAAACATGGAAAAACTGCAGATCAAATTTGACAAACTGACATCCCATGATATCACTTTCGTAGGAATTATTCAGACAGCAAGAGCCTCAGGACTGGAAAAATTCCCGGTACCGTATGTACTGACCAACTGCCACAACTCTCTGTGTGCTGTTGGAGGAACCATCAACGAGGATGACCACATGTTTGGCCTTACCTGTGCAAAAAAATATGGCGGTGTCTATGTTCCGCCTCATCAGGCAGTTATTCATCAGTTTGCAAGAGAGATGCTTGCCGGCGGTGGCAAGATGATCCTGGGATCTGACAGTCATACCAGATATGGCGCACTGGGTACCATGGCTATGGGTGAAGGAGGACCGGAACTGGTAAAACAGCTGCTGTCCAAAACCTATGATATCAATATGCCGGGAGTAGTAGGTGTCTACATGACAGGTGCACCGATTCCGGGTGTTGGTCCTCAGGACGTGGCTCTGGCAATCATCGGCGCAGTATTTAAAAATGGTTTCGTAAAGAACAAAGTAATGGAATTCGTAGGACCTGGCCTGGCAAACTTAAGTGCCGATTTCAGAATCGGTGTGGATGTTATGACTACAGAGACTACCTGTCTGTCCTCTATCTGGAGAACCGATGATAAGATCGAAGAGTTCTATGCGATCCACGGCAGAAGCGAAGACTACAAAGAACTGAATCCGGGACCGGTTGCATATTATGATGGTATGCTGGTGGTAGAACTGGACAAGATCCGTCCGATGATCGCCATGCCATTCCACCCAAGCAATACCTACACCATTGATGAGTTAAATGCCAACTTGATGGATATTCTGGATGACGTGGAGAAAAAAGCACAGATCAGCCTGGATGGAAAAATTGATTTTACACTGAAAGATAAGGTACGCGATGGAAAACTGTATGTGGAACAGGGAATTATCGCAGGATGTGCCGGTGGTGGATTTGAGAACATCTGCGCAGCTGCAGATATTCTGAAAGGTGCAAGCATCGGAGCAGATGCATTTACACTGAGTGTTTATCCGGCAAGTACACCGATTTATATGGAACTTGCAAAGAACGGAACACTGGCAACTCTCATCGAGACAGGTGCCATCGTAAAAACTGCATTCTGTGGTCCGTGCTTTGGCGCCGGTGATACACCGGCAAATAATGCTTTCAGTATCCGTCATTCTACAAGAAACTTCCCGAACCGTGAAGGCTCTAAGATCCAGAATGGACAGATCTCTTCCGTAGCCCTGATGGATGCCCGTTCTATTGCGGCGACTGCAGCAAACAAAGGACGCCTGACTCCGGCTACTGAGTATGCGGGAACATACAGCAATCCGAAATATTACTTTGATGGAACTATCTATAAGAACAGAGTATTTGACAGTAAGGGTGTTGCGGATCCGTCTGTGGAGATTCAGTTCGGACCGAACATCAAAGACTGGCCACAGATGCCGGCACTGGCTGAGAACCTGATCCTGAAAGTCGTATCTGAGATTCACGATCCGGTTACTACAACGGATGAACTGATTCCGTCCGGCGAGACTTCTTCTTTCCGTTCCAACCCACTGGGACTGGCAGAATTTACCCTGTCCAGAAAAGACCCGGCTTATGTGGGACGTGCCAAAGAAGTCCAGATAGCAGAAAAAGCCATCCAGAACGGTGAATGTCCGGCTGAAGCACTTCCTGAACTGAAGCCGGTATTCGAAGCTGTTCATACAAAGTATCCGCAGGTGGATAAGACCAATGTTGGTGTCGGTTCTACCATCTTTGCCGTAAAACCGGGCGATGGTTCCGCGCGGGAACAGGCTGCATCCTGCCAGAAAGTTCTTGGCGGATGGGCAAACATTGCCAATGAATATGCAACAAAACGTTATCGTTCCAACCTGATCAACTGGGGTATGCTGCCATTCCTGATTCCGGAAGGAAATCTGCCGTTTGCCAATGGAGATTATCTCTTTATCCCGGATGTACGGAAAGCAGTGGAAGAAAAATGGGACAGCATCACCGCTTATAAAGTAGGAGAAGAACTGACACCGTTTACCCTGACGCTGGGCGAGCTGACTGACGATGAACGCGAGATCATCCTGAAAGGCTGCCTGATCAACTACTATAGAAATGAAGGAACCATTCAGTAGGAAGCTTTTTCCATCACCGAAGGTGCCCCGGAAAACTGAATAACTAAAAAGCCGGATCCCCGGAGCAGATTCTGCATCGGGGATCCGGCTTTTTTGTGGGAGAACATTTCCCGAGGATGTTGGAGTATTGTTGGTCTTGGAGTAATTGTATAAACAATTATGATAAAAATGAATATATAGACAGTATAAACAAGAATATTAAAAATATAATAAAAAAATATAAGAAAAATAGTTAAAAAGTGTTGACAAATACAAGACTGTCTGTTATTATAAACTCAACAAAAAACAAAACACCTTATCAAACATCAACACCCCATTTTCTATGAAAGAGACGAGAAATCTTCATAAGAAGAATGGAAAAGGAACTGATAAAAAAATAGAATCCGAAAGATTCTAATTAAGAAAATTAATTGAATCGGATTTCCGGAAGGTTTGGGAGGTAAGATCAGAACGTGAGGTAACAGATCTTATTCAAACGTGGAAAGAAATCAAAAACAATGTTTTCTTAAATCAGAACAAAAAGGATCTGTATTTTCTATCAGGATGGAAAAGATAAGAACCCAAAAAAAGAAAAGGAGGATAAAGCCGTTGTACTAAGAACATAAACTTATCATTGTAAGCGTGGTAAGAGAAAGCATTCCCCGCACAGAAAGACCTTTTATGAAGAATGAAAAAAGAAAAAAGATGCCAGATCAGAGCATACAGATTAGATAAAAGGTAACAAGAGCTTCTCCTTACAGTGAATACATTACCACAAAAATAATAGAAAAGATTTTAAAAGATGTGTAAAGAAACATTTTTTAAAAGAATATGAGTTCACTGAATAGAACTATATAGAAACCAAAATAGTAATTATTCGGAACGAAGAGAAAAGTAAAATGCAAAGGCTATATCCGATAGCAGGTGTATTTGAAAAAGATCTTAAAAAAGATATAATGAAAAACGTTCTGTATAGCATAGGAAAGTGAATATCCATATTTTGAAAAATTTATAAACGTCAATTATAAATTTGAAGCTGGCTATTATTCTTTATATAGATGTAACATTTCTAAGTAAGTAAACGAAAAAACTTACGAGCAGGGAAGAAAGAGAAAATCAATTTATATAGATAAAATTGAATAGGAACTCAGAAAAAACATTCCTACATAAAAAAGTATATAAAATATCCTAAAAAAGTAAAGAAAACAACCAAAAGAAAAATAAAAGAAAGAGAAAAAGAGGTTTAGACAATTGAATAAAGAAGATCATTAGAACAGCCGTTATGTCGATTAAGATGAGATGTAGCGGCTGTTCGTATTGTGTAAGAGAATAAGAAGCGAAACAGGTTTTTTCACATTGTAGAAAAAGAAAATAGCGTTTATAATAAAAGCCTATGGATATTTGTGAAAGAGAAAAATGTCCGGATATGGACCGGATATTCGGAAAAGGCATATCCGAGAACAGAGGAATAAGGAATGGGCAGAGAGATGGTAAGATGGTCGGCAGATGATATCATATACGAAGATGAACAGATCCTTGTGTGCAGGAAACACAGTGGGATGGCGGTGCAGAGTGCACGGATCGGTCAGATGGATCTGGAGAGTGAATTGAGAAATTACAGGAATGGAAATTATATTGGGATTGTACAACGGCTGGATCAGCCGGTAGAGGGCGTGCTGGTTTTCGGAAAGACGCCGCAGGCTACGGCGGGGTTAAATAAGCAGCATCAGAATGGTACGATGAAAAAAGAGTATCTGGCAGTTTTTACAGGCACACCAGTAAAAGAAAAGCAGGGTATCTGGGAGGATTATCTTATAAAAGACGGAAAAACCAATACTTCACGGGTGACGGGTAAAAAGGATCGGATGGCAAAAAAAGCTGTATTGTCGTACAGAATTACGGAATGGAAAGATGACAGGGGACTGGCTGAGATCCAGCTGGGAACTGGCCGGCATCATCAGATCCGTGTGCAGATGGCGTTTCATGGGATGCCGCTGTGGGCAGACGGAAAATATAAGAAAAAAGAAGAGATGCTGGAAGCGGAACAGGGAGCGGCCATTGGTCTGTGCGCCTGGCGTCTGGAATTTGCACATCCAAAGACCGGGAAAAAAATGAAATTTGAAGTACAGCCGGAAGGTGCATGTTTTCAGGAATTTTCAGAAGCAATAAAACCGTAAAAATTTTTTGGATGATGAATTAAAAAAATAGACACAAAAAAATCAAGAAAAACTTAATGAAGGCCTATGGACTATTTTGGAAGGTCATGTATAATAGAGACGATACGGAAACTTCACGTATCCGGTGAAAAAAGTATCTGTGCAGGTACAAAACAGTTATGTGCCGGAAGTATATTGCGTAAGGGGAATATAAGATGAGAAGAAAGATAGGCAGAATATTAGCCCCTGTCATGGCAGCTATGCTGGTATTTGGCGGGTGTGGAAATAAGACGGCAGATCGGGTGACAGAAAATCAGACCCATAAAACAGAGAATGAAAGTAACGAACCGGCGGAAAAAGAACCGGCAGAAGATGAAGATGAACTGAAAGAAGAAAATCAGGAAGAACAGAGTACACAAGACCGGGAAACAGACGCTGAGGAAGATGAAGAAAAGGCAGAAATCCCGAAAGAGAGCACTCTGGATATTGATTATACATCGGTGGATGGCCTGCGCATGGAAAAAGGCAGCAGAATCTCTGTGGTGATTAAAAATACAGAGTCCGATTACTGGAAAGCGGCAAAAAAAGGAATGGAGCAGGCGGTTTCTGACCTGAATGAATATCTGGGATACAAAGGTGATGATGCGATCACCTGTACCATCGAGGGTCCGAAGGATGAAAGCGGTGTCGATGAACAGGTGA
Organism: uncultured Ruminococcus sp.; assembly: GCA_934359255.1. GTDB lineage: Bacteria > Bacillota > Clostridia > Lachnospirales > Lachnospiraceae > Oliverpabstia. The sequence continues at coordinate 154,455 of CAKRLG010000003.1, forward strand.
ATATTCTGGATATGGTACTGACGGAGAATCCGGTGGTGGTATGCCTGTCAGCAGTTGATATGAGCTCCTGTGAGGCACAGCTGGAGGCGGCACAGGAAGATGGAATTCCGGTTGTCATGCTGGATTCCGGTGTGGAGAGTGATGACGATCTGGTTTATGCATACTGTGGAACAGATAATAAGGCAGCCGGCGAAGAGGCGGCAAAACAGTTGTGTGAAGCGATCGGAGATGCGGGTGAGGTGGCAGTGATGTCTCATACTCAGCTTTCTCAGAGCAGCAAAGACCGCGTGGAAGGTTTTCAGGAAGAGATCACAAAGAATCACCCGAATGTCAGTGTCGTCAGCGTGGATTATCAGCCGTCCAAGGACGATGATCCGACCGAGGAAGAATCGATTGAGGCAGTGTTGGAAAAATATCCGGATCTGAAAGGATATTATGCGACAAATCAGGCGACCAGTGAGGCAGTACTTTCTGTTCTGGACAAACACGCTGATCGTTCTGTTCAGATGATCGGTGTAGATATGGGGGATACCCAGAAAAAAGCGATCGAGGATGGAAAAGAAGTCGGAAGTGTATGCCAGAATCCGTATGGTATGGGATATGCAACCATTGTAGCAGGCGCAAGAGCTTCACTGGGTCTGGAGAGTGACAAAAAAATCGATTCCGGTTTTCAGTGGATCGATAAGAATACGATTGGTCTGGAAGAGTACGCAAGATATTTGTATTAAGAGGTGGCACTGCTGTATATCGTGAAAGTTCTTAAGATGCGGCGGTGGCGGAGAAAACAGAAACAAAGTTCAGAAAAAAGATGCGGGTATGGAGTTTGCCCGCATTTTCTGTATAAAGGGTGAGACAAAATGACGATGGAATACAAATCAAACTATGAGAAAGTGACAGAAGACTGGAAAAAACGTTTTCTGGCCATGGATCAGGAACGGCTGATCGAACGTTTTCAATTGGACCACGATGAGCAGTGGCTGTACCTTCGCTATCTGGGGCAGCAGCTGAAGCTTTCGCGTACATCAGGAAAGGTTCTGTTTGCAGACAGAGAAGAAATACCGGGATTTGATACGGTTATTACGGTATATAATATGTTTTACTATGCAAAAGAGCATCCGGCAGCATCCGGGGAACTGGTACCTTTTCGTCTGGTGAAACGGGTTTATCCTTTTGAACGTGCTTATCAGAAACAGATTCTGGAACCATTTTCCAGATTGTTTTCCGGGCATGTGAAAGAACTGCGGGAAGCGTGTGAAAAACTGGGTGGCACAAAACTGCCACAGGGAGATGCGGGTTATCGGATCCCGGTGTATCCGTATTTTGATATGGCGGTGTTGTTCTGGGACAGAGATGATGAGTTTGAGGCACAGGGAAACATGCTGTTTGATTCTAATATCACGGATTTTGTCCATGAAGAGAACGTGGTGTGTATCGCAGCGGATGTGGTAAAATATCTTACCGGGGCAGCAGGCATGGAGGAAATGAAGATTTATGCGGGCTAATAAATAAAAAAAGATATACCGGAAGCGATAAGGAGAAAAACAATGAAGATTCGAGCGATGCAGCTGAAAGATATGGAAGAAGTGGTTGGGATGATGCGGGTATTTTATGATTCCCCTGCAGTGATCCATGCAGCACCGGATGAGATTCTGAGACAGGATGTAAAAGACTGTGTGGGAGATTGTCCGTATATTGAGGGATATATTTTTGAAGAAAATGCCAGAATCCTTGGATACAGCATGGTGGCGAAAAGTTATTCTACGGAATATGGCGGTATATGTGTCTGGGTGGAAGATCTTTACATGAAAGAAGAAGCGAGAGGTCTGGGGATCGGAACTGCATTTTTCAGTTTCCTTGATGAAAAATACAAGGATCAGGCGGTACGATTCCGCCTGGAAGTGGAGGAAGAGAATGAGCGGGCGGTTGCTGTCTATAAGAAAGCAGGATATCATCCGTTGCCGTATATGCAGATGACAAAGGAACAGTAGAAGTGTAACTGACATTAAAAAATGAAAAAGCAAAAGAAAAACGGAGACAACAGCTGAAAATGATACTGTCTCCGTTTTTCTTTTATTATTTGATCAGTGCGGAAAGCTCTTTGAATTTTGGATGCATGGAAGTTTCCATCAGTTCAAAGAGAATTGCTTCGTAGCTGGTAACAACGGCACCGGCTTGGGCCATCCGGCGGATAGCAGTCTGAAGATCGGAGGATTTTCGGGAAGAGATGCAGTCTGCAATCAGAAAAACCTCGTAACCCAGATGTAAAAGATCAAGTACGGTCTGTTCTACGCAAATATGCGCTTCTACGCCACAGACGATTACCTGTTTTTTGTGGGAATCCTGAAGTGTCTTCCGGATGATCTCGTCTCCGAGACAGCTGAATGTCCGTTTTTCCAGCCAGGAATCTGTCCCGGCTGCCTCAAAAAGAGAGGGTGCAGACATTCCCAGTCCCTTCGTGTACTGCTGGGTGATCAGAATGGGAATGTCCAGGAGACGGAGTCCTTTCAACAGCGTTTCTGTATGTCGGAGAGTCTCTTCGCCGTTGTGTATAGCGGGAAGAAGCCGTTCCTGTTCATCGATGGCAAGGGCGATGGTATGTTGCAGTTTGATTTTCATAAAACACCTCCAAAAGTTTACAGAGTCGGGATCACGCTCTAGGTTACTATAACATAAAAATACGGTGTTGCATATATTGAGAAAAAGGAACGAGGTGGGATAGCATGCAGTATGAGCAGCCGATTCCCTTTTACATGGCTTATCCATTCCTGCTTCCCCTGGATCAGGAGCAGGCACAGGAAAAGGATCTGCAGGTGATGAAGTCTTTTTACTCACGCCGGGCAGCAAGAATACAGGAGAAAGCGGATCGGGAGTGTGACCGGATGGAATATGATGGCAGTATGATGTTTGATGAGTATCCGGACAAATTTATGATGGAACACCTTTGCAGAAAGATCGAACAGGAAGTGCTGAAAGAAGAGGATGGGAATACTCCTGCACTTATAATAGAAGAAACCTGTCATGGGGGACAGGGAAGCTGCGGAAACAGAAGAGAGGAAGAGGGACTCCGGGATCTGATCGGAGTGATCTTGTTCAATGAGATGTTTCGCAGACGGAGCCGTCACAGAAGACAGAAAAGATTTTATTAACAGAACTTTAATACAAAAATAAAATTTGGGTGTTGAGGTTTACAGGGAAAACCTTTAGAATAAGAAGGTAAACAGGAAGGGAAAACTGAAACTGTTTTCAGGAAAAATAAGTAGGAATCAGCGGCAAAGCCGCAGGAGAATATAGATGACAGAACTGAAAAAACTATTGAGCATTTATCTGGATCTTTATCTGCACCAGATTATTATAAGCGGAGCGAGAACAAAAGAAGGGGCGTCCAAGATACGGATTCGCCCCGTAGTTATGAAGGACAAACTGTATTTTCAGTGTACAAGCACTGTGGGTACCAAGGAAATTCATGAAAATTATGAAAAAGAGCCTTTGCTGGAACATATAGAAGGCTGGATCACCGAAGATTTCCGGCAATTGCAGCTGGAAAGTGAACGGGGAAGTGTGAGTGTACTCTCAAGTAAGAAGGGAAAACTCACAATTAAGGAAAAAAAGAAAAAAAATGAAGGTAATCTTTGCGACAAGCCGATCCGCATGGAAGCGTTGTCTCATAATCGGAAGAAACGATACATTCTGGAAGAGGGAAAACCGGTAGAATTTCTGATCGACCTGGGAGTTATGACTTCTGAGGGGAAGATTGTACACAGTCGTTATGATAAATTCCGACAGATTAATCGTTTTCTGGAGTTTATTGAGGATATCCTTCCCAAACTTACCAGAGACCGGGAAGTGACAATCCTGGATTTTGGATGTGGAAAGTCGTATCTTACATTTGCGATGTATTATTATCTGCACGAACTGCAGCAGTACGATGTGCGGATTGTCGGACTGGATCTGAAAGAGGATGTTATTGAAAAATGCAGCCTGCTGGCAAAAAAATATGGCTATGAGAAACTGACTTTCTGTCAGGGGGATATCGCTTCTTATGAAGGCGTTGATCGGGTCGATATGGTGGTGACCCTTCATGCATGCGACACGGCTACGGATTATGCGCTGGCAAAAGCGGTTGCCTGGGGAGCTTCGGTGATCCTGTCGGTGCCTTGCTGTCAGCATGAACTGAACCGGCAGATTCATAATGAAGTGCTGGCCCCGGTTTTTTCCTACGGGGTGCTGAAAGAGAGAATCGCCGCGCTGATGACAGACGGTCTGCGGGCTCAGATGTTAGAACAGGCGGGGTATGATACGCAGATTCTGGAATTTATTGATATGGAACATACGCCGAAGAATCTGCTGATCCGGGCAGTTCATACCGGGAAAAGGAAGGAAAACAAAGAACAGCTTCGTACCTGTCTGGATGCTTTCGGACTGCATCCGACACTGGAAAGGCTTCTGAAAGAAGGAGGTCGGGAAGCATGAAAAAGGGGTTATTAAAAGCGGGAGTACTGTTGCTGCTGTTTGCGGCAGCGCTGGGAGGAACAGCAGCACTCATCAATCGGGAAAAAATCGTGGGAACGAGACAGATGGAGGATGCCAGTCTTCCGATTCTGTATATGGAAGTTGCGGACACAAAGGTGAATCCAATGTATGGATATGCCAGTGAAATGGAAGAACAGTATATGCGCGACAGCCTGACACCACTTCCGACGGACAGAAGTCTGACGATGGCCATAGATCCGAAGAATGCATCGGTAAAGACGGTGAGTTACCGGGTATCGACGGCAGACGGAACGGAAGTTGTGGAGACAAGCAAGATCAGCAAGCTGAAGAAGAAGGACGGGGAGATCAGGGCGGATTTTCAGCTGGAGACACCGATCCTGATGAATCAGGAATACACGCTTCGGTTTGACGTGACACTGGATAACGGGGAAACGTATTATTATTACACCCGTCTGTTGCAGCGGGCAGGAACCAATATTTCGGAATATCTGGAATTTGCGGATGATTTTTACAAGACCTGTCTGGATTCCGAGAAGGCATCCACGCTGGCGGCTTATCTGGAACCGGATGAGACACAGACCAACAGCACCTATGAGAATCTGAATATACATTCCAGCTTTGAACGGATTACCTGGGGAACACTGGATATGAAACTGGAGAAAAAGGCAGTGCCGGTGATCAAAGATATGAATGAGACCACCTGCAGTATTTATCTGACGTATGTGCTGTCGGATACTCCTGAGGGTGAGACGACAGATTATTATAATGTGACCGATTTTTACCGGATGCGCTATGCACAGTCCCGTGTGATGCTTCTGGATTTTGACCGGAATACACAGGAGTTGTATGACGGAAAACATACGGAACTGACCAGCAAAGGAATCAATCTGGGAGTTGTAGCCAAAGATGTTCAGTATCAGTCTAATAAAAGTTCGGATATTGTGGCATTTGTTCAGGAAGGAGAACTGTGGAGTTATAACCGCAGTGCCAATAAGACAACACAGATTTTCAGTTTCCGGGATGGTGATCTGGATGAGCGGGAGAACCTGCAGGAACACGGAATCAAGATCGTCCGGGTGGAAGAATCCGGAGATATTGATTTTGTTGTATACGGCTATATGAACCGGGATGTACATGAAGGAGAAGTGGGGATCGCGGTTTATCATTACGGGGCAGAACTGAATCAGGTGGAAGAAGAACTGTTTATTCCGATGAAGAGTTCTTATGAATATCTGAAAGAAGACATGGAACTTCTGTCTTATGTGACCCGGGATGATATGCTGTATGTCATTCTGGAAGATGATCTGTACCAGATCGATATCAAGCAGAAAAGCTTTCAGATTGTAAAAGAAAAACTGATCAAAGACCGATATGTGGTCTCAAAATCTCAGGCGAGCCTTGCCTGGATGGATCAGGACGATGAAAATGCATGCACCCAGATCACGGTGATGAGCCTGGAGCAGGGAGATACCTATACGATCCAGGCACAGTCCGGACAGAAGATCAAGGCACTGGGATTTATGAATGAGGATCTGGTGTACGGAATTGCCAATGACAGTGATATTGTGACAGATAATGCGGGCAATACGGTATTTGCCATGAACACCGTCCGGATCGAACAGTTTGGCGGCGAAGTGGTCAAGGAACATCATGAGGATAATGTCTGGGTCAATGATGTGAAACTGCAGGAAGGCCTGCTGGAACTGGAACGGGTACAGTGGGAGAATGGTGCATATGTGGCGATCAGCAGCGATCATATCATGAATAATCTCCAGATCAGGGAAGAGCAGATCACCCTGCGTCTGATCACTACAGAACGGAAAGCCACACAGATCGGTCTTGACTTCGAAAAGAGCGTGACCAGTAAAAATGTACTGTATCTGGCATCGAATCTGGAAGATCAGGAAACGTATAATGTACTTTCCATGGAACTGACAAGAACGAATTCCAATATTTACTATGTATATGCCAAAGGTGTGCTGGACAGTACCTGGAGCAGAGTCTGTGATGCCATTAACCGGGCAGATGAACAGATGGGTGTGGTACTGAACCGGCAGCAACAGTATGTATGGGAGCGAGGCAACCGCCAGGAAAGTTATCAGGCGAATCTGGATGAAGTGCCGGAGGTGGTTCTGAGCGGAACTATTGATGAAAATACTCTGCAGCAGTCTCTGGGCGGGGATTATACGGTAATGAACCTTACCGGATGTTCTCTGGACAGTGTGCTGTATCAGGTCAGCAAAGGCAATCCGGTAATTGCAAAGGTATCTGATACGGTAAATGTGGTAATCATAGGATATAACAGCAAAAATACGATTCTGTACTATCCGGCAACCAAGGAACAGGGTTATTTCGGTATGCAGGACAGCACCAGCCTGTTTGAAAGCGCCGGTAATGTATTTGTCGGCTATATGGACAATCTGGGCGCGGCGAGCAAAAGCGAATAAAAGATATGAAAACACCCCACAGGATAGTTGACTGTTGAATGGTTACAATGATACAATAAATGCAATATGGGCAGTTTGCAGGTACGGGCAGGCGGCCTGAGAAAACATCAGAGAGGGAGGACTTTTGTTATGCAGCTTACAACTGTAAGAGAAATATACAAAAACCGGGAAACATTCCTGGATAAAGAGATTACTGTAGGGGGATGGGTACGAAGCGTACGTGACTCCAAAACATTTGGATTTATCGTTCTGCATGACGGAACATTTTTTGAGACTTTACAGGTGGTATACCACGATTCCATGGAGAACTTTGCAGAGATTTCCAAACTGAATGTCGGTGCGGCCATCATTGTAAAAGGAACACTGGTAGCAACACCACAGGCAAAACAGCCGTTTGAGATTCAGGCAACTGAGATCAGCGTAGAGGGAGCTTCCGCACCGGATTATCCGCTGCAGAAAAAACGTCACAGCATGGAATATCTGCGTACGGTTTCACATCTGCGTCCGAGAACCAATACGTTTCAGGCAGTATTTCGTGTACGTTCCCTGATTGCCTATGCCATTCACAAGTTCTTCCAGGAGAGAGGATTTGTCTATGTGCATACACCACTGATCACAGGAAGTGACTGCGAAGGTGCCGGAGAGATGTTCCAGGTTACAACCATGGATCTGAACAATATTCCGAAGACGGAAGAGGGAAAAGTAGATTTTTCCAAAGACTTCTTCAATAAACCGACCAACCTGACTGTAAGTGGACAGCTGAACGGTGAGACTTATGCACAGGCGTTCCGTAACATCTATACGTTCGGACCGACTTTCCGTGCAGAAAACTCTAATACCACCCGCCATGCGGCAGAGTTCTGGATGATTGAGCCGGAGATCGCTTTTGCAGATCTGGACGATGATATGATTCTGGCAGAATCCATGCTCAAATACATTATTCGTTACGTTCTGGAAAATGCACCGGAAGAGATGAACTTCTTCAACTCCTTCATCGACAAAGGACTGTTAGACCGTCTGAACAACGTGGTAAATTCTGAATTTGCCCGTGTGACTTATACAGAAGCCATCGATATCCTGACAAAGAACAACGATAAATTTGAATACAAAGTATCCTGGGGATGCGATCTGCAGACAGAGCATGAGCGTTATCTTACCGAACAGGTATACAAACGCCCGGTATTTGTCACCGACTATCCGAAAGATATCAAGGCATTCTATATGAAACTGAACGATGACGGAAAGACCGTGGCAGCGGTTGACTGTCTGGTACCTGGTATCGGTGAGATCATCGGCGGAAGCCAGAGAGAGGATGATTACGACAAGCTGGCAACCCGTATGGACGAGCTGGGTCTGAACAAAGAAGACTACGGATTCTACATGGATCTGAGAAAATACGGAAGCACAAGACATGCCGGATTCGGTCTTGGATTCGAACGTTGCGTGATGTATCTGACAGGAATGGGTAACATCCGTGATGTCATCCCGTTCCCGAGAACAGTAAACAATTGTGATTTATAAATGATTATACAGTAACAGGAGAGGCTATGCGATTTATTCATATGGCTGATGTACATTTGGGGGCGGTTCCGGATTCGGGCTGCCCCTGGAGTGCATTCAGGGAAAATGAAATCTGGGAAACCTTTGTACGGGTGATCGACCAGATCAGAGAAGAGAAAATAGAGTTGTTGTTGATTGCAGGAGATCTGTTTCACAGACAGCCATTGCCTTCTCAGACAGAGAGAGTCAGTCAGCTGTTTGCATCCATACCGGATACCGAGGTGGTATGGATGGCAGGAAGCCACGATTATCTGCGGGAAGATTCAGCGTATCGTAAGGTGAAATGGACGAAGAATGTTCATGGATTTCTGAGTGAGAAGCCGGAAGTGATCAGTCTGGAAAAGCTGCATACGAAAGTGTATGGATGCAGTTATGAGCATCCGGAGGTTACGGAAGCGATATACAGCAGCATCCGGCCTGATGATCAGCCGGGGATTCATATCCTGCTGGCATATGGTGGAGATGAAACGCATATTCCGATGAAAAAAGAGGATGGAGCCGGTTTTGACTATGTGGCACTGGGGTATCGCCATATGCCGGGAGTACTGGTGGAAAATCAGATGGCATATGCCGGTTCTCCGGAACCCCTCTGTCTGGAAGAGGCAGGAACCCACGGGGTTGTCTACGGAGAAATCACAGAGGACGAAGAGGGAGAATATCATACGCAGATCACACTGGTTCCCTGTGCGTGCCGCTCATATATTCCTCTTTCGCTGCGGATTCATTCGGGTACCACACAGGCGGCGCTGGAGCAGAAAGTACAGGACGCGATCGCACAGAAAGGAAGCGAAGATATTTACTGGCTCAGGATCCAGGGATATCGGAATCCGGAACTGGATTTTGAGCTGGAGGCACTGCGGGCATATGGAAATATTGTAAGAATAACGGATGAAACCCGCCCGTGCTATGATCTGAACCGATTGAAACGGGAAAAACTGGGAACGAAAACCGGTGCATATATCCACTGGTTCGAGAAAAAACAGGGAAAAGTCGAACAGAAAGCACTGGATTATGGCTTGCAGGTACTGCTGGCCGAAGCCAAGGATGAGAGAGAGGTTCTTTCGGAAAAGATAACGGTCTGGCAGGAAAAGAAACAGGAACTGCAAAAGGAGAGAGAAAGTCGGAGTGCGGTGATAGAACAAAGGATCCACCGTATCATGCGGGAACGCTCCGGTCTGGAACAGCAGCTGCTGGTCAATGGTTCCGAGATCCGCCGTCTGGAACTGAACCGGAATGCAACAGAAAAGCACCTGGAACAGGAACGAAGGGAAGAAGGAAAACGACAGGCAGAAGAAAGCAGACAGCCAAAAAGTGAGCAGCCTTTGAATCCGGAAAAATCTGTAGCAGAGCAACCTGTGCAGACGCGAAAAACAGTCCAACGAAAAGAAACAAAGCTATTGGATATTTCTAAAATTTCCAAAATTTCCGAAATATTTACATGGACAGGAATTGCACTTGCCATATTGGTCCTGATCGATCCGTTTTCCTGGAATCGGGTTGTGTGTACGGTGTTTGGACTTGTGATTCTGACAGGTACTCTGATGGGAAGGATGTATCTGGTAAACTGGCTTCGCACCAGGGAGAGTATAGTCGTGCAACGGACAGCTGCGCTGGATGAGCCGGAGCAGAGGGAAGACACGGGGCAGGAAGGGTTAGAGAAGGACTGGGAAGAACGATTAAAAGAAAGAAAGAAGGAACTGCGTCAGATCAGTCATCAGATCCTGCACTTGCAGGAGCGGGGAGCTCATCTTGCTGTAGAGGTGGAAGAAAAGAAAATACAGATAGAAAATCTGCAGGAAGAGATCCGGGAGCTGTCTTGTCCGACCCAGGAGGAAGAATCCTGTGATATGGAGATTTCCGGTCTGAAGCTGGCACTTACGGTGCTGACAGAGGAAGAGAGTATACGACATGTCGGAGATTAGAGAGAACGGAAGGAAAAGGAGAGAAAATGCTTAGAATAGGTTGTCATTTGTCCTCATCGAAGGGGTTTTTCCATATGGGAAAAGAGGCAGTGAAAATTGGAGCGAATAGCTTTCAGTTTTTCACCCGAAACCCAAGAGGAAGCAGAGCGAAAGAAATAGATCCGGAGGATGTGAGAAAGTTTCTGGAATATGCGCAGGAGCATGATATCTGTCAGATCCTGGCCCATGCGCCATATACACTGAATCCATGTTCTAAAGATGCAAAAACCAGGGAATTTGCCTGGATGACGATGGAGGATGATCTGAAACGGATGGAGTATGTTCCGGGGAACTGTTATAATTTTCATCCGGGAAGTCACGTGGGACAGGGCGCCCGGGAAGGAATCCGGATGATCAGTGAGATGCTGAATCAGATTCTGAAGGAGGAGCAGCACACGACGGTGCTTTTGGAGACAATGGCAGGAAAGGGAACAGAGGTTGGTCGCAGCTTTGAGGAACTGGCGCAGATTTTGGACCGGGTGGAGTTGAAGAGCCATATGGGTGTCTGCCTGGATACCTGTCATGTGTATGACGCAGGGTATGATCTGGTGGGACAGCTGGATCAGATGCTGGAGGAGTTTGACAGGGTGATCGGGCTTGAGAGGCTGAAGGCGATTCATATGAATGACAGTAAGAATCCGTTTGCGAGTCATAAGGACCGGCATGAGAAGATCGGGGAGGGGTCGATTGGGCTGGAAGCGTTTGAGAGGATGGTGAATCATCCGAGGTTGAAAGGGATTCCGATTTATCTGGAGACGCCGAATGAACTGGAGGGGTATGCGCGGGAGATCCGGGTGCTGAGAGAGATGGAGAGGTAGAGGTGGTTGACGACGCGGACGAAACGTACTTCGGCTTTCTGCTCTGGCAACGTGGGCAGGGCAACTTTGAGCTAATCACCAACTCCGACTATGTTCACGAGGGTCGGCTGACCCTCGCGAAAGTCTGCGTAGGTGCTGGATCTCAAAGCTTGCCCTAACCGCCCACAAAGTGTTGCCTGAGCAGAAATCCGAAGTACGTTTCTGGGTGGTCAACTGGGGGAGGATTGAGTGGCTGTGCGGGAGGTTTTTGAAAAAAAGGGCACGGGAAGGATTACGGTTGTGGGAAGTGATCCTTCCCGTGCCTTTTCAGGTGGGGTATGAAAAGAAAAAAAGAGACATATTAACGAAAGAATCTTTGAAGTGAGAATTTCGTCGGTATGTCTCTTTTGTGTTAGATATTTCATAAATCAGGTAATGCCAGTGTGCCTGGCATTACCTGATTTATCAGATCGTCTCGTTGTTTCTGTATTTGGTCAGGACTTTCTGGATGCGTTCTACCGGGTTCAGGAGTTTGCTGATGGAATCGTCGTGATTCAGGGTGTCGATGATCAGGGCGATGTATTTGCTCATATCGCAGTTGATATAGTATGGCTTGCTCAGCAGTTCCGGGGTCTGGTAGATCAGGTTGGTGGTCAGGATGCGGTCGAAGGTTCCTTTTTCGTAGGCTTCGTCGAATTTTGACAGACCGTTGGTGAACAGACCGAAAGTGGAGCACATGAAGATCTTGTTGGCTCCCCGGTCTTTCAGGAGCTGGGCTACCTCAAGCATGCTGTCGCCGGAGGAGATCATGTCGTCTACGATGATCATGTCTTTGCCGCGAACGTCAGCACCCAAGAATTCGTGGGCGACGATCGGGTTTCTTCCGTCTACGATGGTGGAGTAGTCACGGCGTTTGTAGAACATACCCATGTCTACGCCCAGGTTGTTTGCCAGGTAAATCGCACGGCTCATACCGCCTTCGTCCGGGCTGATGACCATCAGGTGTTCTTTGTCCAGTTTCAGGTCTTTTTCTTTCTTTAACAGGTTTTTGATGAACTGGTATGCGGACTGTACGGTTTCAAATCCATGCAGAGGGATGGCATTCTGAATTCTTGGATCATGCGCATCGAAAGTGATGATGTTTTCCACACCCATCTCGATCAGTTCCTGCAGTGCCAGTGCACAGTCGAGGGATTCTCTGCCGGTACGTCTGTGCTGACGGCTTTCATAAAGGAACGGCATGATAACATTGATTCGTCTTGCTTTTCCGGCGATTGCCGCAATGATTCGTTTCAGGTTCTGATAATGGTCATCCGGGGACATATGATTCGTCTGTCCTGCCAGAGAATATGTCAGACTGTAGTTGCAGACATCCACCAGAATATAGATATCATCACCACGTACGGATTCCTTCAGGATACCTTTTGCTTCTCCGGAACCGAAACGGGGAAGATCAGATCCGATGAGGTAAGTATCTCTGTCATAGCCCTCATATAAAACACCTTCATTGTGGCGTTTTTTTCTCCAGCTGACCAGGTAGTTATCTACCTTTGTACCGAGTTCGGCGCAGCTATAAGGAGAAATGATCCCCAGTCGTCCTACAGGAAGCTGTTGTGAATCGTGATTTTTGTTGTGTGACATTGTTAGTTCCCTCCTAATATTTTTTTCTGGATTCTTATATCTTTACCGATGAGTTTGATCATCGTGTAGTTACTGGAAACTCTGGAAAATACCCGTTCGGAGTAGGTATCCATAAAACTGCCCAGTGTCAGATTGGTGGAAATCACCGTGGATTTCTTTCTGAGGATCCGTTCGTTGATACATAAAAAGAACTGGGAAGCAACGAAGCTGTTGGTAAGCTCTGTTCCAAGATCATCGATGATCAGCAGATCACAGTTGAGAATATAGTCATTTTCTCCTTCTGTGGTATCGGAATTTGAGAAGGTATTTCTTGCAAACGCATCGAACAGATCGAAAGCGGAATAATAGATCACGCTGTGCATCGAATCCAAAAGTTCTTTTGCGATGCAGTACGTAAGGAAAGTTTTTCCAACACCGGTATCGCCGTAAATAAAAAGATTTTCAAAAGAATGATCAAAATTCTGAACGAAATCCTTTGAGCGCTGCAACGCGGTTGCGGCACTCTGACGGGCGGTCTGTCCTGTGGCTTCATTTATCATATCTTCCGGATAATAATCCAGAGAAAATGCGTCGAAGCTGGCTGCTTTTAATAATTCCCGGATATTGGACTGGGTATACAGCTGTTCACTGATCGCACGCCTGAAGCAGATACACTTTTGATTGTCCACATAGCCGGTGTCCTGACACAGGGGACAGGTATAATGCATCTTCAGATAATCCTCCGGATAACCATTGGCTTTTAACAGATCGGTTCGTTCTCTGGATAAAGCCTGAATCCGTTCGTTCAGGTCAAAATCAGTGGCGTTTTTATCACCGAGTAAGATTCGTGCCTTTTTCACACTGATCGCTGCAATCTCCTGATCGATCAGTGCCAGCCGGGGTATCCTGGCCTGTGCTTCGGCGATACGGGCATCTTGTTCATGCTTATTGCGAAACTGCAATCTCTGATAATAGCGCATCAGTGCATCGTACTGACTGTTTTGTAGTGCCACGGTAATTCTCCTTTATTATTTTAAAAGCTGATTTTCAAGTTGATTGTAATCATAATTTCGCTGTTGGAAATTATTGAATCTGTTACCGGAACCCGATGGACGGATTCCCTTTTGTTCCTGCCGCTGTTTCTGTTCCTGCCGGTCGCTTTGCAGCTGTCTGTGCAAAGTATCCAGAGCCTGAATATCGGTCAGGTGCCGGACACCTTTATCCTTCCAGCCGGAAAGAATTCTGTCCGCATAGCGGAAATTCGCTTTCCCAGTGGATGCTACTGTACGGGAACAGGCTTCTGTGAGGATGTCCATAGTAAATCCGTAATCTTTCATCCAGTGGTCGATCATCTGGATCTCTGACTGGATCGGATTACGGTTGCTGATTCCGAAGGCTTTTAAAATTGAAAAATAGTTTCTGTGATAGGTCGTAGTCTCCTGTTTGGCGCGGGTAACTGTGTCGATACCTGCCTCGTGCCAGCTGAAGGCTACTTTCTTTATATAATGAATGTCTTTACTTCCCTTGGATACACAGTATTCGATCAGATAGTCAAACAGATCCACAGAAAAATGAAGTTCCTCATAAATATAAAGAAGTTCATCAGTAACTGTTCTTGACAGTGTAGTGCCCAGGTAACTTTCGGCCAGAAAGAGAATCTGGCGAACGTCCTCCTGTTCACGGAGCTCTTTCAGACGGTCAGCACTCATTGCTTTTTTATTCCCTGCTGTCTGAGAGGGCTGAGTGCCTGTTTTGGGAGCCTTTCTGCCGGGTGTGACAGACGCTCCGGCTGTCGATGGTGAGTCGGATTTGACGGTATTTGTCGATGTGGCAGGCGAAATCTGAGTGATTGCCTGTTCTGCCAGCGTGTTTTGAACCGTATCCGGCACCATGGGCTGTAGAAAATCAATGGAAGTCTGGGTGTCGGTACCTGCCAGTACGACCAGTTTTTGATTCTCCCAGTAACGAAGGGTGCGAAGCACATCTGATTCCGTGCAGTCAAAAACATCCGCTACAGCAGCCAGGTCCAGTGCGGTGTCGCCGCTTTGCAGACTGCGGAGCAGATAAAGGTAAATTTTTACGAATTCCCCGTTGGCGCGGGGCATATAATAATCTATGAAAATATTGGAAATAATGGTGACTCCGCTGGAGCTCCCATTATGTAAAGATAACTGCATAGTTCTCCTGTAATAGAAAAGTGATGGTATATGTCCTGGTTACGTGCTTATTATAGCATGATTCTTTAAGAAATCAAACATGGTTTTTTATGGGAAACAGGTGGAAAATACGGTGCGATGGGGGATTGGTTGGTGTGTAAGTAAGGTGGATAAGCATGTGGACAATGTGGATAAGTGGTGGAGAATTTTGAGGTGTGGGGATTATTTGCAACCGGAAAATGGAGGAATTGTTTGAAAAACAGTGAAAATTTGGAGGGAAGAGTGTGAGATTATGTAAACAGAGTTATGCACAGGGGAATCCACAGAGGTGGGGATTGAGGGTGGGGATAAATGTGTGGATAATGTGGATAAGTTGAGAAAAAAATGGTGGGGGGTGAAAAGGGGACGAACCCGGAAGAGGTCTGCAACACCACGGGGCGGCAACGTGGGCAGGGCAACTTTGAGCTAATCACCAACTCCGACTATGTTCACGAGGGTCAGCGGACCCTCGCGAAAGTCTACGTAGGTGCTGGATCTCAAAGCTTGCCCTAAGCGCCCACAAAGTGTTGCCGCCCCGTGGTGTTGCAGACCTCTTCCGGGTTCTGGTTTTCGCGTGGGGAGGGGGTGAAGCAGATTGTGGATGGAAGAAGGAAGTCTAAGAAAAAGTACAGGGTACGGAGCAGGAGAGTTTTTACATATAAAAATGGCAACCGGACATGTTGGGTTCGGTTGCCATTTTTGGATGGGGTAAAAGATGGTTCTCTTGGTGTTTATTTGCCCAGGAGTTTTTCGCCGATCTGGTAGACGTCGCCGGCGCCCATGGTGATCAGGAGGTCACCGGGCTGGCAGTTTTCCAGAAGGTAGTTTTCGATTTCGTCGAAGGTTGGGAAGTATTCACATGGGGTTCCCAGTTCCTGGATTCTTTTCTGAAGGTCGGCGGAAGAGATGCCGAGGGTGTCGGTTTCTCTTGCGGCGTAGATGTTTGCCAGTACTACATGGTCTGCCAGAGTCAGTGCTTCGGCGAATTCCGGGAGCAGAGCTTTGGTACGGGTGTAGGTATGGGGCTGGAAGATACACCAGGTCTTTTTGTGCGGATAGTTTTTGGCAGAGGTCAGAGTTGCTTTGATCTCTGTCGGATGATGGGCATAGTCATCGATCACAGTGATATCGCCGATGTTCCCTTTGAACTGGAAACGGCGGTCGGTTCCAGTGAAGTTGATCAGACCTTTCTGGATCGTTGCATCGTCCATACCTAGTTTTTCACCCAGAGCGATCACGGAAAGGGCGTTGGACACGTTGTGGATACCGGGTACCTTCAGGGAGAAGGTTCCTGTGGTTTCACCGTGATGCAGACAGGTAAAGGTCGGGTGACCGAAGGTATCGTATGTAATATCGGTTGCTGTATAATCAGCTTCATGTTCCAGTCCGTAAGTGATGACTTCGCATGGCAGATCCCTGATGATATCCTCATAATGAGGAGTATCACTGTTGATGATCAGGGTACCGTCAGCCGGAAGTTTTTCTGCAAACAGCCGGAAGGAATGGCGGATATCATCGATATCCTTGAAGAAATCCAGATGATCAGCATCCATGTTCAGGATGATACTGATTTTCGGGAAAAAGCTTAAAAAGCTGTTGGTATATTCGCAGGCCTCGGTAATGAAAGTGCCGGAATGTCCCAGACGCAGATTACCGCCGATGGCCGGCAGGATACCGCCGACAGAGATTGTCGGATCAAAACCACCTTCCAGCAGAATGTGAGAAGCCATGGAAGTTGTTGTGGTTTTTCCGTGGGTTCCGGATACTGCGATGGGGATCTGGTAATTTTTCATGATCTGTCCCAGCAGATCGGCACGGGTCATCATCGGGATATTTTTTTCTTTCGCACAGGCATATTCCGGGTTATCCGGGTGGATCGCAGCGGTATAAACCACCAGATCGATACCGTCGATAATATTGGATGCGCGCTGTCCGTAGAAAATCTGTGCACCGTTCGCAGTCAGATGATCCGTCAGAGCACTTTCTTTGGAATCAGAGCCGGATACGGTGAATCCCTCTTTTAAAAGAATCTCGGCAAGACCGCTCATGCTGATACCGCCGATGCCGATAAAATGTATGTGAACAGGTTTTGTAAAATCAATGGTATACATAGGAGTTCTCCCTTTCTTACAGACGTTTGTATCATATTTATGATGCCGGCTTCCCAAGGTCGGAAAGGTTGGGAAAGCTGCTTTCGGCGAGCGATCCGCAGGCATCAGTCGGGTACAAAAGACATTTTGTAACAACATTTATTATAGACGGAAAAGGGGAAAATGGAAAGATTTTTTTAAGGATGAGGAAAAAAACCAATAGATATAGAAGAAAATGACGAAAGGGAGAAGAAACATTGTATAAATGTCATAAAAACGCGAAAAGATTCGATAAAAATATGTAAAAAATGTTCACTAAATCTGATAAGTGTGATATAATCTTTTTACTATATATGACAAGAGGTGATTGCATGATTAAGAAAGAAATGATTGCAATGCTGTTGGCCGGAGGTCAGGGAAGCCGACTCGGCGTACTTACCGAGAAAGTTGCCAAACCGGCGGTGGCATTTGGAGGAAAATATCGGATTATCGATTTTCCGTTGAGTAACTGTATTAATTCAGGCATTGATACCGTGGGTGTCCTGACCCAGTATCAGCCACTGCGTCTGAATACCCATATCGGAATCGGTATTCCGTGGGATCTGGACCGGAATGTGGGCGGTGTTACCGTGCTTCCCCCCTACGAAAAAAATGGTAACAGCGACTGGTATACCGGAACAGCAAACGCAATTTTTCAGAATATGGCATACATGGAGACCTATAATCCGGACTACGTTCTGATTCTCTCCGGTGACCATATTTATAAGATGGATTACGAAGTGATGCTTGATTATCATAAGGCAAATAAGGCAGATGTGACCATTGCCTGTATGCCGGTGCCGATCGAAGAGGCAAGCCGTTTCGGTGTTATGATCACTGACGGCGCGGGACGTATTACCGAGTTTGAAGAAAAACCGGAACATCCAAGAAGTAATCTGGCATCCATGGGAATTTATATTTTCTCCTGGAAGACACTCAAAGAGTCTCTGATGGCACTGAAAGATCAGCCAAACTGTGACTTCGGTAAACATATCCTGCCATACTGCAGAGATAATGGAAAGAGACTGTTTGCCTATGAATTCAACGGATACTGGAAAGACGTAGGAACACTGGGGTCTTATTGGGAAGCAAATATGGAACTGATCGATATCATTCCGGAATTTAACCTGTATGAAGAATTCTGGAAAATCTATACCAAAGGTGATATCATTCGTCCACAGTACATATCCGGGGAATCCGTTGTTGAAAGAAGTATTATCGGCGAAGGTGCGGAGATTTATGGTGAGGTGCATAATTGCGTCATCGGTGCGGATGTAACGATTGAAAAGGGAGCAGTGGTGCGGGATTCCATTATCATGAAACATACACGCATCGGCGCCGGAAGCCAGATTGACAAGTCCATTATCGCAGAGAGTGTGGATATCGGAGAAAATGTTGTCACAGGTGTGGGCGAGGAAGCTCCGAATGTTCTGAAACCGGCTGTCTATGGATTCGGCCTTGTTACAATCGCAGAAAATTCTGTTATTCCGTCAGGCGTGAAGATTGGAAAGAACACAGCCATCAGCGGTGAGACCACTGTGGAGGATTATCCGGACGGAGAGCTTGTAAGCGGCGGAGCAATTGTAAAGAAGGACGGTGAGTAATATGAGAGCATTAGGAATTATTCTGGCAGGCGGTAATAACAACAGGATGAGAGAACTGTCCAACAGACGTGCCATCGCAGCGATGCCGGTAGCGGGAAGTTATCGGAGCATCGACTTTGCACTGAGTAATATGACCAATTCTCATATTGCGAAAGTTGCAGTCCTGACACAGTACAACGCAAGATCGTTGAATGAGCATCTGAGTTCTTCCAAATGGTGGAATTTCGGAAGAAAGCAGGGAGGATTGTTTGTGTTTACACCGACGATCACTCCGGATAACAGCTTCTGGTATCAGGGAACTGCAGATGCGATTTATCAGAATCTGGATTTTCTGAAGAGAAGCCATGAACCATATGTGGTCATCGCATCCGGTGACTGTGTATACAAACTGGATTATAACAAAGTTCTGGAATACCATATCGCAAAACGTGCCGATGTAACTATTGTGTGCAAAGATGTGGATGCCAATGAGGACGTGACCAGATTTGGTGTGCTTCGCATGAACGAAGACTACCGGATCGAAGAATTTGAAGAGAAACCGATGTTGTCCGATTATCATACGATCTCCACAGGAATCTATGTGATCCGGCGCCGTCAGCTGATCGAGATGATCGAGCGCTGCGCACAGGAAGGAAGACATGATTTTGTAAAAGATATCCTGATCCGCTATAAGAATCTGAAGAGAATCTATGGATATAAGATCCAGGATTACTGGAACAACATCTCTACCGTTGAGGCTTACTACAAGACCAATATGGATTTCCTGAAACCGGAAGTGAGAGATTATTTCTTCCGTCAGTATCCGGGAATCAACTCCAAGATCGACGATCTTCCGCCGGCAAAATATAATCCGGGATGTCTGGTAAAGAACAGCCTGGTATCCAGCGGCTGTATCATCAACGGACAGGTGGAGAATTCTGTTCTGTTTAAGAAAGTATATGTGGGAAATAACTGCGTCATCAAGAATTCTATTATTCTGAACGACGTGTATCTGGGGGATAATACCCATATCGAAAACTGCATCGTAGAAAGCCGGGATACCATCCGGGCCAATTCCTACTATTGCGGAGAAGGCGAAATAAAAGTTGTCGTGGAAAAGAACGAGCGCTATGCGCTGTAATAACAGAGCGGCTGTCTGGTGGTTCGCGGAGAAATAACAAATCAGCGGCTATAACTGTTCGGAAGGAGAACGACATATGAAAGGGGCATGTGCTATGGAGATTACAGACGTAAGAGTGCGCAAAGTGACAAAAGAAGGTAAGATGAAAGCAGTTGTTTCCATAACAATTGATGATGAATTTGTTGTACATGATATTAAAGTGATCGAGGGAGAGAAAGGACTGTTTATCGCTATGCCAAGCCGAAAGGCTTCCGATGGAGAGTATCGCGATATTGCACATCCGATCAATTCCAACACAAGAGAAAAGATCCAGAGTCTGATTCTGGAGAAATATGAGGAAGTAATGGCAGAAGATGCCGTTGCAGATAATGCGTAACCGAATTGTCATATATATGGGGTGACGCGGAGCAGGAACAGATTCACAGATCTGTTCCTGCAGATAAGAAAACGAAAAGCGGTGGCTGGGGGGCTGCCGCTTTTTTCATCTGCTCTTTCCGCTGGACAAATCCGGGGAGTCTTGCTATAGTGGGACGTAGAAAATGTCCGCGGGAGCGGACGGGAGAGAGAAAAAAGAGGAGACTGGTGTTGTTATGAGAGTGGAACTGCCGGAAAGTTTTGAAAAAAGAATGAAAGAAATGCTGGGGGATGAGTACGAATCGTATATCGAAAGCTATGATAATCCCAGACAGTATGGACTCCGGATCAATCCGATGAAGGTTACGGGGGAAGAACTGGCGGAAGGCTCCGGGTTTTCTCTGGAGCCGATTCCGTGGACAAAGACCGGATATTTTTATAAAGAAGAGGATCAGCCGGCAAGACATCCGTATTACAGTGCCGGTCTTTATTATCTGCAGGAGCCAAGTGCCATGACTCCGGCAGCAAGATTTCCGGTAGAACCGGGGGAGAGAGTACTGGATCTGTGTGCGGCACCGGGTGGAAAGGCTACGGCTCTCGGAGCAGCGCTTCAGGGAAAAGGTGTGCTGGTGGCAAACGATATCAGTAATTCCAGGGCCAAAGCACTGTTAAAGAATCTGGAGGTATTTGGTATAGCCAACGCCTTTGTGACCAACGAAGTGCCACAGAACCTGGCAGATCGGTTTGAAGGATTTTTTGATAAAGTGCTGATCGATGCACCGTGCTCCGGTGAGGGAATGTTTCGCAAAGATCCGGCGGTGATCAAAACCTGGGAGGAGGAACGACCGGAATATTTTGCGAAACTGCAGAAAGATATCCTGAAAAATGGTGTGCGGATGCTGCGCCCGGGTGGAAAACTGCTGTATTCTACCTGTACCTTTGCACCGGTGGAGAACGAGGGAAGTATCTCCTGGATCCTGAACGAGTGCCCGGAGATGGAATTGATCCCGATCGAAGGATATGAAGGATTTTCCGAGGGTAATCCTGCGTGGGGTGATGGAAGAGAGGAACTGCGCCGCTGTGTGCGGATCTGGCCCCACAAGATGAAGGGAGAGGGGCATTTTCTGGCACTGATGAAAAAGTCAGAGGATGTACCGGAGACAAGGATCAAACTGGAACCGCCGACACGGATGGACAAAAAAAATAAAGCGGTCATGGAAGAATTCTTCAAAGACTGTCAGTGGAAACCGGACTGGGAACGGGTACAGATCAAGGGTGAGAAAGTCTACCTGGTACCGGAACTTCCGGCAAAGTTGAACGGGATTCATTTTTTAAGAAACGGACTGTATCTGGGAGATCTGAAGAAAAACCGTTTTGAACCATCCCAGCAGCTGGCGATGACGTTGAAGGCTTCCGATTATGCGGGAAGCGTATCCCTGTCGCCGGAGGACGAACGGATCGGACGGTATCTGCGTGGAGAAACCCTGCTTTTGAGGCCGGAGGAGGCGACCAGGGAGAAAGGCTGGATCCTGGTCTGTGTGGATCAGTATGCCCTTGGCTGGGGAAAACTGGTGAATGGAGTTCTGAAGAATAAATACTGGAGCGGCTGGCGGTTAAAAGGTTGACAAAAATTCGTATATTTACGGGAAAATTCGCCAAAATCCAACTAATTATTACGTAATTATTACGAGATATTAAAAAACTACTTCACAATGCTACAAAACCATGTTATAATGACTCTTGCCTGAGAAAGTGAGAGGAATTTATATGAGAAGAAAAAGAATCACAAGCCTGGTACTTTCCGTATGTCTTATCGTGGGAAGTGCGGTACAGGGTGGAGCTGCTACCACGCAGGAGAAGATCTCCGATGCGAAGGCACAGCAGCAGGCGAATCAGTCTTCCCTGCAACAGACCCAGGAAAAGATTCAGGAACTGGAATCAAAAAAAGGTGAATCAGAAACTTATCTTGCAGATCTGAACACTCAGTTGGACGATCTTCGTAGCAGTCTGGAAAAACTGCAGAACGATTACGATGCGAAGCAGGAAGAACTGACACAGCTGCAAAGTGACCTTGAAGATGCGAAAGCGGATGAAGCGCAGCAGTATGAAGCGATGAAACTCCGTATCCGCTATATGTACGAAAACTCAGCCAGCAATTATATGAACCTGCTGTTCGAATCCGGAAGCATTTCCGATTTTTTAAACCAGGCTGAGAACATTTCCCAGATGTCAAAGTATGACAGAGACATGCTGGATACATACAGAGAAACAAAAGAAGCCATTCAGACCAAAGAGGAACAGGTGGCAGAAGAAAAAGAAGAGATTGTGGCTCTTCAGCAGGAGAGCGCGGACAAGCAGGCAGCAGTAGAAGAACTGGTGGAGGCAACTTACCAGCAGATCCGTGAATATCAGGAAGATATTCAGAGTCAGCAGACAGCAGAGAATGATCTGTTGACCAAGATCAGCAGTCAGGAAGATGCGATCAACGACCTTCTTCGTCAGGCAAAAGAGGAAGAAGCAGCAGCCAGATTAGCAGCACAGCAGGCGGCACAGGCAGCAGCTGAAAAAGCAGCACAGGAAGCGGCAGCAAAAGAAGCGGCAGAGAAAAAAGCGGCAGAAGATGCAGCAGCACAAAAGGCAGCACAGCAGAAAGCAGCGCAGCAGGCAGCGTCAGCGACACAGAAAACATCAAACAGCAGTACAACAACGACTACAACGACAAGTAATACTGCTGCGAATACAACAACTTCAACAACTACAACAGACAGCTCCGACGATACCATCGATACTTCACAGGGCAAATACCTGGGAAGATTCAAACTGACAGCATATTGCAGCTGTTCCATCTGTTGCGGAAAATGGTCCGGCGGCGGAACAGCCAGCGGAACCACTCCGACACCGGGACGTACCATCGCGATGGCGGGAGTTCCATTCGGAACCAAACTTTCCATCAACGGTCAGATCTATACCGTAGAAGACAGAGGAACCGCATACGGACATGTGGACATCTTCATGGGAAGCCACAGCCAGGCATTGAGTTTTGGCATGAAATATGCAGATGTGTATCAGGTGAACTAGAGAAAATAAGAACAGAGAGTGCAGGATACGGGAAACGTGTTTGCACTCTCTTTTTTCGCTTACAGGAGATTGCTTTCCTGTTCATAATCCGGCTTCCGGCTGCATAGAATGCAGATAGTTTCGTAACAGCGAAACAAAGGAGGGAAAACGATGGATGCCACGATTCTGGTAAACCGTACACATCGCTTACCGCGAAAAGCGATACCACAGACCTTAGTTGAGCCGGAAATCATCTTTGATGCACCTGTCGGAGACAGGAAAAGATTACTTGAAGTCAGTGCAGCGAAGGGTGTGGAGGCGCTTTTTGCGAGAGGAAAAGAGGAAGGAATCTATCTGTGCGGAGTATCCGGCTACCGAAGTTACGAAAGACAGGAAGAACTCTATCAGAAGAAACTGCGGGAACAGCCGAAAGGAAACGAAGGTCCTGTACATTGGATAGCACCGCCGGGAGCCAGTGAGCATCAGACGGGTCTGGCACTGGATGTTTCCTGTCAGGCGGTTGACTATAAACTGGATGTACATTTTGGAGAAACCCGGGAAGGGCGGTGGCTGAAGCGGTGTGCCCCCTTATTTGGCTTCATCCTGCGCTATCCGAAAGGAAAAGAGCATATAACAGGGTATGGCTGGGAGCCCTGGCATATCCGGTATGTAACCCGGTCGCTGGCGTTGTATCTGACACTTACAGGGCTGACACTGGAAGAATATTATGAGCAGAAATAAAATGAGGCGGAACGCCGGCAAAAGATGCTGGTGTTCCGCCTTGTTGTTACATTGTATATCATCAATTGTTCATAGTGAAGGTCAGATATCGGGCTATCATTTCTGCTACCTTTGCATCCACTTCGGAAATCGGATCCGTGCGCTTCATGCCAAGAAAACACACGGCCCCGACCGGATCCCCGTCCCGCGTCACAGGAACCAGAGCCTGCTCCGTGTGCGCATCATCGTCTGTCACCGGATAATAAGCGTTATTTTTCGGGATAAAATCCCGGTCAAAGAGTCGCTGCTCCATCGCTTTACTGAGAGATTTCCCCTGATACTTCTTATTCTCCGGCCCGGCCGCGGCCACCACCTGCTCCTGATCGCAGATACAAAACAACTTCCCGCACGTCTTCGCCGCCGCTTCCGCCAGTTGCTGTGCGCTGGTCGAAATCTCCCCGATCGGCGAATATTTCTTCAGAATAATCTCCCCATTCCGATCCGTAAAAATCTCCAGAGGCTCCGATTCCCGTATCTTCAACGTCCGCCGTATCTCCTTCGGAATCACCACCCGCCCGAGATCATCTGATTGTGTCAATCAGGTGCAAAAAATTTTTGTGAAGCCCCGAAAAGCATTGAAATATAAGGATTCTTCAGCTTTCGGAGCTTTCACACCCGTCCTACTCATTGAGTCATTTTAGGACAAAAATCGACATTTTATTCAAAGATTTGAGCCAGTCGTTTCTGACTGGCTCTTTGTTATGCTGTTGCAAACAGATCATCGAACTTCCAGATGATTTCAATATTCTGATTATCCGTGACATTGATACGCTCAACCGCATCATACATCAGTTCTTTCAGAGCTTCATCATTCATGGAACTTGTACGCTCAATGATTGCCTGTTCCTGCTTTGTCTGATTTTCTTTTTCGAGAAAATCTTCATACGCAGCTTCTGTTTCCGCAATCTGAACTTTTAATTCTTCCATGCGTTTTTCACGCTCAGAACGGAGAACGATAAAATCCTCCTTTGTTATGCGACCCTCACGATAGTCCAGATAGCTTTGAACCTTCTGGGTATCACCACTTTCCAATTCGCTTGTAAGAGCCTTTAGGCGTTGTCTAAGCAATGTCCCTTCGGATATGGTATTCCGGGTCTTGCCGACAGATTCGACCGTCATAACGGCAATTTGAGCCTTTAACGAAGCCAAAACAACTTCCTCAATATCCGTCCTGTCCCATCTAACTGATTTGCACAGTTCTTCATCCGTGTCCCAATATGGAGTTACACAATAGAAGTGAACATCTGTGCCAAAAGTCCTTTGGAGCTTACGACCACAATGGGCGCAATAGAATGGAAAGAGGTTCTCGGCTTTCTTCTTAATATGGGGTTTTACCTTACGCAGAGCTGCCTGTGCTGCTTCAAATTCCTCTGTTGTCACAATGGCTTCGTGGGCATTCTCGTGATAAATCCAGTCTTCCTTTGGAACTCTGCGCTGGGACTTCGCACGGATTACCATGCTCTCACGAGTGTGATTCACCATGCAACCGGTGTACTTGATATTCTTCAACATATCCAATATTCGGTTATGTGTCCATAATGCTTTTGAAGGACTATCTTTTCTTCTGGCAACACCTTTATACTGTTGCGGAGTAGGGATGCCCTCGGCATTCAACTCTCTGGCAACCTGACTGGTGGATTTACCTGTGATAACATCGGTAAAAATCCTGCGTACAATCGGTGCCGTTTCGGGGTCAATAATCATCTGATGCTTGTTTTTCGGAGAAACCTTGTAGCCATAAGTACAGCAGGTGATATAGCCACCATTACGCTGTTTTGTTCTCATAGCCGACTTGACCTTTTTGGAGAGGTCTTTGCTGTAATAATCGTAAATCAGGTTACGAAAGGCAATGTCCATACCTGCGGTATTGCCAAGATACTTTTCGCTGTCATAATGGTCGTTAATGGAAATCATTCTGACACCAAGGAACGGAAAAATGTGTTCCAGGTAATCACCTACTTCCAGATAGTCACGACCAAAACGGGAAAGGTCTTTGACAATCACGATATGGATTTCACCGGCACGGATAAGGTCAATCATTCTCTGAAAGTCCGGTCGCTCAAAGTTCGTGCCACTAAAGCCGTCGTCGCAGAACTCCATCTGTGGCAGATTAGAAAGGTAAGGGTTTTGTTCGATATGTCGCTGGATCAGCTGACGCTGTGCAACAATACTGTTACTTTCATCCTTTGCCTTGTTGGTTCTCTTGTCCACATCTTCCAGAGAAAGACGGAGATAGATGCCAATGCTCTTTTTCATATTACGCAACCTCCTTTCTGAGAATGTCGATAGTATCGTAGATAGCCTTGAACTCATCCATGTGGTTGAACTCAATACTCAGGGAGCTATCTTTGTTCATCTTCATAGAAACAATCATTGCATCCACCATTTCGGCAGTAACTTCGGTGGCATGATGATATTTCTTTACAAGTTCAGCCCATTTCTTTTCACCACGAAGCTGTTCTTCAAATCTGTTCGTGGTTCCCTCAAGCTCTGCCAACTGCTTTTCCAAGCGTTTGATTTCACCCAGAATAACTTCACGGGTCTGTGCGTAGTCCTCATCAGAGATAAGGCCCTCACGCAAATCTCGGTAAAGCCCTCCAAACAAACCTTTCTTATGGTCGAGCTTCTTTTGCAAAGATTTGATTTCATCTTTCTGTCCGTTTTGCTTTGCCATAGCTTTCTTCATAGCCAGTAGCTGATGCAGACTGTCCTGCATATCTACAAACAGGTCAAGTTGTGCCTGAATGGTAGAAAGAACAGCTTCATCCAAGTCTGCTTTACGCATCTTTTTTGCATTGCAAGCTCTTGTGCCATGCTCAGCATAGGTCGGACACTTAAAGGTAAAGTACACCTTATCTTTCTTTGTGCTGAAAGAACGGACAAGTTTCATTACGGAGCCACAGTCAGCACAGGTGAATTTCTTCCCATAGATGTTTACAGCTTTCGGTAAGTGGTCGTATTTACCACTGTTTGCTTTTGACTTTTCAGCGGCAGCGCTGTTGATAGCCTGGACCTTATCGAACAGTTCCTGCTCAATAATAGGTTCATGGGTATTCTCAACGATGATCCAGTCCTGTTCCTCTGTACGGTGGAAGGAGATACCGGCATACAAGCATTGAGAAGCCTTTCTCTGAGCCAAATGACCCAGATAAGTAATATCCTTCAGAATCTCAGTAATCATGTGCTTGTTCCAGAGGATAACACGGTCTTTTTGATTGTTGTTCGTAACAATGCCACGGTTCGCTTTGTACTGTCCCGGAGAGAGAATGCCGCTGTCATTGAGCTTCTTGTTGATACCCATATAGCTCATACCTTCGCTACGCCACAGAAAAATCTGCTTTACGACAGGTGCAGTCTCAGGGTTAATAATCAACTGATTCTTATTGTTTGGGTCTTTAATGTATCCGTACTTTTCCCATGCGCCAATGAAATCGCCGTTTTCCATCTTGCTTCTCAGGGCAGAAGATACCTTGCGAGAAATGTCCTTGGCATAGTAATCATTGATGATATTGGAAAGGGATACAGACAGCTGACCACTTGCTTCTACAGTATCTGTATCAAAACCATCATTGATAGCAATAAAACGGATACCGAAAAACGGACAGATTTTTTCAAGAAACTCACCGGTCTCAATGTAGTTACGTCCAAGTCGGGAAAGGTCTTTTACTACGATGCAGTCAATCTCTTTTGCCTGAACTGCTTCCATCAGCTTCTGCCATTCAGGACGGTCAAAGTCCGTTCCAGTGTAGCCGTTGTCAACAAAGGTTCCTGCCAGTTGCAGATACGGACGATTGCTTACATACTCATTGAGCAATGCCAGCTGATTTTCGATGGAATCAGAGCTATTCAGATTATCTTCACGAGAAAGACGAGCGTAGATAGCAGTCTTGTGAACGACAGTAAACTGTTCCGCAGCAACGGTCTGACTGGCTAATGCCTGTTGACGGCGCTTTGACGGTCTTGCCATTTAGCTCACCTCCCTGATGAACGAAATCACCTTCTTTGCGTCGGCTTTCGCTTTTTCTTCCTCCAGGAACTCCATAATCGCCTGGAACTGATCTGCGTTATTCAGAACAACATGAATCTGCTTATCCTCGGTAATCTCAATTCTATCAATGAAATTGACTACGACTCTGCGGTTCAGTTCCTGAATGTTTTCGTATTCTCTGAACTGTGCAAGCCAGCTCTGCTGTTCCGTGAGACCGGAACTGATTTGATTTTTATTACCTACCAGACGGGCAATAGCTTCTTTGGCTTCCTGAATGTTCTTGTCGAACTCAGCCTTAAAAATAAAGTATTCCTCACGAGTAATCATTTCTGTCTTGAAGTCCTCGTACACATGAGCTTTCATCTGCTTGTTGTGTTCGATAACTTCTTCCTGTCTGGCAATTTTTGAAGCGATACGCTCCATTTCACGGCGCTCCCAAGAGATACCGTTCAATTTCCCAAGGGCAATTTCCAAGTTTAAGGCAAGAGAAACCTGTGCCTGAATGACCGCAAGAGCAGCATCGTAAACAACCTGTTCCTTTACGGTGTGTGCATCACATACCTTGCGATCTACCTTATTGGCATTGCAAACGAAGTACACATACTCCTTGCCTGCGGACTTGGTTTTCTTTCTGGTCATGGTACTCTGGCAATCAGCACAGAACACCTTACCTGAAAACAGATGCACAGAATTATCGCCCGAAGGACTTCTTGTGTCCTCAAGCATGAGCTTCTGAACCATATCGAAAACGGAAGGAGAGATAATCGCATCATGTGCGTTCTCCGTTCTCATCCAATCCGCTTCATCTTTTGTTGTTCTGCTTTTGATTTTATGGTTTGGAGTCGTTGTCTTTCCCTGAACCAGAGTGCCAGTGTACATCTCATTTTTCAAAATACGATAAATCGCTTTTGCGCCCCAATCGGTCTGAATCTGTTTCTTGAAACCAGACTGGTATTTGGAACCACTCTGTCTCTTATATTCATAAGGAGACGGAACACCGTCTTTATTCAGCTTGTCTGCAATCTGTGCAGGACTGAAGCCATCCATCTTCATGCTGAAAATGCTCTGGATGACCGGAGCAACAGTCTGGTCGATGACCAGTTTGTTTTTATCATCGTCAGATCTACGGTAGCCGTAGACCACATGGCTTCCAACAAATTCGCCATTTCTTCTCTTGGCCTCCAAATTGGAACGAATCTTGATGGAAATATCCCTGCTATAAGAGTCGTTAATCAGGTTTTTGAACGGAAGAATGATTTCGTTGCCTACCTGCTGAGACTGTGCAGAGTCGTAGTTGTCGTTGATGGCAATAAAACGGATGCCCAGGGACGGAAAAATCTTCTCGATATATCTGCCGGAATCAATGTAGTCACGGCCAAAACGAGAAAGGTCTTTGACAATGATGCAGTTGATTTTTCCTGTTTTGACCTGTTCCATCATTCGCTGAAAGTCAGGACGGTCAAAATTAGCACCTGTATAACCATCATCGCAAAACTCCTGAACCAAAGTGATCTCAGGGTTTCTGCTCAAATAATCTTCAATCAGCTTTCGCTGGTTAGCGATACTGTTGCTTTCTTTCTTCTCGCCAGAAGAAAGGTCACCATCTTCCTTCGATAAACGCAGGTAGATGGCGGCATAGTAAATCTTATCAATACTTTTTTGCATAGTGTGCCACTCCTGTTTGTTAATCGTCCGAAGCTGAAAAAACAAACCGGAGTTTTCGCATGATTTTGTCCAAGGCTATGTTACCATAGCGGACTGCGAAAATCCAGTTTGTCACCGCATTAGTATCTCGCCAATTTCTGCCAACGGATTTATCCGTTACATAGAAGCAATCATGTTGATGAAGTTGTCAGTAATCGTATTCTGCGTATTTGCAAACGACACTCTCACAACCGTGTTGCCTACTTTGAACTGGTAAGGATTTTTAATCTGCTCGATAAAGGATTTGATTCTTTCCTCACTCGGCAAAGAGCGATCAATTTTCACATCTCGAATATCCACCAGCTGTTCAGCTGCTGTAGATTTTGTCGCTTCACTTCTTGTCATCTGCAATCACCACCTTCGTTTATCATTCTTGCCAAAATCTCCCTGAGCTATTCATGGAACCTCATCGGCAAAAGTATAGGCAGCCCCACAAAGGTGGGTCTGCCCATAGTTTTCACTGACGAGAGGATGTATTCAAATCCAGACTGACAAGCAACGCTCTATTGATACCGAACATTTCCTGCCGGGTAACTCTACCCAAATATCTTTCAATTCGCTGCTTATCAATGGTTCTGATTTGCTCCAACAGCACCATAGAAGGTCTGCTGAGAGCCGGGTTTTCTCTAATCAGAAAATGGGTTGGCTGTTTTGTCTTTTTTCTGGTTCTGGCTGTGACAGTTGCCACAACCAGAGTAGGGGCGTGCCGGTTGCCGGTATTGTTCTGAATAACAACAACCGGGCGAACACCACCTTGTTCAGAGCCGCAGAACGGAGACAAGTCAGCCAAATATATATCGCCACGGCGGTATTCCCAATTTTTATTCATCACCTGTTAGCCCTCCTTTCATCGTCTTATGTAAGAGGGGCAGAGACTGCCCCTTCATGTTTACTATGTCGTTCCCATATTTGTCCTCGACACCCCTGGGAGACAGAATACTGTCTGGGAAATCATCAGACGGTCAGCTGCTAACCGACTCCATAGGAATCTAACCTCCCCGTGGTTCTCACCGGGCTACCCCCATTGCGTGATCCCCGTTCCCTGAAAAGAGAAAAGGGGCTGTGGCTGGGCAGAAGTATCATTGTGCCTGTTGCTTTCATTGCCGTATCGGGAGCAACCCGATATTTACGAGCCGATAGTTCTCGCTCTTGCCACAGGAAGGACAGACAAAAGTAACGTAGGTGACTCTATCTCCTAAGTAGCAGGTCATTGCGTATCGCTGATGTGGCTGATGCTCTCGCACCGACAACAGGAATGTATCTGATGAATGACTATTTAGTTTTCAAGGAACAATCAATCAGCCGTTTTCTTTGGCTGTATCTAAATTGTACCTGTTCCAAATGCAGGTTTTTATTGCCTCGTAGGTATAGTTTTGAGGTTATTCACGACCTAAAAATATGTAATCAAGGGTTGTGTCAAAGCGCACAACCAATTCGATTGCCAAATCAATAGAGATACCTCTGTTGCCGGTTTCAATTCGTGCAATGGTGTTTGCGGCAACGCCCAACTGCTCCGCAAGCTGTTCCTGTGTAAGTCCATGTTTCTTTCTCAATGCTTTAATTCTTTTTCCGCTTTCAACCAAGTCGTAATACATTTTCGTTCCTCCGTGTTTTTGAATTTTTGAAGTTGCAAAATCAAAAACAGAGGGAGGAGATCGTGCCCGATTCTCAATGCCCTTTGCCATCTGCCTGTCCTCCTTGCAGGCATAAAAAAAGAGCCGGAGTAAATTACTCCAAGCTCTCATTCATGCCTTTGTGTTAAAATGGAGGAAGATAGGCAGGTATAAAAAAAGCCCCGTACCCATTACAGGCACGAGGCGTAACTCTCTCTATTCAATTTTATGCCGCTATCTCCCAGCATAGCCATTTTAACACTGGACAAGTCGGACTTTCAGTAGGGAAACCGTCGTATTTTCATCGGATTTTAGTCGGACTAAAATCCTGTCTTAGCACTCACAATAACACAATGCTTCTTCCTCCCTGGCACTTTCCAGGAAATCTTTCAATTTAGGAATGGCTGTTCCCCAAAGTGACAGACCAAATAACAGTATCGCTTCTTTCTTTCGGTCATAGTAGGTGCTGCGTTCCATATTCAGAACTTCCAGCATTTCTGATTCCCTGTACTTGAAGCGGTTGAGATATGCCTTTGAGATAATCTCACAGTACAGAGCGCCTTTATCCGGATATTCTCTGATTTTCAACATCGCCATATCTACCAGTTCAATGATCCACTTTGTCTCGAACAAGCTGCGAATGCGTTCTTCAAATCGTTCTCTCGCTTCATCCGGAGCAAAGTTCTCCAGATAAATCAATGCACCATCTAAGCTGTCACCGTAAGTACAAATAAGAGTATCACATACATCATTCGCACGATCAATGGTAGACCAGCACACCTCTCGATATATGGATAAAATCAGCTTTGCTCTTTCGTACAGAACCTTCTCGTCAATGTTCTGCATCCGGCAAAGCATTCGAATATTGCTTAATACCTGTGTATTATATCTGCTCATTCAGAATCTCCTTTCAGCCTAATCCATAAAATAAGAATTCCTTTCTAACTCCTGTCACTTGGCTAAAGGGAAACAAATACCATGGGACAAGAATGACTATAACTTCCGATATTTGATTAAAATAACAGAAGTAAAATCGGAAGTTCTTGACTTTACAAAAGTTCCGATATATAATTAAGTGGAACTAAAACTTCTGTCTTGATTCTCATTATAGCATTTTCCAGAAGTTTGTCAACAAATAATCGGAAGTTACGAATAAATATTTTTTGAAAGGAAGGACACTACCATGACATTTGGAGAAAAAATTAAAGAAGCTCGTTTGGCTATGAACCTATCTCAAACGGAGCTTGCCCAGATGACCGGCATCTCCGAAAGATCCCTTTATACTTATGAGCAACTCGGAACGCTCCCCAGAAAAAGCAACATCAGAAAGCTTGCTGAAGCGCTGCATATCTCTGTGTCCTATCTTTTGGATGAATCTGAAACAGACAGCCAGAGCCATATAGATCAGGATATGTTTATTTTAGAAGCAAAAGAAAACTTCGGTTCAAAGGGAGCAAAAGAAGCTCAGGAAGTGCTGGGTCGTGTAAATTCTCTGTTTGCCGGTGGAGAATTGGACGAGGACGCAAAAGATGTATTCTTCCAGGCGATTATGTCAGTCTATATGGACTCTAAGAAAACAGCACGGGAAAAGTACACTCCGAAGAAATACAGAAAGCATAAAGATAAAGAGTAAAATCCTCAAGCACAGAATATGTTTTCTGTGTGCGATTCGGAGGTGAAGCAAATGAAAACGGCAGAGCATATCATTGAAACTGTCGATAAGCTTGTGCGAAAATATCACACCAGAGACCCTTACGAACTGTGTCAGCTGTTAGGAATCAAAATCCATTATTACGATTTACAGAAGAAATTGAAAGGATTCTTCTATTACCAGTCCAGACAGAAAAATATCGTGATAGATCACAATGTAAACGGTATCCTGGAACGTATTTTAGTCGCACATGAATTAGGACACGCTGTCCTGCATACGAAAATCGCCATGATGCACGGCTTTCAAGAAATGGAAGTGTTTGATGATAGATCAATCGAAGAAAATGAAGCAAACTTCTTTGCGGCGGAGCTTCTGTTAGAAGATGGGGAAGTTCTGGAATGCCTTTCGGAACACACATTTTTTGAAACGGCTAAAATGCTCTATGTACCGGCAGCATTATTAGACTACAAATTCAGCCTGCTCCACGAAAAGGGGGAGCTGGTAAATTCGATGTATATTCGGAAAGCAGATTTCTTGAAAGAAGATCTTCATGCCTACGATAACGACATTGGTTATGACGATATATGAATATCAGTTTTTTATTTTCTTACAGAAAAAGTCCACCAGTATGATGTGCAGTGCATCATGACTGGTGGACTTATTGTTTCTTAAAGGATTAGTATTGTATGGCAAAAAGGAACCCATAGCAGTTCACTCAGAACCGCCGATGGGCTTCTTTCTCATTATATCAATCAAGCTCCGCTTTTTTTATCATCTCTTGTTGGTCAATCAACACATCAATCAACTTTCCTACGGTTATCAATGTTGTTACATTGCACTTTTTCAGTTTTGCAGCAATCTCGTCATCAATGATGCTGTCGCATTTTGCGTATGGGGTATCCAGTAAAAAATAGTCAAAGTTCTTTTCCAAGACGAATGCCAGTTTTAGAAGCATTGCCAAAGAAACTTTCGTCTGTCCAACTTCAACATGGCTCATATGATTGTTAGAGCAACCAACCAACGCACCTAAGTCTGCTTGGCTGTATCCCTTCTCCTGGCGAGCAGCTTTAATACGCTGACCGATTTTTATATAGTCAATTTCCGGTTGCATTTCAATCACCTCCATGCTGTGTATGATTCTGCTATACATTATAAAATGTACCCAAAATCTCAACAACCAACATCAAATGCAAGTTGCATTTATAAATGCAATGTGATAAAATTTTATAGGCAATTTGCATTAAATGATTGAAATAAAAATGACCTGATGCTGCCAAAAGCAGTTATCAGGTCAATAAAAAAGAAAGCTCCAATCCCCTCATCCATCAAGGAGCAGCTTTCTTTCGTAGAATATATCCATCACAGAAATTAATCCGATGGGTTATATCGTTTACAATTATAATAAATGTAAAGCAACTTGTCAAGTGTGGTCGGAAAATGTAAAAGAATCAGTCATATAAAAAGGCAATTTGACTGTTTTCTTGTCATAGCCGTGAACTGCGAAAACTGATTGTATTCCATTCGGGGTCAATTTTGTGGTCAAAACGAAAGGAGTGAAAATTATGCCCCGTAGAGGAGAAAACATTCGTAAACGTAAAGATGGTAGATGGGAAGGTCGCTATATTAAAGGCTATGACTCTGCAAAAGGAAAAGCAAAATATGCTTCGATATATGGAAAGACTTACTCAGAGGTAAAGAAAAAAATGAATGAAGCTAAGTTTCAAACAAGTATCGGACGAGTATATGTAGATGCTAAGAACATGCTGTTCGGTGAGATAGTCAACAACTGGTTCGGCATAGTCAAAATCAATCTCAAACCATCATCCATAAACAAATATCAAAACCTAATCGAAAATCATGTTCTTCCAGAATTGGGTCACTATAAACTTAAAGACCTAAATTCTGATACTCTCCACGGTTTCCTTGAAAAGCAAGGAAGTACCGGGAACAAGAAGAATGGAGGGTCACTTTCTATAAGTACCCTCCAGACATTGCTGTATATTCTTAATTCATCCATCAAGTACGCAGCGTCAAACAATATGATCGCACTATTTTCAGTACATCTTTTGGGTGGAGGAAAATCGGCAGCCCCTATTTCTTGTTTATCAGAGAAGGATGAGTCGGCTCTGGATACCTATTTATCTGCACATCTTTCGTGTCGCAACATGGGAATAATGCTGAGCCTTTATTGTGGACTGCGAATTGGGGAGGTGTGTGGGCTACAATGGGCAGATATTGATTTTGAGCATAAGCTCATTTCAATCAAGCGAACTGTACAACGAATCAGAGTGGCTTCTGGTCAACGAAAAACAAAATTATGGGTAGGGACGCCGAAAAGCAAATCCTCTATCAGAACTATTCCGATACCCGATTTCCTTATGTCTGCACTGTATGCTTTGTCGGCACAGTCCTGTTCTGATGCGTATATTTTAACACGGACAGATGAACCGTTAGACCCAAGGACACTTCAATACTATTTCAACAAGGTGACAATAAGCTGTGGCATCGGGAAGATAAATTACCATATCCTTCGACATACATTTGCCACCAACTGTGTTGCCCTGGGTTTTGATATAAAAACATTGAGTGAGATCTTAGGACATTCAAATGTAAGTATCACCCTCAACAAATATGTTCATCCGTCTATACAGCAAAAAACAATTCAAATGGCATATTGGAATAGCATTAAGGGTCAAATATATGGTCATGTAGCATGACAGAACAAGAAAAAGCACTGATTCCCGGTGCTTTTTTTCGCTTTTCAGAGAAGGATATATTCTACGAAATTATTTTGAACCTTATACACGATTTTCCAGATTGGAGGTTTGCGTGTCAGAAGTTATTACAACAAACGAACAGGATGTCCTAATTCAACACATGGTAGACAGACTTCCTGCATTAAGAAAGAAATATGGCATTTCACAAACAGAACTCGGTGAAAAAATTGGATTAAGCAGACAGACAATTTCTGCCATCGAGCGAAAGACTACGCCACTCACATGGACAACGATGTTGGCAATGCTTATGTTTTTCACTGCCAACAGCACTTGCGTATTTTATTTTCCACAACGAACTGAATTTGGAGATGCAGAAACGCTTCATTCGCTTTTAGCGATAAAAGGCTCCACTAAGAAAAAAGAAACCATTATTTAAGAAAGAAGGTAAAAACTATGATGTATATTTCTGTTCCTGTTGGTCGCTTCGCCGCAGAGGAAGATGCAGCTGCTGCAAAACGCAGAGAGATCGCTGAAAGACTTAAAAGGGGTGAGTCCGTTAATGTAACTCCTTCCGGTCAGATTGTTGAACCTAATGACCCTCAAGCACAGGTGAATAGAACACTTAAAGCTCCTGAAGGCAAGTTGGCATAAGGAGGGGTAACTGTGGCTGGATTTTATTGGTATGAAAGAAACCCTCAACTTTTTAATGATGAAAAACAGGCAATGAATCTGTATTTCCCTAACTTTGTTTTAGACCGATTAGCTGATGGAAGAATCTGCTGGGTCGGCAACCTTAATCCCAGAGGTGCTGACGGCGGCACATGGACTCTGATGGTGGTGTACGACCACAATCATCCACACAACAATACATACGGTGGTTCTTTGCGAGTTTACTCTGTAAAGCCTGATCTGAACGAGCTGTATAAAGCGGCTGGTTCACTTCCTCATGTTCTGAGAGATGCTAACGGCGATCTTTATATGTGTACCGCACGAAAAGAAGATATTGATTCCGGCAACCGCACAACATCCGCAGCTAAAGCTCTTGGCTGGGCAGCAAAATGGATTTTTGCAGTTGAGGGGTGGCTTGCCGGCGAAATTGGTGACGAGGTGTTTGAGCATACTTATTGATGTTTAAGCCAAAAACAAAGGAAGGGGGTGCAGAAATGCCAAAGTGTGTTGTTTTTTCTGAACGAGCCTTTATCTCCATATTGGTCGAAACACAGGAGAAAATCAAAACGGAAACCGGTGGAGTATTCTTAGGCTATCGTAAAGGCGATATTTGGTATGTCATTGAAAGCATTGATCCCGGTCCGAACTCTGTCTTTCAGACTGCCTATTTTGAATACGACCAAGCCTACATAAATCATTTAATAAATAAGGTGTCCAGGCTGTACGCCACACAGCTTGACTTAATCGGCTTATGGCATCGACACCCTGGTTCTTTCGATTCCTTCTCTGGAACGGACGATGGAACAAATACGAAGTATGCCGAATTGGATAAACAGGGAGCAATTTCGGCATTGGTCAACATCGACCCACAGTTCAGATTGACCATGTACTCCGTAACCCTACCTCTGAAATACGAAAAAATTAAATATATTGTTGGGGATTCCTACATCCCTAAAGATTTGCTGGAGAAAAAAGATGGGACGATACTGCAACAGCAAATGTCAATTCCTATTCAACAACCGTCAGTATCCAGCACCAACAAATTCAAAATTCTTGCAACTCAAATGGCGAAGAATCAAGCTAAGCCGCAAAAGGCGAGTTCTATTCCGGTTGAACTCACTGAGTTTTCTTTCCATGAAGCCATCTATCACTTTTTACAGCAGAGGACTTTTGCTAATGCGAAGAACCCTGAAATACGGCTTCCATGCCAAGCTGAAGATGATGCAGTAATGATGATTCTGGAAAAGCTGGACAATGATCTTAAATTCTTGTCTCAGCTCGGCATTGAATGTGAAATGGCGATCAATCCAGCTGGAGCATTGGTCTTGAAAGAAAGTGAACCACCAACTGAGTCACACTCACGATTTGAGTTGGCTTTTGGTTCCAAGGATAAAGACATTCTTTTTTCCTTTAACGAATGTTGCTACAAATACTATCCTGGGCTTTTCAAGGATGCTTATATTGAGTTTTTGTCGAAAGAAGGAGAGAAGCATTGAACTTTGTTGGCGTAAAACCGAAGAAAACAATATTTTTCCCGGATAGACTTTATGAAACCAGATACACGGGTGAAATTTGGGGAAAACACTTTGAAAAATCAAAGGTGTTCAACATCTTCTCCAATGAAAAAAGTGACCTATATTCGACAGAATGCTTAGGTGTTATCCATTCGCAAAAGCCAGAGGTCATCCCGAATGATAGCCTGACAGGATGGTGGGAAGAAGAAAGTTTACAGTTCCGCTTTGACGGCGAAGAATACGCCTGCCAAAACTACAACTTGGTGCAGAACATCTTCTCACGCAATACTGGCATTCTGGAAACTGGTGTACTACAAAACAAATGTGCCTTTATTCTGGGTTGTGGTTCCGTTGGAAGTTTGGTCGCTCTGGAACTGGCTCGTGCAGGTATCGGAAAATATGTCTTGGTTGATAACGATATTCTGGAATATCACAATCTGTGTCGCCATCAATGCTCCATTGTGGAAGTTGGCGAGTATAAAGTAGATGCGTTAAAACGCCGCATCTTGGAAATTAACCCAGCAGCTGAAATTGAAGCTATTGTTTCCACCGTAGAAATGCTTAACAAACCGGTTTTCGATAGCTTCTGCAAGAAAGACCAAACTGTGCTGATCGGTTGTGCCGATAACCGTTCGGCAGATGTCTATGCCAATTCAATATCCGTAATGTATGGTATTCCTTTTCTGAGCATCGGCTTTTGGGAGCGAGCTTTCGCTGGCGAGATATTCTACTATCTTCCAAACAAAGGAATGCCTTGCTATAAATGTGCATTGGGCGAGGGTAACTCTATGTCTCAACGCACATCAACGAATCGCAGACTATATACAAACGAGGAAGATCTCAGTAAGGTCAACTTTGAGCCTGGAATCTCCGTCGATATTAACTTCGTTACAACGGTTGGAATTAAACTGCTGTTGGATATATTCAACCTTGATAACGAGGGATATACCCCACGCCTTTTGCCGACCCTTACGCAATACACCTTAGTCTGCAATACTAACAACCCAAAGATTGGTGGAGAAATGGCTGAGATTTTCAGCTATCCTCTGCAAGTTACAACATCATTGCAGGTGGGTCATGGCTTGAACTGTCCTCCTTGCGAATTTGAATAGAAAGGAGTGCCTGGGGATGGATGAACACAATACCGAGTTATACAATGCCAATTCTGAGTTCTATGTTTTACCCACAAACGAACCGAAAGAACCGTGGAATTGCAAAAAAGCTCTGTATTCCTTGGTTACTATCTCATCCGCTATTGGTATCGGATTGCTGGTAGGATGTTTTTTCGCCCCGTGGCTATTCAACACTGCTGCACTATCTACAACCGGCACAACATTAGTAGGAGCATATTACTCAATCTTCGCAATTTTTGCTCCTTTCATCTTGTTTTGCTCATGCTTACATGGATGCAAGAAGTTCAACCGGAAACTATTTAGAGAGCGTGTTACCAACAGATTCACCGCCACAGATGTTCTCTATGCTATTCAAGCAATATGTATTAGCTTCTTGAAAACAGCGTTGATCTATTATTTAATTGCAATCTTTTCCTCTCCGATCGTCTTAATCGTGGTTGTCCTGATTGCAACCAACTCTGTTCTTAAGATTTTCAAATGGTAGGTGATAAGCTATGGCACGATTACAAAACATTCTCGATGACTTTAACGAAGCGATTGCCGATGTAGCTGTTGTCTGGCAAGAACAGCGTGGCAATTTCACAGATAATAAAATAGAACAGTTTGGCACCAATATTTTACGCCCCATATCCAACGCCGGTGCCAAGCTCAACTTACAAGCGGAGCAGTTAGGATCTACACTAAAAAAATTAGCGGATCAGGGACTGATAAACCGCTATTAGGAGGGATGAAGTTTGCGGCAAGCTGGAATGAACACTTTATATACAAAGGTTTCCTCTGTGCGAGAACAGTTGATCCTTTTTGCGGGCCAAATGGAGTCTCTGGAACAGGACTACAATACAGTAGTTGCAGAGTTGGAAAACTCATTCGTTGATAGCAAGGCGTTCTGGGAAAGAACCACCACAGAAAAGAAAGCGACTGCTTCTCAAAAAGCTGGGATAGCTTTGGAGAGACTTGACCAGATGGCAAGCGGGCTAAATCTTCTTGATGTACAGTTAAGCCAAGTAGACCAGAGCTATGCAAAAAGGCATGATGCTCTATCTATGGTCACTGCCCCGAATGTTACATATCAATCCGAAGAAGCTTTTTTATCCCGAATGGAGGAAATAGCAAAAGAAGCTAAAGCCATTGCTTCAGAATGTTCTCTTACTCTTAAAGCCCAACCGCTGCAAGAGTTCACAATGCTTTTCTCAGGAAAGAGAAAGCAGCTCTATGGGCGACTTGCAGAGTTAATTGCAGAGGGGAAATCTATAAGGGATCAGGCATACTCAACCATTCAAAAAAATCTGGCAGCAACCAATCAACAGTTGGATGCTACCAAGGAAACAGAAATCGACAAGGCAGCTACCGAAACTGCCGATTTACTTGCGGCTTTAGAGGAACGACATACAGAAGAAATCGCTTCTACCATTGCGTCCTATGAACTCTCGATTGAAAACTGCCTTCCGAGAAATGATATTGAAAACCTGCGTATTCTTTCTGACAGTGTAAGGACTCAAGATATACTACCAGATACATTTTCTGAGTTTATCTCCTATGGCTCATACGGAGTGACATTAGGCGATGTCGCATACAATTCCCATGTCGTATCTCTTGTGAACCGTTTATACTACGGCTTTATCGAGAACCAGAATCTCTGCTTGCCAGCCATTCTGGATTTGAGAGAAAAAGCTAACTTCATGCTGTTCGACGAAAGCGAATCTATGAGAGTTCGCAATGCAGTTAATTCTGTCATTTTCTCGTCACTGAAGAACCAGCCTGCATCGCACCAAAAGTTTATTCTTTTTGATCCTGAAGGACGCTCCCAAGGCTTTGCTCCATATCTGGAGTTTATGCGTAATAACCCTGCTGTCATGTACAACAAGGTCTTTACAACTCAACAGCAGATCCGAGAGCAGGTAGAAGAACTGTCTGCATTTATTGATGAGTTTAGTCAGACGAAGCTGGCAGATAGTTCTGATATTTTCGCATATAACAGAGTATCTGTTGAACGACCTGAATCTCTAAAATGCCTTTGCCTGCTGAACTTCCCTAAAGGCTTTGACGAGCAAATGTTGGAGCAGCTTGCAAATATCGTCAAAAATGGAAGTAGTTGCGGCGTTCAGACGGTCATTCATTTTGATGAAAATGCAATTAGGAACTCCAGCAGCACAACCTACATAGATTTACTTGCAAAGATTAGAGAAAACTGTATTTGCTTACAGCCATCCACTACCGGCTGGTATTCAGAAAACGGCACAAATTGGGAGTTCAATCCTCAACCCACGCAAAAAACCATGTTGGATTTCTGCGAATTGTATGCTTCCAAATATGCCGAGGTAACAAGTTCTATCCTGCCGATCACCAAGGTAATTCCCGAAAACGCTTGGTTTTCTGGCGATTCCAGTTCCCTCTTTTCTGTGCCGATTGGCAAGGACGAGAACGGAACTATACAATATTTGGAGTTTGGCGATCCTGTGTCAAAAGGCACATCGCATCACGCTCTGGTTACTGGTTCTCTGGGTTCCGGCAAGTCTACTCTACTACACACAATAATAATGAGTACACTTGTGGCATATAGCCCGGACGAAATCAATTTGTACCTACTTGACTTTAAGAGTGGTACAGAGTTCCAGGTTTACGCAAATCATAAGATTCCTCACATAAAGGTCATTGCACTGGATGCAATGCAGGAGTTTGGACAAAGCGTACTGGATGAATTGGTGAACATGATGCAGGAACGCTTGGATATGTTCACGGAAGAAGCTAAAAATGGATACCCTGTCAAAGACATTGCCAGCTATCGCAAATATACAGGTAAAAAGATGCCCCGTGTACTTGTTGTAGCAGACGAGTTCCAGGTGCTGTTCAGTGAAGCCCACAACCGTCGTGTTGCAAACACTTGTGCTACCAGATTGGCAGATATAATTTCACTGTATCGAGTTTGTGGTATTCACTTCGTATTGGCTACGCAGACCATGAGCAGACTCCGTAACGGCTTCACGGTATCCCCTTCCACATTGAGCGAGATTTATGTCCGTATCGGTCTTAAATGCTCCGAACCCGAATGTAACCTGTTGTTTGGAGACAGTAACGCTAAATCAGCATTTGGAAAAATGGGCGATACGAAAGGAACCGCAGTCTATAACGCAGACTATGTGACTGAAAAGCCCGTTGGATTCAAGGTGGCATTCTGCGATACAGATACGCAGGAACGAATGTTAGAAGCTATCGAATCCCGTTATGGCTTAGTAGAAACGGCTACACCTACCAAGGTATTCATTGGCGAAACTGTTCCTCGCCTTTCCGAATGTGCTGGGTTCCACAATTTTGATAACCTCGAAGCTCTTTCAAATGTACCGGTTTATTTGGGTGAGCCAATCCGTATAGATCAACCTGTCACACTCAATGTAAGCCGCATGAAGCGAAGCACATTGCTCATTGTAGGTAGTGAAAGACGCATGAGCGACCAACTTGTAGCTGTGTATATGAAAAATGCTATCAAGTCACAGCCGCACAAACTGGCAATGGCTACTGAGCAATCCGTGTATTTGTTTGACGGCCTCTCGATAATGGGTGAACCATTGGCAGATAAAGTATCCCGTGTAGTCAGCAACGGAGCTGCGGACATTAAACTGGCAAAGGATGTATTTGATGTCCTTCCTTTAATCGACGAGCTATACGGTATCTATGAAAAGAGAAAACAACAGCGCTTGACCATGGGTGGGCGTAAATCTCAGTTCGCTACAATCCATATCGTGATAAACGATTTCCAGTGGATTGAGCCAATCGTCCTCATGCTTAACAATAAATCCGTAGATGATTTCCTGGTAACACAGAATGAACCAACACCTGATTTCGGAACTGATGGGGATGACTTGTTCGGATTTGTTAATAAGCCACACAAAAACGACTTGGGCAGTGTTATGGATAGCTTTTTGGCAGATCTTACTCCTGCTAAAACCACAACCTCTAACATATCCTACCACAAAAAACTGATGACCTTGATTGAATCTGGATACACTTACGGATTCAATGTCGTAATGAGTTGTCCTGACTTTATTTCAATCAAAGAAATCATCTATGAGTGCATACCGAAATTTCAAAATCGTATTCTTTTCTCTTTGAGTGACAAAGATGCAGACCGAATCATTTCCGAAGCACGAGTAGAAAATCTCAAGTCCAACATTGCCCTGTTTTATGATGGGGTCAACCCGGCTTATCAATTTAAGCCTTATGACATTATTTAAGAAAAGGAGTTGTAATTATGGCAGGAAAATCTTCCCCTGAAGCAATGGATCGTATGATCAACAACATCACAAAATTTATTCAGGTGCAGCAGAGTGTTGCCCAGTCGCTGAAAAGCGATTATATCGCAGTTGGTGAAGAATGGGATGACAAGCAGTATCAAAACCTGGGTGCCGTAATTGACCAAGCTGTTGCAGCCCTTTCCTCTAACTATGCAACGCTTTCCGAATGTACAACAAGATTGCAGGTTCTCAAGCGTATGCTGGAGGATTACCTTTCTCACCAGATTTAAGAAACGGGGTAAATCATGGGCAACGGAGTAAATACAAATATCGAAGCCCTGCACGAAATTAAGGATAGCTTAGTTCGATTTCAAGAGCGTATTGCTCCTTTGCAAAGTGAACTTACACAAGCGTTTCAGGAAATTGATGAACAACTTTCTCAAAGCGTAAAGCTCAAAATGAGACAGCTTGAAGAAAGACAACGCAGAGGAACAAACGAAGGACGAACAGACACCTTCGCTTGCGATACCTGCCCTGGAAAAATCCGACTTCTCATTCGCAGTGACACTACACATTGCCGAGAACAGGGATGTAACGGAACATTGCACAGAGTCTATACAGACCGCACCTATTCTTCAGAACAGCGTAGAAAAGACATAGACGAACTTGAACAACTTCGTCAAATGGTCAATAACTACAATCAACAGAAGAACGAGTTCCAGCATTTATTCGCATCGTTCTTCTCGTCTGAAGCAGGTAACGCTGATAGAGGTATTGCATCACTCGCCAGCTGCATCAGTATTCTGGAACAGTATTTAGGAACTACTATCTCGTTCGATGCAGGTCTCGAACAAGATGAAGCTAAAAAAAAACGCTAAACGCATCTGCGACAAACAGCTTAGACAGAGCGACAAACGGTGCTGTTGAAGTACCGCTGATGTCCGACCTCTCGGATTCGTTTATCGCAAAACTGCCGCATAGTCGTTCGGCTGCTGTTCATACGGCTTATGCCAAGGCACCTGACTATATCGTTTCGGCAATCAACCA
Organism: uncultured Ruminococcus sp.; assembly: GCA_934359255.1. Classification (GTDB taxonomy): domain Bacteria; phylum Bacillota; class Clostridia; order Lachnospirales; family Lachnospiraceae; genus Oliverpabstia. The sequence goes on from CAKRLG010000003.1 coordinate 198,835, forward strand.
ACACTGTGACAAGCTCCGGTGTATTAAAGATACCGAATACGAAACAGATTGCTATGGACACTATGTTTTGAACAGATATGGCATGAGAGTAAAAGAGTCTTGCCACTATTCACCGATGGAACATCATATAGCTATGCACAATGATATGACAGATGCTGAGTATGCAGATGTACTCCAGCACGAACTCGGACATTTCATTGATGATGTACTCGGGCGACCTTCAACCGGTGATAGGTTCCGACAAGCCTTTTCAGATGCCGCAGCAAGATATAGCACAGATACGCCCCACGGACGAATGATGCTAAACGATATGCTGGACGATGCGTTTTCTACCGGTGCTGCTTTTGATAGAAACATAACTGATATAATCTCGGCTTTGACCCACAATAATCCTGTCGTGGTAAGACGCTTTACGGAAGAAGGTATCGCATATTACAGACACCAAAACGATTATTGGGATCGACAACTACGAGATGGCACCAATGCTGGCATGAGGGAAAAGGATTCTTTTGCAAATATATTTGCGATTGAAACCGGAAGCTATCGTATCTCTACAAACTTTGCTGAACGCTGGTTTCCACAGCTTTCCAAAGCTCTCAGAGATAGCATAGGAGGAGCATAAATGGATATGTATGAATTTGGCAAGGTGTGCCAGCCACTAAACAAAAAGTACAATGAACTGTTTGGGTATATTCCGCACCACGATGACTTTCCTTGCACAAGAGAAGAATATGTGGATGCTTTAACCCAAGCAATAACTCAAAAGAAAGAAGTGTTCTATTTTCTCCCTGGGCTTTCAGGGGAAGTAGTAGAAATCTCTGAATAAAGGGGGAATAAACAATGGCAATTAGAATTGGTGAAGATGGAACAATCATTAGCGGCGATGAAGTTATTTCAAGCAGCGGAACCGTCATTAGAGATGACGGAACTATTGAATCATCCAACATCGCAGTTAGCAATGTTCCGCAGAGAAGCTATGTGTCTCATACGGCTCCCGTATCTCCGCTTGAAAATGAAGCCAATCGTCAGGCACAACCTGTTGAGACTGCACCAACGCCAGCAGTTCAGCCAGACCGTAGAATGACTACTGCCACAACAAAAAGTATCGCTGATCTGGAATATGATTTGATGGTTGCAGAAGGCCATGCACGGGGAGCTGTTCCGAAAACACCGCTGATTGCAGCAATCGTTATGTTGCTTTGTGGCATTGCAATTCACCCGATATTCCTTATCGGTACAGCTGTTGCAGGTATTATGGTTTTCACTGGCTTCTCTAAAAAATCTTCTTATGAAGAAGAAGTACAGCGTATAAGAAACGAAATTAGTTCTCTCAAACAACGACAAAGATAGGAGGTGTTTAGATGTCTATCTACATTGACAAGATGAAAGATTTGCTTGATGCGAATACAGCAATCGCAATACAGCAACTCGAAAATGATAGTGCCGCTGGTAATCTGGAAGCCACTTATCTTCTTGGTAAAGTGTATTTTGACGGAATCTATGCTGCTCCTACTGCTGATAGATTTATTCCGCTTTGGGAAAAAGGAGCATCAAATAACATTGATTGTCTCCGTTCTCTGGGTGACTGCTATTTCTTTGGCTCTGGGTATCCTGAAAGCAATGAAAAAGCCATAGAGATTTACAATGAAGTCATACGGAGAAACCCCAACGATCATCAGACACTATGCCAGATTGGTCGTATGCACGGTCACGGATGGGGATTTACACAAAATATCCCCTACTCTATTACCTTGCTTGAAGATGCATGGAGAAAAGGTTCCGGCAGAGCTGCGACAGAAATCGGTTTGCTGTATATGTTCAATATGGAAAAAACCATAGACAACATAAAAGCCGCAGTTAAATGGTATCAGCGTGGTGCTGAAATGGGTGATAGCAAAGGTTGTTATCGCATGGGGCTGCTCTATAAATGGGGTGATTACGGACTTCCTGAAAGTCCTAAAACTGCATACCAATATTTTGTGCGTGGAAAAGAACTGAGTGATTGTCTATCCATGTTAATCACATCTACCGGTTGTGGTGTAGCAACGCCTGAAGAAATGAGAGCATTTTTTGCCGAAGCAGAACGCAGAGCAAATTGGAATGATGCCGAACTTCAAGACGCATTAGGACAAGCCTACGCTCGTGGTTTGGGAGTTCCTGCAAATAAAGAACTGGCCGCTAAGTGGTATGAAAAAGCGATAGAAAACGGAAACACCTTTTCTGAATATCAGTACGGAATGAAATATGTTCTGGGAACGGATGGGTTTGAAGTAGATCATCGCAAAGGATATGAATACCTTTCTCATGCAGCCCAAGCCGGTCAAACTTATGCAATGAAGCCTTTGGCAGAATTGCTTGATGATGAATACATCCCTGGGCTGTCTACAGAAGAAAGAAACAGCCAAATGATTTATTGGTTTGAAAAAGCCGTAGAAAACGGAGATGAATGGGCAGCAGTTACTCTTGGACGAAAATATGAGAATGGCTATTCACCAGTTCAAGTTGATGTCGCAAAGGCGATCTACTACTATCAGTTTGCCGCTGACCATGACATTGATATGGTCTATTTATCTTTGGGAAAGCTGTATATGGTTCCGGGCGAAACAGCAAATTACAAATTAGCTCACCGCTATCTTTCTCTTGCACAAGAAAAAACTACCATTGATTACTACCTTGGAGAAATCGAATTGTGTTATGGAAGGATGAATAAAGATGGTCTCGGTATTCCTAAGAACCTTGAGGAAGCCTATAAACATTTTACAATAGCGGCTTCTAAAGGAAATACCGAAGCAACAGAGGAACTAAAACATTTCAAAAAAGGTCTTTTTGGATGGAAACTTATCTGATAAGAACAAAAATATGGAGGTGAAGATAATGGGAATGAGTAAATACGAGGATTTATATGCACGTGTAATGAATCATCTAAATGATCAAGATTGGGAATCGGCTTATTCTCTTGTTAAAAACGGAGATATGCAAGGGGACGGAAATGCAACCGCAATTCTGGCAGAATTCTATCTGCACGGAGTTGGTGTCCCTGAGGATGTTGAAACAGCCATTGAACTACTCGAAAGAGCAATTTCAAGGGGATGTATGGAAGCTGCGGATAAGCTTGGAAGCCTTTATATGGTCGGAGAAAAAGTTCCTCAAGATGACCAAAAAGGAGTTTCTTATCTAATTAAAGCAGCTGACATGGGTGATCCACTGTCCATGGGAAAATTAGCAACTGCCTATCTAAACGGTGATGGTGTTGCACAAGATTATGCCAAATCATTGGAATGGGGGCAAAAAGCAGCAAAACTCGGAGATAAAAACGGCATGGAAATTGTCGCAATAATCTACGATGACGGACTTGGTGTCTACCGAGACCCTATGCAGGCGGCACATTGGTATCGTGAATGCTTGCAGCAAGACCCCGACAATACATTCGATATGTATCGCTTAGTTGTTTGTCTTGCAGATCCTTTCGAGGACTTTAATTTGCATCCTGATTATTCCATGTTGGAAGAAGCCTTTTCTTGGGCAAGCAAAGGCGTAGAAAAAGGCGATCTGGACTGTCACATGATGGTCGCTTGGTTCTACGAAACCGGCAAAGTTGTAGACCAGGACTTCAGCATGGCATACAAATATTTCAAGATTGCCGCAGACAATGGACATGAAATGTCTATTGAACTTATCAAGCGTTACAGAAGAAATATCTTCGGTAACTACTATCTTCCGCAGTAAACGCCTATGGCGATACTGAATAAAAAATCTACCATAAAGGAGAGAAACATTATGATTAAAGCTGACACTTTGAGAGAGTTCCGCCCTTCCGTTCGCTACAAAGACGGTAGCGGTATCACACTCCAGACCGTGCAGAGCGCCATCAAGGACGCCGCTCAGGGCATGGGTATCCCTGTTGCTTTCTATGCAGAGCAGGTTAAGTCCGGCGGTCTGTTCAACTCCTCCGTTGAGGACTGCATTGTTATGTACCACCCTGAACACCAGAACGACTACTTCAAGTTCTGTATCCGTGTTGGTCGCCAGGGCACCTACGCTTTCGTTTCTGTCAACGACTTCGGTCAAAGCAAGCAGATGAACAAGGCATCCTACGCAGAGAACTACAAGGCTGATCGCAAGGGAAAGAGCATGAGCTACAAGGTTGGCTCTATGATCGGTCAGGGCGTTATGACCCTCGGCAAGAGCAAGCAGAAGCTCGAAGAAGAGCAGATGTACTACCAGTGCGTGTTCGACATTTTCGACGAAATCATCGCCTAAGACAGTTTGTTGCTCTGAAAACTACTTAATGAGTGCCAGGGCAATGCAGCGTTTCGCAACATTGCCCTGGCGCTTATTTTTCAAGTGTTAATTTCTGACTTTTGAACTTTTCCACGGAAATCTTTTTCTAAAGGGAAGTTATTACATTAAAAATACACGAGGAATAAACAATATGGTAATTAAGAAAAATGAAAATATCGTGGCTCGAAAAGTTCATGGTTCCTCTTTTCTGATTGATATTTCCGATAACTATTCTGGTGATAAATGTGCAATTTATGAAATCAACGAAACCGGTATGTTTATCTGGAACAATATTGACGGAACTCGAAGTACAGAAGAACTGGCAACCTTGTTGAAAGCCGCAATAATTGATGACGTTGATTATCAAATTCTCCACGATGATGTTAAAGAGTTTATCGACACATTGATAATCAGGCAGTTTGTTGAGGTCTAAGATTATGGATGATTTTTTTACCGATAGAATTAAAATGCAGGTGTTAGATTTTGCCACAGATAAACGAACCGTCTGGGAGCAAAACCATCAACTCTATTCTGTAATTTTTGAAATAACACCAAAATGCAATTTCAACTGCGTGCATTGCTATTTGCACGATCATCATTGTTCCAACGAACTTAGTTATGATGAGATTATTGAAATAATTGACATTCTGTATGAAAAAGAAGTTCTTTTTCTCACCCTCACGGGCGGAGACATATTCACACGAAAAGACTTTTTAGATATTTATCTCTATGCAAAGAAAAAAGGATTTATTGTTGAACTTTACACGAATGGCGCACTGATTAACGACAAAATAATCAACACCTTCGCAAAATATCCGCCGTTGTTGGTTGATATATCTTTGTATGGTTCATGCGAGGAAACATACAAAAAAGTTACAGGAGTGGCTGGAGCTTTCGATAAAGTAATGCACAACATCCAAGCATTACTTGATGCGGGGGTAAGAGTATCCGTCAAGGCTCCTGTCCTCAATCTCTACTATTCTGAACTGCCACAGATTAAAGAAATCGCAGAAAAGTTTGGAATTCCTTTCCGCACGGGATTTGAAATTTTTCCGTCCATCGACAACGACGATAGTGTTCAGCAGTTCAGCGTTCCTCTGGCGGATTCCTTAAAGTATGAGTTTGAGGAATTTGCTAAACGTCCAAGAACTTTTGGCGAGGATTATGATGTAGAACTGGTTGATCTGCAAAAAGAAAGACCTCTATTCAGATGTAAGCTCGGTAGAGCCAGCTGTGCCATTGACTTCGATGGAAATATGTGTCCATGTATGTCTTTCAGGCACGTTGGACGCAGATTAACAAGAGAAAACTTTGAAGAAATCTGGGGTAGCTTCAGGCAATATCCTAAAATGAAGGCATCCCCTGAATATAAATGTCTTAGTTGTAAAGCCTATGACTTTTGCGATATTTGCCCAGCAATGATGCAATTCGTACATGGCGACTTGGAATATATAGATGAACATTTCTGTAAAAGTGCAAAAGCAAGGTATGAGCATTACATACAAGGTGTAGATATTGACACCATTATCGAAAATCTGAAATAAATTTTGATATGTGAGAGGTTAAATTTCTACCCTCTTATATAATAAATCTAAGAAAGGAGAACGCACTATGAGTTACGAAAAGCCTCAGGTTAAGAAGATTGAAGCAGACGTTTCTGTCCGCAACATGGCTGACGATAAGGGCGAGTGCCACGGTGGTCATTGTGTTCGTTGCATCCACGCATTTGGCTAATCCAAATTCCTTATTTCAACCAGGACAGCTCATTGAACGATGAGCTTATCCCAAGCAAGGGGGTGTGTCTGCGATGATCTATCGTGGGCATACCCCTTTGCCCTACTAATTCGGAATTACAAATTGGCAAGCAGTGTAAACCTGTACAGGTTCACTCATTTTCTCGATTTTCCCTTCGGTGCAATCTTCGCAAATTTGCTTGTTGGGGAAGCATCCCCAATCCCCTTTGATCGGTATCTACGATACCGGCTGCTCGTTCATTCTGAACGCTTTCCTGAGAAAGAAAAAACCTGGACTGCCATTTGGCATCCAGGTTAAAATCTTAATTCCATTTGATTATTCTTTCTTCTCAATCCAGCCAATAAAGGTGCTGACCTTTTCGAGTTCTTCCTCATTCATGGTTCTCAGCTTCTCGCACAATTCACGATACGGGGTATTCGCATCGTCCAGCGGGGCGAAAAATTCTGCCGGTGTCATATCAAAATACGAGATGATATTGAACAGTTCCCTGAGAGACGGCAAGGCTGCTCCGCTGGTTATTCCACGAATGTATGAGCCACTCTTATCCAAATCCAAGCTCATTTTATGTTCGGAAATATTCTTTGCTATTCTTAATTCTGTAATCCTGATACGAATAAATTCATCATACTGCGTGTTGGCCATTCCTGTCCCTCCTTCCTCAACTATTGTAGTATGAATCGGAAGGCGATGTTGGTAGCGAGAAAATGAATTTTCTCTTTATCCTTTCTTTTGTTGGTGATATAATTATCAATATCTTGGCTTGATTGGTGATACCTGTACTAAGCATCTCCAAAGGAGAGATTTCTATGAATTTATTTGCTGTCAGTTTCTTTGGACACAGACAAGTTGATGATCCGTTTTTGATTGAGCGACAGTTGGAATCAATCATCCGTGAGCTGCTTCTTACCAAAGAATATATCGAATTCCTTGTTGGGCGAGACGGAGAATTTGATCAGCTTGTTTCATCAACGGTTCGCAGATGCAAGCGAACCATCCGTGATGACAACAGTTCTCTCGTTCTTGTACTGCCATATATGACGGCGGAATACCGGAACAACGAGGAGTCTTTCCATGAGTATTATGATGAAATTGAAATCTGTCTCGAATCCGCAGAAAAGCACTTCAAGTCCGCCCATCAAGTCAGAAATCGATCCATGGTTGACCGGTCGGATTTAGTTATTTTCTGCATAGAACACAATTCTGGCGGAGCTTATCAGACCATGCAATATGCAAAAAAGGCAGATGCAAAGATCATGAATCTGACAGATGTACCTCGTTGACTTCGCTTTATTTTTCTCGGAAAGGAAGAACATGAATAAAAAGAAACGAATAGCTATTCTTTTTGCCGTCATTCTTGTTGTGGCGGTTGGAATCATAATTGCAGTGACTTCACATCAGAAAAAGGAAATGGACTTCGATGAATTTGCTGACCGTTTTGAAAAAAGCGCAAACGAAGTTCTTGGGGAAGATCTAAAGAAAGTCTCCAAAACGGAAGTTGCTGCAACGCTTACTTACGGAGATCAGACCGATAAAGACCGAACCATCTACTACCGCATTTTGAAAACGACATTTTATGATGGCGATCCGGCTGAGATCACCGGCTTGCACACAGAAGCTCTTGGGGTGCTTTTCCCGGTCGATAGCATGGACATCTGCGAAGAAATGATGATTAAGGATTGGCATGGCGCCCTCTACAAAAAAGATGACAAGGCGTTCCTCTGCTGGACATATTCTCCTGAAATCACCTATGTTCTGGAATATGAGCCAAGCAAAATTGACGACTCTGAAATTATTAAAATGGCTGAAAGTGCCAAAGTCGAAAAATAAAAAAGTAGCCACGATCCGCACCCTTTGGGGGAGTGCAGACCGTGGCTATTTGCTTTAACGGAAGTTCTTCTTTTCCTCTTTCTCTTGTTCTTTTTCCTGCTCTTTCTGTCTGTCGATATTCAAAATCGTTTCAACCGTCCGTTTGGCAATCAGCAGTTCTTCTTTCTCTTTTCTGATCTGACGGTACTCAGCGTAGTCTTGCTTTTTCTGGACTGCCAGCTGATGAAACTCCTCATATAATGATTGCATGGACGGGAGCTTTGTAATCTGCAATTCGTCAAAGGCTTGCTTTGCCGCTTTATGAATTGTGATTTCCTGACGGTGTTCCTCAAAGAACTTTTTGCTATATCCAGCCTTACGGTACTCGATATAGATCTGCCGTGTGTTGCGATAATTTTTGATGTGCTGCTGCAATGCCTGAACCTCAACCATTCGCTTCTCTGCGGCCTTGATAGAATCAGAAAGCGTATCGAACCGGGCAGACAGATTTTCAATATGAGCGGTCAGATCATCGTAGTTGCCCAAGCCTTTTTCTTTCAGCAAAATCACAGTTCGGGCAGCTTCTTTTCGATTGAACTTCTTCGCCCACTTTTCATAACCGACCGTCTTACCCTCGGCCATCTTTGCCTGAATATCAATCAGCATCTGGAACTGCTTCGGGGCAGGAGCCTTGGCAGAGCTGCCTTTTGATTTGTGCAGGTTCTTACCGGAGATAACTGCTTGAATTTCCTCTTTGCTATATCCTTCGCCCAGAGAACGTAGCCGAATGAAACGCTTCTGATTCTTGCCCTTGAATGCAGGCTGCTTTCCGTCCTTGAACTCAAATCCCATGTCAGCCAGAGCCTGAACAAAGCCATCAAAGCTCTTTGGTTTCTGCTTCAGCACCGCATCAATTGCATCACGTAATTCGTCACGCTGGGTACGCTTCTTGGGATAAACGGTTCGTTTCTGGCGCTCTCGATATGGCTTCGGTGTAATAATAGACAGACCGTGTTCCAGGCAAACCATATCGCTGAGCCGTTGCACCGCAAGACCGGAAAGGAAGAAGTTTTTGAATTTTCGTGTAGCATCCAGCGAGGTCGAATTATAAATGATATGGTTGTGAATATGAGATTTGTCGATGTGAGTTGCAACGATGAAAGCGTGTTTGCCCTTTGTCCATCGCATCGCTGTTTCATAGCCAACTTGGTTCGCTTCTTCTGGAGTGATTTCTCCCGGCTTAAAAGACTGGCGTATCTGGTATGCGATGATATTGTTCTTCTGCTGCCTGCCAGTAATATGTTGGTACTGCCGTTTGGAAAGCAGAAATTCTTCATCCGCTGTCTTTGGATCACATTCATAGGAGCTGATAAATTCGCCATCATTGGTTTTTGCAGCGTTTTGTGAGTAGTCGGTTCTGTCTGCCAAACATTGAGCGACCGTCTTTCCCTTATTCACATGAAGTGCAATCAATCTTGTCGCTGCCATTCCCATCACTTCCTTCCCAAAAAGAAAAAGCCACCGGTCGGTGACTTCTCTCTGATATTATCTTATGACCTGATAAATGCTCCAAGACTTTCTCCTATATTCTCAGCTTTCATAACAGCCCAGACGAGCAGAAACACCGCTGCTATTATCGCAATTCCAAGAACCACAAGGATAAGCAGGGACTGCCATAAAGCCTTTACGATGCAATAAATCGCAGAGCCGCCAATAACCAAAAGCAGTATGCCAATCACATAGGACACAACGTTTGTAAGCAGATTTCCAAGAACGCAAATCAATTTTACAACGAACAGCACCGGCAGTGCCAATATCTTCAATACCAGCTTCATAGGCTCAACCCCTTTCTTCTTAACTACATTGTACAAGAGTATCTGCAATAACACAACGATGTCAACCCTTGTATAAAAAGGAAGGACGCAAAGGATTCTATCTCCTCTGCGCCCTAATGCTTTTCTGATTCAGTTCAACAAACTGGAATTTCATAAACGCATTTGCTTCTTAAACGCAAACATTCCCTCATTTCCATCACCGACAAAATCGTCCGGTGTATCCGGCATAGGATGTTTTTCATTAAAAAATTCTGTAATATGAAAGCCGCAGACATTCACATAAAAATGAATGTTGCGCTTATCAAAGTACGGCGTACAGGTTTCCCATACTTTCGTGTTCGGATATATTCGTTCCAATTCAAACCATATCTTCTTACCGATACCATTGCTCTGAACTCCGTTCTTTACAAAAAGCAGGTCAAGATGGTTATGCTGTGTACTCTCATTGATAATAACAACAGCACCGCCCACCATTTCTCCATCGACAACGGCTTTATAGACAGCAGAACCCTCCGCATTCAGCGACTGGTCAATGTCCTTTTCAGGCAGAATAACAGCATCTGTTTTCCCGAAAGCATCTTCAAAACCTTTTTGAAATGCTTCCTGCATATCCGACTTGTATTGCGTTAATTCTTTTGGTTCTATACAAACTAATTGGAAGGTCATTTTATAGCTATCTCCTTAAAAATTTCGCTTTATCACTCTGTTTCCTGACGAATTTCTTTGATAATATTGTAATGCATCAATGTGAATTATTCAACCAACGAAAGAATTTTCCTTATGTAAAAGCCGCAGCCGAAACTGCGACTTCCCGACAAGTTGTCGGATTACTGGATTGAGGACAGACGGACAAGAACTTCTTTCATATCCGTCCAGATTTCCTCCAGTCGTTTTTGCAAATCCTCGATGTCAGCATGATAGATGCTGCCTGTTTCATTCGCTCGTTTGGTATACTGGTTCAGGTTGTTGGAGCAGATTCGCAGGAGCGAAACCAGGGCTTTCACATCCTGCAAATCCAGTCTAATGCAGTAACCATCCAGAGCCATTTTCCGCAGATAGGCTCCCATGCTGCGGATGCCAAGCTCGTCCATCTTCTCATGGATTCGCTCGACCTCCTCCTTGGATGCAAGGAAATGAACATCCTGGTCTCGCTTTGCCATTACAACACCTCCTCACGGGGTTCAGAGTATTTTGCAGGTGGGATATGCTCCGCTTTGGATTTCAGATCAGCCAACACGGAAGGACGCTCCGACTCGCTCCTTCCGTCACGATTTTCCGCAGAGTCCTCCATATTCAGGGCTGCATCCAATTCTGCCAGTCGCTGACTTTTGGCTGTCAGCTCTGCTTCCTGCGGAAACGGTTTTCCAACCTCCGCCTTGGCTGCTTCCTGCTGATTGTAGAGGTTATTCAGCTGTTCATTGGCTCGTTCTAAGCGCTCAGGAATGCCTGCAAGGGCATTGTCCAGTCGGGTGATATTTCCTCGTGCATCCGTGCCAAGGGCTACTCTGTGGCTCACAGCGCCCTTCAGGGTCACATCAAACTCGTTCCGGAAGCTGTCAAACGAAAGCTCCATCTGAAAGCCACGGTAACTGCCAAGCGGAACTGGATCGGCGCTTTTCGTGTCCTTGCAAGCCGCAAGGAGGATTTCACCGGCATCTGCCTTTTCGGTGTAGGCTTTGCCCATGATTTCCATGCCGCAAAAGCCCTCAGCAATCTGCGGGTGTGCTTCCACGGTTTTGATGTCAGCTTCAAAGCCATGAATATAGCTTGTCTGCTTTTCAATCTCAGCCGGGAAGTATTTCAGGAGCTTATCTTCCATGCGGTACTGCTGGCTCTGGTGGTCAGCTTTCAGCACCTTCAGCCTTGCCACATCAATGTCTAAGTCCATCTTTTCCTTGATAAGCGGATTGCCGGCACACAGCGCCTTGATCTCCGCATAGGACAGCGCCTGCTCGTCCACATCGTCACAGGAGCGAACCGGTGATTTGGAGGTCATAATCTGAGAAATAAACTTCTGCTTGTTTTCCAAGGTCTGATACAAGTAGGCATCGAAGGTTCCCTCGGTCACATACTGATACACCTGAACCTCTTTATTCCGGTTGCCCTGACGGATGATACGACCATTTCTCTGGGTCATATCAGACGGACGCCAGCCTACATCCAGGTGGTGAACTGCCACCAGTTTGTCCTGGACGTTGGTTCCTGCGCCCATCTTTTGCGTACTGCCAAGCAGCACTCGCACCTGTCCGGTACGAACCTTGGCAAAAAGGTCTTTTTTCTTCGCTTCGGTGTCCGCATCATGGATAAAGGCAACTTCTTCCGCTGGCACACCGTTTGCAATCAGCTTGGTTTTGACATCATCATAGACATTAAAGGTTCCATCATTTTTCGGTGTGCTGAGGTCGCAGAACACCAACTGGGTCAATTTATCAGCCTGACCGTCCTGCCAGATACGCAGGATATTTCCCACGCAGGCATTGAGCTTGCTGTCAGGGTCATCGGGTAACAGAGGGTTCATCAGCCGCTGATCCAGTCCCAATTTTCGTCCGTCGCTGGTAATCTTGAGCATATTATCGACGGACGGGTCTACAATACCGGCATGAACATCTGCTGCTCTCTCTGAAAGGGAAGCCACCATATCCTTCTGGTACTCAGAGGGCTGAACCACAACCGTTTCAAACTTTGCTTCGGGAACAGGGAGATGCAACTGGTCAGAGGTCTTGATGTCGGCAACCTCCTTGAACATATTCATCAGCTCAGGCAGATTGAAGAACTTCGCAAATCGGGTTCTGGCACGATAACCGGTTCCTTCCGGTGCAAGCTCAATCGCAGTCGTTGTTTCTCCAAAAGTCGATGCCCAGGAATCAAAATGGGTCAGGTTCTTTTGCTGGAGTGTACTGTACTGGAGATAGCGCATGACCGTATAAAGCTCGGTCATCGAGTTGCTTACGGGAGTACCGGTTGCGAAGATCACGCCACGCCCGCCGGTCAACTCATCCATATAGCGGCACTTCATAAACATATCCGAAGATTTCTGGGCTTCGGAGGTGGACAGACCTGCCACATTTCGCATTTTTGTGTAGAGGAACAAATTCTTGAACGCATGGCTTTCGTCTACAAACAGCCGGTCTACACCCAACTGTTCAAAGGTAATGACATCATCTTTCTTGTCAGCGGCAAGGAGCTTGTCCAGTCTGGCTTCCAGTGATTTTCGTGTTTTCTCCATCTGCTTGATCGTGAAGTTTTCGCCACGCTGCCATTTCAGCTCCGCAATCGCACCCTCGATCTCATCAATCTGCTCCCGCAGCTGCCGTTCCTGTCGTTCAGCAGAAAGCGGGATTTTTTCAAACTGGCTGTGACCGATGATGACTGCATCATAGTCACCCGTTGCGATACGAGCGCAGAACTTCTTGCGGTTTGCTGTTTCAAAATCCTTCTTGGTGGCAACAAGGAGCTTGGCACTCGGATAGAGATGCAGGAACTCGTTTGCCCACTGTAAGGTCAGGTGATTCGGCACAACGAACAGGGATTTCTGGCTCAATCCAAGCCGTTTACTCTCCATAGCCGATGCTGCCATCTCGAAGGTCTTGCCTGCACCAACTTCGTGTGCAAGCAGCGTATTTCCACCGTACAGCACATGAGCGATAGCATTTCTCTGGTGTTCACGTAGGGTAATATCCGGGTTCATACCGCCGAAGCGGATATGAGAGCCATCATACTCACGAGGTCTGGTGGAGTTAAAAAGTTCGTTGTACTTGGTGGAAAGAGTTTCTCGTCTGTGCGGATCTCTCCAAATCCAATCTCGGAACGCATCCTTGATTGCCTGCTGTTTCTGCTGTGCCAGGGTAGTTTCTTTTTTGTTGAGAACACGCTTCTGCTTGCCATCCGCATCCTCAATCGTATCATAGATACGAATATCTTTCAGATTCAGTGTTTCCTCCAGAATCCGATATGCGTTGGCTCGCTCTGTACCGTAGGTGACATACGCCGCCACATCGTTGTAGTTGGGAGAACTCTTACCGTTGATGCGCCACTCTGCGGTTAGCTCGGAGAACTTGACCTCAATGGAACGGCGCAGGTAATACGGGGTTTCAAAGGTTTCCTCCATGAACTGCTGAATATAATCGGCATCAATCCATGTTGCACCCAAACGCACATCAATCTCAGACGCATCTAAGTCCTTCGGCTGTGCTTTCTGCAAGGCTTCCACATTGATGTGGAAGGAAGAATCCCTGTCTGCCGCCATCTGTGCGACACGCAGCTTGCTTCTTACATCACCGGAAAGGTACTCGTCGGCAGTCTGCCATCCAACCTCCACCTCATCGGGAGCCATCGGGTCTTTGAAGATCACCCCTCGAAGCTCTGCCTGAATCGCATCGTATTCTTCGGGTGTTCCAAGCAGCTGTGCCATAAACGGCAGATCCACCTTACCACGCTCACCGATGGAGATTGCCAGAGCTTCAGACGGCGTATCCACGCTCGTCACTCTGCGTTCCGGCTTGATGGTTCTCTTGGTGAACATATCCGCCTTGCTTTTCAGATTGCCGTCCTCATCCACATTTTCCAGAGAACACAGAAGATAGTAGGAGGAATCGTCAGCAAAAGCCTGACCGTTGGCTCGATTATTGATAAGCCCGTTCTTTGCGGCAAACGCATCGTAGGCATCATTCAGTTCTGCCTGCTTCTGAGCAATCATTTCATCCGGGTAATCCTCAAGCTGATATTCGATCAGCTCGTTGACGATACCACGAAGTTCCACCATGCCCATCACACGGTCTTTGGCTTTCTCGTTCAGGTCTACACGGCGCATCAGGGAGTTTTCACGGAAGTACACATCACCGGCCACCACGGTATAAGAGAAATTCTTTACATCCGGGGTTGCAGGAATGGTTTCGATTTCCTTACCCTTGTCAGCTTCGGGAAGCTCCACCGCCTGATAGGTTCCTTGGATATGGGAAACCGCTTCTTTCAGAAGTTCGGACAGTTCCATGCCCTCAATCGGACGCACCGTAATGTCCATACCGTAGGCGGTACTTTCTTCCACCGTATCGCCCAAAACCATTTCAGGATGAGCGACAAAGTAGCTGTTCATGGTGTGTCCTTCTTCGGTGCGGTCAAGATTTACCCATTCCGGAACGATGTCAATCGGGTGGTCACGCTTTTGCAGGAACAGGATGTCGGACACGACTTCCGTGCCTGCGTTTTTCTTAAAGGCATCGTTTGGCAGACGGATTGCACCAAGCAGTTCCGCCCTCTGCGCCATATATCGCCTTGCGTCAGAGTTCTTGGAATCCATGGTGTAACGGCTTGTCACAAAAGCGACCACACCACCGGGGCGAACCTGATCCAAAGCCTTGGCAAAGAAATAGTTGTGGATGGAGAATCCCAGCTTGTCATAAGGCTTATCGGACACTTTGTAGTTGCCGAAAGGAACATTGCCCACAGCCAGATCATAGAAGTCTCGGCGGTCTGTCGTTTCAAAGCCAGCCACCTTGATTTCAGCATTGGGATAGAGCTTCTGAGCAATTCTGCCAGTGATGGAATCCAGTTCCACACCATACAAACGGCTGCTCTGCATTTCAGGAGGGAGCATACCAAAGAAGTTGCCGATACCCATAGCAGGCTCCAGAATATTTCCCGTTTCAAAGCCCATCTGTCCAACCGCATCGTAGATGGAGCGAATGACCGTAGGACTGGTGTAATGTGCGTTCAGGGTGGAAGCTCTTGCCGCAGCATATTCGTCCTCGGAAAGCAGGTTTTTCAGTGTCTGATACTCCTGCGCCCAATTTCCCTTGTCCGGGTCAAAGGCATCTGCCAGACCGCCCCAACCGACATAATTCGACAAAATCTCCTGTTCTTCGGAAGTAGCGTTCCTGTTCTCGCTTTCCAGTTTGAACAGGGTTTCAATGGCTGCGATGTTTCTTGCGAATTTCTGCTTCGGTCCACCTTCACCGATGTTGTCATCTGTGATGTGGAAGTTCACCGCAGGAACGGGAGGAATTTCTCTGGTAGTGATAGACTGCTCAAGCTGAGCGATAATGTCCATAACTTCGGCATTCTGCCATCCGTCCACCTTGGCATAGTCCTGAATGATAGTATCTCTGCCATCCACGCACTGTATGAAGTCCAGACTCCCCGGCAGATCTCTGGTATTCATTGCACCCAGGGCTTTTCTCTGCGTGTCAGGAAGTGCATAGTAGGCTCGCAGGGCATCATCAAAGGAACTGTATTCCTTGATGTCCAGCGCACCCCGCTTCTGAATATCCTCGGCAACATAAAAATGGTCGATGAAATGTTCCGGCTCCTGCTGTTCGGGTTCAGCACTGGCTCTGACCTGTGCGTGTGCCTTTTCGTCAGGGTAGTCCCCATAGATACGGACACACTTATGCTCCTGTTGATCGTAAACGGCAGCACCATCGTACTTGAATCCGTCATCCTCCATGGTTCCGTCCACATAGCCCTGGGCAGCTTTTTCCGCTTCCTCCAAAGTGTAGTAGTCCAGCTTATCATCGAAGCCGTTTTCAAAGTGATGATAGGCAGCGACCAAATAGCGGCGCTCCTGTTCTGTTTCAGGGATAATTTCGCTCGGATGTTCCTCCGCAACCGTCCTTAACGCAGTGTTTCTTTCGTCCTGAGAGAGCATACGCTCGAA
Source organism: uncultured Ruminococcus sp. (assembly GCA_934359255.1). Taxonomy (GTDB): domain Bacteria; phylum Bacillota; class Clostridia; order Lachnospirales; family Lachnospiraceae; genus Oliverpabstia. Next base: position 215,164 of record CAKRLG010000003.1, read on the forward strand.
ATTCTCACGATTCTCGGCACGGAAGATCGGATAGACAAGGGAAGGGTCACGCAGCTGAACCTCTCTGTCCGTAATCTGCTCCACACGGAAAGCCGTATCGTCCAGATATACCGTGTCACCGACCTGATAGTTCCATGTTGGTTCTTCGAAAACAGGGGCTTCCACAACTTCGTCAGGCTCGGTTGCAGGTGTTTCAGGCTGAACTGAGTCCATCGCAGCTACTGACTGACGAACTTCCTCCAAATAGTCATTGGCAAGCCATTCGTCCGTAAAGTATTCCGTAACGCCTTCCGGGTCTACATAGTAGTCATCGGTCTGATTATCCCAGATTGCATACTCGCCATCCTCGGTATCAATTACTGCGAAACGGTCATAAACATCTTCCAACGGATCAGTTTTAGCTTCTTCGATAGCCTGTCGTTCCGCTTCTTCCTCTGGGCTGAGGTAGCGTCCCTTTCGCATCAGACCGTCGATTCTCTGCACCACCTGCGCCCAGGACATCTGCAATTTATCGCAGCCGCTCTTGGTGTACGCAACACCCTTGGCATCGTGATCCTGACCGCTGTGCGTTGCGCCGGAGCAGGCATGGGAATGGCCACCGGTTCCGTATTCATGCTTCAAGAAATCCATCTTTTCTTTGGCAGAATGATTCTCCTGCCAGTAGTTATAAATACGGGCTTTGCCACCGGAAAAACCACTTCCACGGGTCAAGTCTGCATTGACTTCATCATCCGTAATGAACTGGCGGACAAGGGGCATCTGCATCATATCGGTCTGATACTCACGCAAAGGCAGATTCAGCTCATACAGCTGTTTCTGAATGAGATTCAGCTTGTGATAGTGAAAGCGAAGCAGATCTGGATTTTCCGCAAGGGCTTTTCTAAATTCCGAATACTGCTGCACCAAGGTTGCATGGAAACGAGGGTCATCCAACTTTTCACCCAAGTCTGCGGTTTCATCAGGAAACCCACGAAACGGTTCCTGATGGAGAATTGCCAGATAGCTACCGGTACGGGCTTCTTCACTCAAATCGTGATAAAGATGCCACAGGGATTCAGCCAGCTTCTGACGCTCATATCCGGGAGCTTCTACCAGTTCCACATTGGTTGCGAACCGACCATTTTCAAGCAGTTCTCCAATACGCTCTGCAACCGTTTCCCAAGAAACGATCTGCGCTCTGGGGCTGTCAATGGCAGAGGAACCTTTGGCAAGGTGGATACCGTCCTCGGCATACCACGCACAGATATTCCCGCTATCTTCTTTCAGACCATAGCCGCCGTGATAGACCTGCTTTAAGGTCTGAACGATTTCTTCCAACGGCTTCTGCTTCATATATTCCAGTGCTACGACTTTTCGAGCTTCATCAGTATTGCTGCCAAGCAAAAGGAAATGGTCGATTTCTTCCTGGGCAAAAGAAAAAGCAGAGGGCGTAAAGCTCTCTGCTCGGTCGATAAAACTGATTTGTTCATTTTCGGAGAGGAAAAGGTT